>JAZUCK010000016.1:0-151697 GCA_045639065.1 Alphaproteobacteria bacterium | reverse complement strand
TTTTATCTAATTTAGAACGTATAAAAGATGCCAAAATCAAAGAATCTATATATGGATTGCTAAAGGAACTGTCAAAAAATTAAGCAAAGCCATAATCTTTATAATAAAAGCCCTCACAAAGAGGGCTTTTTTTAAATGGTGGTGGACAAGACCCCATTGGGACAGCCATTTTTAAATATCTTTATATTACCGATACTTACAAAAAGATACAGCTCAAACTGGTCTGAGCTTGTATCTATAATGTACTCTGGGTTATTAAAAAACAATCTCACCTAAATATTACCGAATATTTACCGAATAATTACCGAATTTCATACTTTTTTGTAAAATCATGGAATGAAAAGCTCTCAAACAGCCGAACGAAAAATCCACAAACAGCCGAATAAAAAACTCTCAAACAGCCGAATTTTAACTTGAAATTTAAATAAAATAATGCTATAACAGTATTGTAAAAGCAAAGGAGCCTTATCATGAAACAATACAAAAAACGAATTGCTGATGAAATTTTACAATTTAAATTGGAAAGCAAAGGAGCTGTTCTGATTGAAGGTGCTAAATGGTGTGGTAAAACAACTACTGCCAAACAACAAGCAAACAGTATTGTTTCTATGCAAAATCAAGATACAGCATCAAGTAATATTGAATTAGCAAATATAAAACCATCAATTCTTTTAACCGGAGAAACTCCACGACTGATTGATGAATGGCAAGTTGCCCCTAAATTATGGGATGCTGTTCGTTTTGAAGTGGATCAACGTGATGAATTTGGTCAGTTTATTTTAACTGGTTCTGCAGTTCCTGCAGATATTTCTGAAATATTTCATACAGGAACAGGTAGAATCACTAGAATGCTTATGCGACCTATGAGCCTTTTTGAATCAGAGGAATCATCTGGTACGGTTTCTCTTAAAGATATATTTAATGGGAAACTCGATATAGCAGGAACTTCATCGATAGATTTAGAGCACTTATCGTTTATAATTTGCCGCGGAGGTTGGCCCAAAGCAATAGATTGTTCAGAAAGAGTAGCCTTAGAGCAAGCATTTGATTATTTTAATGGTGTTGTCAACTCAGATATCTCAAGGGTTGATAATGTAGAAAGAAACAAAGAACGCGCAATACGAATTATGAGGTCATACGCCAGATCAATAGCTTCTCAAACAAAATTAAGTTCCATCGTTGAAGATATCAAAATTAACGAAGCAAATAATATCTCAGAGGATACTATTGCATCATATATAAAAGCATTAAAACAAATTTTCGTAATTGAAGATAGTCCTGCATGGAATCCTAATCTGCGTTCCAAAGCAGCTATTAGAACATCAGATACACGTTATTTTGTAGATCCGTCTATAGGTACAGCTGCTCTTGGTTTAGGACCAAAAGATCTAATCGCTGATTTAAATACAATGGGATTGGTTTTTGAAAATTTATGTATTCGTGACTTGCGAATATATGCCGATGCGCTTGATGGAAATGTTTACCATTACAGAGACAGCAATAATTTAGAATGTGATGCTGTTGTTCATTTGCGTAATGGCTCTTATGGATTAATTGAAATCAAACTCGGCGGTGACAGACTTATTGAAGAAGGGGCTACAACATTAAATAAGCTAGAAGCCAATATTGATACAACAAAAATGAAAGCTCCATCATTCAAAATGGTTTTAACTGGTGTAGGTAATTATGCTTATCGTCGTAAAGATGGTGTTTTAATAGTTCCTATTGGTTCACTAAAGGATTAAGGGATATTAAATAAATGATGGAGAATTATCAGATTGATATCAATAAAGAAAATAAAAAAACAGACGATATTTTCAATATTGCTAATGAAATACTTAAAAATGCTCACCGTATAGCTAAAGTACAAACATCTTCCAAGGATATAACAGAAGTTATTCAAAACTATGATAGAGAAAAAGCAATAATTTTAATTGCTCAATATATTAATAAATATAAAAACATTTTAAATTTTTTATCTAAATTTACAGGCCGCTATATTATTTACGAACCAAATTTTTATATTGATAAATCTGATGAGATAATTCTATGTGATTTAAAATATATAAGAAACG
This sequence comes from Alphaproteobacteria bacterium, assembly GCA_045639065.1. GTDB lineage: Bacteria > Pseudomonadota > Alphaproteobacteria > RF32 > CAG-239 > CAZU01. Next base: position 149,622 of record JAZUCK010000016.1, on the reverse strand, counting down.
TAATTTATGTTGATGAAATAAAAAATGCCGGATTGGAATATGTTTTTGAAAAAGCATTAAAAAAACTTGGCTTACCATAAAATACTTTCATAAAAAATACCCCTTAAAATTTGAAAAAGAGCATTCCTGCAAGGATACTCTTTTTTTTGTAAAAATTATTTTGCTTTGATACATAAAACTTTGTTTTACCATATAATAATTATGATACTGTTCGGTAACAAAAACTTGATATCTGCACAAATTTATACACTATTGATACCGAATGGTAACAAAAAAAGAGGTTTATTATGAATAGCCAAGATTTAACAACAATGAAAGATATAGGAAAATTAATACGAGATATTCGTAAACAACAAGGAGTAACCCAAGAAGAACTTGCCGGTATATCTGGAACTGGCCGTAGATTTATCAGTGATGTTGAAAACGGAAAAAACACCACTCAAACAGGTAAATTATTACTTGTTCTAAAAGCTCTCGGATTAAATCTATATATTTTCAATAAATGGGAAATTAGGTTCATCAAAACAATCAGAACAATTAAAAATCCTCAAACAGCCGAACGAAAAACTCTCAAACTACCGAACGATAAATTGTAAAACCATGAAATGAATTTCTGCAAAATCATTAAATGAAAACTTGCAAAATCATAAAATAAAAAAAAACACCGACACTTATTTATCTGTAAATTAAAACACTTATAAAATAATTTATTTTTTTCGGCACATTTTCATTTTCTCGGGAATTTACCTTACGTGAAAGGCATAAAAAGCCCTTCTCATCAAAGGGTAAAAACAGATTTTAAAAAAATTTTTCCTCTAGGGGGAATATTTCGCCTTCTCCGGGAATTTACCTTACGGTGGAAGGAAACAAAAAACTCCTTTCACACCTATATAACGGTAAAAAAAGGAGAAAAAAAGATTTATGAAAAATCAACAACTTATAAAATATTTTAATTTTTTTGTATTTTTTGAAGACGAAAAATCGAACTCCGGGATTTTTACTATACGTGAAGGGAATAAGAAACCTCTTCCACATGAAATGGTAAAAATGAGTTTTAATATGCAAAAACAGTTATCTAAAAAAAATTTATTTTTTTTGAGAGAAAATTCGTCTTGCCGGGAATTTACCTTATGTGAAAGGAGGAAACAAACCTTTCACATCAAAGAAAGGTAAAAACTCGAATGAAAATATTTATTCAAAATCAATGCATTATAAAAAAGTTGAAAATTTTTTCATTTTTTTGGGGAGATTTCGACCTCTCCGGGATTTTTACCTTATGCAACAAGAAAATAATTTTTAAGTGAAAGGTAAAATTATGCAAAAAAGATTCTTTGAAAAACAACAACTTATCAAAAATATTAAAAAATGTGCGACTCCATTGGTACTTTTTGCGCCTCTCGTGGATTTTTACCCTATGTCAGGCAAACAAAAAAAATTGAAAAAAGAGAGAACGATTTTTCGATTTTTTCACTTGTTCTGTATGTAAGGCAATTACTGAAAGGATAAAACCATGAATGAAATCATAGAACTGTTAAAAACAGCGGTGGCCGAAATCTTAAACGAAACAGAACCCAAAGATTTATCGAAAAATCCCGAAAAATCACTTGATATTGTTTCAAAAGCAAGCATTCATTGTCAAACAAAAGGAGGCACAAATGGCCAGAAATATTAATTTAGATATTCCTTTGGAAGACATACCTCAATTAGACTTTGATGAGTTATACAAACTCTATATTGAGCTTTTCTCTCTTCCAACAAAGGCCACCCGCAAGTCCTTTTTTATCTGGCGTGTTACAAACAGATTGCAAGAACTGCGTTTTGGCGGATTAGACAGTGCAACCAAACACCTGCTTGAAACAATGGATGATGAACCGGACAATGCAACTTATTTGCCCGTTGGCACAGAACTTATCAAACGGTTCAAGGGTGAGGTTTACCGTCTGCGTGTGTTGAAAGATGGTTTTGAGTTTGATGGCCAGGTTTATAAATCTCTGTCGGCTATCGCTTTGGAAATAACCGGTCGGAAAATCTCCGGCAAAGAATTTTTTGGAGTATAGCCATGAAAGAAGTTCGTTGTGCCATTTATACCCGAAAATCAACCGATGAAGGGTTGGATAAAGAGTTTAATACATTAGAAGCTCAGCGTGAAGCCGGTGAAAATTATGTGTTAAGCCAGAAACATCAAGGTTGGAAAATCATTCCGGAACATTATGATGACGGTGGCTTTTCCGGCGGTAATATGAACAGACCTGCCTTAGAGCGCTTGTTAGAAGACATCAATGCCGGCAAGGTTGATATGATTGTCGTTTACAAAATAGACCGCTTAACCAGGTCATTAACCGACTTTTCTAAAATGATTGAGATATTGGAAAAGAACAACTGCTCTTTTGTATCGGTGACACAAAATTTTAATACCGCCGACAGTATGGGCCGTTTGATGCTCAATATCTTACTTTCTTTTGCTCAATACGAGCGTAAAGTTCAAGAATATAACTTAGATAAAGAAATATTAGCTTATCGTTCAATTCCAGATGAATACAAAGGAAATAAGGATTTTCATCGGACAAGTAACGTAACAATGGCTAAAGAGATATTTGAGCAAATTCTTTTGAGAAAATGTCAATGTGTTGCTCTTGCTTATGATTTGAAAAGTTTTTATGACACCATAGACCACAAAAAACTAAAGGAAGCTTGGTGCAAAGTTATGGATTTTGATAAATTACCAGCAGACCACTATAATATATATAAATCATTAACTAAGTTTTGTTTTATTGATTTGAAAAGAGTTTGCGAATACTTTAATTATAAAAAATATTGTTGCTCTAAAGATGGTAAAGTATGTGGTAATTGTAGCTTGTGCCGAAATCCTAAGACTAATAAGCTACCTAAAATATTATTCAAAAATGCAAGCGAATTTCGAAAATTTAAGGAATGGTGTGGTAATGATGCTTTTCAACAAAATAAAGGTCTAGAAGATAAAGATAATCCTTATGGTATTCCGCAAGGATCTGCGTTATCGTCTGTATTATCAAATATTTATATGCTTGATTTTGATATTAAAGTGAAAGAGTTTTTAGAAGATAAAAATGCTGTATATAGACGATATTGCGATGATATTATGATTGTGTGTAATAAAGAAGATAAGGATGTTATAGATAAATTTTTAAGAGATGAAATAAAAACACAAGGTCAACACTTAAAAATCCACGATATAGAAGAAGGTTTTAAATATTCAAAAAGTCAAGTCTATGATTTCACTGATGTTTCAAAAATCAAAAAACAGCCACTGCAATATTTAGGATTTTGTTTTGATGGTGAAATAGTTACGATACGAGGTAATAGTTTATCTAGATATTACCGTAAAGCATATCAAGGGATTGTGGCTTCACGTCTGAATGTTTTACGAAAATTATATGATATACATATAAAAGGACTACCATTAAAAGAAAAATACAAAAAACTTTACAGAAGAAAATTATATGAACGCTATACAACATTGGGTAAAAATAACTTTCATACGTATGTAAAACGCGCTTTTTCTGGAATGGAAGGTATAGATAACAAAAGAATTAGAAAGCAACTGTCTAATCATATGAAAAAAATTAAAAGAGATATTGATATACAAGATGTATATATCATTAAAGCTTGGAATTTATTGTTTAAATTAGATAAAACTATTTCCTATAAACAATATTTACATAAAATATACTCTAGTATAGAGATATCTTAATGATTAAAGTTTTGTTTGTATGTTTGGGGAATATTTGTCGGTCGCCGATGGCTCAGTTTGTTTTTAAGCAAATGGTTGAAGAGCGAGGTCTGTCCGATCAGTTTGAAATAAATTCTGCCGCCACCGAGGAATATAATGAAATGTGTCATGCCGGTATTCACTATGGCACAAGGGAAATACTAACCGCTATGCATGTGCCGTTTGAAGAACATTATTCTCGTCGTATTCGGCCATCTGATTATGCGTATTATGATTATATCTTAGCGATGGATGACAGTAATATTGAAGACATTCAATCTATCGTTGGCGTAGATACAGACAATAAAATCTATCGCTTACTAGATTTTGCAAATAAGCCCCGCAATATCAAAGACCCTTGGTACACCGGTAATTTTGATGAAACCTATTGGGATATCATTGAAGGCTGCGATGCCTTTTTGAAGCATCTGAAGCTGTAGAACTTGTTATTTTGAGAAATAAAACCTAAGTATATATAATAAGAATACTTTTAGGTGCAAATATGAATAGAAAAACAATTTTATCTAGCCATTTTCCTGAATTTGTTGAAAAATGGAAAAATTTTCAAAATAATTTTAAAAGAAATTATTCATGGTATATTACAAGTGATTATTGCCTTGATGATAAAAATAAGCCTAATGACGTTATGACTTTCACAATTTTTCCTTTTGTTCATCCTTATATATTAAAAAAAGAAATTAAACATAATTTATCTAAAGATATCAAAGATTTTTCAAAATTATCTAAAAAAGCAATTACTTACATTAAAGAATCTCCATACTCTTTTTCCATCTCCTTTATAATTGAAGACAAAAATAATATTTTCAATCTTGAACAAAACAAACAATTAGTGGATAAAATTATTAAAGGAATGGAAAATTGGCCTACCAATAAAAAAGAAGAATTTATACATAAAATAAAAGGATTCAAAAACTATCTATATAGAAAAGAAATAGATCTAAAAACATTATCAAATATAAGCGTACTGGTACACATTATGTCTTCTATTATAGAATTTCTGTTAATAAAAGCTAATGCACGACACATTTATTGGATTTCAGATCGAGATAACATAACGTCTTTTCATAATGGTATAGTACATGAATTCATTCGTTTAGGATACGCTAATTTAATAAATAGAAGAGTATCTGATAATGAAGTATATGGTTATTTAGAAGCTAAAGATTATGATAAGAAAATATTTGATGATTTTATAAGAATACCAGATTATATTTCTGGTTCAATTGCTTCAATGGATTTTACTAACGTAGATGAAATTCCTGATAAACATTATAACCTTTTTGATAAAAGCATTGCTGATAATGAACGAATTTATATAATGAAAATAAAACATTTACAAAATAAAGATATATTAAGCGATTTGAAATTTACAAGAGCATAATTTTACTCCACGTTAAACCATTCCAAACAGGTGATGAGTAAGTGATTATAGTCGCTGGCGGTGGCTTGGCGATAAAATTCGTCTTGTTCCTCTTTAGAAATATTAGCGCACCTCATTGCCGAAAGACACTTGCCTAAAATATAAAATGCATTCCCGTTCTCGCCCACCAGACGCACAGTTATCTCAGGATATTTTGGTTCGGACATATTCCAACTCCTTTTCAATGGCTTTGTATTTAGCGACCATTTGTTCTAATTTATGAGCTAGACGATTGATTTCGTATTTGTATTTAAGCGGTAGCGCTGAGGTATTAATTCGGCTTAATCGTCTGTCCAGTTTCGCTAGAACGCGTATTGAGTGGTTATAAACCATAGTCATACTGATTTTATGATTAGGTGGAATGTCATTATAATTTTTCATTTTCTACTCCCATATATCGGCAATAACTTGAACCGGAAGAATCAACATAGAGCGTTGGCTTGCCTGGGCATTTTATAGCAACTACTTTGCGGTGGCCTAAATCATCATAACCGCCTTTGCTGGATAAAAAGATGTAGTTGTCCAGAGGACGTTGGCAAAGAGCCTCATACCAAGTTGGTGGTAGATTGATTGTTTCTTCGATTAAGAGCTCTTCAGCCTTATGTGCATACTTTTTGCATAAAGTTTTAACATCTTCAAAATCCGAAGGTTTTCGCACCATATAAACTTTAACTGTTTCCATAATGACTCCTTTCGTTACAAGACAATGAATGGTTGGAAAAACGAATAAGTCCAGTCAATTATAAAAAAATAGTGCTAGAACCTTGTAATTTATAAAAGTTTCGGATAGAATACAGAGAAAATAAAAATTTTGAGGTGCTTTCAATATGAAAATTTCTACAATTCTCGATAAAATAGATGAAAATCAACTGTTTGTTCCAGCTTTTCAGCGCGAATTTGTTTGGAGTAGAGAAAATGTTAAACAACTAATATCATCTCTCATAAAAGAATATCCTACAGGAACTATTTTAACATGGGAAACAAACAATCCTCCAGAACTAAAAGGTGAATGGAAGTACACTTCTAGCCAAGGCGCTATTAAACTTATTTTAGATGGTCAACAACGTATCACTTCATTATATTTCTTGGTTAGAAATAAGATTCCTCCTTATTACAAAGAAGATGAAATAAAAAAAGATCCAAGGGGATTATATGTCAAGATTGATCAAAATCCTGTAGATTTACAATATTATAAAGCCAAAACGATGGATAACAATCCTTGTTGGATTAATATTTCAGACGTTTTTCAAAAAAATGTTCGCTCAAAAGATATTGTGCGAGCTATGGAAAACAAAGGAATAGAAGTTTCAAGAGAATTAGATGATTTGATAGATGATAATTTTAAAAAGATTGAGAATATTTTGGAGCGAGATTTTGCAGAACAAACAATCCCTGTTAAAGCCAGTTTAAAAGAAGCTATTGATATATTTTATATTGTTAATGCTAGTGGTGTTAATTTAACTGATGCTGAACTTGCTTTAGCTCAAATTTCAGGATATTGGCCAGAAGCAAGATCTTTATTTAAAGAAAAATTATCTGAGTTAAAAAAAGAAGGCTTTACCTTTGAATTAGATTTTATTGTTTATATTTTATTAGCCATATCACACCACATAGGTAGTGATATGACCAAATTACATGATAGCTCCAACAAATCAAAAATACAGAATATTTGGCAAATTATAAGCTCTGATACTTTAGATTATGTTCTTAATTTATTAAAGCAATATTGTCATATTGAGAGTCGAAAAGAAATTAACTATGTTTATGCTCTTATTCCAATGATTGCTTTTGTTTTTAAAAATAACAATAGATTATCAGATGTTCAAATAAAACAAATGATACGTTGGTTTCTGTATTCTCAAATTAAAGAACGTTATTTGAGTCAATTAGGGTCTAAGTTGGATAGAGATATAAAAATAATTTACGAAAACGCAGAACCATTTAAAGTATTAATTGATGAAATTCAGTCAGAACGACATTTACAAATAAAAGCAGAAGACTTTATTGGAAAAATGGTAACAAATCCTCTATTTAATTTAATGAAAATGTATTTTAAATCTGTAAATGCTGTTTGTTTAGGTACAGGTTCTGGACTATCTAGAAATATTGGAAAAAAATATGAGTTGGATAATGATCATATTTTTCCGTGGGCCAAACTAAGAGACGCAGGTTATGACAAGTCATCTACGTTTAAATATGCATTAGCACAAGAACTAACGAATAGAGAATTACTCGTTGCTTCTGAAAATAGATGGAGAAAAAGCGATACATCTGCTCATGAATATTTATCAGAAGTTAAGCAACGTTTTCCTTATGCTTTAGAGTTACAATGTATTCCTGACGATGAAGAATTATGGAACATTGAACGTTATGAAGACTTTTTGCAAAAAAGACGCGAAATGTTAAGTGAAAAATTAAATTCATTTATTGAGCAATTTAATATTTAAATATATTTTTAGCTGAGAATATAAATCATAAATAAATTTTTATATTTTATCTGCTCCTTATCCCCCAAGTGGTCTTTAGTTCGAACCTAAACTCTGGTCATAGATATGGGGTGCGAGGTTGGGTGGTAAGAAAAGCGCCTAAAATAGGCGTTTTTTGTTTTGGACGAGGTCAATCCAAAAGTATCTATTTTTCGTGATTTTAATAAAAAATCGCTTAGCGGTGGTTCATATGCTCACATCATAAATGAAACGCCAAATCTCACAAACCCCGCAAACACTGGGCTTTCCCGCCCTCATCAAGGCATAAAAAAAGAGGATAGAAACATCCTCTTTTTATAAATGGTGGGCCCTGATGGACTCGAACCAACGACCAGACCGTTATGAGCGGCCTGCTCTAACCAACTGAGCTAAGGGCCCGTAATGTTTATTAAAAACAATACTTATGTGTAAATATGATAATTTACACCTATAGTCAAGCAAAATTTTATTGTTTATCCAATCAAAATCGTTTTTTTAGAAATTATCTCACTAATTTTTCGCACATCTTCAGGTCTAAGCGCATACAAAGCTATTGAAAAAGCCGTAAAATCCATTTTTGAACACATTTTCTGCAACGGATTATAACTATAATTTATAGGCTTCTTTGTTCTTATAGCAATAATCGGCAATTTTCTGAAACCGCATCTTGCGGTCTTAAACTCGGCACATGCCACCAATCTCCATGGCAATGGTCGACAATGATCAATTTTGATATATTTATCATCAATAACCGCCATTTTGTGCTTTTTAAGATATTTGAAAGACCACAATGCAAGTGAATAAATACCACTTCCCAACAGTCCCCAAAACTCCCACCAATAAACAATTCCCGGAAACCTGTTTAACAAAGCAAAAACAAACCACAACAACAAAAGTGTCAAAATAAGCCAAACATAATTGGTCTTAAATCGATAATAAAAAACTTGAGGCAACATAGTTGATTTCATCAGCATATCCCTCCCCACAGTCTGACATTTTAGCATAAATCACTATCTGTGTCAAATTTTGAATTAAAATCTCAAAAAGATTCCTACTTATTTTCCTTGCAAAAAACAAATTATCATAATATATTCGCATTCCAAAGTTTATAATGAACAAATTATTAAAACACCAAATAATATGAAAATAAAAATAATTAAAGAGGGACTGATAGAGACGGACCTCTTTCTCGAGCCTATTGAAAATGCGAAAGTATTCAAACTAACTGAAGAACAAGCTTTTCGCTACGGCTTCTTTGAAGAAGATGCCGATTTTGACGAACTTGTTGCTAAATACGGCAATGACAAAATTTTGGCCGAAGGCGAATTTTATGATGGCTACGCCATTCTTCACGAAGAAAGATGTAACGAACTGATACGTATGTGTGGTTCTATCGAATCTTTCGGCGAATTTGAAGAAATGCCAAACTTGGCACTAAATAACGCTAAACTATATCAAATATGTTATGAAAATGCCAACGACCAAGAAACCATCGGTTATGCGAAATATGTTCGCACCCTTGGAGTCTCAAGATTTGAGATCGTCGGAAACTGTTCTGAAAGTTTAGCCAACATCATTCGACAAAAGTTAGTAGAAGGTGCAATATCCGGAAACCCAATCGAATTAAACGATGAAGAATATCATGTCATTCATGAATATTTTCTGCATTCTGAATTTGCTGAACTGTTCGAAATTTTATAAAAAAAGGCACCTTTTGGGTGCCTTTTTTTAACTTTCATCAAAACTTATATCTTTCGTTGCATCACACATAACTCTAAAAATTCCGATTGCCTCTCTAATCAACGGCTTAAATCCGCGCAAGTACAGACATTCTTTATTAAGTTTTAAATCAAACACTGATAACAACTCTGATATCAACAAAAGATTTTTGATGTTCTGATAAGGTGTAATCATCCACGCAAAAAGACTAGCTGCAAGATAGTCTTCATCTTTGCTCATAAGCTCGCCCAATCTGAAAATGCAATCATCTCCCATAAAACAAAAAGCATTCACAGCTTTTTCAAGTTTTGGTTGGAGGTCATCTTCCTTATCAGGAAAGGTTTGCCGGTCGATTTCATAGCCGTGAATTTTCAGCTGCATCAACATATTCCATTCTCTGACAATCTCGTAAAACTCTATGAAATCTTCCAATTCAAATTTCTCATCGCAATTTTCAATATCATTAAAAATATGCTCCGAGGTAATGTACACAAGGCAAAGTCTTGCCTTTGCCAAAATAATATTTTTATCCATATCTCTAATAATTAATTTATGCCAAACAGAAAATCACACACTAATTCTTTTGTCAACAAAAAAGCCGATACATAATTGTATCGGCTATACTTTTTTTATTTTCGTTATTGATCCAAGAATGAACGAAGTTTTCTCGAACGACTAGGATGTTTTAACTTACGCAACGCCTTTGCTTCGATTTGACGAATACGCTCACGAGTAACATTAAATTGCTGTCCGACTTCTTCCAAAGTGTGATCTGTATTCATACCAATACCGAAGCGCATACGAAGAACGCGCTCTTCTCTTGGTGTCAATGAAGACAAAATGCGAGTACAAGTTTCTTTCAAGTTTGAGTGAATTGCAGAATCAAGTGGCTGTAATGCACTCTCATCAGCAATAAAATCGCCCAAAGATGAATCTTCTTCATCACCGACAGGAGCTTCCAAAGAAACAGGCTCTTTAGCAATCTTCATAACCTTGCGCACCTTTTCCAAAGGCATTGACAAGCGTTTTGCCAATTCCTCAGGCACAGGCTCACGTCCCATTTCTGCCAACATTTGACGAGATGTTCTAACCATTTTGTTAATTGTCTCAATCATATGAACAGGAATACGAATTGTTCTGGCCTGATCGGCAATCGAACGAGTAATAGCTTGTCTTATCCACCATGTAGCATAAGTCGAGAACTTATAACCACGGCGATATTCAAACTTATCAACGGCTTTCATCAAACCGATATTACCTTCTTGAATCAAATCCAAGAATTGCAAACCACGGTTGGTATATTTTTTGGCAATAGAAATAACCAAACGAAGGTTAGCTTCAATCATTTCTTTTTTGGCTCTTTCGGCTTCTCTTTCACCTTTTTTAATAGTATCAACCATACGGCGATATTCACTAATCGGCAAACCGCACTCTTGAGCCATTTGTGCTACACTGTCACGAAGTTCGGTAATTTCCAAACCATATTTAGAAACAAACTCTTGCCAATGTTTGTCTTTAATTTTTGCCACAGTATCAAGCCAATTCGGATCAAGTTCAGCTTTCTGATATACGCTCAAGAAATCCTCACGCTTAATTTTGCAGCTCATGGCATAGCGCAACAACTTACCTTCAAAGCCCATAAGGCGTTTATTCAAACCGTTAAGTTGTTCGACTAATTGTTCAACCCTGATAGCATTAAGGTGAATTGAGCTCATTAATTCAACCAAATCTTTTTTAACTTCGATATATTTTTTCTCAACCGACGGTGTTAAACTTTTACCGGCAATAATTGCAGCAACTCGCTGACTTTGAATTTTGCGCAAATCATCATAGTAACCGGCAATTTTGTTCAACATTTCAACGACAGGCTCTTTCAAAGCTTCTTCCATTGCTGCTATTGAAGCAGAGGTACGAACAGCGCCGTTTTCCATATCTTCGTCATCGCCGCCTTCGCCATCATTTTCAGAACCTTCTTGCATTTCGTCAGCGCCGTCATCTTCTTCATCGACAGCACCTTCCAACTCCATATCATCGTCAATATCATCATCGATGTCATCGAGATTTTCTTTTTCATCAAGCTCGCGAGCAACCTTATCCAAATCCTCGTTACCGCTATTATCGTCTTCTTCAAAAGCCATGGCGTCAACATCATCGCCATACATCATTTCAAGATCAATAATATCACGAAGTTGCATATTGCCGTTCAAAAGTTCATCACGCCAAGAAGCAATTGCGCTAATTGTCATCGGGCTTTCGCACAAACCGTCAATCATAACGGTTTTACCGGCCTCAATACGTTTAGCGATAGCGATTTCGCCTTCACGAGACAAAAGCTCAACCGAGCCCATCTCTTTCAAATACATTCTAACCGGATCGTCATTACGGCCCAGTTCTTTTTCATCAAAGTTACCGCCTTCTTCATCATCATCAATATACTCGGCTTCGCCCTCAGACTCACCATCATATCCGTCAGCATCAGCCTCAGAAATAATGCTGATACCCATATCAGATATTGAAGTCATAATATCTTCAATATGTTCAGAAGTTTCTCTCTCGGAAGGAAGTACTTTATTAAGTTCTTCAACGGTAATAAAACCGCGTGCACGTCCCTTGTCAATCAAACGTTTTACGGCACTACCCAAAGAATCAATCAATGGCGCATCCAACGGCCCGCCATCATACAAATCAGAATTTTCTATGTCCGACATAAATTTTCCTAAAAAATCGATTTTTATTTAAGCTTAAACAGGTATAGTTTTTAATGATTTTTTCTCATATTGTCAAGCATTATTATTTCGATTCGCACCAAAAAAACAGCCACTTGTAAAAAGCTCTAAAAACTATCAGCTTCACTCAAAATTGCATTTCTTTCTTTTTTATAGCTCTCGTATCGCAAATAATCTTCGTCGCTAAAGTTTCCACTAGCCAAAAGGCGTTTACACTCTCTGATTTCATTATCCAGTCTTTTAAGCTGAATTTCCACCAATCTGCTATTCAAATCCGCACGCATTTTAATAATATCTGGGCATTGTTTTTTCAACACCGTCAAATCGGTTTTTTCCTTCAAAACAGTTTCAAAATTGTGCGATTTAAGTATTTCGGTAAGCTCGCCTTCGCTCCTTATCTCGCTGTTTTCACGCATAATTTCCAAAATATCTTCATACATTGCACGCAATTTTTCATCTTTTATAACGAAGTCAAGCAATCTTTCCTCATATTCTTCGACCAACTGCGGATAGCACACGAGTGCCGAAACAATATATTTTCCGACCAAATCATCTAAATCGGTTTTATAAGAGCGCACCTGAGGTTTGGCCTTAAAATTCTTTTTTGCATTATTTTGATAAACGACCTGAGGTTTACCTATAAGCTCACTATAAACTTTATCTTTCATTTCGCGGATATAATAGTTTTTTACCGTTTCATCGGTTATTTTGGCAACCTCTTCTTTTATTTCTTTTTCAATTCGTGCTTTTTGTTCCGGAGTATCAACCGACTTACCCTCCAAAGTTTTTTTCCACAAAAGTTCTTTCAACGGAGTTGTGTCGGTAACGGTTTTCAAAAATTCTTCCGTGCCTTTTTCTTTCAAAAACTCATCCGGATCCATTTTATCCGGCAAAAAAGCATATTGCAAAGAATATCCGGGTTTCAATACCGGTAACACTCTGTCAACCGAGCGAATGGCAGCTCTGATACCGGCATTGTCGCCGTCAAAACAGCAAATCGGCTCATTAACCACTTTCCAAGCCTCTTGAATCTGGTCTTCGGTCAAAGCCGTTCCCAATGGTGCTACTGCATAACCGATACCATACTTATCCATAGCAATCACATCCATATAACCTTCGCAAACGATCAGTTTCTTAGCCTCATACCCGCTTTCACGAGCATAATTAAGGTTATATAAAATACGCCTCTTATTAAACACCGGTGTTTCGGGCGAGTTCAGATATTTTGGCTGACTCTTATCCATAACACGTCCGCCAAAAGCAATCACCCGATTTCGTTTATCCATAATCGGAATCATAACTCTGTTTCTGAAAAAGTCATGCGGATTTCTTTTGCTATCTTCGGGAATAGAAATCAAACCAAGCTCCGCCATTTCATTGTCGGAAATGCCCCGTGAAGATAACAAAGCTTTAAGACCGTTATTATTCGGCGCAAAACCTAAACGAAACTTTTCGATAATCTTATCATCAAAACCTCGTCCATACAGATAATTCAAAGCCTCTTGACCGTCCGGAAGGCGCAAATTTTTCTCAAAAAACTTTGCGGCCATTTCCATAATATCGTAAGCCGTAGCTCTTTTTTCGGCTTGTTCTTTACTCTCCGGCGAAAGTTTCGGAAGTTGCATACCGACCTTATGAGCCAATTTTTCTACTGCTTCGATAAAGGTCAGACCATTGGCTTCCATTTCAAATTTGATAATATCGCCATGAGCTCCGCAACCGAAACAGTGATAAAAACCTTTTGCTTCATTAACCGTAAAAGACGGAGTTTTTTCGTTATGAAACGGACAACAGGCTTGATATTCTCTGCCCTTACGCACGAGCTTGACCTTAGAGCCCACCACATCAACTATTGATATTTTGGCTCTAAGCTCATCACAAAATCGCTGTAAATCCGTATTTGCCATTTTCTTAATTCACATTTTCCAATTGCACTTAATATCTCTTTATCACAATTTTCAAAGATATCAAGCATAAGCTTTTTTTATTTTTATCTCTTCCTTTAATTTTAAGGAAAGAAAAGATTTTTTGCAACTTTAGTTGCTTAAAAATTTAGATGAGTTTAATTAGACTTCACTTCATATCTTATTAAACTCACCATTTCTTAAAATTAAGAAAGGAAATTTGTCCCCTTTAGCTCAACAAATTTTTAATAATTCCGTTAGCTTTGCCCATATCCAACTGACCGGCATATTTAGACTTTAGAGCTCCCATAATTTTGCCCATATCTTTCATTGAGGCAGCACCTGTTTCCGCAATCAAAGTTTTAACTACACCGGCAATCTCATCATCAGACATTTGTTTTGGCAAAAAGCGTTCAATAATGGCAATTTCTGCTCTTTCTTTATCAGCCAATTCCGGACGATTACCGTCAATATACATCTTAATTGAATCATTGCGTTGCTTAATCATTGTTTGCATCATAGCCATCAATTCTTCATCAGTAGCTTTTTCTTTGCCCTTGCCTCTGGCTTCGACATCTTTTTCTTTTTGACCGGCAATAATCATTCTTACCGCACTTGTTGTAACGGTATCTTTAGCCAACATTGCTGTTTTCAAAGCATTTTGCAAATCATCTCTCAACATCTTTACTAAACTCCTTAATATATTTTGTTAAAATTTGAACCAATAATAAACTTTCTGCATAAAAATTGCAAGGCTATAAATCAGAAGAAATAACGTAATTTCACCCCAAATTCGTTATTATCTTTACCATATCTGTCTTCAAACAAAGCCTCTGCCGAAACCGAAACATTAGTATCAATCACATAGTTTAATTCTGCCCTATAGCTTGTCATATTACCTATTTTTTGACTTGCCCACCAAGGTGTTATCTCAAACAATCCCTTCCATTTATCAAAATCAAGCAACATTCCGGTATTTAACCCGAAAGACAACATTGAATTATGGGGCAAAAATCCGCCGGTTGACGCCTTATTATTCCAAAAAGCAAAGCCCCAAATATTATCCGAAAAAGCATAAGTCTTGCCTGTTCCTATCATCAGATTTCCGATATAACCTTCTTTTTCACTGACCGCATCAGTCCACCTTTCAATATTAGCTTTTATCTGAAAAGACAAAGGATTAAACATCGCATCTGCCGGTGAGATTGAGCGAATTGTCAACAAATCCAAATTTTGTAAAACTGTCTTATTATCTTGATTATAATGACGCAACTTTGTTTCCAAAAAATTTATTTCCGCCCCTTTTAACAACCCAAAATTATTATCCGTTAACGAATGATATGCCGGTCGATAAGCAATTTCTTCAAAAACATTACCGTCTTTAACTCCTGCCCCGACTGTCATACGCATTGATTCGTGAGACTCCAAAGGCGACTTTGCTTTTATTATTTTTTCTTTTTCTTTGGTTTTCAACTTGCTTCTTTGACGCAAAACATCAAAACTTTGCTTACGATAATCAGCTAATTCCAACTCTTTTGCCACATATTGATACTGAATAAATTGATATGCCGCACCTAAGATATCCGATTTTTCATCTTCGCTCAAATCATCAGACAAATCATACTTTTTATCCTTCACTCCCTTAAAATAGAGCTTTTTTTGTTCACTGTTCATACCAGCCACAGCTTCAATTATTTGCTTTTGTCGTGACGGACGATAATTTATATCTTTGACCAAATCCCTAGAGCGAAAGACAGCCTTAAAACTATCCAACGGAATAACTTGCACCGGAAATTTTGAAGCCAATTTCAACGACGGACGAACTGCATCTAACATTTCCAAAAGCATATAAGAACAATTTTTGGTAAAGAAATAATATCTTGATTGTGTCTGCCCGATTTCCCACAAATGTGCCACAAAAAACTCTAATTCTTCTTGATTAAAATCAAGGTTAAGCTCCCAAATATCACGATTTTCAATATTGTTATAAGTATTGATAATATCATAATAAGGATTAACCGTAAAACCTCCGAAATATCTGCCGGTCAACCCGAACAGAGCATACAACGGGCCTGGATTTTCACCGGTAAAAGCACCATAATTTGCTCCATGAGCCAACATCTGCGTACCTTTGCGCTTGGTATCTATACGAAGCAAGGTGTGGCCAAATAATGACGACGGATTATTCATATATGCGTCGGTAAATAACAAAGTTACACCGGCCGGTTGAAGATCTTTCTTAAACTCTTCAAATTCGTCACATTTAGGAAATTTTGTTGCGATAAGTTTGTGTTTTTTCAAGAATAAATAACGCGCCGGAAACTGACATTTTAATTGATTATCATCAGAATTAAAAAGTTTTATCGAAGCGTCCAATTCACTTAAAGGATTTTTTTTGCCATCTTTGCTTAAAAAGAAATTTGGTGAATCAATCGAGCTTTTTTTGTTTTGATAATGCCCGATAGCCAACCACTCTGGAGAATTTGACCAATCTTCTGCCCAAACACTAAAAGAAAACAAAAAGCTCAAAAAAAAGACAAAATACCGCATTGAAAACATTTTTCTATAAAAGTCGGAGAATAGATTATCTGAATCAATTTTACAAAAAGGTGAATAGATTATCTAAATCAATTTTATAAAAGTCGGAGAATGGTTTAGATAGAGTAATTTCTAGGGGAGTTAAAAATTTTGAGCCATACAAATAGCTACGTGAATTTTTAACTCCCCCGTAAAATTGCTCTAGATGAGCTATTACACGACTTTTATGCGTTCATTGACAGAATTGAAAGAGTTAATTCCACCGCATCAACATCATTGTTGGCAAACAAAGTACCGAAATTATTATGAATTTTAGCAGACAATTCATCAGCATCGGCATTTAAGATACCGGCAACAGTAACCAAAGTTTCGCCATGACCGACAGAAGCATCAAAAGCAAATTGTTCCATATTGTTTTCTAAGAAAGTAAGCAACATTTTACCTGTACCGCCGCTGACACGACCATTCGGATCACAACCTGAAGTACCTGTTGTAATACCAAAAGTTTGAGTACCGAACAAACCGTTAGTTGTTGCAGCCAAAACTTGAGGAACAATACCTGATTGTCCTCTCCAAGCCATAGAACCCAAACCGCAACCTGTTGAATCATAAGCGTTGGCGTTAGATGACAAGGCGATTAAACCGCCGGCTACTGCCGACAAAAGATAAATTTTTTTCATAAGTAAAGTCTCCGAAAAATTTACAAATACCCTTGTAGTCTAACGTTAAAAATTGCTTTTGTGTAGGAAATTAAAAAATTTTTCCCCAAAAAGAAAAGACTTGATTTATTTTTTTTAGCTGTTATATTTCAACCAATCAAAAACAAATATGACTGTTCTGTGAAGGAGTTCTCCTCCCTCGCAGTTCTTTTTTTTAACATTAAAAACAAAAGGTGAAAAAATGGAAAAATTTCCTTTGACTAAAATCGGGTTTAATGCTTTGGAAGCTGAATTAAAAAATTTGAAAGGCGTAGAACGTCCAAACATTATTGCCGCAATTTCCGAGGCTCGTGCTCAAGGCGATTTGTCTGAAAACGCCGAATATTCTGCAGCCAAAGAAAAACAAAGTTTTATTGAAGGACGTATTCAAGATTTGGAAGCCGTATTAAGTCGCGCTCAAGTAATTGACGTTGCATCAGTCAAAAGCAATGTTATCCGTTTTGGTGCTACTGTTTTGGTTGCCGATGAAGATTCTGACGAAGAAAACTCATATCAAATCGTTGGCGACTATGAAGCCGATATCGAGAAAAACAAAATCTCTTTGTCATCACCATTGGCTAAGGCACTAATCGGTAAAGAGGTTGGCGACGTTGCCGAATTTAGAGCTCCTTCGGGAAACAAATCTTTCGAAATTTTGGAAGTAAAATACATTTAAAATATTTTTTTCGAAACTATATAAAAGCTGCCTGATATTTGATTAGGCAGTTTTTTTATTTTAGGAGAAGAAAATGCATAAAAATTTTATCAAAAATGAAAATGAATGCGATTGCGATGAAGACAACAATTGCGGCTGTTCCTATCCGAACAATGTAAACAAATTTGCTTGCGGTTGCGATGAAAATGACAACGATTGCGAATGTCTCAAATTTGATAAAAAAACAAAAAATTACGTCATCGAAGAAAGTGTTTGCATCTGCGACAGCAATGCAGATTGCTCTTGTAATAAAATATAATAAGCCATGGCATTTTATCAAAGTGATATTTTAATCATCGGCTCAGGACCGGCAGGTTACACCGCCTCAATCTATGTCTCACGCACCGGAAAAACGGCAATCTTAGTTTCCGGTGATGAGATAGGCGGACAACTAACCTTAAGTAATGATGTCGAAAACTTCCCCGGATTTGAAGAAACAATAACCGGTTTAGATTTAATGAATAAGATGAAAAAACAAGCCGAAAATTTGGGAGTAAATATCATCAACGACAAAATCGTTGAAGTAGACTTTGCACACTATCCTTTCGAGTGTTCATCACAAAATCACAACGTATTTTATGCCAAAAGCATAATTATTGCTACCGGCGCATCTGCCAAATGGCTAGAAATAGAAACAGAAGAACAATATAAAGGATATGGTGTATCAGTTTGTGCCACTTGTGACGGATTTTTTTACAAAAATAAAGATGTTGCCGTAATCGGAGGTGGAAACACAGCCTTAGAAGAAGCACTATATTTAGCCAATTTTGCCCGTTCAGTTACCATCATTCACCGTCGAGAAGCCTTGCGTGCCGACATCAGAGCTCAAAAAAAAATAAAACAAAATCCAAAAATAAATATAAAATATGATGTAACTGTCGAAAAATTTATAGGTGAAGGTCAAAATTTAAAAGCCATCAAAATAAAAAATGTCAAAAATGACAAAGAAGAAATCATTAAAATTGATGGAGTGTTTATTGCCATAGGTCACAAACCCAATACCGAATTTTTACGCGGTGAAATAAATTTGGATAATAATGGTTATATCATAACTCAACCTGATTCTTGCAAAACAAACATTGAGGGAGTTTTTGCTTGTGGCGATGTTAAAGACCCCAAATTTCGTCAAGCAATAATAGCCGCCGGATCAGGAGCTATGGCTGCCATTGAAGCAACTCGTTGGTTGGGACAATAAAAAAGCCTGTAAAAACAGACCTTTTTATTGCACTTATTTTTTATCACTTAACAATCTTTGAACGTACCGTCCTTGATACATATTAATACCCAAATTATTTCCGGCATCAATTTCTTCAGCATTTTCAACATTGCAAAGAATTATTTTTGCTCTTTCTGTCTTATTCATATAATCCATAAAATGCTCATCTTTGCTAAACATATCAATCAGTGAATTGCTCCACTCTATTTTCATAAGATCACAGTCTAATTTTTCGCGATTAATATATCTCAGCTTATCAGCATTTATACCGTCTATGCAAATCTTATATCCTCTGGCCTTAGCAAATGTTCTTGCTAAAATATACGAATTCATATCACTAAAAATATCTTCCAACTGCAATTCCAAAACAATTGTCGAACGCATAGATCCGTTAATACTATCATCAAACTGAATAAATTCATCTGATAGGATTGAAGATACATTTATATTAACACTGAAATTTCCGGTCAAATCGCCATCTTCATGTCTAGAAATAACTTCTAAAATTCGTTTGTTTAAGTCTTCTGCTAATGCTAATTTGAGCCAAGGATTTGCATTAACATTAACATCCGGCAACAATGAATCCCTAACATCGTCTATTGAAACAAAAACTTCTTCAAAAACCCTTTGCGGTGTTGACTTACCTATAATAGCACAAACTGCTTGTCTTCTGATAAAACTTGAAAAATCAGATATCGAAATAATTTTTTGAATCTTTGATAACATCTCCGTTGTAAAAGGTCGCAAATTAGCCTTTTTCATGCCATTATTCAAACTTTGTTCAACAAACAAAGGTCTAACCTTAATTTTATTTGTTTCATAATACGATGCTTCAATTTTTCTGGTCAACGACCCGTATTCTCGTTCAAGTTCATAAAAAACCGCAAATCCTATACTTGTTAAATCAGAGCAATTTTTTATACTTTCTTCTTCTTGAAATAAAAATTGAATTTTTATCAATAATGATGACAGTTCATCTTCTTTTATCTTTTCGTAAACAACCAAAAAATCATCATTTTGCATAAAAAAAGTTTTAGCAAATCCGTCTTTTATCAACGGAACAAACATATTTTCTAATTCACTTTTATATACGGAAGTTTTATATTTTTCACTAAGTTTATGAATATTAACATACAAAGCTTTATATCGGCTTTTATCACGACAAAAACCACTAATTTCCTCAAAAATAACTCTTCTTGTACCTATTGTGTTTTCCATATTTCTAACCCGGATTTCTATCTAAAATTTCTTTATATTCACACATATTTCTAAAATAGCCGGAAATCATCTTTTTACGTTTCAAGCAATCACTTGCTGTACATCGCTTACCATTAGGACAATTTTTTCTAATCATAGCCACTTCCAACATATCTATATAAGGTCCTTGGAAAGCTCTGATACCATTTTTAATTCCCCAACGTACAGCTTTTTCATCCAGACATTTGGCCAAAATAATTTTGTTATATCCGATTTCTTCAAACAATGTCTTAATTTCGTCTGACTTTGCGCCGTACTCATCCATTAAATCATGCCAAAACAATTTAACATAATCAAAGCCCAACGATTTAATATTTATAGACTGCAACATTTCTAAACTTGTAGCATCGAGTAAAACCTCATGTCCTAACCTGTGCAATCTTTCTTTTGCATTAAAAAACGCACGCATATTATTAAGCATATCTATAGGTTGAACCTCAACAATCATTTTTTGGTTCATACTTTTTACATATTGCTCAAAATTTATAAAATCGGAAGTATTTATCGTAGATAAATTCAAATTAAGGCTGATTTTTCCTGTTCTATTTTTAATATCTGACACAACAAAAGAGCTCATCGTCTTTTTATCTAAAGTTTGTGTCAAATACAAAAACAACCATTTGTTGCCGACTAAATCAATATTTTTATCAAAATTGCGGCTCAAATCCTTAACAGCAACAAAATACTCATCAAACAACCGGCGATAACTAGATGAATTTTCTAATCTCATCACACCTTGATGCTTGACTACATCTGTAATATTTATCATATCTAAATGCTCTTTTACAGCATCAATTTGTCCTGCATCAAGAGGGATACGATTTATTATTTCGTCAATTTTGTTATCATCATTTATCATTCCTTCAATTTTTCTGTAAAAATCATCAAAATCCTCGGGCTGATAAACATGGGTAAATTCACTTGAACTTCTAGATGTCCATATCGGATCTGTTATTAAACCTCGACGCAACTTTTCAATAGCGTCACCTATAACTTTCTCAGTAATATTTTTACCTAAAATAGCAAAATCACCATTTGCCAAAACAAACATCGTACTGTTTGCTATCGAAACCAAATCATCAAATAAACGAGTAATTACTTTTACAAACTTAGGATGTCTGTTTTTGGGTTTTAGCTTAGATATATTAACGTATAAAATCTTATACTCGGAACGATTTTTGGTAATACGCTCCAAAGTCTCTAATAAATATCTTTCTGTATCAAATTTTTTATATCCGGCCATTTTTTCCCTTTAATATCACTAATATAATAGTATTACCCCTAAAAAAACAAAATCAAGTAAATAAATTCTGTTTTCCGTAATTTTAATCTTTTCCTATATTTATATTGCGATTTGTGTTAACAGCTAAAATAATACCAAAACTGGTCATTACCGACAATATTACCGTTCCGCCATACGAAATTAAAGGCAACGGCACGCCCACAACCGGCAACAAACCAAGCACCATTGCTATATTTATAATAACATATAAGAAATAACTTGTTGTCAAACCAATCGCCAAAAGCTTGCCATAATAACTTGCTGTTCTCAAGGCAAAAACATAACTATAGGCAACAATCAAAAAGTTTATCAAAATAACAAAAACCGCACCGATTATCCCAAATTCTTCCGAAAGCATCGTAAAAATAAAATCCGTATGCTTTTCTGGCAAAAAGTTCAAATGGCTTTGTGTGCCATTCAAAAACCCTTTTCCGAAAATTCCTCCTGAACCAAGAGCAATTTTAGACTGAATAATATGATATCCTGTTCCTAGGGGATCTCTCTCTGGATCTAAAAATGTCAAAACACGATTTTTTTGATAAGTATGTAAAAACTGCCAAGCAATCGGCAACGAAGTAATTACACCGGCTATTACCAATCCAAATTTCCACAACTGAATTCCCACAACAAAAAACATTGCACCTGCTGTAAACAATAACATTAAAGCTGTTCCCAAATCCGGTTGTATCAAGACCAAACCGACCGGCAATAATACCATAATCAATGGTATGATTATTCCTTTTATACTCTCAATACTTTGCAATGTAATAGAATTAAAATATCTGGCCAAAGCCATAACCAAAGCAATTTTCATCAATTCTGAAGGTTGCAATTTCATAAACCCCAAGTTTATCCATCTTTGCGCCCCCATTCCGACATATCCGGCAACTTCAACAACAAACAACAGCCCCAAAACAATAAAATAAAACCAATATGAAAATCGCAAAAACACTTTTATGTCAACAAAAGCCATAACCAGCATTACGCCAAAGCCCAAGCCAAAACGCATTAACTGAGCCGACGCCCACGGCCGCCAATTTCCGTTAGCTGCTGAATACAACATCACAATACCGACTGCCGCTAAAATACATATCAACAAAACATACGAAAAACTAATACCCCAAAGCTTTTCGCCAAATGTTAATTTATGTCCTCTAAAACTTGTTTCATATGATTTGTACATCTTTTCTTCCTAGTCAATCGGCTGATCTGTAGCATCAAGTTCTAATGCCTTGCGCAATATTTTACCCCCCAAATGCGCCGCTGCAGTTCCTGATTTACCATGTTCAATTAAAACAGCAACACCATATTTAGGATTATCATGAGGCGCATATCCCACAAACAACGCATGATTTCGATATTTCCACGGCAAATCATCTTGTTTTAGAACACCACTTTGTCTTTCTTTCATCGAAATTCTACGAACCTGTGTAGTACCTGTTTTACCAGCCATTTTTTTACCCTGAAAATCAAATCTGGCAGAATAAGCTGTTCCGCCTTGGGTATTTATAACATCATACATACCCTTTTTCACAATATCCAAACCATATTGCGAAACATCTAATTTTCTTAATTCAATTTTATTAGTTTTATCAAACTTTTCAAAAGTCGGATTAACCTCATACCCGCCATTAGCTATTCGCGATATCATTGTTGCCAATTGGACAGGCGTTGTCAAAATATAACCTTGGCCGATTCCTGAAATAATACTTTCACCTTGTTGCCAAGATTCGCCAAATCTTCTCATTTTCCATTCGGTATCAGGAATAAATCCGCTTTTTTCATTCTCTATTCCTACATTAGTCTTAACACCTAAACCAAACTCTCTTGCCATGTCGGCTATTTTGTTAATTCCAAGCTTTTGCGCTGCCTCATAAAAATAAATATCACAAGAATGTTGCAATGCTTGCTCCATATCGACATATCCGTGTCCGGTGTCTTTCCAACAGTGAAACGTATGATTACCCAAATTCATTTTTCCCGAACAAAACGACTTTGTTTTTTTGGTATTAACCCCGTGTTTTAAGGCGGCCAATCCGACTAACATCTTAAATGTTGAACCCGGAGAATATTGTCCCGAAACGGCTTTATTAAGCAATGGTTTTTTCTCATTATCCCTTAGTTCCAGCCACTCACTTGAAGACAAACCTCTACCAAACAGATTAGGATCAAATGCCGGAGCCGAAGCAAATGATAATATTTCGCCGGTATCAACTTTCATCATAACAATCGCACCGCTTTCTTCGCCCAATAAATCATAAGCTTCTTTTTGCAAACGAAGATCAAGACTTAAATCAACTCTTTTTCCGCTAATACCCTCAACACTCTCAATTTCTTTCATTATTCGACCGACAGCATTAACTTCCAGCTTTTGGTTTCCGGCAATGCCGCGTAATTCTTTATCAAACAATTTTTCAATTCCGGACTTTCCGATTTTAAAGCCGGGAACTTCTAACAACGGATCTTTTTTAGTATCCTCGTTTTCGCCAACAGCTGCAACATAACCGATAACATGAGCAAAAATATTATCAAAAGGATAATATCTGGACAATCCTTCATCAATCACAATTCCTGGCAAATCAGGCATATTCAACATAATTCTTGTGAGCTCGCCCCATTCCAAATTATCTTTAATCTTAATAGGCACAAAACTTCTGTTTCTTTTCAAATCTTTTCTTATTTTCTTTTCTTCATCTTCTGATAAAGGCATAATCTTCTTAAATGCTTCCAAAGTCTTATCGACATCAGGCGTTTGCTCTGCCACAATCAGAGCCTGAAAATTTTGCTTATTTTCGGCAACCATATTTCCATGTCTGTCATAAATAATTCCTCTTGGCGGAACCAACAAACGTGTGGAAATTCTGTTTTCATCAGCCAATGTCTTATATTTGTCAGCCTGATAAATTTGAAGATAATAAAGACGGAATACCAACAAAAAGAGTAGCACTAACTGCACTGCTCCCAAAAAAAGTGAGCGAGCAATTAAAATTTTTCCTTTATCGGTATCTCTATTCATAGTCCGTCATCCTGAATAAAGCGGTTTTGAACATACGCCAAAACAATTGATACCAAAGGGTACAAAACAATACCCACCAAATAACTTAACATCAACATTGATAGCGGTAAAAATGAATTGTAATAAATTGATACTACCAGCCACTTCACAAATAGTGAACACAAACACAATGCCATAAAACCGTACCAAATAACTACAAATGGTTTAGCATTAAAAAGTTTTTGTGTATTATATATCAACACATACATTACCAAATATGCAATCAATGATGCTCCAACAACCGATGATGAAATAAAAATACTTACAATTCCCATTATAATTATTGTACCAATCCCGATTAAATCCGGTCGATGCAACATCCAAAAATAAATACACATCAACCCAAAATCAGGACGAATATTATAAAGAAAACCAAAATTCACAGGAATATAAGCCAACAACAAAAACACTATTGATGTCAACAGCGGCAGAGATTTCTGAAAATGAGTCGCAACTTTCTCATCAAAATCTTCACTCATCACCAACCTCTTCATCAGAAGCTATCAAACCATCAATTCCATATTTTACTATTTTGACATATTCTAACTTTTCCAATAAAGCAAACGGCTTAACTTTTATTTCGTTTTTTGATGTAGCAATCACTTGACCTACAGGCAAACCTGCCGGAAAAACTCCTGACACGCCGGAAGTTACTATCTTGTCGCCGACACCTATTTCTGCATCTAAGGGAACAAATGTTAACTTAGGAAAAGGCGTATTATTACCGCTTAAAATTCCTCTAACTCTGTTTTTTTCAATCATTACCGGAATTTTAGAGTTAATATCCGCCAAAGTAATAATTTTAGCATAAGACGATTTTACTACATCAATTCGACCTACAACACCCTTGTCAGATAAAACCACATCACCTTTGCTTACTTCATTATTTCCGACATATGCAACTACTGCTTGCGCAAAAGCATCACTTTCTTCAGCCACAACTTTTGCCGAAACATATCTTACCTCAGGTAAGGTTGCAAAATTTAACAACTCACTCAAAAGTTTATTTTCAATTTCTAAAGCTTCATACTTATCTTTTAAAAGTCTTAAATCATTGTTTTCTGCCAACAGTTTTGCATTCTGTTTTCTAACCGTGCCGATTTCATAAAAAAAGTCATACACCCAAGATACAACCTTAGCCGGAAAAACCAAAACATCAACGACCGTTACGACCACACCCGTACCGGCATTTGCTACGTTATCGACCACATTTCTTTGATTCTTATTCAAAAGCATCAACAGTAAGGCCATTAAAAACAAAATAACCAGCGCAAATTTCTTGGCCAGTATTTTTAATTGATCCAAATGCAAAAACAGGCTTCTGCGACGCTTCATAAAGCTTTCCTTTAACAACCTTGTCGGTCGAGAAGTTTTTCACCTCTCAACCGACAAAACTAAAGATTAGTACATAGAAGATAAAATTGTGCGTAATTTTCCGATTTCTTCCAAAGCCTTACCTGTACCTTTAACCACACAAGCCAAAGGAGTTTCGGCCAACGAAACCGGCAATCCTGTTGCATTACGCAAAACTTGATCAAGGTTTGTCAACAAAGCACCACCGCCTGTTAAAACAATACCCTTGTCAACGATATCAGCAGCCAATTCAGGAGCTGTATGTTCCAAAGCAACCTTCACGGCCTCAACAATTTGAGACACAGGTTCAGCCAAAGCCTCAGCCACTTGACGTTCTGAAATTATAATTTCTTTCGGCACACCATTCATAAGGTCACGTCCCTTAATTTCATATGTACGTCCGTCACCTTTTTCAGGCACACAAGCAGAACCGATTTCTTTCTTAATTTTTTCGGCACTACCTTCACCAACCAACAAGTTGTGATTACGACGAATATATGCAATAATTGCTTCATCCATTTTATCACCACCGACACGAACGGAGCGAGCGTAAACAATACCACCCAAAGACAAAACTGCAACTTCGGTTGTACCACCGCCGATATCAACAACCATAGAACCTGTTGGTTCTGTAACAGGCAAATCAGCACCGATTGCAGCCGCCATCGGCTCATCAATCAACCAAACCTTACGGGCACCGGCAGCCTCAGCCGATTCTTGAATAGCACGACGTTCTACTGCTGTTGAGCCGGACGGCACACAAACAATAATCAACGGCATAGCAAAACGGCGATGATTATGAACTTTGCGAATAAAGTATTTAATCATTTCTTCGGCAACCTCAAAATCGGCAATAACACCGTCTCTTAACGGACGAATTGCGCGAATATTGCCGGGTGTACGACCAAGCATTTGCTTAGCCTCATTACCCACAGCCAAAACTCTTTTCTTTCCGCGATATTCTTCGATAGCAACCACAGAAGGCTCGTTCAAAGCAATACCTTTTCCTTTAACATAAACAAGTGTATTGGCTGTACCTAAGTCAATAGCCATATCAGCAGACAACCAACCCATAATTTTTGAAAGCATAAACATTTACTCCGCTAAAATTTAATACTGTTATTTTTTTATAACTATCTTGGTCTATATGCAACAACAAATTGCTTTTTTCACAACTAAAAAACAATCTGTTCGCAATCAACTTTTCTAAAGCGATTTCGAAACCAGGTTAACTGCCTTTTAGCATATTGACGGGTTCGCAATTTGGCCTCATTTACAGCCTCATCTTCAGAAACTTTTCCCTCGATATATTTTTTTAGTTCGGGCACCCCTATAGCCTTCATTACAGGCATATCCTCGGCTATATTTTTATTTAATAACTTTTCTATTTCCGCCAACGCACCATTTTCAATCATTATATCAAATCGTTTTGAGCATTTTTCTTCCAAATCAGACAGCTTTGGCAACAGCAAAACAGCCTTAAATTCTGCTTCTTCCAAAGGCTTAATCATTGGCTGTTCAAACCACTCGGCAATAGATTTCCCCGTATCTTCAAAAATTTCCAAGGCACGTCTTACTCGTGTAGTATCATTTGGATTTACTTTCTTGGCGCCATCACCATCAACACTTTGCAAATATGCAAAAGCCCCTTCCAAACCGCCATCTTCAAATATCTTTGCAACTTTAGTCTTTATTTCTTGTCTTGTTTCCGGAATAGGCGACATTCCGTTAATTAAACTTTCGATATAAAATCCCGTTCCTCCGGTAACAATGGGTAATTTGCCATCATTCCAAACTTTTTTTATCGCATCAACAACAAGCCTTATCCAATCGGAAACCGTATTTCTTTCATCGGCATCCAAAATTCCATACAACAGATGCTCAACTTTGGCCTTATCAGCTTCACTGGGAGCAGCCGAAATAATCGGAATATCCTTATAAACCTGTGAAGCATCTGCATTGATTACAACCCCGTTATATTTCAAAGCCAATTCAATAGCCAAAGACGACTTTCCCGATGCCGTAGGTCCGGCAACGACCAAAACCGTGTTAGGTTTTATTTTACCCAAATCTACATCTTTCTGCATTTTGCCCCTTCTACCAATTTTGCACATAAATCAGCATAACTGATACCGGCAAATTTTGCTTGCTCCGGAACCAATGACAATGCTGTCATACCGGGGTTGGTGTTTATTTCTAACAGAACTACGCCATCTTCTTCATTCCATCTCAAATCCACTCTTGAAACACTGTTGCACCCCAAGGCCTGATGCAATTTTTCGGCATAAGCCTTACAAATTTCCGAAACCTCATATGGTATTTCCGCCGGCAAAATATGTTTTGTTAAGCCTTTGGTATATTTTGCCTTATAATCATAAAATCCCTCTTCGGCCTTAAGTTCGGTAACCACATAGGCCTTATCATCTAAGCACATTACCGTAAGTTCATGACCCGGAATATATTTTTCAATCATCACCTCGGTATCATTATCTTTATACTTAACCTTCAAAATATCTTCAGTTTTTTCGACAATAAACACCCCTACTGACGAACCGTCGGAAACCGGTTTTACCACATAAGGCATAGGAACGATTGTTCCGTTCTTGAAAAAATCTTTAGCCGTCATTTTTTGACTCTGCGCCACTCTGATACCACAACTTTTGGCAATATATTTGGTCAAATGTTTATCCATTCCGACAAGTGAAGCATGCATACCCGAATGAGTATAAGGAATTTGCAACAAGTCCAACATTCCTTGAACAGCTCCGTCCTCACCCCAGTTACCGTACAATCCGTTGAATACCACATCAGGCTTTTCTTCTTTCAAAACCTTTACAAAATCCCATGCATTATTCAAATCATGAACAACAACTTCATACCCTTTTGAGAGTAAGGCTTTTTCAATATCTTTACCAGCCGACAAACTCACTTCGCGCTCAGAAGAAAAACCTCCCAATAACAACAAAACTTTTTTAGTCATTTATTAAATCCTTTAAATTATAATTTTTTATGTTATGGTACGCTAAAAATATTAAAGAAAGAATAAACCAAATGAAAAAATTTGTAACTATTTTACTTATTTGTCTAATTTTTCCTTACTTATCGCACGCTTTTTCAATAAAGCACGATTTTTTTATAACCGTTGGTATTTTTGATGCCAGCAAGACTGAATTTACCTATACCTTAAATAAGGATAGTTACAAAGTTGCATCAAAAGTAATGACTAACGGATTTTTTGATACAATATATCCTTTTGAAGCAAATTACATTACATCAGGAAAATTAAACGGCTCACAAATGACCACTCTCGACTATAATTACGAGGCAAAATCAAAATTTAATACCAGAACTAAAAAAGTATATTACGAAAACGGCACTCCTCTTTACCAAGTTGCCACCAAAAACGGCAAAGAAAAAAGACAAAAATTTACACCATCGCCAACTCCTGCCGACACATTCGACTTACAAACAGTTATTGCCAAAATTGCCAAACAATATAACGAAGTATCATTTTGCGATTCTACCTTGAAAGTCTATGATGGCAAACGTCGTTTTGATGTAATATTCAAAGACGAGGGAACCGACAATCTTGTTGCTGACGAGCACTCTTTTTATAATGGCAAAGCATCAAAATGCTCCATGCACATTCAAAAAGTATTGTCCGATGATGATGACGAACTTTGGGAATTTTCATCAAATAAACCTATTTATTTTTGGATAGCTAAAGATAAAAAAAGCAAGCGTCCTTTCATTGCCAAAATTTTTATAAAAGATACACCTTTGGGCGAACTTACCGCTCATATAACTAAAATTACCATTGAGGAATAAAATGTTAGATAAAGCAGAATTACTTTTGCCGGCAGGCTCTTTAGTAAAATTAAAAACCGCTATTTTATATGGTGCTGACGCCGTATATGCCGGAACACCTGATATGTGCCTCCGCGCTCAATCAAAATTTTCGATGGAAGACCTTAAAGAAGGTATTGATTACGTTCACGCAAAAGGCAAAAAAATATATTTAACCTTAAATCTTTTTATGCATAATCGTGATGTCGAAAAGCTCCCCGTTTTTGTTGAAACCCTAAGACAATTAAAACCGGACGGAGTATTGATTGCTGACCCCGGAGTTTTTCAATACGTCAAAGAAAACGCTCCTGAACTTAATTTGTTTGTTTCCACACAAGCAAACATTTGTTCTTGGCAAGCTGTCAAATTCTGGCAATCCCAAGGTGCAAAACTTTGCGTCTTAGGACGTGAGGTTACCTTTGCCGAAGCCAAAGAAATCAGAGAAAAATGCCCTGACATTTTAATAGAAACATTTATGCACGGAGCAATGTGTATGTCATATTCCGGTCGTTGCCTGATATCAAATTATTTGGCCGACCGCTCGGCAAACCAAGGCAAATGCGCTCATTGTTGCCGTTGGCACTACAAACTTCATCTTCGCCTAAAAGACGGTACCATAAAAGAACTTACCATTGATGAAAACAATAAAGATTCTTTTGAATTTTTGTTAGAAGAAGAATTCCGTCCCGGCGAATATTTTGAAGTCGTCGAAGATGAAAATGGCGGCTACTTCTTAAATTCCAAAGATATGTGCTTAATGCCTCGT
Organism: Alphaproteobacteria bacterium; assembly: GCA_045639065.1. Lineage (GTDB taxonomy): Bacteria > Pseudomonadota > Alphaproteobacteria > RF32 > CAG-239 > CAZU01. The sequence goes on along the minus strand of JAZUCK010000016.1, from coordinate 118,893 downwards.
TTGCCGGACTTGCTGTCAGCCGAAATCGATTCCTTAAAAGTTGAAGGCAGAAATAAAACCGAATACTATGCCGGAACCGTTGCCAGAGCATATCGCAAAGCTATTGATGATTGGTACAAATCGCCTGAAACATGGGATTATAACAATTATATTAGCGAGCTCAATACACTTCAAAATCGTGGCTATTGCTTAGGATTTCATGACGGAAAATTAACCAACATATCTCAAAATTATGAATATACCAGAACTTTGGGCGATTGGCTGTTTGCCGGATCCATCGTTGAATGGCAAGGTGATGAAGCAATTTTCGAGGTTAGAAACTATATCAACTCCGGCGAAGAAATAGAGTTTTTATCTCCTGACGGATTACAAAACATCGCTCTCAAGCTCACCGAATTTGAAGATGCCACAAGCGGAGAAATCACACCAAAAGTCTCTGCCGGACAAGGCAAATCAATTCGCATTAAACCTAAGGCTTGGTCTTTGCCCATAGAAGAAATCAAAAAACTCCTTCCGCAATATGTTATTGCACGCAAATTTTTGCCCTTAAAAGATGAAAATCGCAAAATGCTCGATAACAAAGCAGCTGAATTTCATACTTTGTGCAACGACTAATGTAATGTTTTAGATTTTCGCAAAAGTTTTTCGGCAGCGTCTTGCAATTTAGATATTCGCAAGACGCTTTCTTTATTACCCCTAAGCTCATACTCTTTTTGCATAATATTGCCAATCCTTATAATTTCTTCGGCCTTTTCCCTCATTGAAACATTCATCTTATTGACCAAAATTAACATATTATGCCCTATTTTTATTTTTTCCTCAGAGCTTCCCGAAAACTCAAGAGCCTTCTGCCAAAAACCGTAAGCTTGTCTGTATTTTTTTCCTTTTTCATAAAACAAAGCAATTTTTTTATATGACCAAAACATCAAAACATTTTTTTTCAAAGAATTATCTTCACGACATTTTGCATCATTGTCACAAAACGATACCACATTTTGAAAATCATCTATTTTTGTTTTACTGATAGCTTTTCTGTACGCATCTACAATATTTTTAGTCATTTTTTACTCATTGTTTTCTTGATGCTTTTTCATTTATGGAGCAAGCACTACAATCTACACCCCCGTCTTTTAAGCAATAGTCCTCTTTATTCAGGTTATTTTCACTATATACATCGCATTGTTCACAAAGACACCCTCTGTTCTCACTGATACAGTTACTTTTTCCAAAGGCACAAAACATTTTTTCAAAATGCTCAATTTTATCCAATCCCTCAACAAGCTTCATCATATTTATCGGATAATTTTTAATCTTACATTTTGTCGTATAAGACGGACACTCAGAACACAAACACTTTTTCATATTTTCCGAAGTTCTTAAAACTGTTTCCATATCAAACCTCTTATTATTTGTTAAAAACTGCATTTTCGAAATAATTTCGCTTACATAAAAAACAATAAATCTTTGTGATATTTTTCTTGCCAAGCGCTTCAAAATTGATAATATGAGCTAAACTAAACATTATACAGAGAATGACATGAACACATCAGACAAACCAAAGTTTTACGGACGCCGCCAAGGTCGCAAAATCAGAAAGGCCAAATCAGGCTTGCTTGAAAGGTTTTTACCTCAAGTAGCCATTGACACTTCAAGCAAAATTTCAAAAGATATTTTTGGAAATAATATCGATGAAGTATATTTGGAAATCGGTTTTGGCAACGGCGAACACATTGCCGGCCAATCAGAAAAAAATCATCACATCGGCTTTATCGGAGCCGAGGTTTTTAAAAACGGTGTCGCCAATCTTTTAACTCTTATGACCGGCATTAAAGAAAACGCCTATATGCCCGAAGAAATAAAGCTTCTTCCGTCTCGCTGTGACAATGTCCGTATTTGGAGTGATGATGTACGCATACTCTTTTCACAAATTCCCGACGGATATTTGAGTAAAGTCTTTTTACTTTTCCCTGATCCATGGCCAAAAAAACGCCATGCCTCACGTCGTTTTGTAAATCCCGACAACTTAAAAGAAATTGCTCGCATGCTCAAAAAAGGTGGTATTTTACGAGTTGCAACCGATCACAAAGTGTATAAAAGCTGGACACTCAGACGTCTGCACGAAGACCAAAATTTCAAATGGACGGCTAAAACATCTGATGACTGGCGCAATCCCCCTGCAGATTGGGTAGAAACAAAATACCAAAGAAAAGCTATTCGCGAAGGTCGCAAACCGGTATTTTTGGATTTTGAACGTATTTAAAGGACAAACTTAAAATGAAAATTTTGGTGGGTATGAGTGGTGGCGTAGATTCTTCGGTGGCAGCTCTGATTTTAAAAGAAGCCGGTCATGAAGTTATCGGTGCAACCATGACTATATGGGATAATTCCGAAACATTCAAAAAGCTGACTTCAAAGGGGTGTTTCTCATCTCATGAAGAAGATATTGCCCAAGCCAAAAGTATTTGCAAAAACCTGAACATTCCTCATATTGTTGTCGATTGCACTGAAGAATTCAAACAAATTGTGCTTCAAAATTTTCGTTCGGAATATTTATCCGGACGCACACCAAACCCCTGCGTTGTCTGCAATCAAAAAATCAAATTTTCCGTTTTACCTCAGGTTGCAAAAAAACAAGGTGTTACCTTTGACAAATTTGCCACCGGACATTATGCCCGCATCAAGCAAAACGAACAAACCGGTATGTTCCAAATCTTACGAGGTATCGACAGTAAAAAAGATCAATCCTATTTTCTTTATCGCTTAAGCCAAGATCAATTGGAACAAATAGTTATGCCTTTGGGAGATATGGAAAAAACTCAAATCAGAGAATTGGCAAAAAGAGCCGGATTAGAAGTTTCCGACAAACCCGACAGCCAAGATTTTTATTCCGGCGACCTCAATGACATTTTACAGTTTCCGGCGCAACAAGGCAATTTTATAAACAAAGATGGTAAAATATTAGGTCATCATCAAGGCTATTGGAAATACACTATCGGCCAAAGACGAGGTCTCGGAATTTCAGCCGATAGGCCACTATATGTTACATCCATAAATAAAGAAAAAAATGAAATAACCTTAGGCTATGCCGAGGACTGTGTTCAATCAAACCTTATTGCTTCTGACTTTGTATGGCAAATACCTACCCCTGCAACCGCTTTTCAATGTCAGGCTCGTATTCGCTCATCTCAACAACCTTGTGATGTCGAAGTAACTCCTCTGCCCAACAACACTTTTGAAGTAAAGTTCCTATCTCCGCAAAGCGCTATAACGACAGGACAATCCGTCGTACTAAACGACGACGATAAAATTCTAGGCGGCGGAATTATTGAAAAATCATATTAAGATTAAAGCCAAGTCAATAGAGCCGAGAAAAATATAGGAATGGACAGATTATCATCTATCTCTATTTTATCTTCGTAAACTTCAGCCAAGGTAGCAACCAAGCAGGCAACTAAACTTTTAATTCCAAACGGATAAATAGGTATAAACAACAGATTGATAATTACGGCCAAAATAAAAAATGCTAAAGTTCCTTCTAGTGTTTTATTTTTGTGTATTTTTATCTTACCTACCGAACGACCGACCAAAGCAGCTGCACTATCACAAATCAACATAACCGTCAAAGCAATTGATGCAATTTCCTTACCAAAAAGGCATAAACACAAAATAGCCGAAGTCAAAACATATATAGCACCGGTAAATTGAAAATTTTCTCTGGACATTTCTTTGTTACGAAGGGTTCTGAAAAACAACACCCCAAACGATTTTCTTGCCCAAGAATACTTTTTAAAATTGCCATACTCCAATATAATATTACCAATCAAAATTATTGATAATATCGGTATAAGCACAATTTTAGGCATAAAATAAATTGCTGCCGGAATCCAAAGCGAGCTCAAATGAATGGCTTTTCTAAGCAATTCTTTCTTAAATGACTTATCATTGCTTAATTGTCGATACAACAAATCAGCTTCGCGCCAATTAGCTTCCCAATTAAGACGACGTTTAATTGACTTAAATACCTTATTATAATCAGGTCTTTTACTTCTAAAATTCCACATAAAATTTATCTCACTAAAGAGCCCTTAATGTATGGATATTAAAAAAACAAAATAATAACCTCAAGAAAAAAAGATATTATGTGGAAAAAATAAAAAACATAATTAAATAAAAATAAATAAAAACAAGGAGGCAAATATGATACCTGATAAACATAGTAAAAAAATTATCAAAGATTATTCATCTTATGAATATGTTGATATTGATAACAAAGATTTTTCTATAAAACCATTAAAAAAAATGCGTCTAATAGATAGCCTTATAGGTCTCGACGACGAATGTGAATTTGAAAAAAACATGTACAATTTCGGCGATGAAGAAGATTTACCGGATTCAGATAGAGCGACTGACAGACGTTGTAAAAACAACTAAAAAAAGTACCCGAACTTTAATCGGGTACTTTATGATAAAAATAAAAAAAACTATTCTTCATCCTTGCTATACATATATTGAGTTTTTGACATTGTTAAAATTAACTCATAGATATGTCTAGCAGCCTGTCTGTTACCTATTTTATAGTAGGCTTTTACCAATTCCAACGTTTCCTTTTTATCCATCGGGTCCTCATTAAAATCATTTTGTTCTTCATTCAAAGGAACAACTTCGCGAGTACTAAATGTTCTAGGACCTTGACTGGCAACATCTTTCCCCATATCTTCAAAGAAAAATGAAACAGGAGTTTTCAACACAACACTAAAATCCCACAAACGGCTTGCACTAACACGATTCAAACCCTTTTCATATTTTTGTACTTGCTGAAAAGTCAAGCCTAATAAATTACCTAGTTTTTCTTGACTCCAACCAAGCAAATTGCGGCGCATACGAATACGACTGCCCACATGCACATCAACCGGGTTCGGATCACCGGAAGGCGTTCTTCCACGTGATGCCTTTTTTGACATATCTTTCATTTTCATATCTCCATTCGTCTAGTTAACTACTGCTACTGCTTCAGCTTAAGTCTAAAACAAAAAAACAACAAAAGCAAGCAAAAGCTAATAATTATTAAATTTCCCGTTTTACTATATATTGTAGTTCGTTGTTTTGCTTTTTCCAATTTTACATCAAGAAAGTTTTTTTCATTTAATTCCAAATAGTTATCTGATTGCCCGTAAGCATTTATCAACCCGCTGATGCCATTGTTGGCCACTCTGACAATTTGTATTCCTTCCTCAACTGCTCTAAATTTTGTTGCCACCCAATGCTGATAAGGTCCGCTCGAAATACCATACCAACCATCATTCGTAACGTTAATCAAAAATTCAGGACGATTCTTCTTGTCAACTATCTCAGAGGGAAAAATAGCTTCATAACAAATTATTCCGCCGAATGCAGGCAATCCTTCAAACTTAAGGACTTCTGGTCCGTTTCCTCTACCGAACTCACCTATTGCATTAGCCACTGGTCTTACAAAATCAGGCAAATATTCTCTAAAAGGTATAAACTCACCAAACGGCACTAAATGTGTTTTATGATAATACCCCACCGGAACAGCTTGCTTATCAAAAACCACCATAGAATTATGAGGAACAAATCGTTCGGTTGTCTCTTTGTAGGAGACCATTCCTGTAACCAAATAACTACCTTTGTTAAGCAACGGCTTCAACATTTCTCTATGATACTCATCTCTATCCAACACAAAAGGAGAAGCCGTTTCCCCCCAAACAATCAAGTCTGGAACCCTTAAAGTATTCTTTTCTGATAAGGTTATATATTCAATAAAGTTTTGCTCTCTTGTTTCTCTATTCCATTTCATTGTTTGCGGAATACTAGGTTGCACAATTCTGACCAACACATCGGAATTTTCATAATTTGCATTTTTAATTCGCCAATATCCGCCACCCCATATTGCTATCCACACAAAAACCACCGCAACCAAGCTTGGCAACATTAATTTTCTGCTTACTGCTCCAAATACACTAAAGCTCAAAATTGCCAAAAGCGACAGCAGATACGTTCCACCTATAGATGCTACTTGTATCAATTCATCTGAAAAAGCTAAACTATAGCCTAACAAATTCCATGGAAAGCCGGTAAATATAAAACTTCTTACCCACTCAAATAAAACAAAGCTTGCCGAAAATGCAATCCACTTCTGCCATCTTGTTTTTGCCAAACAAGTGCAAACGGCAGGAATAGCAAAAAACAATCCGAAAAAAGCTCCAAAAGCAACAAGTGTTACAGGATACAACCAACCAAATTTCTCGGGTTCTATTAAAAGAGCATTACCAACCCATGAAAACCCGAATGCAAAATGAGCAAAACCGAAACAATATCCTATCTTAAACAGATTTTTCTTTTCTTGTTCATTAAGCAACAAGTACATCAATCCTGAAAACGAAACAAAAGCCGATATTATGCAAAATCGCGGCGCAAAGGATAAAATGCTAACCCACCCCAAAATAAAAGCACATATTTTTTTGTACTTTATGATATATTCAAAAATTGATAGCAATTTATTCTTCATACGGATTAGCAATACCCATCTCTTTTAAAATATCAACTTCAATACCTTCCATTTCGTCCGCTTCGTCATCTTCAATATGATCATAGCCGAACAAATGCAAAATTCCGTGTACTAACAAATGAGCAAAATGGTTTTGTAATGAAATATTTTTGATACCGGCCTCATCTTCCAAGGTCTCAATTGCCATTATGATATCACCTAATTCGACAATATCACCGGATAAAAACTCGTCTTCGAAAAACTCATCATCAATATTAGCAAACGACAAAACATTGGTCGGTTTATCTTTTCCCCTAAATTCACGATTAAGTTTTTGCACTTCATTATTATTACTCAAAGATAAGTTTATCGAAACAGGTTTATTATCCCATCCTTCAAAACCCAAATCATTTTTCGATAAAAAATTTAAGGCTGTTTCAAAAACTTCTCTGGCAAAAACGCCAACTTCCGGAAGTTTATGCTTCCAGTTCTCGACATCAAAAATGATGTTAAGCAAACTGCTATTCATCACCATATTCTTTTTTGCTTTTTTCTTCGTATGCTTTAACGATTTTTGCAACCAATCCATGACGAACAACGTCTGTTGCGCTAAATCTGACCGAACCGATATTAGCCGTTCCTTTCAACACTTCTAAAGCATCTCTCAATCCTGAAACGACACCTCTCGGTAAGTCAACTTGGCTCAAATCTCCGTTTACCACCATACGAGAATTTTCGCCCAATCGAGTTAAAAACATTTTCATTTGCATTGGAGTTGTATTCTGAGCTTCATCCAAAATCACAAATGCATTGGAGAGCGTACGACCGCGCATAAAAGCCAACGGAGCGATTTCAATTTCGCCTAAAGCGATTTTCTTATCAACTTGATCAGCCGGCAACATTTCATACAAAGCATCATATAACGGGCGCAAATACGGATCGACCTTGTCTTTCAAATCACCTGGCAAGAAACCCAAATTTTCACCGGCCTCAACAGCAGGGCGAGACAATATAATTTTATCGATTGTACCCTCAAGCATCATAGAAACAGCCAAAGCCACCGCCAAATAAGTTTTACCTGTGCCGGCAGGACCCAAGCCGAATACCAATTCATTTTGCATCATAGTTTGGATATATTCAGCCTGCGTTGCCGAACGAGGATATATATGACGTTTTTTGGTTTTTAATACTATATTACTCAAATCTTGAGCCGTTTGGGTATCAACATTATCCCCGCTCAATCTGACAGCAGCCTTAACCTCTTGTTCGCCTATTTCGATTCCTCGACTGACTTTATTGTATAAAACGTCTATAGCTGTTTTAGCTTGCTCAATAGATGTTCTATCACCTTTAATTGTAATATTATTGCCCACTGAGATTATTTCGACACCGATAATTTTTTCCAACAATTTAAGATTAGCGTCTTGAGCGCCAACCATTTGTTGAACCAACGTATTATTAAACAATTCAAATGAAATTTCTGCCATAGTTTTATACCTTTACCACTGTTCCTGACAATGAATTTATTGTCGCACTTTCTACTTTAATATCAACTATTTTGTTTAAATAATCCTTACTAACTTCCGCATGCAAATTTTGCATATAAGGAGTACGTCCTACCAATTGCCCGCTATGTCGTCCTTTAGTTTCAAACAACACCGGCACTATTTTGCCCACTGTAGCCACATTAAATTTGTGCTGATAATCAAATAACTTTTCTTGCAAAATTGCCAAACGTTCTTTTTTAACTTTTTCCTCGACCTGATTAGGCATAATCGATGCCGGAGTCCCCGGTCTGCGAGAATATTTGAAGGAAAAAGCTTGGATATATTTTACCTTATCAACCACATCAAGTGTTGCTTGAAAATCAGCATCGGTTTCACCCGGAAAACCGACAATAAAATCCGAAGAAAATCCCAAATCAGGATTCGCATCTCGCAAGCGAGAAATAATATCTAAATACTGAGAAGAGTTATGTCTTCTGTTCATAGCTTTTAATATTGCATCGGAACCTGATTGTATCGGCAAATGCAAATAAGGCATCAACTTTTCAATGTTTTTATGACAATCAATAAGCTCATCATTAACATCAGCCGGATAAGATGTGGTATATCTTATACGTTTAAGCCCGTCTATTTCGTTAAGACGATTCAGCAAATAAGCCAAATTGCGTTCTTTTCCGTTTGCATCTTCGCCATGATACGAATTAACGTTTTGCCCCAATAAATTTATTTCCAACGTACCGCCGTCAACCAATATTTTGGCTTCTCTAATCACATCTTCAATCGGGCGAGATGTTTCAACACCTCGGGTATAAGGTACCACACAATACGTACAAAAATTGTTACAACCTTCTTGAATCGCCAAAAAAGAACAACCGCCCCGCGAAGAATTTTCCGGCAAAAAATCAAATTTCGATTCTACCGGAAACTCGGTATCAATAATCGGCTCATCTATATCAGCCAAAACTTTTTTCAACACTTCGGGCAGTCTGTGATAAGTCAATGGTCCCAATGCAAAATCAACATATCCTGTCCTTTTGGCTATTTGCTCGTCTTCGGCCTGAACCACACAACCTAAAACACCGATAATCGTTTTTTTACCTTCAAGAGCTCTTTCTTGTTTGACAAGATAAGTTCTGCCCAAATCAGAAAACAATTTTTCGGTAGCTTTTTCTCTGATATGACAAGTATTAAAAATAACCAAATCAGCCTGTTTCAAAACCGAGGTTTCTTCAAAACCCATATCATTTAACATAGTTGCCACTCGATGAGAATCATACACATTCATTTGGCAACCATACGTTTTAATATAATACTTTTTCATTTCTATCCTAATATACTTTATCTGTTACCCCGATATTATGCCAAGCTTTTATAATTTTCAAACTTTTTTTTATCGATTCGACCGATTTTAATTGAAAAAATATACATTTTTGGTATTATATAAACAAATAGTATTAACAAGGAGACAAATAATGCCAAAGACAGATACAAACAACAAAAGCTTTGTTACTCAAATGAGTGAAGAAGAAAAAGTAATCTTCTTAAAAATATTGGTTGCTCTTGCCAAATGTGACGGCAACTTTGAAGATGAAGAAAAAGCTTTTATCAAAGATTCTGCTATTGCTTTTGGTCTTACAAAAGAGCATGTTGATGAAATTTTAGCACCTATGACCAATGAAGAAATCATAAATAAAGCTGCTAAAATAAAATCTCGTCAAGCAGCTCTTCAACTCCTAAAAGAGGCTTGCCTTTTAGCTAATTCGGATGGCGACCTTTCTGAAGATGAAATTATCCTTATAGGAAAGATTGGTCAAGCCATGAACGTCGAGTTAGAAAAGATTGAAGAAATCAGTCAATGGGTAGTAGATAGGATAATATGGCTTGAACGAGGAAAAATTATTTTTGAACAAGTATAACATACCTGTTTCAAAGGAGTTATAACAATGGAAGAACGAACCTATAATCAATATATCGATACCGAAGCATTAAGCTACTATGTCGAGCTCAAAAACAGACTTAATACCGAGGGTGAAAATTTTAATTATGTCATGAACCATATGCCTCCGACATATGCCAGCACCGATGCATATATCAAAAACTATGTCAGCGACCTTACCCTTGATGAACTAAAATCCAGAGCAGATGGTCTTATTCGGGCACAAAACTTAAAAGAAAATGATGGAATAATTGACTATATGGCCAGCAAGAACAAAGGTGATTTCAGGCACTATCGCTCACAATGGTCTCCGATAATGTGGCAAGCTCACGAAAAAGAAAACAAACAAACCGTCAAGATAGGCGATAAAATTGTCAACGCCTATGACTTAGATTTTTCTATTGCCGAAACATTAGAACTACAAGATGCTCATACAGATCCTGTAAGCGAATATCACGATTGGGTTAAAATTCAATCACACATTGAAACTGACATCAAAACGGATGGCGCAACCTGTGATGAAATAGAAAGTCGAAACTTTTTTATAAGCTTCATGGATGTTCGTGAAACAGAAATAAAGCGCATTGCCTCATTATATGCCGCAGCTGCATTTAATCCGAATTCGCCAATGCAAAAATATGCACAAGAAAAACTCAACTTTACTCTTTTCAAGTTGAGTGAATTGCGTCGCTTGCGTGATAGAATGAAAGCAACAAAGTCATCACCTGACAAATGTATTCACAAACAAAAACTTATGGAAAAATTAAAGAAAAGCGCCGCAAAAAAAGCTTTTATGCCTGCGTATGAACCTGTTATTGAAGAAAATAGCGATTTATCATTGGGCGAACAACGTATAGTACAACTTTGCGCAGCTCATGCCATAAGCCACGGCATCAGTGAAAAATTCATGCAATACCGACCTGTTTCAAGGACACAGGATGAAGCATTGCAAAAGATTAACGCAGCCTCACATAATCAAGATACAATGCGTGAAATGCTCAGCGCCATGCGCAACGGAATGTCTCGTGAAGAATGGTTAAAAAGTCAAGGTCAACCCGTCCAAGAAAATAAAGTTATCAGAAGTTTACGCGGATTTGACATTAACAGATATAATCAAGCTCTCCGAGATTTAAACAAATAACATTTGTTTATAATTGACATATATCAAAACTTGCTCTATGAATTAAGCAATGTAAAATTTTTTTTGAGGAGTTATCTATGATCGTTTTAGACCCTGTATTTGAAATTTTGGCTATAATTGTAGATATTTATTTTAAGATTGTAGTTGTTCAAATAGCTTTACAATGGTTGATTCACTTCAAAATTTTGGAAGTATCAAATAAATATGCTCAAAAGACTGTCGAGCTTTTAGCCAAAGCTACTACCCCTGTATACAATCTTATCAAGTCAAAAATCAAAACAGAATATGTAGGTATTGATTTTGCTCCTTTTATGCTTTTGATAGCTTTGTATTTTGTTAGCCGATTGATTATAAGCATCAGATTATTTATCGCAGGCTAACTTGTTTTTTGAAGTAACAAACAAAGGCGTTTTATTAAGAGTTAGGCTTAGTCCTAACTCTTCTTGTTGTAAGGTTTGCGGAATATTCACCACACCTGACAATGAAGATTACCTCAAAATAAACGTCATTAGTGTAGCCGAAAAAGGCAAAGCCAATTCCGAGCTGATAACATGGCTATCAAAGCAGTTAAAAATTGCCAAATCAGACATTAACATAATATTCGGTGAGCTCGATCGCTATAAAAAAATATTGATAAACAGCTCGGATAAAAAAATTCTAGAAAAATTAAACTCTTTTATAGTTAAGGAGTAAAAAGAAGATGAGTGCAACAATTATCGACGGCAAACAAATAGCTTCAAATTTTTACGCTGAGTTGAAAGAAAAAATATCCAAAACAGACAGCGAAGAGCTTCCTGTTTTGGCAGTGGTTTCTGTTGGCGAAGATCCGGCCAGCAAAGTTTATGTAAAAACCAAGCAAAAGCGCGCCCAAGAAGTAGGTATCGGTTGTGAAATTATCGAACTTTCCGACACCATCGGCGAAAATGCTCTTTTAGAAATAATCGATGAATTAAATGATAATCATCACATTAATGGTATCATTGTCCAACTTCCGTTGCCCAAGCATATCGATTCATTAAAAATACTATCACGTATATTGCCTTCCAAAGACGTTGACGGGTTTACCCCCTATAACACCGGACTTTTATCATATAACGATAAAGACGGCTTCATTTCGGCAACCCCAAAAGGCATTTTACATTTACTAAAATCAACCAATGTCGACCTAAAAGGCAAACATGCCGTGATTATCGGGCGCTCCAATATTGTGGGCAAACCAATGGCAATGTTATTGTTAAATCAAGATTGTACCGTTACTGTTACCCACTCCAAAAGCCAAAACATTGAAGAGATAACCAAAACAGCCGACATAGTTGTTGTTGCTTGCGGAAAACCCAAAATGATAAAATCATCATGGATAAAAGACGGCGCTATAATTATTGATGTCGGCATCAATCGCACCGCAGAAGGACTTTGCGGAGATGTAGATTTTGATGATGTAAAAGACAAAGCATCTTTTATAACTCCGGTCCCCGGCGGTGTTGGTCCAATGACTGTGGCTATGTTGTTGGACAACACATATAAAGCCTTTTGCAACCAACAACATAATGGCAGTTGTCATTGTCATCACAAAAATTGCAAATGCCACTAAAAATAAAGCAATCAATGATTATATAAACTCCTGAAACAAACTTTTTCAGGAGTTTTATTTATGTCAAACAAAGTTGTTTTTATATTGGACAATGACAAAGATTTTACCAATCTTTACGGACGTTTGCTTCAATCAAAAGGCTGGCAAGTTTTCGCCACCGACAATATTTTCTTATTATTAAATTATGCCAAAACCGCCAAGCCTCGTTGGATTTTCATTGACGAAGATTTTGCCAATCATCAAGAAAAAAACATTGCCCACATAATTAACAATGCTTTGCCTTTCAACGCCACACACTATGCCGTTATGTCACGACATATTGAACACAAAAATCGAACTGATGTCGACGGAATAGAATTTATATACAAACCGAATTTTATACAAAAAGTTATTCAAATATCATAAATTTTATTGCAATTGCCCTCAAATAAGCTAGTATTTCAAAATCAAAAAACATTTATTTTTCTTGAGGGCAAATGATTAAATACTTTCGCAATTTGGTGCAAAGAACCTACGACATAATGCTCAACCTTTCAGCCAAGGACAATGCCATATTGTTTTTGTTTATCGTAGCTTTTATCGAAAGTTCCTTTTTTCCGATTCCGCCTGATATTATGCTCATACCAATGATATTAGCCACCCCCAACAAAGCATGGCGTATTGCCACAACCGCAACCGTTGCCAGCGTTTTGGGCGGATATTTAGGTTATGGTATCGGTGTTTTTGCATTTGATTTGATAGCTAAACCGATTTTAGAATTTTACGATGCCATGTCTCAATTTAATGAATTTGAAAAATATTATCACGAATATGGTGCATGGATTGTTTTTGGCGCCGGCATAACTCCGTTTCCCTACAAGATTATCACTATCGCCAGCGGTGTTGTTCACTTGGACCCGATAATATTCGGCATTGCTTCGGTTTTGGCTCGCGGAATGCGCTTTTTCTTGGTTGCATGGCTATTAAAGAAATTCGGCGCCCCGATGAAAACATTTATCGAAAAACACCTTGGTATTTTATCGGTAATCTTTTTAATTTTACTAATCGGCGGATTTGCTTTGATAAAATATCTATAAAGATAAAGGCCACTTTTTACGGTAGCCTTTTAATTTTACTCATCAGATGAGCAATATGCATCAATAAAGTCATACAACTCTTGAATATCGCGCTTTGGTTTTTCTTCTTGTGGTTCCGAAGGCGATACTACAGCAGCTGGCTGAGTTGGTTGTGACTGTTGAGGCTGAGGTTGAGAAGTATTGGAACCTCCGGACGCAACCCCACGCAAACGGGCTAATATATCAGCACCTAAACCTTGTTTTACATCACTCATGACATACTCCTATTCTTGAATTTTCCAAACTTTTTCAACAATAGCTTTCACGCCTTCTTCGCCGTAAACATCTTTAATTTCTTCAAGCATTTGAGCCAATGTATCAGGCAAAGTGTCATCAACCGGTATTTCATCAACTTTTACAACATCACACATATAAGAGTTAGCAATCTCTTCACCATTCATTTCAATCATCATCAATTCCGGTGCATTGAGCAATTTTGGACGAACCTCATCAACAATATTTGTAAATATATATGCTTTTTTCTCATTACGAATCAAAATACCGCAGTTACGTCCATCGTATAAAAATTCTGCGGTTTCGATTGGTTCTTCATTAAGCTGAAGAGAAAAGCCGTATTGACCTTCATTTTCTAAAATTTCAAATTCATCTACAAGTATCTTATCTACCATTTGGTTCCTCCCTAATTTATAAATAAAAAAATAAAAACAATAATTCAGGCTTGGCTTTTTTACAAAACCAAGCCTGAAAGGTATTAAATATTACGTGCTGCTTGAGTCCTCTTCAATATTTCTGCTTGTACCATTGCATTAAAGGCGTCTCTATTCTGTTTCCTTACCGCTCTGCGAGCTTCCATCGTTATTTTTGCTGAGACACAGGCACCTTTAACACTAGTAGCAATACTCTTAAGCCCATCCTTAACATTATCTACAGTTTTTGTAGCACCGTCTTTTATTTTCGTGCAAAAACCTCTAAAAGCCTTTTTACCGGCAGCCCACTTAGTACTAGCATTACTCTTAAACTTTTTGGCTGTATCTCTGGCAACCCATCTTGCGTGAAGACCTTTTTTCTTTGCTTTTTTCGCTCCTTGAGCTACTTTTTCATAACCAGCCTTAGCTCCCATAGCCGCCATTTTAGCCGGAGCCGTTACAACACCTAAGGCTGTTAATAACACACGATCTTCTTTCAATTGAAAATCTCTAACTTGGTGATACAGGTCAGCACGTTGTTTACGGCTTTCTGCTCGAATAATTTCAGCTCTTGCCTTACTAATTAGCTTTACCTCTTTAAAAATACTTCCAAAAGTTGCACCAGATGTTTTTCCAGCCTTATTTAATTCATCTTTTCTAGCTAAAAGACTGTCTCTTTTTTTCTCGTTTTTAATCATAACCTCTAAAGTTGCATCATATTTAGCATCCTCTATAAATTTAGAAGAAAAACCGCTTCTCTCAATTTTTCTGGATCTTCTTCTAATTTCTCTAGCCTCTTGTCTATCTAAACGTCTGATTTTTCTTTCAACTTGTCTTGTTTCTCTATTTCGCTTCATTTCATCAAGGCGATCATTGATTATACTTCTAATTCTTCCTTTTGATTCGCTTATCAACATGTTAACTGCTTCTTTTGCACCCAGTACATTGCCATCTTTGTCTTTTTCTAAATCTTTATTTGGATCATGATTTAGACCTGTCTTAGCTAACTGTTCTCTATCAATACCTAAATTAATTAACATCTCAGTATCGGCAATACCATGTACAAACCGTCTATTAAAATCATTACCCTTTACACGATTGTTTAACATATCTAACCTTTTATTAACAAAATCAAAAAAGAAACTTTTACCAGCTTTTTTTGGCTCTTCTTTTGTTGTATTTGTACTATCAGTCATAACACGTCTCCTTTATATAGCAAATCACCCAAAGGGAATTAGTTCCCTTTGGGGGATTGGTTAATCTCGTTTATATTTTGTTCGGCAGAGTTTAAATGTGTGTGTGTGTGTGTGTGTGTAGATTTCCGCCACTTTCACACTTCTTACTTTGTTGATGTTACACATTACTTCACACATATCTTAAGCCCCTTGTTTTCGTCAATGTATAATTTATACTACCATATTTTTAATATTAAGTAAAGATGTTTTAGACAAAAAAAGAAAAATATCATTCCTCGCTCGGCGCTTTTGCGTCCGTGCGTCAAGGAATCTAACCTCTGCGTCAGCTACTAATTAAAGAAAAACAAGGAAACACCTAAATTGTCATCCCTCGATTGCGCTAAGCAATCGTCAAGGGATCTTCCTTGTTTTAAAAAAAATTTGAAGATCGCTAACCTCGTTCGCTAATGCTCACTCAGGCGATGACACATTGACTTAAAAAGAATCAGGAACCGCGACTTTTTTGTCAGCTTTTTACAAACAGAGAGTCGATTTGTTAGCCGCTAAAGCTTCGCAATAACATGGTAGGCACATCTGTTTGGAAAAAGCGAAACAGACAAAAATCGGAGCGGGAGTTTTTGGTTACTTTTTACGGATAAAAAGTAACGTAAGAAAAAGCGGAAGATCCCTTGACCTCACTACGTTCGGAGGGATGACGGTTTAAATTTATAACCTCGTTCGCTCGTCCTCGCTCAAGGAATGACAGTAAAAAAATCAAGAACCGCGATTTATATTTTTGGACAACAAAAAATTATTGATTACTTTATCGCCATAAAAATTGTTAATTCCGCAAGACCTTGCCATATCAAAAGCCCTGTCAAAATCAGCACCGAGTCGCTTAATATCATGAGCATCATCACTCAACAAAACTTTGACATTTTCATCAGCCATCATTTGCATAATTCTCTTACTCGGATAAGGCTCATCGCCATGCTTAAATGCCGAAGTATTAAGTTCGACCATAACACCGGAAGCTTTAATTGCTTGCACAGTCTTAAGCTCTTCTTCGACCCAACTATCTTCACTTCCCAATCCGACTTTTTTCATCAAATCAATATGCGCCAAAAAATCAAACAAACCGGAATTTGCAGTTGCTCTGACATTTTGCCAATAACGAGTAAGCAATTTTTGTTGTTCTATCGGAGTCGCTTTTTTCAAATCATGCGAATTAAACAAAATTCCGTCTTGTTCTACAAAATGCGCCGAACCGATTAAATAATCCGGTTTAAGATATAAAATCGCTTCTTCAAAACCTTTTCGCCATTCATTATTATTGAAAAAATCAACTTCCATACCTTTTAAGATTTTAATACCTGTCACACTTTGCAACTCATCAATACGTTTATAATGAGGCTCAAATTTTGCCACGGCCTCGTCAAATGACGACGAATAAATAGCATCATATCCTCGCATTTTTGCATTAGCATACATCGGAGCTTCTTCAATGCGGTTATGCACGATAAAATGATTGGAAAATCCTATTTTTTCCCAACCCAGTTCTTCGGCACGTCTGACCATTTCTTCTTCGGTATTACGACCGTCAAAACCGATAGTATGTGTATGAAGCGAAAACTTTTGCATATTATCTACCTTTCAAAACCTAGCCAAATATAACACATTGTCATAATTGAATCAAGCAAGAAAAAACCTCCCTTTTTCAAGGGAGGTTTTTAATTTTATCTAAAGATAAATTAAGCAACAAAATTTACTTTACCGCCTGCTTTTTCAACAGCGGCAACAGCAGATTTAGAAGCTGAATTAACAGTAACGTTAACTTTAGATGTGATAGCACCACGGGCCAACAAACGAACACCGTCCAACTTTTTGCTAACGATACCGGCGTTGAGCAAAGCTTCAACATTGATATCTTCAGCATTCAATTTTCCGGCATCAACAGCCTTTTGAAGTGTATCCAAATTAACAACTGCATATTCCTTAGCGAAGTGGTTGTTAAAACCTCTTTTCGGGAGTCTGCGATAGATTGGCATTTGACCGCCTTCAAAACCGTTTACAGCAACACCTGAACGAGATTTTTGACCTTTAACACCACGACCACCGGTTTTACCCGAACCGCTACCGATACCACGAGCAACGCGCTTACGTGACTTTCTAGCGCCTTCGTTATCTCTAATTTCGTTAAGTTTCATTTTTTTAATCCTTCAAATACAAAAAGTCATTATTCAAAGTTCCAAAATCTTGATAAAGGGTTGTGCTACGACGAAAATTTTGAGCGATGTGTACAAAAGAAGATACATGAGCGAAAAATTTTCAAGTATGACAACCCCTTTCGCAAGATTTTATTACTCTTCGACTTTAACCAAGTGTTGCACCTTTCTGATCATTCCGCGAACAGACGGAGTATCTTCCAATACAGACACTTTGTTTAACTTGTTCAAACCTAAACCAATCAAAGTAGCTCTTTGATCTTTCGGCTTACCGATAGGGCTTGCGATTTGAGTAACTTTTATAGTTTTCTTAGCCATCGATTATGCCTCCTCTGCTACAGATTTAGAACTAGAGTTTTCACGACGAGCAACAATGTCACCAACTTTCTTACCGCGTCTGGCAGCAACCATTCTCGGTGAGTTAATTGATTTCAAAGCTTCAAATGTTGCTTTAATCATATTGTATGGGTTGTTAGAACCTACAGATTTAGCAACAACGTCTTGCACGCCCAAAACTTCGAATACTGCACGCATCGGACCACCTGCGATAACACCGGTACCGGCAGGAGCAGTTCTCAAATAAACTTTACCTGCGCCGTAACGACCGGCTATATCGTGGTGCAAAGTTCTACCTTCGCGCAAAGGAATACGGATCATATTTCTTTTTGCTTCGTTAGTAGCTTTTGTAATAGCTTCAGGAACTTCAGAAGCCTTACCGGAACCAAAGCCTACACGACCTTTTTGGTCACCAACTACTACAACGGCAGCAAAACTCATTGTGCGACCACCCTTAACGGTTTTGGCAACACGGTTTACGTGAACTAGTTTTTCAACCAATTCTTCTTTTTTCTCAGCCTTACTATTAGTACGACGTTGATCTACAGCTTGTTGTGCCATTTTCTATTCTCCCTTAGAATTTCAAACCAGCACTGCGTGCTGCATCTGCTAAAGCTTTAACACGACCATGATAAATGTAACCGCCGCGATCAAAAACCACTTCGCTTACACCGGATTTTACAGCGCGTTCAGCTACAACTTTACCTACAAAACTGGCAGCTTCAATATTAGCTGTCTTTTTCAAGTTTTCTCTAACTTCTTTATCCAAAGTAGAGGCTGAAGCAACAGTAACGCCTTTTACGTCGTCAATAATCTGAGCATACATATGTTTACCACTACGAAATACAGACAATCTCATCTTTCCATTCGCAGCTTTTTTAAGAGCAGATCTAACACGACCTTTTCTTTTTTCAAACAATTCTTTTGGTGTACTCATTACTTTTTATCCTTATTTTTTCTTGCCTTCTTTACGACGTACATATTCGCCAACATATCTGATACCTTTACCTTTGTATGGTTCAGGTTTTCTCCATTCACGAATTTCCGAAGCAGTTTGACCGACAAGTTGTTTATCTGCACCAAAGATGCTAATTTGTGTCGGAGATGCACAAGTGATTTTCAAACCTTTAGGTGTCTCGATAGTAACATCATGAGAATAACCCAAAGACAAAACCAATTTAGTGCCTTCTACACGGGCTTTGTAACCCACACCAATTAGCTCTAATTCTTTTGTAAAGCCTTCATTAACGCCTTTAACCAAAGTGTTAATGTTAGCTCTTGTTGTTCCCCACAAAGCTCTGGCTGTTTTGTCTTCGCCTTTTGGTGAAACAACTACTTTATTTCCATCTAAAGAAACTGATACTTGATCAGGGTTATAGTGGCAAGACAATTCACCGTTTTTACCTTTAACCAAAATGTTTTCAGCTTCAATAGTAACGTTAACGCCCTCAGGAACGATAACCGGATATTTTCCAACTCTAGACATACCGATAATCCTCCCTTAAAATACTTGGCACAAAATTTCGCCGCCAACATTGGCTTTTCTGGCATCATTATCGCTCATAACACCTTGAGGTGTAGAAACGATAGAAATACCCAAACCATTGTATACTCTAGGCAAGTCTTTAACTGAAGAGTAAACTCTTCTGCCCGGAGTAGATACGCGGAAAATTTCTGTAATTACAGAAGCACCTTCAAAGTACTTCAATTTGATGTGAAGTTCATCAATACCAGGGCGTACATTTGTTTTTTCATAACCCAAAATGTAGCCTTCTTTTTTCAAAACTTCTAACACATTTTCACGCAAGCGAGAAGCAGGTGATACGACTTCACTCTTCTTAGCTCTTTGTGCGTTTCTAATGCGTGTGAGCATATCGCCCAAAGGATCTGTCATTGACATATTCGAATCTCCTACCAGCTTGATTTAACTAAACCCGGAATTTCGCCGAAGCTAGCCATGTCACGTAATTCAACACGAGCCAATCCGAATTTTCTATAAACACCACGAGAACGACCGGTAATTTTGCAACGATTTCTGTATCTGATTTTTGCAGAATTACGTGGCATCTCAGCTAATTTTAAGGTAGCTTGGAATCTCTCCTCAGGAGAAATTGTTTTATCCATAACTATCTTTTTGAGCTTATTACGACGTGAAGCAAACTTCTCTGCCATTTTAGCTCTTTTCAAGTTTCTGTAAACTGAACTTGTTTTTGCCATTGTTTATCTCCACTTATTTCTTGTAAGGAAGGTTAAAGCCGGTAAGAAGAGCTTTTGCTTCTTCATCAGTTTTTGCAGATGTACAAATACAAATGTCCATACCTCTGATGTTTTCAACTTTATCATAGTTGATTTCAGGGAAGATGATTTGTTCTTTAATACCAAATGCAAAGTTTCCTCTGCCGTCAAAGTTCTTACCACTGATACCGTGGAAGTCTCTAACGCGTGGCAAAGCCATATTGATCAATCTTTCCAAGAATTCATACATTCTTGTAGAGCGCAAAGTAACTTTGCAACCAATAGGCATACCTTCTCTAAGTTTGAAAGTAGCGATTGATTTACGGGCTGTGGTAACAACAGGTTTTTGACCTGCGATCAAAGCCAATTCCTCAACAGCATTGTTCAATTTTTTCTTATCGACAGTGGCGTCGCCAACACCGATATTCAAAACAATTTTAGTCAATTTCGGAATCTCGTGTGGGTTTGTGTAACCGAATTTTTCCACAAGAGATTTTTTTATGACTTGATTGTATAAGTCTTCAAAATTTGCCATAAATTTTTCTCCCATTAGTCGATTACAGCACCGGTTTTACGAGCTACGCGCACTTTTTTACCATCAACATTTTTGTAGCCAACTTTAGTCGGTTTACCGTCTTTAACGAAAGCTACGTTAGAAACATTGATAGGTGCTTCTTTGGTTACAATACCGCCAGGGTTTGTTTGGCTCGGTTTGGTGTGTCTTTTAACCAAATTTACGCCTTGAACAACAACCTTGTTTTCTTTTGGCATTGCTTTCAAAACTTCACCAGTTTTGCCTTTGTCATCACCTGACAAAATAACAACTTGGTCGCCCTTTTTAATTTTTAACTTAGGCATTATAATACCTCCGGTGCTAATGAAATAATTTTCATAAATTTCTTGCTTCTGAGTTCTCTTGTAACAGGACCAAAGATACGAGTACCGATTGGTTCACCGTCTTTGTTAATAAGAACTGCAGCGTTTTTATCAAAACGGATTACTGATCCGTCTTTTCTTCTGATGTCAGAAGCTGTACGAACAATCACAGCTTTGTGAACATCACCTTTTTTTACACGACCCTTTGGAATAGCGTCCTTAATAGACACTACTATAACATCGCCAACAGAGGCATGCATTCTCTTGGAACCACCAAGAACTTTAATGCACTGCACCTGACGAGCACCAGAGTTGTCGGCGACATCAAGGTTGGTTTGCATCTGTATCATTTTCTAATTCCTTTTCTTTAATTTAGTTTCCTGTTTATCAGGACATTGCTCTTTACTTAAACAATGCCCTTAAAACAGTATATTTCTTAGGCGTTATCAACGATCACAGTCCAAGTCTTGTTTTTTGAAACAGGAGCACATTCTTGAATGCGAACTGTATCACCAACTTTGAACTGATTGTTCTCATCATGAGCAGCATATTTTTTGCTTTTCTTGATGAATTTCTTATAAACAGGGTGCATAACTTGACGCTCTACACTGACCACGACAGTTTTGTCCTGCTTATCACTCACAACAACACCTTGAAGAATTCTTTTAGGCATTATATTTCTCCCTTAGTTATTCTTCTTGCGCTCAGTGATGAGCGTGTTGATTTTTGCTACTTCTTTACGAACTTTTGCCAACTGAGCAGTATTTTGCAATTGTCCGGTAGATTGTTGGATGCGCAAGTTAAATTGTTCTTTTTTGCATTCGACCAATTTAGACTCTAATTCATCCAAACTCATAGCACGAAGATCTTTAGTTTTTACCATTATTCTGCTCCCAGTTCTGAATTAAGTTTTTTAACAAACTTTGTTTTGATTGGAAGTTTAGCAGCACCCAAAGCCAAAGCTCTACGAGCAGTTTCTTCATCAATACCGCCACATTCAAACAAAACGCGACCCGGTTTAACTCTGGCTACCCAGAATTCAACAGAACCTTTACCTTTACCCATACGAACTTCGGCTGGTTTATCTGTAACCGGTACGTCTGGGAAAATTCTAATCCATAATTGACCAAGTCTCTTCATCTCACGGGTAATAGCACGACGAGCTGCTTCAATTTGACGAGCTGTAATGCGTTCCGGAGTCAAAGCCTTTAAGCCGTATGAACCAAAACTCAATTCTGATCCGCCTTTGGCCAAGCCGTGAATACGGCCTTTATGCTGTTTGCGGAATTTTAATCTTTTTGGACTTAACATCTTTATTCACCCATTATTTCTGTTCAGCCAACTTCTTGTCTTGGGCCATAGGATCATGAGCCATAATTTCGCCCTTGTAGATCCATACTTTAACGCCACAAGCACCATAAGTTGTATGAGCTGTTGATGTAGCATAATCAATGTCAGCACGCAATGTGTGCAAAGGAACACGACCTTCACGATAGTGTTCGGTTCTTGCAATTTCAGCACCGCCTAAACGACCTGAACAAGCAACCTTAATACCTTCGGCACCCAAACGCAAAGCTGATTGCATAACGCGTTTCATAGCACGACGGAAAGCAACACGTCTTTCCAATTGTTGTGCAACGCTGTCAGCCACCAATTGTGCATCCAACTCAGGTTTTCTAACTTCCAAGATGTTCAATTGAACTTCAGAAGAAGTCATCTTTTGAATGTCTTTTCTCAAGAATTCAATGTCTTGACCTTTCTTACCAATTACAACACCCGGTCTTGCAGAATGAATTGTAACTCTTGCTTTTTTAGCAGGACGTTCAATAACGATCTTGCTAACACCGGCTTGAGCCAATTTTTCTTTCAAGAATTCTTTAATTTTAACATCTTCGTGAAGGTAATCTGAATATTTATCAT
This sequence comes from Alphaproteobacteria bacterium, assembly GCA_045639065.1. GTDB lineage: Bacteria > Pseudomonadota > Alphaproteobacteria > RF32 > CAG-239 > CAZU01. Next base: position 95,686 of record JAZUCK010000016.1, on the reverse strand, counting down.
CAGCATACCAACGAGAGTCCCAAGTACGGTTAACTCCAAGACGAAGACTTGTAGGATTTACTTTTTGTCCCATCAGATTACTCCCCACGCTCTGCAACAACGATAGTCATATTTGAGAAAGGCTTCAAAACTCTTGCGCCTCTACCACGACCACGTGCGTGCATACGTTTCATTACCAAACCCTTACCGACATAAGCTTCTTTAACAAAGAGTTTGTCGATATTGAGTTGATGATTGTTCTCAGCATTGGCAATTGCAGATTGCAATACAGCCAAAGCAGTTTTTGCGATTCTTTTCTTCGAAAAGCTGAGTTCGGCAACAGCCTTAGAAGCACTCAATCCACGAATAGATTGGGCAACCAAATTCAGCTTGCGCGGAGAGGTACGAATAGAGTGGCAAATGGCCAAAGCCTCTTTTTCACCAACTCGTCTAGCATTTTTAACTTGACTCATAATTAACCTCTCTTAGCTTTCTTGTCTGCAGCGTGACCGTAGAATGTACGGGTAGGTGCAAACTCACCAAATTTATGACCAATCATATCCTCAGTAACTAATACCGGGATGAACTTATGACCATTGTGTACGCCGAATGTTAAACCAACGAATTGTGGCAACATTGTTGAACGGCGAGACCAAATTTTAATCACTTCGTTGCGCTTAGAAGCTCTGGCAGCTTCAGCTTTTTTCAGAAGATAGCCATCAACAAACGGCCCTTTCCATACGGAACGTGTCATTAGCGTTTCTCCTTATTTCTTTTTGTTTTCATGACGAGTTCTCATGATGAACTTGTCAGTTTTCTTGTTAGTACGAGTTTTAGCACCCTTAGTAGGTTTACCCCAAGGAGTAACAGGATGACGACCGCCTGATGTACGACCTTCACCACCACCGTGTGGGTGATCAACTGGGTTCATAGCAACACCACGAGAAACCGGACGGTTACCTAACCAACGGTTACGACCGGCCTTACCGAGTGATTTATTTTGGTTATCAGGGTTAGATACTGCACCAACAGTAGCCAAACATTCTTCACGAACAACCCTTAACTCACCAGAACTCAATTTCAATTGAGCATAACCGGCATCTTTACCAACCAATTGAGCATAACAACCAGCAGAACGAACTAATTGTCCGCCTTTACCAGCCTTCAACTCAACGTTGTGGATGATAGTACCAACCGGCATATTTTTCAAAGGCATAGCATTACCCGGTTTGATATCAGCTTTTTCAGAAGAAATAACTTTATCACCGGCTTTTAATCTTTGAGGAGCCAAGATATAAGCCTTTTCGCCATCTTCATAGCTAATCAAAGCAATGAAAGCTGAACGGTTAGGATCATATTCGATTCTCTCAACAGTTGCCTCTAAATCAAATTTTCTACGTTTGAAGTCAATCACGCGCAATTTGCGTTTATGACCGCCACCAATTCTACGACTGGTTACATGACCGTAATTGTCACGACCACCGGTTTTTGTCAAACCAACAGTCAATGTCTTTTCCGGCTTACCTTTGTACAACTCGCTTCTGTCAACGATAACGAGCTGACGCAATCCAGGAGATGTGGGCTTATAATTTTTCAATGCCATTTCTTATATTCCTGTAGTAACATCAATGTTTTGACCTTCGGCAAGAGTAACCACAGCCTTTTTATAATCAGAACGTTGTCCGATATGACCGCGGAATACTTTTTGCTTACCGTTTGTACGAATTGTATTCACTTTGTTTACTTTAACATTAAAGATTGCTTCAACAGCAGCCTTAACTTCGTCTTTACTAGCAGACAAAGGAACGATGAATGTAACTTTACCGTTTTCTGAAGAAATCATAGATTTTTCAGTAATAACCGGACGTACTAATGTATCATACATTTTTGCAGTTACATTGTTTGTTTTTTTAGACTTACTCATTTCAATCTTTCTCCCAAGCAAACAACTGCATCTTTAGTCAAGACTAATTTTTCTTTTCTCAAGATGTCATAAACGTTAGCACCAACAGTCGGTAAAACATCAACACCAACAAGGTTACGAGAAGCCAAAGCGAAGTTAGTATCAACTTCTTTGCCATCAATAAACAAGCTGTTGTTCAAACCGCAAGCGCTCAATTTTTCGTTCAACAATTTGGTTTTTGGTTCAGCCAATTTAGCTTCATCAATAATAACCAAGTTGCCTTCTTTAGCTTTAGCAGACAAAGCTGTCTTCAAGCCGAGCTTACGGAATTTTTTGGTCAAATCATGTGAATGATCACGAACAACTGGACCAAATACAACACCACCCTTGCGGAATTGAGTGCCTTTGCGAGAACCCTGACGAGCTCTACCACCGCCTTTTTGTTTAAAAGGTTTTGCAGGAGTTAATGCAACTTCTGAACGACCTTTAGTTTTGTGTGTACCGGCTTGAAGTCTGGCCAATTGCCATACAACAACACGGTGTAAGATGTCAGCGCAAACTTCCAAACCAAAAATTGATTTGTCAAGTTCAATTGAACCAACAACTTTATTATCTAAATTTAAGATGTCCTGTTTCATTATCTTCATCCTTATAATCTTTATGCATTCTCAGCCGGAGCTTCAACTTCGGCTTTAACTGCAACAGGTTCATCAACTTTAATCAAACCGGCAGGAGTAGGTAAAGAAACTGAAGAAACTTTCTTAACAGCATCAGTAACATATACCCAAGAATTTTCACTTCCCGGAACGCCACCTTTAACCATAATCAAGCCCTTATCAGCATTAACAGCCACAACTTTCAAGTTTTGAACGGTTACGCGTTCATCACCCATGTGTCCGGCCATCTTTTTACCCTTAAATACTTTACCGGGATCTTGTCTTTGTCCTGTAGAACCATGAGAACGGTGAGAAATTGACACACCGTGTGTAGCTTCCAAACCGGCAAAGTTGTGGCGTTTCATAACACCGGCAAAACCTTTACCGTTAGATGTTCCGCATACGTCAACGTAGCAACCCGGAACAAAATGTTCTACAGATAGTTTATCACCAACCGAAAGAAGACAATCTTCAGAAACTCTGAATTCTGCCAATTTTTTCTTCGGTTCAACATTAGCCTTTGCAAAATATCCCTTCAAAGGTTTAGACAAGTTTTTGGCTTTTACAGAACCGCAACCCAATTGAACAGATGTATAACCATCTTTTTCTTGAGTCTTAACGGCTACAACTTCCAAACCGTCAACTTGCAAAACTGTCACAGGAACGTGAGTTCCGTCAACATCGAAAATGCGGGACATTCCAAGTTTTTTTGCAATTAGACCTGTACGCATTATTATTTTTTCCTTTTCTTAATAGGTTGACTTAAAATTTTTATTCCAAGCCAACATTAACATTATAACTTAATTTCAACATTAACACCGGCAGCCAAATCTAACTTCATCAAAGCATCAACTGTTTGCGGTGTCGGATCTACGATATCAAGAAGTCTCTTGTGTGTTCTGATTTCGAATTGTTCACGAGATTTTTTATCTACGTGCGGAGATCTGTTAACAGTAAACTTCTCAATTCTTGTCGGAAGAGGAATAGGACCTCTTACGTTAGCGCCTGTTCTTTTGGCTGTGTGAACGATTTCTTTTGTAGAAAGGTCCAACAAGCGATGATCAAAAGCTTTCAAGCGAATTCTAATATTTTGTGTATCCATCTTAAAATACTTTTCCTTATAACTAGACGGCATAAATTCACTCAATTTAGAATTTTGCCATCTAAAAGTTTAACCTATGCAGAGCCTTACAGCTTCTTGTTTTTCGCCCGACTTACGAACGCCCTAATCTTCTAAAAGACTAGGAAAACCTAAGGTTGCGCTATGTTTTATATCGCAAAGATTTGGAAGCAAAATTCTCCCAACCCCTTTGACACAGGGGCTTTGTAACACATCTTAAATATAATTGCAAGTAAAAAAATGAAAAAAAATCACTTTTTTATTTTTAGCAAACCAAGACTCAGACTCTGTTTGAGTCAAATCAAAATTTTTGTCTACTCCGAGTCTAATACATAAAAGAAAGTACAAATATCTTTTCTACACTCAATCATTATACGTTTAACAAACACTTATCAATGCATTTTATTTTATCATTATATTTCAACAAATTACACTCATTGACCTGAGAGCTAAAACGTGATATAATATATTTATACAAAAATATTATTCTGTCCTTATTATGTGTTACTTGTTTTCATTGTGTTGCCTTTGGCTTTACTTTGTTAATATTCACGTTATTTGAGACAGAATAATATTTTTTTATTTTCGAAAATAACTAACAAACAATATTAACAAAAAAAAACAAAAAAACATGAAAAAAAGTATTATCTTTGCAATGGTAGCTATTGTTGCTATTGCCGGCGTTTTCACATCATGCACACCTAGTCAAACAACTACTAAAACAACTACTTGTTGTTTGGATAATGACCCTATCTATAATATTTACCCTCCTTATAGTACCACTAACATTCAAGAAGGTGTAGATACCGTAAAAGTAATTGGGGTTTATCCGGGTGACTACGACACCTATGGCGGAATATATTTTTCAAATGAAGTTTACGGTCTCATTGATCATAATAATCTGTACCAATATCGACAGATGAAATACAATGATCCGCGCTTCGCAAACGTAGGTGATGTTTGTGTGATAAAGGTGGACCATGAACAACAAAAGTTATTCCTTTTGGAAAATATTACCAAAAAAGAATTACTAGAAGAGTTCAACCGTTAGGGTGCAAAGTAAAGAAACGCAAAAAAGGAAGTGTTTTCACACACTTCCTTTTTCTTTATTTAAATAGAGTTATTTTCAATTAGATAATTGCTATACGAGTTTTTGAAAAAAATGTTGGATAACGAGACTAATAGAAGCAAAAAAAAAGAAGGCTGAAAATTTTAGTGTAGACAAACCTACATGAATTTTCAGCCTTTCGCTCTTTTTGCGATGAGTAGTCTGTTAGACAACCTTTTTCCTATAACTCGGGAATAGACGCCTTAGTCTTTTTCTCTTCCGAGACCGGAGTATCGGTTCCTTTGGCAATTTGCTTTCCGTCAAGAATATCTTTGATTTCTTCACCGGTTAAGGTTTCGTATTCAATAAGAGCTTCCGAAAGCTTTTCCCAATCTTCTTTGTGTTCTTGTAAAAGCTTTTTAGCACCCTCATAACCACCGATTACCAAAGCCTTAATTTCGGCATCAACCAACTTAGCGGTCTCTTCACTCATATTTTTGCTCTGAGTGACCGATTTACCCAAAAAGACTTCACCGGTATTTTCGGCATATAGTACCGGACCGAGTTTTTCACTCATACCCCATTCGGTAACCATTGAGCGAGCCAAATTTGTAGCTGCCGCAATATCCGAAGACGCACCGGAAGTAATCTTCTTAGGACCGAATTTCAACTCTTCGGCAACACGTCCGCCCATAGTGATAATAAGGCGAGAGAGCATCTTGGTTTTAGAATAAGAATATTGGTCTTTTTCCGGTAATTGTTGAACCATACCCAAAGCACGTCCGCGCGGAATAATCGTCGCTTTGTGAATAGGGTCTGTTTCTTCAACAAACAATGAACAAATAGCATGACCGGCTTCGTGATATGCAGTCAATTTTTTCTCATTTTCATCCATTGCCATAGATTTACGTTCAGCGCCCATAAGAACCTTATCTTTTGCTTCATCAAAATCTTTTGATGTCACTTTGGTCTTATTTTTTCTGGCAGCCAACAAGGCGGCTTCGTTCACCAAGTTTGCCAAATCAGCACCCGAAAATCCCGGAGTTCCTCTGGCAATTACCGACAAGTTTACATCTTTAGCCAAAGGCACTTTTTTAACATGAACATTTAAGATTTCCTCGCGTCCTTTTTTATCAGGATTGGTAACCGTTACTTGTCTGTCAAAACGTCCCGGACGCAACAATGCAGGATCCAAAACATCGGGTCGGTTAGTTGCCGCAATTAAAATGACATTTTCTTTTTCTTCAAAGCCATCCATTTCCACAAGCAACTGGTTCAAGGTTTGCTCACGTTCATCATTACCGCCGCCAAGACCGGCACCACGATGACGACCAACAGCATCAATTTCATCAATAAACAACAAACATGGCGCATTTTTCTTAGCCTGAGCGAACATATCTCTAACACGGCTTGCGCCCACACCGACAAACATCTCCACAAAATCGGAACCCGATATTGAGAAAAACGGCACATCAGCCTCACCGGCCACAGCTTTTGCCAACAAAGTTTTACCGGTTCCCGGAGGGCCAACCATCAAAACACCTTTCGGAATTTTACCGCCCAAGCGTTGAAACTTTGCCGGATCTTTCAAAAAGTCGATAACCTCTTCCAATTCTTGCTTTGCTTCATCGGCACCGGCCACATCAGCAAAGGTAACTTTTTTGGTATTTTCTATCAACCTTGCACGTGATTTACCAAAACTCATTGCCTTGTTATTACCGGCATTTGCTTGGCGCATAAAAAACACCCAGACACCGATTAAGAGCAACATCGGAAACCATGAAATAAACATCCCCCAAAGATTATCACCTGTGGTGTCTTCGGGCATAGCATTTACCTTCACATCATTCTTACGAAGATTCTCAACCATGGTAGGATCATACGGAGCATAGGTATAAAAACGAGTTCCGTTTGTAGCTACGCCATTGATGCTGGCACCTGAAATTGTAACTTCGGAAACCTGTTTATTTTCCACCTTATCCATAAATTCGGAAAAAGCCAATTTTTCTGCACTTGCTTTTGACACATCTCCGTTAAACATAGCCGAAGCAAATGATAAAGCAACAAACACAGCAATCCAAATCAGTAAATTTTTCCCCATACCCATTTCATAATCCTTAAATAAAAATTTTTACCAATACTGTATATATAGTTTTTTTATTTTCAAAACACAAGTAATACTTCAAATGTTCACAAAAAAAAGCTGTCCTAAAACAAGGACAGCTTTTATATAATCGATGAATCAACTATTTTGCAGCGTTGATAGCTTCTTGGATAATACCGGCATCAAGAGTTTGCAAAATTTTGTTGTTCAATACTAAAGTCGGAACACCTGTAACTTGGATTTTTCCGGCCAATTCAGAAACTGAACGTAAAGTTTTTTGAACTTTTTCAGATTTCATATCAGCTTTCAATTTTTCCAAATCAACACCGGCTTTTTCAGCAGCGGCATAGATTTTGGCTTCATCCAAACGACCTTCTGTTTCGAAGATTGCGCTATATACTTCAGCAAATTTACCTTGTTCAACAGCAGCCAAAGAAGCTTCAGCAGCTACCTTAGAAGCAGGAGACAAGAAAGCCATCGGTTTAGCAACAACTTTTACATCCGGGTTATTAGCAATAATTTGTTTCATAACCGGATACAATTTTCCGCAGAAACCGCAAGAATAGTCAAAGAATTCAACCAAAACGATTTTGCCTTCAGGATTACCCATAACGCCATCGCCTTCACGATTGTACAATTCTTCAGCATTAGCTCTAACGTTTTCTTCTGCTTTTCTCAAAGCTTCATCTCTTTGTTGTTCTTCATAAGCCTGCATAGCATTGATAATCATTTGAGGTTTAGCCATCAATGCAGATTCTACATTTGATTTGCCTGATACACAACAAAAGATATTCATAGCCAAAGCTGCAACAGCCAATACCAAAGCAACTAAAGCAACATATAAAGCATTTAATTTTTTCATTTTGTTTTCCTTATAATATTATAATATTTTTTCAAAAACCAAAGTTATCATATACAATCAAAATATTATTTACAAGATAAAAATAAATAATATTGATATATATTAAAAATATAAGTATAAATAAGATATGCAAGTAAAAAAACAATATTAGGAAAATAAAAAATGTTTCATATAAATGTTTCTCTATTATCAAAAACAAAAGCTTTGGAAGCAAATATCGATCTTTTTCACGATAAACTTATTGACGTTTCACTAAGCTTTAACAAGGCCATAAAGACCTATATGAAAGAAGGCCGCAGCAAAGACTTCGAAAAATATTCCAAACAAGTCAAAAAAATCGAGCACGATGCCGATACTCTTCGCCGAGATATTGAAAAACGTTTGTATTCATACAATTTATTACCTGATTTGCGTGCAGATGTATTAAAATTGGTTGAAAATTTAGACAAGGTTATCAACAAATTTGAAGAGGTAACCTACATGTTTTATGCTCAAAATCCCGAAATCCCCGATGAATATCGTTCATCATTTAAGGAGCTTGGCAAACTCAGCGCCGAGTGCGCCGAAAGTATGTGCAAAGCTTCCCGAGCCTATTTTCGAGATTTAACCACCATGCGTGATTACGCCCAAAAAGTATATTTTTTAGAACATGAGTCTGATACTTGCTCTCGAAATCTGATTGAAGAAATATTTGCCTCACCTCGTTCATTGGCTGAAAAAATGCAACTTCGCCAATTTATCGATTGTATTGCCGATATTGCTGACGAAGCTGAAGACTTTATCGACCAATTGCTAATTTTTGCTATTAAAAGAGACGTCTAATGGATATACTTTTTTTATTTTTTATCAGTTCAGGCCTATTTTTAGGCTGGTCTCTTGGAGCAAGTGACGCATCTAACATTTTCGGCACAGCGATTGCCACCCGTATGATTCGCTTTAATACCGCCGCTTTTATTGCTTCTGTTTTCTTAATTATCGGTGCAGTACATGCCGGTGCCGGAGGTGCCGAAACATTAGGAGAACTCGGTAGCATCAACGCCCTACCAGGAGCTTTCATGTCAGCCTTAGCCGCCGCTATTGCTATTTGTTGGTCGGTTAAAGTATCTATGCCTGTTTCCACATCTCAGGCTATAGTCGGAGCAATTATCGGCTGGAACTTTTATGCCGGAAAACCTACCGACTACAGCGTTTTAACCAAAATCGTCGGCACTTGGATTTTTTGCCCTGTTTTAGCCGGTATTACAGCTATAATATTATATCGCACCATCCAATATTGGTGCAAAAAATCAAAAACACACCTTATACGTCGTGATCAGTATACCCGTATCGGTCTGATTATTGCCGGAGCTTTTGGATCTTATGCCTTAGGTGCTAATAATATTGCCAATGTTATGGGTGTTTTTGTTCCTTCATCTCCGCTAAAAGAACTTACTCTTCCTTTTGGCATAATATTAAATAATGCCCAAGTTCTGTTCTTACTTGGCGGCATAGCTATATCCGTCGGCATTTTCACATACTCACAACGTGTTATAAAAACTATTGGCAACGGTATTATGAAAATGTCACCCTTAATGGCTTTTGTGGTAGTAATATCTCAGGCTTTGGTATTATTCTTATTTTCATCACAAGCATTGTTCAACTTTTTATCTTCACATAATCTTCCGACAATTCCCCTTGTTCCCGTCTCAAGTACACAAGCTGTGGTTGGCGCGGTTATCGGCATAGGCATAGCCAAAGGTGGCAACGATATTCACTGGAACGTCTTAGGTAAAATTGTATTGAGTTGGATAATTGCACCGCTTTTGTCGGCACTTATTTGCTACATATCTTTGTTCTTTTTACAAAATGTATTCAACATGGTGGTTTATAAATGAAAATAAATATCGTAGCCATAGGCAAATGCAAAAAAAACTCACCTGAATATGCTATTATCGAAGAATATGTTAAACGTTCTTCGTGGCAAATAAACATCAAAGAAAAAGACAATTCAAACCAAGCTGACGAAGCCGAATTTTTAACCAACTCAATCAAAGGCGGAAAAGTTGTTGTTTTAGATGAGCGAGGACAAAATCTAAGATCCACAGAGCTGGCCGGCATTGTCGAAAACTGGCAACTAAACGGTACCTCGGAAATAAACTTCCTTATCGGCGGTGCTGACGGTCACCTTCAATCAACCAGAGATAAAGCTGATTTAATTTTATCTTTCGGCAAACTTACCTTACCTCATATGCTAATGCGCGCAGTCTTGGCCGAGCAGATTTATCGTATTCAAACTATTATCGCCAAACACCCATACCATAGAGAATAAAAAAACATCAATAATGTCACAGCCTAAACGGACGAAATAAAGACGGCGAAAGCGGAGTGTACAAAATAGTACATGAGCATTTTTCTTACTCGCGAAATCTGTATTAGTAACCCGTTATACGAGTTTTTACCTTGGTTTGACTGCAGACCACATCTTCTCTAACGAATAAAAGTCTCTAACTTCGGGACGGAAAATGTGAACTATAACATCATAAGCATCAACTAATACCCAATCGGCTTTTTCCAAGCCCTCGGATATTGATGCACATCCGTTTTCTTTAAGTTTCATCTGTAAATTTTCAGCCAAAGAAGCAACATGACGATTCGAATTTCCGCTAGCTACAACCATATACGAAGCAATTGATGATTTTCCTTCCAAATCAATTACAATAACGTCTTCAGCCTTGCCGTCATCTAGTGATGTTTTAACTATTTCTAATATCTTTTCTACAGAATTTTCTTTATTCTTAACTTTTACTTTTCCAGCCACTTTATATTTCTCCTTTTATTATAACGGCGACCAAGGTTTATTAGCAACAACGATTTGTTCTTCCACCACATCTTCATCTTTGCGCTTTCTGTCACGGGTAATATATTTATTTACTTCCAACAGACAATCAAACACGCCTTTTTTAGCAATTGCCGAAATGGCAAAAACTTTTTTACCGATTGCTTTTTCCAAAGCTTTTTGCTTTTTAGCAACTTCTTTATCATCTAATGCATCAATTTTATTCAAAGCAACAACTTCCGGCTTAGAAGCTAATTTTGCATCATAAAGCTCAAGCTCTTTTCTAATACTTTTGTATGTAGCAACCACGTCATCAGATGTTGCATCAATCAAATGCAACAAAGCATAACAACGCTCAATATGTTTCAAAAATCTATCTCCCAAACCGACACCTTCACTGGCACCTTCAATAAGTCCCGGAATATCGGCAATAACCGTTTCATAATTATCGACCCATGCCACACCCAAATTCGGATGCAAAGTTGTAAACGGATAATCGGCAATTTTTGGTCTTGCCTTGGTAACAACGGACAAGAAAGTTGATTTTCCGGCATTTGGCATTCCCAAAAGTCCGACATCGGCAATAACTTTTAAGCGCAACCACACCCATTTTTCCTCGCCCGGCCAACCCGGTTCGGCAAAACGAGGGGCTTGATTTGTTGACGACTTAAATTGTGCGTTTCCTCTTCCGCCGTCGCCACCTTTGGCAATAAGAAACTTTTGCCCCGGCTCAACCATATCAACAATAAGAGTTTCCTGATCATCAGCCAAAATCTCGGTTCCAACCGGAACTTTTATCACAATATCTTCGCCCTTTGGCCCTGTCTTGTCGCTACCCATACCGTTGCGACCTTTTTGTGCCTTAAAGTGTTGATGATAGCGAAAGTCGATTAAGGTATTCAGATTCGGCACAGCCTCAATCCAAACGCTACCGCCCTTACCGCCATCACCACCGTTAGGACCGCCAAATTCGATATACTTTTCACGACGAAAAGACACGCAACCGGCGCCACCATCGCCCGATTGAATATAAATTTTTGCCTGATCTAAAAACTTCATTTTACTTTAAGCCTTTTCATCAAATATTTATTATACGATATTTCATTTTTTTCGAAAAGTAAAGGGGACGCACTCGCAATCCCCCTTAATAAACTTATTGTAGTGTTTTACTCAACAAAGCCTAGTCAGCAACAACTGAAACAACAGTTTTGTTTCCGGCTTTTTTAGAGAAAACGACTTTACCTTCGCTGGTAGCAAAGATTGTGTGATCTTTACCCATGCCAACATTAGCACCCGGATGATATTGAGTACCACGTTGACGAACAATGATGTTTCCAGCAATAACGCTTTGACCGCCAGATTTTTTCAAACCCAAACGACGTCCGATAGAGTCGCGTCCGTTAGAAGAGCTACCACCCGATTTCTTATGAGCCATTGTTCTTTACTCCTTATTACTTACCGATTACATCAGTAATTTTTACTAATGTAATATCTTGTCTGTGGCCGTTTTTACGACGATAGTTTTGTCTTCTTTTCTTTTTGAAAACGATAACTTTAGCGTCTCTAGCCTGTTTAACTACAAGTGCTTTAACAGAAGCACCGGCTACCAAAGGAGTTCCAATAGAATCACCCAAAGCCAAAACTTCGTTAAAAACAACTTCTTTACCTTCTTCTCCGGCGATTTTTTCAATTTTGATAACATCTCCGGATGTAACGCGGTATTGTTTTCCGCCAGTTTTAATTACTGCATACATTTTTTTCACCTTTATATTTAAAAACATAAAACGTTGCTTTGCAATATACATAAGTTTTTGCGCCTGTCAACAAGATTCTCTATATTTTTTTAAATTTCTTAGTGATTTTTTAATTCTTATGCAAAGCACGGTATAATTCCGGACGCATAAAACGTCCTTTCCAAACACCCAATTTTTTATCTTTAGCTTTCTTTTCTTCCTTTTTGAACTTATTTCCGTAAGAAACAGCCCAACCGTTAAGCACCATTTGTTGATTTATACTGACACCCCTATCATCAAAACATTCCGTAAGATCACGTTTATATTTATCAACAGCCCTTTTATAACAAATTACTTTATTATTCATCAGCTGTTTAAGTTCGTTTAGTGCTCTTTTTCCACATTCATACACATTGTTATTTTCATCATAACACTTTTGCAACAGCTCCGGCGCATCAATATCAATCAAACGGATTCTGCGGTAACCCTGCTCCAAACTGTCGCCGTCAACAACCTTATATTTATCAACAGCGAACAATTCAGCACTTTTAACAAGTAAAAGCACTACAATTAACGCTCCAAACTTTAATTTTTTCATTCGTTTTATCATAAACTTAAGCTTGCACCAATCTGATTATTTTTTCAAGACGCAATTTTCTTAAAAATCTTTTTGATAAACTCAAAAAAACACTTTGTATTTATATACATATGTCATAGTATAGGCTATATTTGTTTAAATAAGGAATGGAAATGTTGCGTAAATTTGTATTATCATTGGTTTTAACTCCTGTATTTATGTGCTTATGCGGATGTCAGGTTCTTCGCAGTATGTCGGTTCAAGATGTCGCCAACGGAAATTGGGAAAACATCAAACAAACTGCGGCTTCTATACCGGACAAGACCTTTGAGGCAACAGGACAAGAGCGCCCGTCATCAATTGTTGTTTGCCGTTCCCATCAGTGTGCTCCGGCAAAACTTTCGATGTCAAGAGAATATATCTTCAACTCTTTACTCCAACTGTTTGACAACAACAATTATCAAAGAATGATGGTTTGCCAAGCCGATCCTTTAACGCACACCTGTCTTGAAAACTATATAACCATTCCTATTTCTGTCGGCATAGTTCCAACAAAAGCATATATTGATCAGGTAAAAATAACTGATGTTATTGTCGGCAAGAAGGGATCTTCAATTAACCTTGTCTTAAACTACAATTTAACCTACGGCGGACAAGTTGCCGAATGTACTCCTGCAAAAACATTGCTTTTTGCTCGTACAATTGATCACGTGATTATGGAAGATGCCGGTTATAACTGTAAAATGACAACCGTTGGTGTTACTAATGTAAAAACTGTATTTACAATCGATTATATTGACTTAGACTATGGTTATATCGGCGGACACTATTCAATCGGTATGTCCGGACCTGCTTATGGCGGTAGCAATAATTATATGATTTTACGTCTTCCTCGTAATGCCTATCCTTTATCTCCGGCATTAAGAGCTCCTAAAACCAAAGCTACTGCAGCTTTTAACACAGGCGTCTTGGGTAAAGCTCCGCAAGCATCAGAAGGAACAGCAAATTATAATGCCGGTGTTCAAATATTTCCTTTAGCTAAAAAATCTTCTGAAGAATCAACTGAAGAAACACAAGCATCTGCAGAAGAAAAAAGTGAAGAAAAAACAGCTGAATAATATAAAATATTTTAATAAAAAAAACGACTGGTTAAAACAGTCGTTTTTTATTTACATCCCATACGAAAAATATTTAACAGCCTCATAAACTACTATTCTTTCAACATTATCAAAAGACAATGTATTTTGACCATATACTATTCGGCCTGAAGTGTTCGGTAGTTTACCGTTTCTTATCTGATATTCTCTAACATCTCTAAGAGACATAACAACACCATCAGAAAACTGAACTATCCAACCATAAGTATCATATCCTACATTAACATGGATTGTATTACACTCTCTGGTTCCCACAAATTCTCCACTGGCTGATGTTTTTCCATATTCATAAACATCTGTCTCGGAATTTCCGCTATACCATTTAATATATTTCAAGTTTTGAGGAGTTACCACGCTAAATGCACTAACATTATCAATTGTATCATTATCAAAACTTTGATTATCATCAAATGAAAAATCTGCAACAACGGCATCATTATTTTCTACAGGCATATCAACCATCTCAGCAACCGGCGCCTCAAGCATTACCGATGCATCAGAAGTTTCTGTAAAAGATTCCTCACTTGCTATCGGCATCTCCGCCAATTCGTCAGAGATTTCATCATTTGCAAATGTCTGCTCCTCTGTTGCCTCTGCCGGATAATCCTCGGTTGCAGCATTTTCATCAAACGTTTCAGTTACATAATCCTCGGTTGCAACATTCTCATCAAACGTTTCAGTTACATAATCCTCGGTTGCAACATTCTCATCAAACGTTTCAGTTACATAATCCTCGGTTACAGCGTTTTCATCAAAAGCTTCCGTTATATAATCCTCGGTTACAGCGTTTTCATCAAAAGCATTTTCTACATAATCTTCGACGACCTCTTCTTCGGTATTTTCATTAAATTGAAAAGCGTCTTCAAATGCTGTATCTTCATCACTAAAATTTTCTGTTTGAGATTCAAAATACGGCTCTTGCTTATCACCGTCACCACCCTCAAACATCGATGCTATATCTTCATCACTATATTCCCCAAACGAAAAATCGCCTGACATATCACCGGTTGCTTCAATTATACCTCCTTCATCCGCATATTCATCAAATTGCATATTTTCAAATTCGGTATCATTAAAAGCATTATCGATTTCATCAGAAGCCTCAAAATTTTTAAAATCATCAGCATTCATATCATCAATATTCAACTCTTGATATTCATCAACATCACTCATTATTCTTTCCTTTTCTTTACAAAGGTAAATCTATAATAACTCTCAGCCCGCCAAGTCTGCTATCGTCTAAAAATATTTTACCGCCATGAGCTGTGATAATATCTTTTGTAATAGCCAAACCCAAACCGATACCGCCAGTTTCTTTATTTCTGGAGCTATCCAAACGGTAAAAAGCCTTAAACACATCATCACGTTTATCCTTTGGGATTCCCGGACCATTATCATCAACAAAGATAGCAACCTTTTTATCATACTTTTTTACTTCTACTATTATCTTTTTACCATAGCGGCACGCATTTGCTACAATATTTGTAATAGCTCTACGCAATGATTGTTCTTTTGCTACTACAATTTTTTCATCTACGGAAGTCTTAAATTTAATTTTTCTATTCAAGGCTCTGGCTACTATACCCTTAACCATAGCATCAATATCCACTTCAACCGGCGTTTCATCTCCTTGCCCTTTGACAAAAGACAAATAACCGTTCAGCATTTTCTCCATCTCGTCAATATCAGCCAAAAAATCTTGTTTGTCTGGATTATTTTCCATCATCGCAACCATCAGCTTCATACGTGTCAAAGGAGTACGTAAATCGTGCGAAATTCCGGCCAACATTTGTGTTCTTTCAGATATTTGTTTAATAATTCTCTTTTTCATTTCGATAAATGCCATTCCTGCCATACGAACTTCTGATGACCCGTATGGCTTAAAGTCATCATCATAAATTCCTTTACCGAAATTTTCTGCTGTTTGTGCCAACTCGGCAATCGAACGCACCTGAATACGCAAAAACAGTACCGACACCAAAAACAAAAAGATTGATGTAGCTACCATCCAAACCACAAACATAAATATAGAAGAAGAAAATATTTTTTTCTTTGGGCTTGAAAATTTGTAAACACCGTTATCTTTATCAAGCAAAATAGTCAACGTATTACCGCTATTTTTATCATCGACATAAATTGACCACTTATCTTCGGTAAAAGTGCTATACATAGCCTCTTGTAAATATACCACGACTATCGGATTAGCCTTAATTTGTTGGCTAAAAGAATCAATTGTCTTATTTTTATAAAAATCAAATTCAATTCCTTTTTGCGAAGATATCTTTTTTATTTCTTCAAAAGGCAATCCATCCTTTTTTAATTCCAGAATAACCTTAATATCTTCGACCAAATTATCGGAAAGTTTGCGTCCCATACGACTCCAACTTCCGTCAAAGAACACCACCACAGAAACAATTTGCACTACGATAAGCGGAACAAATATCAACATCATTGTTCTAAAAAATAGAGTTCTCGGCAGTAATTTTCTACGCCAAAAATTTAACTTATCTTCGATTTTTTGCGGTAGTCTTATATGCATTTTCTACAATTCCCTAATCAGATAACAACATATATCCCTTACCGCGCAAAGTTTGCAGATAACGAGGATTTTTTGAATCTTTTTCAATTTTCTTTCTTAAGCGGGTTATCTGCACATCAATTGAACGAGGAGATTGTCCCGCCCCCAAAATTTCAGATAATTTTTCCCTTGAAAAAACCTGTCCACTCTTTGCCCCTAATATTGCTAATAAATTTTGTTCAACAGGTGTAATATGTAGCAACTGACCTTGTTTTGATACCAATTCTTTCGATTGCATATCAAAAACGAATAAACCCAAATCAAGTTTTTGATTTTCTTTTTTCTCTGTCGGTGTTCTTTTTAGTATACTGCCTATTCGAAGCAACAGCTCTTTTGGCTCAAAAGGTTTTGCCACATAATCATCAGCACCTTGTTCCAAACCTATTATTCTGTTTTCGACATCACCCATAGCCGTCAACATAATAACTGGAACCGAGCTTTCAGATCTCAGTTTAGTCAAAAATTCTAACCCGCTCTCCTTAGGCATCATGATGTCCACAATAAGTAAACTAAATTTATATTGTTGCATCATAAAGCGAGCTTCATCAGCATCTTTAGCTGTAGACACAAGATAAGAATTCTCACGCAAAAATCTTTGTAATAAATTGCGTAATCTGGTATCATCATCCACAACTAAAATATGCTTAGCATCTTGCTCCATTTATTAGCTCTCATTTTTTTTTGCAGGGGCAACTTTCTTTGTTTTTGCAGTTTTACTTTTTGTTTTGGTTGCTGTTTTTTTAGCTGTTGTTTTCTTAGGAGCAGCTTTCTTGCTTACCACCTTTTTGGCTTTTTGTTTTACAACCTCTAAATTAACATCAATTTTAGGCAACGCAATCTTAGGCATAACCGGCATTTTAGCACATTTTTCAGTTTCGCATATATAATCCAAGCTCTTTTGAAAATATTGATAACCTGTAATAAAGGTCAATACACCTGCAATCCACAGTAAAACTTCGCCGATTTCACCCCAATACCAAAAACCTTTTAACAACATCATCGATAGAGCAGTCATTTGGAAACCGGTTTTCCATTTGGCAAGTCTTGTAACCGGCATACCGACATTGACTTCGCGCAAAAACTCACGCAAACCGGAAACCAAAATTTCACGACATAAAATCACAATAACCGGAATAAAGCTCAATTTACATACAACCATATCAGGCTTTGCCAATAATACGACCAAAGCCGATGTCACCAACAACTTATCGGCAATCGGATCCAACAAGCGACCGAAAGCAGATGTTTCGCCTCTGGCACGAGCCAAATAGCCGTCAAAATAATCAGTAATTGAAGCAATAATAAACAATACTGCTGCAATAAAAGCCCATAAAGTTGAAGTAATATAAACAGACAAAAAGATTGCCGGGATTACTACAATACGAGAAATTGTCAAAATATTAGGAAGATTGTACATAATTTATTACCCTATAATAACGTTATTTTTTCTTGATATTAAAACATATTTTTTAATTATGGAAGTAGCTATAAATCTTTTCCGCTACTTTTTTACTGATTCCATCAACTTTTTGCAAATCACTCAAAGAAGCTTGTGCCACATCATCTGCCGAACCGAAATATTTTAACAAATCACTTTTGCGCTTTGCACCTATTCCTTCAATATCATCCAATGTTGATTTATATATTGATTTTGCACGTTTTTTTCTATGAGTTCCGATAGCAAACCTATGCGCTTCATCACGCAAATTTTGCAAATAAAAAGCCAAAGGCGAACGATACTCCAACTCAAAGCTTTCTCTATCTTTCATATGATAAAACTCTTTTCCGGCATTTCGCTCCGGCCCTTTAGATATTGCAATAATAGCAATATCTTTCATATCGTACTTTGCCAAAGCATCCAACACGGCATTTAACTGCCCTCGACCACCATCAAGCAATATTACATCAGGTCTGTTTTCATCAGTCATCTTCTCAAAACGCCTTAGTAAAACTTCTTTCATCATGGCAAAATCATCATGAGTATTGTCCGTATTTTTAATATTAAACGTGCGATAATTTTTCTTATCAAAACCGTTTGGTGTCGCCACCACCATTGCCCCTATGGCATAACTTCCCTGATTGTGCGAGTTATCATAAATTTCGATTCTCTTTGGAATATTAGACAGGCCGAATTTATCCTTAAATTCTTCCAAATTATTTTTAACCGAAGCTTCTAATGCAACTTTTCTTCTTATGGCATCAACGGCATTTTTCTTAGCAAATTCGCTTAATTTAAACTTGTTTCCGCTTTTTGCTAAAACAACCTTACAGCCCAGAGCATTTTTCCAAAATTCAAAATCAACTTCTTCACTGACGATAATTTCCTTAGGAGGTTGATTATTAGAATAAAATTCACCCAAAAAAGCTTCCAAAACTTCTTTTTTATCGGCATCATCTGTTTGTTTTGGAAAATATACCGCATTACCGCAATTTTGCCCTGAGCGAATAAAAAATATTTCTACCGCAAACATATTACTTTCATTAGCAATTCCGATAATGTCTGCTGATTTTAAGTTATCATATTCTACATTTTGTTTAGCCTGAATAGTGCTCAAAGCCCTTATTCTGTCACGAAAAACAAGTGCTGTTTCAAAGTCTAATCTTTGGCTTGCTTCCTCCATTTTGTCAGACAATTCTTTTTGAATTGAAGTATTTTTACCCTCCAAAAACTCAATAGCATCACGCACCGATTTTTTATACTCTTCTGACGATATTTTGTTCACACAAGGTGCCGAACATCTTTTTATCTGATGCAACAGACACGGCCTTTGCCTGTTCTTAAAAGACGTATCACGACACGAGCGCAACATAAAAACTTTTTGCAAAATATCAACCACGGAATTTACTGCCAAAACCGAAGCAAACGGTCCGAAATACTTGTTTTTATCCTTTTTTGCACCTCTATATTTCGAAAGCCTCGGAAACTCTGCCTCTACATCAATAGTCAAATAAGGAAAGCTTTTGTCATCTTTGAGTAAGATATTATATTTAGGCGAATATTTTTTAATAAGTTCGTTTTCCACCAACAAAGCTCTCGCTTCGTTTTCAACCACTACAAACTCCATCTTATCAATTTGCGCCACCATTTGTTGCAAACGTCTGGGCAACTTTTCAATATGTGAATATGCAACAATTCTTTTTTTGATATTTTTGGCTTTTCCGACATACAAAACCTCATCAGATGAGCTTATCATCCGATATACACCTGCTTCTTCCGGCGCAATTTTGATATATTTTTTTAAATTGGCTAAACCTTTTTTCAAATCAAACAAGCTTGCTTCTCCTAAATACCTGTCTGATTTTAATTATGCTAAAGTAAAATTTCAACACAAAAAAACCTCTAAAGTTCAATTTTGATATCAAATCAAAAAACTTTAGAGGTAAAAAACTATTTTTTTCTATTTCCTCCGACTACCCAAAGGAAAACCAATATCATTATAACGACAAATGATATCGACATGATTACAGATTGAGTGATTGTCATATCTTATAACTTTTAACTGTTAATAATTCCAATATCTATAAAACGAATAAAGACAATATACACTATTTTACAGTTTCACGCAACAAAAAAATAGCGCCTTATTTTTTACAATAAAAAACAAAGCGCTATATATTATTTCAGAAGTTTTTATTTTTTATTATTCAAAAACTCTACTTTCATGACAGCCAGTGTATTGGCCGAAATTTTACTGATTGTATCATAAAATTTGCTATATGTTTCAGCTTCATCCATCCATGTCACAAATTTTTCATTCTTCAGCATATCCTCATTAAGTGGCTTCTTTGCAATAGCCACTGCGCGTTTAATTTCTCCTTTGGTCACAAAATCACTAACCACTGACCAAGCTCTGTCTTCTTCCGAAAAACTATCTTTCGCCTTTTTTTCATCAGTTTTTTTAATTTTAATAATTTTACTGATTTGTTGATAGATTCTCTCTTTCCAATCTTTCGGAGTAACTTCTTCGGCAACTTTAGCATATTTTTCGGCATAAATATCGGCAAATTTATTTTGTAATTCTTCTTTGGTTGGAATACCGGTAACAGCAATTTTATTTATCAAAGCCAATTCTTTGGCAATTTTGACATTATCCTTTGCCACCTCGTTCAATACTTCAGCCTCATAAACAAACTCACCACCGCGCTCTGCTGCATCTTTTACCAACATTGCACCCATAATTGTCAAAGCACCTTTATTTGTAACTTTTGCCAAATCATCAATTTTTCCCTCAGCTTTATCCATTCTCATAATAAGGCCCAAAACAGATTCGACATCAGCTTTTGACTTAATCGTATTTAGATTAACCTGTTCCATAGCCTCAATTTTTTTATTCATTTCTGAAAAATCAGGATTCTCGGCTCGACCTCTGACCATTGATAACTCGGCTTGTAAATTTCTGATTTGTTGGTTTAATGCATCAATTTGCGGTTGATAAACATCAACTTTTGGCTCACTTTTAAACAACATTTCTTTTGCTTGATGTAAAAGTTGAGGATTTTCCCACAATTTATATCCCAAAGTTCCGACAGCCGCAACAACGACCAAAGAAACCAAAGGCTTGGTATAACTGCGTCGTTTAGCTTTTACTGTCGCCAAATTCTCTTTTTTATCAGAATCTTTACTCATGTGGTTTCCTTTCTTTTCTTAAACATCAAAAACTCTTGTTTTTTTATAGTCTATATAATATAAAAAAAGAAGCAACAATAAATTCATTTAGTTAAGAAGAAGAGTTATGATAGTACTTGGAATTGAATCAAGCTGTGATGAAACAGCCGCCGCCTTGGTTAACGACAACAAAGAAATATTATCTTCGGTCGTTTTAACTCAATCCGAACATAAAAATTTCGGCGGCGTAGTTCCCGAAATTGCGGCTCGCTCACATCTCGAACATATTGACGAGATTATTGAAGAAACCTTCAAAAAAGCCAATCTCACACCCGCTGACATCGATGCCGTTGCCGTTGCCGGTGGCCCCGGACTTATCGGCGGTGTAACAGTCGGAGTTATGGCAGGCAAAGCATTATCATTAGCTTTAGGCAAACCGTTTATTGCAGTAAACCACTTGGAAGGTCATGCCTTAACCGCACGTCTGAATTCTAATGTCGAATACCCCTATCTCTTACTCTTAACATCGGGTGGTCACTGTCAAATACTAATAGTCAACGGAGTAGGCAATTTCAAGAGACTGGGTACAACTATTGATGATGCCGCCGGCGAAGCATTTGATAAGGTAGCCAAAATGTTAGGTCTCGGCTACCCCGGAGGCCCGATTATCGAAAAAATGGCCTCACTCGGTGATGAAAATCGCTTCGTTTTACCACGCCCGCTACATAACTCACCTGATTGCAACCTTTCTTTTTCCGGACTAAAAACCGCAGTCAGAAAAATCATTGAATCTTATGCCGAAGACGGCAAATTGGAACACGCCATTTTACGCAAACAAGATATTGCCGACATATGTGCTTGCTTTCAAAAAGCCGCAACTGATTGCCTTCTTCACAAACTAAAAAAAGCTATTTCTATTTTCAAATCAGAATGCCCGACCGGTAAACATATTGTTGTTGCCGGAGGTGTTGCCGCCAACGTATACTTACGTTCCAAATTAGAAGAACTTGCATCTTCAAACAATCTTATTTTTGCCGCCCCTCCGATTAAATTTTGTACCGACAACGGTGTAATGATAGCTTGGGCAGGCGTCGAAAGAGCTCAAAAAGGCTTATTCGACACACTCGACTTCAAACCGAGACCTCGTTGGCCCTTAGATGAAACAGCACCCAAAGCAGCCGGTGCCGGAGGAGTAAAAGCATGAGAAAAATATCCGAGATTTGCCAAATTTTAGATGTATTCAAATCGTTAGATGAAAATCCTAAAAGCGAACTCGAATTTCATAATGCATATACACTTTTAGTCGCTATTGTTTTATCAGCTCAAAGCACTGACAAAGGTGTCAACAAAGCCACCAAAGAACTATTCAAAATTGCCGACACTCCGCAAAAAATGTTGGATTTAGGCATTGATAAGTTAAAAGAGCACATCAAAACCATCGGACTATATAATAACAAAGCCAAAAACATTATAGCCCTGTCACAAACTTTGGTTGACAAATGCGACGGTGAAGTTCCTCACAATCGTGAAATTATTGAATCTCTCGCCGGTGTCGGCCGTAAAACAGCTAATGTCCTGTTTAATGTGTGGTGGAATGAGCCTACCGTCGCCGTTGACACCCATGTCTTACGCCTTGCCAAAAGATTAGAATTAAGTGATAACAACACTCCTCTCGGTGTCGAAGAAGATTTAAACAAATTACCCGACGAATATAAAAAACACTTAAACCATTGGCTTGTATTGTTTGGTCGCTATACTTGCAAAGCACAAAAACCTAATTGTGCCGAATGCCCTATTGCAAAGTTTTGCCGTAGCTCCGATAAAAAAATCTAAACCCTGACAAAAACTCCGTCTTCAACTTCCGGTAAAAATGAGCTTATTCGTCCGACTACAAATTCTAGGCTGTCAACTCTGCCGAACAAAGGACCTTTTTGACAGGCAATCATCATCTTATCAACGTTTTCTTCTTCACCTTTAATCCTTAGTAACACAGTTCCGTCGTAATCATTATGAACCCAACCGGACAGCCCGCCTATATCTTTTGCTTTTGCCACAGCCCAGCGACGAAAACCAACGCCTTGAACTCGTCCTTTTACTCTGATGACCACATCTTTCATTTTTTCAAATAGCTTTCAATTATTGCTAACTCATCACATCTTTCTTTGCGTCTTTTGACGGCTTCTTCATCAGCCCCCCACATCTCATTTTGCCATAATTCTTCCAAATAAGATAATTTACCGGCTGTTTCGGCATTTATTTTGCCTTTTACCAGAGCCAAGGCAAGTAATACCGACTTCATATTAAGTGCTGCCGCATAATAACAAGCCAATTCTTTATCACTCATTTTTGCAAAAGCTGTCTTTAGAGGTTTTTGCATTTCTTCATTATCCGGTGTATCAAGTTTGTCGGTTTTTTTTACCTTAACCTTTAAGGACTCTTCAACCCAATTGATAATCGGTTGCCACTCAGTTTTTTGCTTTAGATACAAATCTCTTTTTTCGCCCCAAAAAAACAACAAATCGGTACGTGCAAATTCAAGCAATTTACTTTCAATTTCCGAACGATATTGCCCGATTTCTTTTACAGCTTTATCCAAAGTTTTTTTCATAAGTCCACCCCTTGTTAAAATTGTTTCTTAAAAGCATCAAATATGTTTTTAGCAGCGTTTCCGACACCTTTGATAACCTCTTTAGCCTGCTTATTAACCTCTTGATAAGCACGCTTGGTGTCCGACTTTATACCTTTTGTTTGCTTAAATTTATTGGCATATGCCGTATTAACCAAAGCCGAATAACACGGATCATCATCACCGCTCAACAACATCTCACCACCCAAAGAAATTCCGCCTGTTGCTACGGCTCCGACTATGGTATTTAATGCCGATGATGTATCCAAACGCAATTTTGGTTTATTCAAAGTTCCCTCAATTTTTACAAATGATGCCAAGGCTTGTGTAATATTACCATCTGCTAACTTATTAAGCGTCGGTGCAATAGTGAAATTTATGCCATCATTAACTAAGTTAATATCACCGCTTCCGACCATTTTAATTTGCTTCGAGTTAAAAGCTATTCCGCTTGGAAAATAAGCTTTTCCTTTAGAGATATCTGAACGAACAACCGCGCAATTTATATCAATGTCTTTTGCCTTTGTCGTATCAATTTTCAACAACGACAACAATTGTCCTATTATATTATTGGTAAACCAATTCAACTTAGCGCCGCTTAAAGTTGACTTATCCAATATTAAAACCAAATTTCCATTCAAATTTTCGGTTAATTTACGATATGTATTTCCCGAAGTTGATACCGATAAATCAAATATCAAATCGCCACCTTGACTGACTTTAAGAGGTGACACATCGCCAAATAATGTTTTATCAATGTCCTGCACTTTCAAATCCTTTGTTTTCACATCAGCCTTAACCGAATTTGACAATGCTGATACACTCGCATTACCGATTATTTTACCACCGTCCAAATCAACACTAAGCGGATTTATATCCAACACTCCGTTTTGCAGTTTAGCTTTTACATCAACATTTTTAAGCACGATTTTTTCCGGCAAAACCAAATTCCCTATTTTGACACCAACATCGCCATTGAGCATATTCAAATAAGCAAAATCAACCATATCATTAGGCACGAAAGTTAATGCATTTGCTGATTTTATCAAAGAAGGCATAACAAAAGCCTGTTTTTTGCTTACGATAAAATCACTAACATTAAACGATGAAGCAATTAAATCAACCTTAACCACCGGTTTATTACCGCTCCAGTTAATATCGGTTTTACCGGTTATCTCATTTTCATTCAACAACAACTTTTTGATTATAATACTTGCCGAACCTGTATCACCGTCAATTCTTGTTGCAATATCTATCTTCGGCAATGAAAAGTTTCCTTTAGGATTATATATATTTCCTTCTACAGCATAAAGCGGGTTTGTTAAAACACCGACAACTCCACCGACCAAATCTGCTTTTACATTTAGAGCTTCAATCTTAGCCTCAAAATCTAATTTATCATCTTGTATTACGCTATTAACGGTACTTATTGATGCATCAAATGTAATATTTTCACCATTATATTTCATCTTAGCATCAATTTCTAATGGCTTATCCAAACCATTTAATTTTGCATTCACATTTTCAATTTCCAACAAATGATTAGAATTTGATTCTGCATCATAATAATTCAAAACACCATTTGAAATATCAACATTATGTGCAACCAAAACCGTTCCGACAGCAGCTTCTGCCACATTATTTACTTTAACATTAGATGAAACAGATTTAACTTTTTTTATCTTTTGCGGTTTTGAGTCAAAAACCCAATTTTTCTCGCCTGTTGCTGACTTTTCCAAATAAACTTTTGTCCCATGTAAAATAAGTTTATCTATTACAACTTGCTTTTTTAATAACGGCATAACGGCAAATTTAATTTCTAATTTATCTAACTCAACCATATTCGGATTTTGCGCCCAAGATGGATTCGATAGTGAAACATTATTTATTGCGACAGTTGGTATAAGAGATATCGCTAAATGGGCATCGCCTGCCATATTTAATACTCTTCCGGTTGCGTCAAAAACAGCATCTTCAATATACGGTTTATATCTGTTTAAATCAAAATTCCTTACAAATACATACCCCCCAATTGCTAAAATTATTATAAGACTTGCAACTATTGATGATACTCTCTTAACCAATCTCATATAATTACTCCTTAAAACTTAAACCCAACACCGATAAAGCCTCAACAAAATGTTGCGGTAATTTTGCCTTTATTTTTACCCCTTTATATATATTTGATAAATCAATTTTATAAGAGTGCAAATACAATTTATCCTTTATATTAGCTACTTTGACATTTTCTTCGCCAAAATATTTATCATCGCTGACAATAGGCGTACCGATATATTCCATATGGGCTCTGATTTGATGTGTTCTGCCTGTCAAAGGCATAGCTTCAATAAGAGCAAACTTATCGCTCACATTGTCCAAAACTCTATAGTCGGTAATTGCCTTTTTACCTTCCGGAGTAACCAGCGATTTCTCGCCGACCTTTTCCAATGGTGCTTTTATCTGACCTCTCATCTTTTTGGGGCACCCCCTAACCAATGCCAAATACGTTTTTTGCAAATTATGCTCTCTAAAAGCCTTAGTCAAAATCTCGGCATTTTTTCTATCTCTGGCCAACACCAACAACCCCGAAGTATCTTTATCAATTCTATGTACCAATTTCGGAGCTTCTTCTTTTTCATATTTCAACGCCGGCAACCATGCATCAATATGATGAAAAGTATTTGTACCGCCCTGTACCGCCAAACCCGAAGGCTTGTTTAAAACAATAATATTATTGTCCTTGTATATAACCATAGATTTTATCATCTCGGCATTTTTATCCGACACGAAATCTTTGTCTTTTTCTTGCAGTTTATCATCCAAAGGCGGAATTCTTATTTCCCAGCCTGCTTGCAATTTGAGTGAAGTTTCACACTTTTTACCCTCAACCTTTATTTGTTTTGTTCGAAGCAGTTTTTGCAATCTTGATAACGGAAGATTAGGATAATATTTTAAAAACCACCTGTTAAGGCGCATACCATCATCTTGTTCCTTAACTTTAACAAGCTTAACGGCCATATCTTTTTCCTCTCACATTTTTAATTTTTGCTTTGCTCACATCACCAATTCTTTTTTGCACATATTTTTTCTTCTTTGGCTTATTTTCATATTCTATTGACGGGTCTATTATTTCTATATGTTCTTCCATCATTTTAAGAAGTTCTTCTCCTCTTAATTCCATCACAATAGGCTCTTTTTCTAAAACTATTATTTCAGGATTATCCTCTTTTAACACATCTATTTTACGAGTTTCCTCTCCGCTTAACCCTATCACGAGAGGCTCCTTTTCTATAACCCTGATTTCTATCTCATGAGACATTATTTCCGCGCGCAATTCATCGGTAATTTTTTCATCCGTTTCTTTGCTGACATATATAACTTTTTTGTTTCTTTCACTCATTTTTCACCTTTTTGTGCCTGTTTTTCTTTACGAAGCTTATCAAAATATTCCACACGCTTTTTAATCTCACGCTCAAAACCCCTATCTACCGGATGATACAATTTTGGTCGACGCATTCCTTCCGGAAAATAATTTGCTCCCGAAAAACCGTCTTCACAATCGGGATCATATTCATATCCTTCGTGATATCCCAAATCCTTCATCAATTTTGTCGGAGCATTTAATATATTTTTCGGAGGCATTAACGAACCTGTAGATTTAGCCAAATCAAATGCTGCATGCATTGCTTTATACACTCCGGCAGACTTTGGTGCTGTAGCTAAATACGCTGTCAGTTGCATAATTGCCAAATCCCCCTCGGGAGAACCAAGTCTTTCATACGTATCCCAACAAGCAATAGCCTGCACCACCGCTCCCGGTTCAGCCAAAGACACATCTTCCACCGCAAATCTGGTCAACCGACGTAAAATATATTTAGGATCTTCTCCCGATTTTATCATACGCGCCACCCAATAAAGTGCCGCATCAACATCAGAACCGCGTAAGGATTTATGAACCGCTGATATTAAATTATAATGACCGTCACGTCCTTTGTCATAAACAGGTGCTCGTGAACGAATTATTTTAACAATATTATCTTTATCAAAAATTTCACCTTCTTTGGCATAACTCCAAACACTCTCGGCCAAGTTTAAGATATATCTGCCGTCTCCGTCTGCCGTTTGCTTCATAAATTCTCTGGCTTCATCATCAACCGGCAACTTTACACCTTGTTCTGTTTCGGCACGTTGCAGCAATTCTTCAAAATCTTGTTCATTAAGACGATTAAGCACAAAAACCTGACATCTTGAAAGAAGAGCCGCATTAAGTTCAAACGACGGATTCTCCGTTGTTGCACCGACCAATATAATTGTTCCATCTTCTACATAAGGCAAAAAACCGTCCTGTTGAGATTTGTTAAATCTGTGAATTTCATCAACAAACAATAATGTTCCGATTCCTTGATTGGCACGGCGTTCTTTCGCATATTGAAAAACTCGTTTTAAATCGGCCACGCCGGAAAAAACTGCCGAAATTTGTTCAAAATACAAATTGGTATTCTCGGCTATAAGTCTTGCAATGGTTGTTTTACCACATCCCGGAGGTCCCCACAAAATAAACGATGTAACCTTGCCGGATGAAATCATACGTCCCAAAGGAGCATCATTGCCTATAATATGATCCTGTCCGACGACCTCGCTCAATTTTTGCGGACGAAGCCTGTCAGCCAACGGACGTCTTATTTTTGCCGAAAACAAAGTATCTTCCATAAACTAATCTCTATAAATAAAAACGATTCGCATTATGGCTAAGCATAACAGAAAATATATTGTTTTAACAATTATTTTTTTGCACCAAAAGGATTTTTTTTATCATTTTTTTCTACACCGAAAGCATCTTCTTCAAGCCACCAATCATCAACGGCTTCATCTTTTATTTCTGTTTCCGGCACTACTTTTTTTTCAAGCTCTTCTCTTTTTTTCTTTTTCTCTGTTTCAACCTCATCAAAAACCATACTCATATACTGATCAAGTTGAACAATATCATCCATACCCAAATCTTTATTATCAAATATTTCGCTGATTTTCGGAGTACGCAAATCAAATTCGTTTTTTCTTTCCATAACATCATCAGGCAAGGTATAATCAGCATCAAGCACAGCCCATCTGCTAAATTTTTCATCTTCGGCAAAAAACACATTTTCGGCCAATATCGGTCTGTGATAAAAACCTTCTGCTAAAACAATTTGATGTGATCTAGTATCAATCTTAATTCTTTTACTAAGCTTAAAATCAAGTGCAAGCCTGTGAAAATAACTTGCGTCGGCAAAATGTTTTTTGCGCAATTTACGTTTTTTATTTTTTACCTTTGGTATCTGCACTGATTTTGTGGCAAACGTAGCCAACTTATCCAACTGACGACTTAGTTTTTGGTTGTCAGGAGCTTTAACAATCTTATATGCGGTATTCATAACCACACATTCCAGCTCTTTTTTACTGTATGTATTTTCGACCAAATTCATCGAGTTACACAAAAGCAAAGCTGATATCTTTTTAGACTTTCCTTTTTCTAAGAGTGCCATTAAATTTTTCAGCTTCAGATTATGTCCCACATCATCTAAAACTAAAACCAACGGTAAAGCCCCCTGTCCGCTTTTAGCAGGCTGATAAATATTTCTATACAAGACCTCGTCCAAAAACATTTGGTTCAATATCTTGGAATTATAGTTATTAGCTAGTGAATAAATTGTTATCGGGCGCCATTTCTTCGTGGCTTCGTCATAAATACCTCTAATATCATCAATATTCAAATCATTGCCGTTTGTTCTTTCACGGAGTGCCTGATTAGTAAAAATCTTAAAAGGTTTCATAACCGAAGTAAATGCAAGTTGGCGTTGTTGTGTCGACAAAGCTAAAACCTGTCTGAAACCGTTGATTGCCAGATTTCCATATCCGAAGAATACAGATTCCCTTAACAATGACTCAAACCACGATTTCCAATCTTTTCCTTTTTCATCTCTTGAAGATATATAATTATCAATAATCCAATCGGTAATACTTGCGAAACAAACGTCTTTTCCGACCCATTGTTCCGGTATACCGGCCCAACTTCCGATAGGAACATAGCTGTCTTGATTTATTGTATTATCGTCTAAAGCCTCCATTGCATCTTTTGTATATGATTTTTGCATCAATACATAATAACTCTTCAAAATCTTCTTTTCTTCTGCTGTTAAATGGCGCCCTTCAACCAATTTGTTTAAGAAAAAATCATTCGTTTTGGCTTGAAAAACTTTAGCATCCCAATAAGCTAAGAAAGCAACGATTATCGAGTTTGCCAAAATATTCCAATAATCATTTCTATCCACCTCATTAACATCAATCAAATATCCGGCAATACGTTTAATATAGGCATCACGTTCATCACGAGCATTCGGCATATTTTCTTCGCAAAGAGGATTCCATCTGGGATAATATATTTCCTTTTCAACATCATCTTCCAAATCCCAGTTAAAATAAAAGGTTTTACCCAACCTTGTTCGTTTTCCTGCTGTATATTTTGGCAACAAACCCGTCATGTCGACACAAATAAGGCAGGCATTATCAGAATGCAATACAGAAGGAATTGCCACACTGGATGTCTTTCCTGTTCCCATTTCACCGATACATAATACCGATTCTGACGGCTTAACTCCAAGCAACGAGCCTTCAAAACGTCCCAACATCATAAATGGGCCTTTTTTTATACCCATATTTTCAACATCTGACATCTTGGCAAAATGATGATTGATAATATACCACAACGCAAATGAATATCTGCGTTTTAAGAACGTATAAACTCCGGCAAAAACCATACCCGCAGGAACAAAAAACGGTGTAATCAACACAAGTCTGACAGCACCGTCAGCAAAACTTTTTACTAACAAACTCCACCAACTGCCATACAAACTGAATATATATAAAGGATTAGATATAAATTTAAGCCATCTGATATGAAGAGTGTCCTTATGCTCAATAATACCAACTCGGCATGAAATATCTAACAAAGCGAAACATATTGCGGATAAAGCAAAAAAGGCCAAATAAACGGCCAACAATATCAACAAAATATTTAGCAAAGCTTTTGTTTTACTTTTTTCCTGACTGATATTAACGTCAGCAGCCATTATTATCTACCCCTGTCAAAACTTCTATTAGGAATGATACGCTCTTTTTTAATCTCAACTTTCGGCTTTTCTTGAGTTTCTTTTTCGGCACTTTCTTTCATGGCTTTTCTGGCTTGCAGCTCTTTTTGTTTACGTTCCTCGATTATTTTACGCAACTCTTCATTATGTGATTTTGCCTTCATATCCTCAGCATCTTCATTAACTTCTTTAGTTTCTTTGCTCTCTTCTTTTGCCTGAGGTTTTTTACCATGACTGAATATTTTTTTACCTACCGCCATTAACTGTTCAATTGAAATACCTTTATCTTTGGTAAAATCCCACACCAAATAGTCCTTACCGCCTTGAAACATCATAGCAATATCTTCAAAGCCTTTACCGCCTTTTTTCTTTTTCTTAGGCGCTAAAATCCTTGCCAATTCCTCAGGTGACGGCACTCTTCCCAACGCTTGAGCGATTTGCTCTGGCGTAATTTTACATTGGCTCAGATCAAGTCCGGTAATACTTACACCGGTAAAGTTAACACCTGTAAAATCAACTCCGGTTAAATCAACTTGTGATAAATCGATTCTGGTAAAATCCAATAACGAAACGTTCATCTTGGAAAGATTGAGCTTATGCGGATAATATTTTGCCAAATATTCAATCAGAGCCTGAAGCTCTTCAATTCCAAGGGCATCAATTTCAATATCAAGTAAAATTACATTTTCCAAATCAGCATCAGTCAGTCTGACACCGTTTAACTTTGCTTTTGAAAAATTGGTATTATGTAATACTGCGCCTGATAAAATTGCACCGGTCAAATCTGCACCCGAAAGGTTAGCGCCGGTAAGATTAGCACCACTAAAGTCAACACCTCTTAAATCGGCACCGCTAAAATCAACTCCTGTAAGATTAGACACACTAAAATTTGCCCCTTGCAAATTTTCTTCCGCAAACTTTCCGCCTTCAAGATTCTTACCGACAAAAGACAAACTATTACCTTCTAACGAGCTTTTTCCCGAAATACCGCTTTGAGAAACACGGCTCCACGAAAAATCCGTAGAAAGCTCTTCAGGCAAACCTTCTACAATGTCTTCTTGGCTTTGTTTTATTTTTAATCTAATATTACTAAGCGTATCGTTATCAGACATAGACTTTTATTCCCGACAGGTTACTCTATCTAATACAATAACTCAAAATTTGTATTTTTACAAACTTTTTTTACTTCAAAATACAATTAAATCCGGCATCAATAACATCATTACATAATTTTTGCAATTTTTCAGCTTCGGCCTTTAACATTAAACGATGATACAATTTACCATTAACATTCGCTTGTTCAATATACATATCATAACCATTCAAAGACGGTACAGCCTTTTGAATAAGCATTTGTTCTGCAGTTGCATTATCTACATCACTAAAAGCACCAAACTGCATAACTGTATGATGTGAGGCTTTTGTAACGGTTTTAACGGATTTTGATGCTGTCGAAACAGTTTTTGCTTTGCTGGTCTTCTTGTTTTTGGTCTCGTCTTTTAATAACTCTTCCAACCAATTATCTTTATGAGCCCAAGCATTGCCGCCATCATCCCATTTCGGATTATCTTTTACCGATGAAAGCATGGTAATCAAATCCTTATTAAAGGCCTGCTTCAATACTGTTTCAATATCACTGATTTTGGCTCTCAAAACATTTTTATCAAACGGTGTTAAACCTGCCATATAGTATAGATTACGCAAATAAGCACCTCTTTGAGCCAACAAATTAGCTTCCTCTTGCTCCAAAGAAATCAATTCTATTTCTTTATTCAACAAATCGATTTTTTCATAATAGTTTGAAGCACATTTCTTTTGCATAGCCTTAACATCTTTTTTAGCTTCGGCTATTTTGTATTGATTAGCCTCATAATCAAAAGTAGCTTTTTCTACCAAACGGTACATAACTTCAACTTGAGTAATAACCAAAGCGGCTAATTCATCAAAAACTTTTTGCTTCAACTGCTCATTTGAGGGTTTATTTTGAAAATTCTCCACAGCTTGCAACAAGTTAAGTGTTACACGCTGAGCCTTGTTAAACAGCTCGTTTTCATAGCGATTGTCTTCAATTTTCAAACCATTTACGTCAAGTCGGGCAATCAACGGATAGTCGACAAATGCCTGACGTCTTGCCTTTGATGCATTAAACGAGCCTAACTCTTCTTTTGCTAAAGAAAACTCTCTACGATTTGAAATTGCAGAATCTTGGAATATATCAGGAGTATAACGTTTATCAAAATCTTCTAATTCATAAAAACGCTTTCCTTCCAAGCGCAATTCTTTTTCCTTTGCCTTAATCAAAGAAACATATTCTTTACGTACAAAAACCAATTGATTCTTTATTTCGGCCAATCTGTTTAAGGCAACTTCCAAATTTTTACGATAGTTAATTTCATCAACCGTCAAAGAAGCATCTTTTTCCATTCTTGTATTCAAATCTTTTAAGATTTTACCATATCGATTGATAATTCGATCAATTTCTTTAATTTTATTAGCGGCAAATATTTCTTCTCTATGTAACTTTATTGCTTCTATACTCAAATTTTGAGCTGACTTTGCATACAATGTATCTTCAATATATTTTTGATTATTGGTTAAAACGCTCATTGCATACAAATCGGCAAAATCCATAGCTTTAACAGCACGCTCTAATTTTTCTTTTGATTGAGATGCCGAAATTATACCTTCGGCAATTTTTTTCGGATTCTCATCACCGTTATACATTTTTTTCAAAGTATTTTGAGCCGAAACGTCAGAGTTATATTTAGCTGCACGGGCCATTGCATTATACACATTTACGGTTTTCGGCAGCGATTCTACCTCATAAGAAGCAACCAAATCATTGGTGTTTAATGCCTCACCCAAAGATTTTTTATTTCCCGAACAAGCCGCAACCATAGAGATTCCGCCAATCAGCGCCAAATATAATGCAACACGTTTAATCATAATAAAGTTCCTCAAGTTTTGTAACAATTTGAAACAAGAATTTAAATGCTTTTTATCAAAATAATTGTTATATGTAAACCAAAATAAATTTTCTACAAACAAAATAAAAGGACTCAAGTAAATGAATAATCCAATTAAAGTTGCCGTAATCGGCGCAGGTATGATGGGTAAAAACCATTTAAGAACATATAAAAACTTATCAAATTTTGAATTGGTAGGTGTATATGATATTTTCCCTGAAGCAGCCAAATCAGCTGCCGAAGCTTTCGGTATTAAAGCATTTTCTTCATTAGAAGAAGTTGCCGAAGCTGTTGATGCTGTTAGCGTAGTAACCACATCTGTTACTCATGCCGCCGTTGGTGAATTTTTCTTAAACAAAGGCATTCACTGCCTTATTGAAAAACCTCTTGCAACATCTCAAGAAGAATGTATGCGTTTAATCAATGCCGCCAAAAATAACAATGTTACATTGCTCGTTGGTCACATTGAACAGTTCAATCCGGCTGTAGAACAAATGCACAAAATCTTAAACAACAGCGAAATTTGCTCTCTCGAAGCTCGCCGCATGTCTGCAGCTTCCGGTCGCATTACCGATGTTGACGTTGCAATGGATTTGATGATTCACGATGCCGAAGTTGTTTTATCATTGGTAAAATCACCGGTTAAAAACGTATATGCTTCATCAGTCAAAAATGAAAAATTCCCTTCCGGCAAAGATTACATCAACGCTTTGGTAGAATTTGAAAATGGTGTATCAGCAAGCTTTACTGCTTCACGTATTACTCAATCACGTGTTCGCACATTAAACGTTACTACATCAAACAACTACTATGATATGGACTTCATCAACCAAAGTATTGCTGTTCACTCTCAAGGTCGTATGCATGGTGTAAACCAAAACGATTTGCCTGAAAATATGCGTTATGGCTTAAAAGGCAGTATTGAAAACTTGTTCATCATGCAAGCACAACCCTTAAATTCCGAATTAAACCATTTTGCAAACTGCATTTTAGGTAAAGAAACACCAAGAATTACCGGCAAACAAGCTTTAGATGCATTGAAAGTAATTTGGGCTGTTCAAAATTGCTTAAACTTCAATAATGTTATAAGCATTGCTGCTGAATAAAAATTCTTGCAAAAAAACTAATAAAGAGGCATAAGTATTTTATGCCTCTTTAATTTTATCAGGATTGCACAATGCGTTACAAACTGACTTTAGAATATGACGGAACAAATACTTTGGGTTGGCAACGTCAACTTGACGGTCCCTCAATTCAAGAATATTTAGAAAAAGTATTGGAAATTTTATCCGGAACTCATTCCGAAGTAGCCGCTGCCGGACGAACTGACGCTGGTGTTCACGCTATTGCCCAAGTCGCACATATTGATTTTGATACAAATATGGAAACATGGAAAATTCGCGAAGCTTTTAATGCTAATTTGCGTCAACTTGAAGCCCCTGTTTCAGTTTTAGATGTCGAGGTAGTTTCAGATGATTTTCATGCTCGTTTCTCCGCTAAAGGACGCGGTTATATATACAAAATTCTAAATCGCCGCTCCCCATCCGTTCTTCAGACAAATCGTGTTTGGTGGGTACCGGTAGAACTTGATGTTGAAGCTATGAAACAAGGCGCCAAACATTTGTTGGGTAATCACGATTTTACCTCTTTCCGCGCCGCCGCCTGCCAAGCTAAATCACCGATAAAAACTTTGGATAAATTAGATATTGAAAAAATCGGCGACGAAATAATCTTTACCGTCGAAGCTAAATCTTTTTTGCATCACCAAGTAAGAAACATGGTCGGAACCTTAAAAATGGTTGGCGACGGAAAGCTAAAACCAGAAGACATCAAAACCATTTTAGAAGCCAAAGATCGCTCCAAAGCAGGTGCTACTGCTCCGGCTTGCGGACTTTATTTAAGTAAAGTCGTTTACTAAACACCCCTTATCTGTTTAGACAAAATTTATCTAAAAATATCTTGCCAAACGCAAAATATTGTAGTATCGTCATGGACAGCTAAATTAAGTATTATGTTGTATTATGATGTTTTTTAAATATTTGTTTTACCATATTGCTTTTTTTGGCACTAAAAAAAATACAATATTATTTTATGAGCACAAAAAGATTAACAGCACAAAATGTGCAAGAACAAGGTAAAGCAAAAGAAATAGTAGTGGCTTTACTTTATGACTTTGACGGAACACTAGCTCCTGGAAACATGCATGAGCATGGTTTCATTGAGAAAATGGGGCTTACAGTCCAAGACTTTTGGACATTGTCAGACGACCTGGCTCTAGAGCAAAATGCAGATAATAATTTGGCATATATGTGCCTAACTCTGCAATATGCGAAAAGGCTAGGAACAACCAAGAAAGACTTTATGTCATATGGTAGAGATGTAAAGTATTTTAACGGAGTTGAAAATTGGTTTGACAGAATCAATGAATTCGGCAAAAAACTGGGAATTCGAGTTGAGCATTATCTCATCTCTTCCGGTTTGTCAGAAATGGTCGAAGGTATGTCTATTTGTCATAAGTTTACACGTGTCTATGCAAACAGATACATGTACGATGACAATGGTGTAGCCTTTTGGCCTGCCCGTATTGTAAACTATACAGACAAAACTCAGTATCTTTACCGGATATCCAAAGGATGTCTGGACGAAACTGATAAATCTGTAAACAACCGGACCGAAAAAATCAGAATTCCGTTTAAGCATATGCTCTACTTGGGCGACGGATTAACAGACGTCCCATGTATGAGTATTTTGCAAGAACATCAAGGACACTGCATTGGTGTTTACACCCCTGGCAAAAACAAAAAAACAGCTGAAAAACTGTTAGATGACAAACGTGTAAATGTGATTGCTGAAGGCGATTATTCTGAAGGAAGTAAGATTGACAAATATGTTAAATCATTGCTTCTAAAGATTAAAGCTGACCATGTTTTGGATAACCAATAAAAAACACTATTTAAACAACCTGCTTTATAAAAAAGCAGGTTGTTTTTTTATGCATTCAAAAAAGGTGCCTTATTATGAAATATGACACCTTTTCTTGCAAATTGCCCAATTTAAACTTTTTAAGCAATCAATTTGCCATCTAGTTATTCATTAGATGAATGAGAAAATTCAGATAATGTTTTAAATAGAGTGATTTCTAGGGGAGCCAAAAATTTTAGTGTACACAAATAGTACATGAATTTTTGGCTACCCCGTAAAATTGCTCTAGTTATTCATTAGATGAATTTTCCAACTGAGCTTGTTCTTCTTTAAGTGCTTGAATTTCTTTATCGTTTTGAGCGGCAACTTTCTTCAATGCACGGAGTACTGTACCTGTACCGGCAGGAATCAAGCGACCAACGATAACGTTTTCTTTCAAACCACGAAGATCATCAACTTTTCCTTCAACTGCAGCTTCTGTCAAGACACGTGTTGTCTCTTGGAATGATGCAGCAGAAATAAATGATTTTGTCTGCAAGCTTGCTTTGGTAATACCGAGAAGTATCGGATCGGCTTCAGCAGGAGTTTCACCGGCTTCGATAACTTTAGCATTTCTCAATTCAAACTCATCAGCGTCAACTTGTTCGCCGACCAAGAATGTTGTATCGCCGGGGTTGGTAATTTCAACTTTACGCAACATTTGAGATACGATAACCTCAATATGCTTATCGTTGATTTTAACACCTTGTAAGCGGTATACATCTTGAACTTCTTTAACTAAGTATTCAGCCAATTTTTCAACACCCAATACACGCAAAATATCGTGTGGTGCCGGAGTACCGTCAACCAAAGCATCGCCACGTTTAACAATATCACCGTCTTGAACGATTAAGTGACGACCCTTCGGTATCAAGTATTCAACAGGAGTACCTTTTTCCGGAACAACGGTAATGCGCTGTTTTGCTTTGTAGTCTTTACCAAATTCAACCTGTCCGTCAACATCAGAAATGATTGCAGGATCTTTCGGACGTCTGGCTTCAAACAACTCGGCAACACGTGGCAAACCACCGGTAATATCTTTGGTTTTTGAAGATTCACGAGGAATTCTTGCAATAATATCACCGACTTTAACTTCGCTACCGTTATCAACCGACAAAATAGCATCAGCAGACATAAAGTAACGAACTTCTTTGCCATTATCAAACAAAACATTTTTACCTTTAGCATCTTTCAAAACGATACTTGGTTTCAAACCTGCAGAAGAAGAATTTGAACGCCAATCGATAACTGTTTTAGAAACGATACCGGTTGTTTCGTCAGTAACTTCTTTAACCGAAATATTATTGATAAGGTCAACCAATTCAACCTTACCGGCTTTTTCAGTAATAACCGGAACAGTAAACGGATCCCACTCGGCAACCTTTTGGCCTTTTTTAACTTTATCGCCTTCAGCAACCAAAAGTTTAGTACCATAAGGAACTTTGTGGCGAGATTTTTCACGACCTTGAGCATCGGCAATAACGATTTCGCAGTTACGAGAAAGCACCAATCCGTTACCTTCAGAGTTTACTACTATGTGACCATTTTCTAATTTCATAACACCGGCAAATGGAATTTCAATAGAGGCTTGTTCAGCACCTTTTTGAGCAGCACCACCGATGTGGAAGGTTCTCATGGTCAACTGTGTACCAGGTTCACCAATTGATTGAGCAGCAATAACACCGACTGCTTCGCCGACGTTAACCGGAGTACCTCTAGCCAAGTCACGACCATAACAAGCAGCACAAACACCGTGTTTAGATTCACAAGTCAATACCGAACGGATCTTAACTTGTTCAACACCGGCTTTTTCAACTACTTCAACGTCGTTTTCATCAATCAACTTACCGCGTTTAATCAAAACTTCGCCTGTTTCAGGGTGAATAATGTCTTCTTGGATTGTACGACCCAAAATACGTTCACCGATAGAAACGATAACGTTACCGCCATCAACGATAGAACGAACGATAATACCTCTTTCGGTACCGCAGTTTGTTTCGGTAATAACAACGTCTTGAGCAACGTCAACCAAACGACGAGTCAAATAACCTGAGTTAGCAGTTTTCAACGCAGTATCGGCCAAACCTTTACGAGCACCGTGGGTAGAATTAAAGTATTCCGACACGGTCAAACCTTCCTTAAAGTTTGAAATAATCGGTTGCTCAATAATTTCACCTGACGGCTTAGCCATCAAACCGCGCATACCTGCCAACTGACGCATTTGAGCAGCAGAACCACGCGCACCGGAGTGAGCCATCATATATACCGAGTTGATATAACCTTTTTCGGTTTTTGAAATGTTTTTCATCATTTCATCAGCAATCTTATCGGTACAAGCAGCCCAAATATCAACCACTTTGTTGTATTTTTCACCCTTGGTGATAAGACCGTTTTGATATTGTTCTTCAAACTCTTTAACTTGTGCTTCTGTTTCAGCAATCAAAGTCTTCTTAGCATCAGGAACAATAAGGTCATCCTTACCGAAAGAAATACCTGCTTTACACGCATTCTTAAAGCCTAAGGCCATAATCTTGTCAACGAACAAACAGGTTTCTTTTTGACCGCAGTGACGATAAATAGTATCGATAATTTCACCGATTTCTTTTTTACGCATCAATCTGTTGACGAGTGAGAAAGGAACATTTTTATGTTTTGGCAAAACTTCAGAAACCAAAATACGTCCCGGAGTTGTTTCAACTAAACCAACCTTAATATTACCTTCGTCATCAACATATTCCATACGGCATTTAATTTTTGCATGAAGATCAACAACTTTTTCATGTAAAGCAAGTTGAACTTCATTAAAATCAGAAAATACCATACCTTCGCCAATCATTCCCTCTGCTTCATATGTAAGATAGTAAATACCCAAAACCATATCTTGAGTAGGAACGATAATCGGCTTACCGGAAGCAGGTGACAAGATGTTGTTTGTTGACATCATCAATACACGAGCTTCTAACTGAGCTTCAATTGACAAAGGTACGTGAACGGCCATTTGGTCACCGTCGAAGTCGGCGTTAAACGCTGTACAAACAAGCGGATGTAAGTGAATAGCCTTACCTTCTACCAACACCGGCTCAAATGCTTGAATACCAAGTCTGTGCAAAGTAGGAGCACGATTCAAAAGTACAGGATGTTCGCGAATTACTTCTTCCAAAATATCCCAAACTTCCGGACGTTCTTTTTCTACCATTCTCTTAGCAGCTTTAATTGTTGTAGCATGACCGTATAATTCCAATTTTGCATACACGAAAGGCTTAAACAATTCCAAAGCCATTTTCTTTGGCAAACCACATTGTTGAAGTTTCAATTCAGGACCAACGGTAATAACCGAACGACCAGAATAGTCAACACGTTTACCGAGCAAGTTCTGACGGAAACGACCTTGTTTACCTTTGAGCATATCAGACAAAGATTTCAAAGGACGTTTGTTTGTACCGGTAATAGCACGAGCTCTACGACCATTATCAAACAATGCATCAACAGATTCTTGCAACATTCTCTTTTCATTACGAATAATAATGTCCGGAGCATGCAATTCTATCAATCTCTTCAAACGATTGTTACGGTTAATAACACGACGATACAAATCGTTCAAATCAGAAGTAGCAAAACGACCGCCATCTAATGGAACTAACGGACGCAACTCTGGCGGAATAACCGGCAATACATCCAAAATCATCCATTCAGGTTTGGTATTTGATTCAATGAAAGATTCAATAATCTTCAAGCGTTTAACCAATTTTTTGCGTTTAGCTTCTGAAGCATTATCCTTGAGTTCAGCTCGGATAGTGGCTCTTTCTGCTTCCAAATCAATAGAAGCCAAAATTTCTTTCAAAGCTTCGGCACCGATACCGGCACGGAAAGAATCTTCACCGTACTCATCAATAGCTTCTTGATATTGATCTTCGCTCAAAAGTTCATTAACACCAAGAGGTGTTAAACCGGGTTCAATTACAATGTAGTTTTCAAAGTACAAAACTCTTTCCAATGCTTTCATCGGAATATCTGTCAACATTGAAATACGGCTAGGCAATGATTTCAAGAACCAAATATGAGCAACCGGAGTTGCCAATTCAATGTGGCCCATTCTCTCACGTCTAACCTTAGACAAAGTAACTTCAACACCGCACTTTTCGCAGACAATACCACGATATTTCATACGTTTATACTTACCACACAAGCATTCATAGTCTTTTACAGGACCGAAAATGCGAGCACAGAACAAACCATCACGTTCAGGTTTGAAAGTACGATAGTTAATGGTTTCAGGTTTCTTTACTTCACCATAAGACCAAGAACGAATTTGTTCAGGAGAAGCAATCGAAATTTTGATTTGATCAAAAGCTTCGGCAGATACCTGTTGACCAAAATATTTTGCAATATCATTCATCTTATACTAACTCCTTTACCTTAAATTTCTTCGTTCAAAAGTTCGACATTCAAACACAAAGACTTAATTTCCTTAGTCAATACGTTAAATGACTCAGGAATGCCTGATTCGAATGTATCTTCGCCTCTTACAATAGCCTCATAAACCTTAGTACGACCGTTAACGTCATCTGATTTGACTGTTAACATTTCTTGCAAGGTATAAGCAGCACCATAAGCTTGCAAAGCCCAAACTTCCATTTCACCGAAACGTTGACCACCGAACTGAGCTTTACCACCCAAAGGTTGTTGAGTAACCAAAGAGTAAGGTCCGACAGAACGAGCGTGCATTTTTTCATCAACGATGTGGTGAAGTTTAATCATATAGATAATACCAACGGTAACTTTACGGTCAAATTTTTCACCTGTACGACCATCGTACAAATCAATTTGTCCTGATGTCGGTAATTCGGCCATAGACAACATTTGGTTAATATCATCACCAGTTGCACCGTCGAATACCGGAGTAGCCATCGGAATACCGTTTTTAAGGTTAGGAATCATCAAGTCTAAATCTTCAGAAGTCATATGTTCGATTTGTTGCTTATATTGCTTTTCGCCATAAACTTCTTTCAACTTAGCTCTCAAATCAGCTTCTTTCTTATTGCCGGCCTTAACTTGTTCCCACAATTCATTAACTTGTTGGCCAAGTTTTTTAGCAGCCCAACCCAAGTGAGTTTCCAAAATTTGTCCCACGTTCATACGTGAAGGCACACCCAACGGGTTCAACACGATATCAACCGGTGTACCATCTTCCATGTACGGCATATCTTGTAATGGCAATACACGAGAAATAGTACCTTTGTTACCGTGACGTCCGGCAATCTTATCGCCTGATTGAATCTTACGTTTTGTAGCAATAAATACTTTAACCATTTTCAAAACGCCTGGTAACAAGTCATCACCACGTTGTACTTTTTCAACCTTGTTATCGAAGTGTTGTTGAACTTTTTCAACTCTTTGATCAAAAGCAGCCAACAATTCTTCCATATTAGCCATAACAGCTTCATCTTTAACAACGATTTTGCGCCATTGAGATGACGGAATACCATCCAAATCTTTAGCTTCAATTTTTGAATTTTTAGCCAAAGTACCTTTTGGAGCATCAACAACTGTTTGACCTACAAGCATTGTCTTCATACGTGCTTCGACGTTGCGACGAATAAT
Source organism: Alphaproteobacteria bacterium (assembly GCA_045639065.1). Taxonomy (GTDB): domain Bacteria; phylum Pseudomonadota; class Alphaproteobacteria; order RF32; family CAG-239; genus CAZU01. The sequence continues at coordinate 53,270 of JAZUCK010000016.1, read as the reverse complement.
AGCAATTTCGTCATCACGGTCTTTTGCAAGTTGAGAAATTTCTTGTTGTTCAATAGACAAAGCACGTTCGTCTTTTTCAACGCCGCGTCTTGAGAATACGTGAACGTCAACAACGATACCTTCAATACCAGGTTGAACACGCAAAGATGTATCACGAACATCAGAAGCTTTTTCACCAAAGATAGCGCGGAGCAATTTTTCTTCCGGAGTTACCAAAGATTCACCCTTCGGAGTAACTTTACCGACCAAAATATCACCGGCTTTAACTTCGGCACCAATATAAACAATACCGGCTTCATCCAAGTTACGCAAAGCATCTTCACCGACGTTTGGAATATCACGAGTGATTTCTTCTTGACCGAGTTTTGTATCACGAGCCATAACTTCAAATTCTTCAATATGAAGTGAAGTAAATACGTCATCACGAGAAATTCTTTCAGAAAGCAAAATAGCATCTTCGTAGTTCAAACCGTTCCATGGCATAAATGCTACCAAAACGTTTTTACCTAATGCTAATTCACCCATATCTGTACATTGACCGTCAGCCAAGATATCGCCTTCTTTAACTTCATCACCGACTTTTACCAAAGGAATTTGGTTAATGCAGGTATTTTGGTTAGAACGGCGGAATTTAGCCAAACGATAAATTTCAACACCGGCATTAGCTGCGTGTTCATCTTTAGAACGAACAACGATACGGTTTGCGTCAACAGCGTCAACAATACCATCAGCCTTACATACTACGGTAGCACCTGAGTCTTTAGCTACAACAGCTTCAACACCTGTACCAACGAGCGGAGCTTCCGAACGAAGCAAAGGCACACCTTGACGTTGCATGTTTGAACCCATCAATGCACGGTTGGCGTCGTCGTTTTCCAAGAACGGAATAAGAGCTGTAGCAACAGACACTAACTGTTTTGGAGAAACGTCGATAAAGTTGATTTCTTCAGGTCTTGCAAATTCAAATTCACCAGCCTTACGACAAGCTACCAATTCATTTACAAAATGACCATCGTCTTTAACTTTGGCATTAGCTTCGGCGATAATAAATTTACCCTCTTCGTTGGCTGACAAATAAACAACCTCAGAAGTAACAACGCCATCAACAACTTTACGATACGGACATTCAATAAAGCCATATTTGTTAATACGAGCATATGTTGACAAAGAGTTAATCAAACCGATGTTCGGACCTTCAGGAGTTTCAATAGGACAAATACGACCATAATGTGTCGGATGCACGTCACGAACTTCAAAGCCTGCACGATCACGGCTCAAACCGCCGGGACCCAATGCAGACAAACGACGTTTGTGAGTAATTTCTGACAACGGGTTGTTTTGGTCCATAAATTGTGACAATTGAGAAGAACCGAAGAACTCTCTGATAACCGAAGCAATAGGTTTAGCATTAACCAAATCTTGCGGTTTAACATTATTAAGGTTTTCAGAAGACATTCTCTCTCTAATTGCTCTTTCCATTCTGAGCAAGCCCATGCGATATTGATTTTCCATTAATTCACCCACAGAGCGAACACGACGGTTACCCAAGTGGTCAATATCATCAACTTCGCCTTTACCGTCACGCAATTCAACCATGCGTTTTACAATACGTAGAATGTCGTCTTTACGCAAAATGCCATAAGTATCCGGAGCTTCGTCAAAAGAAATATCCAAAGCTGTATTTATTTTAACACGACCCACAGATGACAAATCGTATCTGTCTTTATCAAAGAACAAAGCCTTGAACAAAGAATCAGCTGCATCATACGTCGGAGGATCACCGGGACGCATAACACGATAAATATCCAAAAGAGCTTCTTCGCGGCAAGAGTTCTTATCAACTGCCAAAGTATTACGGATATATGGACCGACATTTATACCATCAATGAACAAAATTTTGATTTCATTGATTTTGTTAGCACTAAATTTTTCAAGCAATTCTTCAGTGATTTCATCACCGGCCTCGGCCAAAACCTCGCCTGTCTTAGAAACAACGATATTGTTAGCCAAGAATTTACCCAAAACTTTGTCTTTTGCCAACTTATAATAAGCCAAACCATCATCAGCCAACTTTTGAGCATTACGAGAAGTCAATTTTTTGCCGGCTTCCAAAACAACTTTACCTGTTTCGGCATTAACCAAATCAAAGTCAAATTTGATACCTTTCATGCGTTGAGGTTCAAATTTAACCTTCCATTCTTTTTTAGCCAATTCATAAGTATCAACATCATAGAAATAATGCAAAATTTCTTCTTTATCCATACCTTTAACTTCAGCCGGATCGATATGCTTACCTTCTTTTTCGAGTTGAGCAATTTTTTCCATTGTTTCTTTAGAATACAAAGAATACAAAACCGAAGTAACCGGCAATTTACGACGGCGATCGATTCTGGCATAAACCAAATCTTTGGCATCAAATTCAAAATCGAGCCAAGAACCGCGATAAGGAATGATTCTGGCGGCAAACAAATATTTACCTGAAGAAACAGTCTTACCTTTATCATGATCAAAGAACACACCGGGAGAACGGTGCATTTGTGAAACAACTACACGCTCTGTACCGTTAAAGATAAAAGTACCTTTTTCGGTCATAAGCGGAATATCACCCATATAAACATCTTGTTCTTTAATGTCGTGGATAGACTTAGCACCGGTAGCTTCGTCAGTATCCCAAACAACAAGACGCAAAGTTGCTTTAACCGGAGCAGCAAAAGTCATATCACGTTTGATACATTCATCAACGTCATATTTAGGAGTTTCGAGCTCATATTTAACAAACTCCAATTCGCCGTTTCCGGAAAAATCTCTGATAGGGAAAATAGATTTGAAAACTTCTTCCAAACCGAATTCACATTTTTCAGCACCATTTGCTTGAATAAAGTTGTTATAAGAACCGGTTTGAACTTCGATTAAACTCGGCATATCGGCAACAGCGTCGATTCGGCCAAAGTTTCTTCTTACACGTCTTTTGCTCGTATAAGATTCTTTCATTTGTTCTAATCCTTTATTAAGTTAAATTCTGCGACAATACCATTGGCACGTGCCAAAACCCGACCGCAGAAGGTTTACACAAATTTGTTATTATTAAAATACATAAAAACTCTGCCAAACCATAAGATTGGGATCCCCTTGGCAGATAAAGCTTCAAAATAATTGCATGCAATTGGTTGCGATTCGCAACACTTAAATTCGGGCAGATAATGACTCCGTTTTTCTATTCTTGCAAGCAAAATTTTCAAAAAAAATCATTTTTTAAATCTGGCGCAAATCCAGACTCAGACTCAACTTGAGTCAAACCAAGGCTCTCATCAAAAATAAGCATTTTTCTTATCCGCGAAATCTGTATTAGTAACTCATTATACCTTAAACTTGGAGAATGAGGTTAATAATAAGATTTTAGGGAAGAAAAAGCGGAGTTTACAAAAAAAGTAAATGAGCATTTTTCTTACCCGCTAAATCTGTATTAGTAACCCATTATACGAGTTTAAAAAAAGACTTGCTTTTATTATAAACCTCATATATATTGCGCTCAACTTTATGATTCTCTTTTTATAAAGGAGTCGTTTAAGTGTGCGGATATATATGGATTTTGTAGTATCTGCGTTGTGTTTATCGGACTTGTAATGCAAGTCACAAGAAAATATTGAAAGGAAATGCTATGAGACATGGAATGAAACACAGAAAACTCAATATGGACACTAATGCCCGTAGAGCTTTGTTTTCTAACTTAACAAATGCTGTTTTAACACACGAACAAATCAAAGTTACTTTGCCACGTGCTAAAGAATTGCGTACATTCGTTGACAACATGATTACCTTGGGTAAAAAAGGTCAATTAAGCAATCGTCGTCAGGCATTGGCTTTCTTGCGTGACAACGAAGTTGTATCTAAGTTGTTTTCTACTTTGGCTGAACGTTACAAAAATCGTAACGGCGGTTATACTCGCGTTTTGCGTGCCGGTTACCGTTATGGTGACTGTGCCGAAATGGCAATCATCGAATTGGTTGACCGCGATGTAAATGCTAAAGGTGCTAAAGACTTGGCTCGTGTAGCTGCTGAAAAAGCTGCTATCGAAGCTGCCGAAAAAGCTGCTTCTGCTGAAGTAGCTAAAGAAGAAGCTCCTAAAGCTGAAAAGAAAAGCAAAAAATCTGCTAAAGCCGAAGCTTAATCAGTATTTTTGAATAATCAAAAAACCTCAGTTTTTTAACTGAGGTTTTTTTGTTGTTTGTACTAAAACACTAAAAATTATCAATTCAGCTAAAATAAACCTTGTCATAAACTCTGTTATATTTCATTGCCTGAGTGAGTGCCAACATAATAAGTCATACTCTGAGTGAATAAAAAAGTTCTTCCTCGCTCAAAGCATGGTAGTTTATAGTTAAAAAAACACCAATAATGTCATCCTGGTTTTATCCGAAAAGGCACCTTGCGGTGCCTTTCCTTTTTTATACCAAGATGTTATCCAACAACTCCTTACAATAAGCTCTCAGGTTTGGATCTTCCATCAAACAAAGTTTCAAATTTGATTTTTCCAAATCTTTGTTTGTTCCGCAGTCAAAGCGCATTGCATCACACAACACACCGGTCAATTTCATACCGCGCTCGGCTGCCAATCCCATAGCATCAGCCAAGTTAATTTCACCATTAGTACCTTTCTTAACCTCAGGCAAAATATTCATAATCTCGTTTGGCAAAATATATGGTCCCATGCTGGCATAGTTAGAAGGAACGTCTTCTAATGCAGGCTTTTCAATTTTTCCTTTAGCATGAACGACACGACCTTCTCTGACAGCACCTGAAAGAACACCATAACGAACAAGTTGTTCGCGAGGCAATTCCATAATGTTTTCGACCATACCTCCATGTTCTTCATAAACATCTAACAATTGTGATAAAACACCTTTACCATGCAAATTGATATATACATCATCAGGCCACATAACCACAAAGTCACGATCACCGACAATTTCTTTTGCCATCAAAATTGCATGACCATTACCCAAAGGCTGAGCCTGTTCGGCAAAAGAAAATTTCATACCTTCGGGAATAACTTTTAACAAGTCTTGCAATATTTCCAACTTGTTTTTTTCCTTCAAGTGATTTTCAAGCCAAGGATAAGGTGAATAATGTTTTTCAAACAAATGCTTACAAGATTGATCACTATAAATAAAGACAATCTCTTTAATTCCGATTTCGGCACAAGCATCAACCGCATATTGAATAATCGGCTTGCTGTGCAATGTTAAAAAGCCTTTGTGCAAAGCTTTTGTTGCCGGCAGGTTTCTTGTCGAAAGACCTGCAACAGGCAAAATACAAACTTCCGGTTTTCTCATAATACATACTCCACATAAAACTTACGTATATGCTAAGTAATATATCACAAAAAAAACTTTTAACAAGACGATTTAGCGGTTAATGTATCCTTTTTTTATAACCCCTTTAGAACTTTGCGCAGAAGACTTATCTTCCGAAGTTTTTTTCTTAGTAAAATCAATTACTTTAACCTCGTCATTGCTTATTTCTTCATTTGCCTCTTTAATCTCTTCAATATCGCGCTTAACAGTTACTCTCTTACCTGTTTTCTTAACCGAGATACTACCGGTATTTTCTTTAATAAGGCGTTGATTTTCTTCTTCCTCTAATTTGGATTGATACAAATCTTCTTCTCGTTTTACAATCGGTTCCATAAGCTTGTCAAACTCTTTTACCTTAGCCTCAAGATCATCTTTTCCTGTTGTAATTTTACCCAACACTTCACTCATCTTAGCATTTAATTCTATATATTCATCGGCCGTACCATTAGCTTGTTGTAAATTACGAGCTGTTACAATATCATTATTAAGAGCCTCTAATTCATTTATTTTTGAATCTATTTGCTTTTTAGATTCAACATAAATACTATCACCAACCAAAGTATAGTCTGTAATAATAGCGGCCAATCTCGATTCATATGTTGCATTATTTGCATTGTAACCGGCAATAATCTGTTTCAACTCGTCATTTACCTTGACTATTTTTTCATACTCATCAGAGTTTTGTTTTTGCAAATCAATAAGATGAATCTGACTGCTTTTATTACGCAAAATCTCAATATCTTGAAGTGCTTTTTTATTAACTTCCTTAAGCATCGATATTTGCTCTTTTGTTGCCTCATCGCTATTAACAACTAAGGCGCTGTCTAAGAATGATGTCAAAAAGTTATTTAACTCTACTTTTATTTCTTCATAAGATTTTATCGCTTCATTACTATATGCATTTTTAATTTTATCATCAATTTCTGCGGTCATCTTATCTCTGGTGGTTTTGACCAAACCCTCAGCAATTTTCTTTTGTTCATCAACTTGTTCGGTTAAAAGCATTTTTTCAGCCTCAACCAAAGCCTTTGCCTCAGCCTCTTTTTGATCTTCTCTGGCTTTGAAGATATTAAACAGTTTTGATACATCTATCTCTACATCCGGATTATCCATAGCATTTTTCATTGATATGGTATAATTTTGAAGATATTTAGGTTCATCATGCTTTATATCAAGCAAAGCATTTATAGTCCAATTTTTTATACTACCATCGCCACTTGCGCTAACTTTTGTATTGTTAGCGCTTAGCTGTCCGTCAACAATCTTAAAATCACCATTGGTAATATTAAGTTTGCCTTTTACCTTATCAAATTCGGTTACCCCGTTGGCAATTTGTGCATTCGCAAACTCAGTCAATCCATCTGATTTATCTCTTTTAATAACATCATCATAAATTGCCTTAACATTCATTCCGAACACTCTGGTCTTATTTGCTTCGAAATCAACAACACCATTAAGATTATTAACAAAATCATCCTCGCTTGTTGCTTTTGAATTAAGGTTAATCGACGCCTTAAAATTTCCTTCTTTAAGACTGTATGTTCTGCCCCCGAGCGAAAAATCAGAAACATTTGCTTCCGGCATATCAACGACCACATTGACATTCGGCTCATCACGCATATTTAATATGGCAGTTGCTTTAATCGGCGTATTTTTATACACTGCTTCAAAATTAGAAAGATTTGCGCTTCCTTTGCTTACTTCTAAATCAAACTTCGCTTTTTCAAATATTTCATTTTTATAGCTCAAATCAGCAACATCAAATTTACCTTTAAATTCCCAATCCGCATAAGGTGTATAATTTATTTTTTCTTTACTCCATGCCGGCTTACTCAAAAACGATGCTATTCCCCCCTCAATTTTTGCCCCTATAGGCAATTTGTCATCATTTTTAACCAAATATTTTTCTATTTCGAGCTTATTAACCTTAAGATTTGCATTTGCAATTTTGTTTGTACCTCTAAAATCATAAGATGCATTACCATCAAATTTAGAATACCCTGCATTTAATTCCATTGATGATAAATTAAGATTATCAACACTACCTTTTATATTGGACTTAAGTCTAAACATTCCCAAATTTGAAGCTTGCGGCTCGTAACTTAATCCGACAGATTCCATTAAAGTAACGGTTTCAGGGTGTTTCACCTCCAAACCACCATCAAAACTCATCTTATCGCCCAAAGCAACCGAACCGACATAATTGACTGTTAAATCCCCTGATGTAAATTGAGTATTTATACCAAAATTATCCAACTCACCATTCAGTGTTCCGTTGGCTATCAAGTCTCTAAATTTGTTATAATCTACTTCCGGTTTATAAAGACCGAATTTCTCAATCATATTAACAACATCTTGCGTCTCAACACTATATTGCATATTTTCAAAATTCGGTTTACTGCCTAGACCACTTATTTTACCACTAAGATCAAGACTTGTATTAGCAACTTTTTCAACCGTTAAAGTATCTATTTCCATGTTGCCCTGTAAAATATTACCTTTAAATTTTACCTTTTCGAACGGTAGATTTTCATAAATAACCAAATTGGCATCAGCATTAAGAACCATATCAAAATCATTTAACATTCCTAATTTTGAAAAACGATAATTCATCCTTTCAGCAAAATTCTTAACTTTAATTTCTTCAGGGATTGAATTTATATAATTATCAAAATTAAGTGTATTGGCGTTCACGTTGAGCATTATATCTTTTCTATCACCCAACACCAATCCTGCATCACCATTAAACGTTGTATTATCCAAAACAATCTTAAATGGTGTAACTTGAACTTTATCAAAATTACCTGACAATTTTGCCGTCAACAGCATCTTTTTGTAAACAGAAGCAGCTGTTGCCTTAGGCTCAATTTTAAGCCATTTAAGCAAGCGCATAAGCTCTTCGGTACTAAGAGAAACATCTGCCTGATAATATAATTCATTATCATAAGGATACATATTACCCTTCATATCAAACTGAGCATTTCCCGGCAATATTATACTCAACCCGTCTAATATGACACCTTTATCATTTATCTCAAACGAAGTTGTCAAATTCTTAAAAAGCTGATTATCATAAGAAGCCCTTATCGACTTTATATCACCCGAAAATTTCATCTTTGCAGTTGATACAAAAGGCTCTTCCGAATATTTTTTAACAAACCCCTTCACATAATCAACAAACGGATTCAAATCTAAATCTGCAAACTCAAAACTAGCCTTAACATGGGGCGTTTCAAGATTCGTATTTGGTATTTGGATTGTACCTGCGCCTTGCGTATCTTCGTATTTTACGACAATATTGCTAAGATTAATCATTTGTTTATTAAGTGCAACATCAAACCCTGCGACAATCGGTTTATTATACTTATTATCAAGCTTTACTTTATCGGTATTATCGTTAACAAAATCACTTAATTTTTGTGATTCTACAACTACATTTCCGTTCAAGACCCTGTTTGATAGCTGAAAAGATCCGTCAAATCTGACGTAACTGCTGGATTTGGGATGAGTAAATACGGCATTTAATGTTGTTGCCATACTATCCTCAATTTTTCCGATTGTAATTGCAAACCCCTGTGGATCATTAGATTTTAAATAATTACCTTCAATTCTAAAAGGACCGAAAACACTTTGGGCCATAACTTCTCCACTAAGATTATCAAGACTAAAGTTAACATTGCCTCCGTCAGCCTCAAAATTAACTTTTGCATTCTTCAAAGACACACTGTTCAATACCATTTTGGTATCTTCCATCATCTGTCTTTGATCAGCACTTAAATCACCTTGCCAATTTAACCCTTTATTGTCCCAGTTTATATTGATGGTAACACCATCTAAAACCATCTTATTTATATTAACTTCACCCTTAAGCAACGGAATTAAATCCAATTCCGCATTGATATTTTTAATATCAAGCAGAGGTTTTTCGTTTTTGTTATTGGAATTGTATATTTTAGCATTAATTGCATTCAAATATGGTTTTGGAAAAATTTTAAAACTCACATTTCCGACAAAAGTAATATGTTTACCGGTTGAGTTATAAAACTGCTGAGATATTTTGTCTTTATGCTGATTCCAGTCAATACTGATTACATAAATAAATGTTCCGCCGATAGCCAAAACCAAAGCCAATATAACACCGATAATAACTTTTTTCACTTTTCTCAACCCCTTATCAAAAAAGACAAAATAGCTGTTGTATTAAGAGCAAATAATCTTTACTTTTATAATAATCTAAGGTTATTATAATACATAAAATTAAAAAAACATTTAAATTATAAGGTTATAGACATGAATAACACAAATAAACTGTTAGACCTTGCAAAATCAGCATCTATAAAAGCCTATGCACCATACTCAAATTTTCATGTCGGTGCCGCAATTTTAAGCGATTCCAGCAAATATTATTATGGGTGCAATGTCGAAAATATTTCCTATCCTATCGGAACCTGTGCCGAAGCCGGAGCTATATCAGCCATGATTGCCGGCGGTGATAAGATAATAAAAGAAATTTTGATATATGCCTCATCAAACAAACTTATTAGCCCTTGCGGTGCTTGTCGCCAACGTATCGCCGAATTTGCTGACGACAGCACACTTGTTCATCTGGCCGATGATGAAGGTGTAAAGCAAACTTTTACCATTGCTGAATTATTGCCTCACTCATTTAAGGATTTCAAATAATGACACAGTTATGCCACTCATTTTGTAAACAACTTCAAGAGTTAACCAACGACTTCAAACCGGAAGCAGCTTTAATTTTGGGCTCCGGTCTTGGTGCTCTTGCCGATAAGATACAAAATCCTAAAATTGTCAAATATGCCGATATACAAGGTTTTCCGCAAAGCACTGTTCAAGGACACAAAGGACAATTTGTCTGCGGAAACCTTAACGGTAAAAATGTAATTTGCATGCAAGGTCGAATTCATCTATACGAAGGACACAATCCTCAGGACATTTGCCGAATAATCAAAACTTTTAAGCTCTTGGGTGTAAAAAAATTGGTTGTAACCAATGCTGCCGGATCACTCAACCCTAAAATTAAAGCCGGCTCAATTATGATGATTACCGACCATATAAACCTAAGCTTTACCAATCCGCTTATCGGCCCAAATGATGATAGCTTTGGCCCTCGTTTTCCCGATATGAGCAATGCTTATGACAAAGACTTGCAAAAAATTGCCGCTGATATTGCAAAAGAAGAAAACATCAATATCGAAAAAGGCGTTTACTTAATGGTATCCGGACCAAACTTTGAAACAGCCGCCGAGGTCAAAACTTTTGGTCTTTTAGGAGCTGATGCCGTCGGTATGTCAACAGTTCCGGAAGTTATATCCGCCTCATACTGCGGTATAAAGACTGTCGGCTTTTCCGTAATAACCAACATGGGAACGGGTTTGCAAACATCTACCCAATCACATGATGAAACATTGGCTATGGCTAATAAAGCGGCTTCAAATTTAGCCGTTCTGTTAGATAAACTTTTCGAAAGGATATAAGCATAATGGATAATGTAGAAAGTGCAAAAAAGCTGATAGGGCTACTCGATTTAACAACATTAAACGATAGTGACACTAATGAAACCGTAGCAACTCTTTGCCAAAAGGCTGTCGGAAAATATGGAAATACGGCATCTGTTTGTATCTATCCCAAATTTATTTCATATGCCAAAAGCATTTTGCCCAATGATTTCAAAGTCGCAACTGTAGTAAACTTTCCTGACGGAGTTGCCAATAACACACTTCTGGAAAAAGAAATAATATCTGCGATATCTTCCGGCGCTGACGAGTTGGACGTCGTTTTGCCTTACAAATCTTTTTTGGCCGGCGATACAGCTTTTTGCAAAGAATATTTAGATATTGCTCGTGAAACCTGCCAAGACAAAATATTAAAAATAATTATCGAGAGCGGCGAACTTAAAGATGTTCTAGCTATAAAAGAAGCTACTCAACTTTGTATTGATGCAAAAGCCGATTTTGTAAAAACCTCAACAGGAAAAACACCTGTTTCTGCAACACCCGAAGCCGCTAATGCTATTTTAGAAACAATTGCTCAAAGTGGTAAAACTACTATCGGATTTAAGGCATCAGGTGGCATAAAAACACTGTATGATGCTAAAGCATATCTAACTTTAGCTCAATCAATTATGGGCAACGAGTGGATTAGCCCATCAACCTTTAGAATTGGTGCTAGTTCACTGTTAAATGATTTAATAAAAACCATAGAACAAGGATATTAAAATGCTTCCTCAAGAAATTATCAGAAAAAAACGCAACAACCAAGCTTTAAGCACCGAAGAGATAAATGAGTTTATCAAAGGTGTAACTGACGGAAGCATTGTTGATGCTCAAGTTGCAGCTTTAACCATGGCTATTTTCTTAAACAAAATGACCAAAGAAGAGACCGCTGCACTAACGATGGCAATGCGCGATTCCGGTGATGTTTTGAACTGGGACGATATAGATGGCCCTATCATCGACAAACACTCTTCAGGCGGTGTCGGCGACAAAATAAGCTTGATGTTAGCGCCAATGCTCGCCGCTTGTGGCGGATATTGTCCGATGATTTCCGGACGAGGCTTAGGACACACCGGCGGAACATTAGACAAGTTTGACTCAATTCCCGGTTATCAAACACAACCGAGTAACGAACTATTCAAAAAGACAGTCAAAGAAGTCGGTTGCGCCATTATCGGACAAACCGGAAACCTTGCTCCTGCCGATAAAAAAATATATGCCATACGCGACGTTTGCGCCACTGTTGAATCTGTTGATTTGATTACCGCCTCAATCTTATCAAAAAAACTTGCTGCCGGATTAGATTGTTTGGTCATGGACCTAAAATGTGGTAACGGCGCTTTTATGGATTCCTTGGAACGTGCCGAAGAACTTGCAACATCTATTGTTCGAGTAGCCGATGCAGCCGGCACTAAAACCAAAGCCGTAATAACTGATATGAATCAGGTTTTGGGACATAACGTAGGTAATGCCCTAGAAGTTGCCGAAGCAGTAGACTACTTAAAGGGTCAAAATATTGATGCCCGTATGCACGAAATAAACTTAGAATTATGTGGTGAACTTCTTGTTTCGGCAAAATTGGCAGACACGTTAGAACAAGCAAAAGAAAAACTTCAAGATGCTTTGGATTCTGGACTTGCTCTCCAAAAATTTCAAGACATGGTTACCCATTTGGGCGGGCCGAAGGATTTTTGCGAAGATCCTTGGAAATACTTGCCAAAAGCCAATATTGTTCGCCCTGTATACGCCAAAACAACTGGTATTGTATACTCTATGGATACACGCGGCATCGGTTTAAGCATTATCGAATTAAAAGGTGGCAGAACTACGCCTGAACAAAAACTTGATTATGCAACCGGTTATTCCGAATTTTGTCAGATTGGTGATACTGTAAACAAAAAAACACCTTTGGCAATAGTCCATGCCCAAACCGAAGAACAATTCAAACGAGCCGAAGAAAGTTTGCGTGAGCTTATAACCATATCAGATAAAGCTCCTTATCCTTCGCGCTGTATTATTAAAAAAATATCTTAAAAAAAAGCCCCGACAAACTCGGGGCCTTTTTATTAAGGTAACAACGGCGACCATGCCGGATCAGATGCGTCGGCAGGTGTAATAATTTGTCTTTCATTATACCCTGTCAAATCTATTGAATATAATTTAACCGGTGGAGTTGCCCTTCCTCGACCTTTATCCTGTCTAAAATAAATCAAGACACGACCATTGGGGGACCAAGTAGGTCCTTCAACCAAATATCCCGAAGCCAACACACGTTCTCCTGTTCCGTCAGGATACATAACACCGATATAAAATTGTCCTCCTGCCATTTTAGTAAAAGCAATATAATCCCCTCGTGGCGACCAAACCGGTGTTGCATAACGGCCATTACCGAAACTTATTCTTTTAACATTTGAGCCGTCGGCATCCATTACATAAAGCTGTTGATTTCCACCTCTGTCCGAATTGAAAACAATCTTACTGCCATCAGGCGAATAACTTGGCGAAGTATCAATTGCACCGCTATAAGTTAATCTCTTTTTCTTTTTATTTTTCAAATCCATTTCATAAATATCACTTTTTCCGTTGCTGGCGTAAGATAACAAAACCTTATCACTGTCCGGTGAAAAACGAGGAGCAAAAGTCATTCCCGGAAAATCGCCTAAAACTTCCTGCTCGCCGGTTTCAATATCTAAGATATAAACTCTCGGAATATTTCCGGCATAAGACATATAAGTAATTTTTTGTAGATTAGGTGAAAAACGAGGCGTTAGAGCCATTGCCGCACCATTAGTTAAAAATTTGTGATTTTCGCCATCTTGATCCATAATTGCCAAACGTTTAATTCTTTTTGTTGCCGGACCGGATTCCGAAACATAAACAATTCTTGTATCAAAATATCCTTTTTCGCCTGTCAATCTTTCATATATTGCATCAGAAATCACATGAGCAATTCTGCGCCAATTATCCTTGGTTGTTGTAAAAGACTGTCCTTCCATTTGATTTTCGGCATAAACATCCCACAATCTGAACGAAACTTTAATAGTATTTGCATCAACTTCTTCTATTTCGCTTTGAATAAGGGCTTGAGCTTTTATTGCTTTCCAATCCAAAAATTCAGGTTCTTGTTCCATTGAGGAAAACTCTTGGATATAGCTGTCTTTGTCAATAACCTCAAACAAACCGGAACGCTCTAAATCGGCCTGAACAACATCTAAAATTTTATCGCCTTGTTGACCGATAAAAAATCCGTCATGAATAATGCTTGGTATGGCAATAGGCATCGGATCACGCATTGCGCCGCTAACATCAATAGCCAACTCAGCCTTTGCAACACCAAAGCTAATCAAACTGGCAAACAAGCATACAAAAAATTTTAATTTCATCGGCAAAAACCTCTCAATCTGACACTTTTAGTCGGATTCTAAATTATTTTGGTTAAAATTCAATTAGTATTCGCGTTAAATTTATTATCTTTCTTGACAAATTTCATTATTTTCATAATCTTATTTTTATGGAAATAAGAGAATTAAAAACACAATTACCTAAAGGACGTTCGATTTTAGCCTTTGATTATGGCGAAAAACGATTGGGTGTTGCTGTATCCGATTTACTGCTTATGACAGCCAATCCGCTAAAGATAATATACCGTTCAACCTTTGACAAAGACCTCTCTCAAATCAAGCAAATTATCGAAGAAAAAGAAGTCGGGTCTATTGTTTACGGTTTACCGCTTCAAATGGACGGAAGTGAAGGAAAAACTACCGAAAAGGTCAAAGAATTCGCCGATAAACTTGCTAAACATATTCCTTTACCCTATGCCTTTTGGGACGAAAGATTGTCATCTCGTGCCGTTGAAAATTTCTTAATCAAAGAAGTAGATATGTCTCGTTCCAAAAGAAAAGAAACTTTAGACGCCTCAGCAGCTGCCTACATTTTGCAAGGCGTTTTAGATTCTCTGCAATATTTGTAAGCCACAGCTTTTAACACTTGCAAAAATTTTTCATCATCAAGCAATTTATCATCAGCTCTTCCGACGTTATCAACAAGCTCGATAACACTTTTAACTTCCGACACTTTATCCGGCAAAAATCTGCGACAAAAAGCATACGCCGATGCATAAACATCACTCGTATCATAGCCGATAATCTCAAGTAATTCTTCAACCGAAAAATCATTTATTTTTTTTGCATCAGACAAATTGTACCAAAATCCTATGCCCTCTTTAGCAAGTTCCTTCCAGAAAAAAGCCTTACCCGGATCAGCCTTTCTTGTCGGAGCAACATCAGAATGTCCGACAATATTTTCCGGTCTTATTTTGTATTTCTTTATCAGCCTTTTAATCAGCTTGATTCCTGCTTTTATTTGAGCCGGCTTAAATTTTTGCTGTCCCAAGGTTTTGGAACAAAACTCAATTCCTATTGAATGTGAATTAATATCTTCAATTCCTTGCCAATACGACACACCTGCATGTCGAGCTCGTCTTTTTTCACCAACCAATTGCCATATTTCGCCATCTTCGGCGATAATATAATGTGACGACACTTCATTATCACAAAAAGACTTTATTGCCTCTTCTACGTCATACGCCACCGAATGCAAAACAATCATATCTATTTTGCTTTTTCTATCGCTATAATAAGGCAATAATTTTCTTCTCATTTTTTTCCTTTTGCTTTTACAATTTCCTGATAAGCCAAATTTATCTCGGCCATTCTTTTAGTTGCAATTTTCATCTCATTTTCCGAGGCATTAGCCAATTTGTCCGGATGGTAAATAACAATAAGTTTTTTCCATCTTGCTTTAATTTCATCTATACTCGCATCATAAGAAACACCCAAAACATCGTATGATGCCATAAGTTTTTTGCTTATCGGATTCGGCTTAAACTGTTTTTTCAATCTAGCAAACTCTCTATCGGCAAGTCCGATAATTTTAGCCACTTTTTTAAGCAATCGCATCTCTGTTTCGCCTATGGTTTCATCAGCAGAAGCAATTTTGAACAAGTTCTCGACAGAAACATCTTTTAAGCTTTCGTTGTGTCGAGTAAGCCCCTCCAACATATCGGCATATTTTTCCAAAGAAAACTTGTGTTTTTGTTTGTTTTCAAAAATCTCATATACAAATGATTTTTGCTCCGGCTTTACCGCAAAGACCTGACAGAATTTTTTCCTTTCTTTGTCACTTATTTTACCATCAGACTCAACAATCAATGCCGACAAAGCCGCCATAACCTCTAAATAGCGTCTGTGTTCTCCGACCTGTGCATCACGCCAAAGTTTTAGCGGATTTATCTTTTGCCAATAATTTCTCAGGATATTAAACGGCATAAGTTTAGCACCTTCAAGACGGCGATAATCTGCTATAAATCCCAAAATTATACCGACAAACATCAATATCGCACTATGCAACAAAAATCCTAATACACCACCTAATATCTTGCCCCAGTTATTATCAAAAAAGTGATCGATTTTCTTCTTAACTTTTCTTATCTTGGTATTTTGAGGCATATCAAAAACCATATGTCCTACAACAAACATCAGCGCAAATCCGATTACGCCGAACAAAACAAGCCCGAGCAGACCGCACCAAATTTTTCCCCATATATTACCATCTAAGCGATTATAATATTTGTAGTATTTATAAGGCAGTTTGATTCTTATAATATCATCAAGGCTGTTTATCTGTTTTTCAATATTTCTGATAACATAAGTCTTATCAATAAACATATGTCCTAAAAACAAGCCTAAAAGCAAGCCGTCAAGGCCGAATAACTTAAAACCAATCAATGCTAACGTTAATTTTCCGAGTGGCGACATTGTCTAAAAGTCCTTATTTTATAATGTAATAACCGAAACTTGGTTTGGAAAATCTCTCGGCTCACTAACCAATCCCTGATGAGTAAATCGCCTAAAGCTGAAATATTCATCTTCCAGGGCATAGGTATCCAAATAAGCCACTTCAATATTTTCAATTCCTGCTTTCTTTAACCTGTCTAAGCAATAATTTGGCAAATCGAAGTAATAGTACCCCTCTCGCTTGCCTTCAATAAAATATTGTTTATTGCTTTGATGTTGTTCTAAAAACTGATTATAAAAATTTGCATCAACTTCATACGATTTTTGCATAACACAAGGACCTATTGCCGCCCTTATGTTTTTCAATTCGGCACCATTTTCAATCATTAAGGCAATTACATTTTCCATAATACCCTTAAAAGCACCGCGCCAACCGGCATGAGCAGCTCCAACAACTCCGTTTTTTCTATCCTCAAACAATACGGGGGCACAATCAGCTGTTCTGATACACAGGCCTATACCTTTTTTTGCAGTAACCGTACCGTCAGCCACAACACTATCCCAACTGGCCTCATCAACATATACAGCCACATTACTTACACCTTGATTAAGCAATACCAAATTTTCTTTTTCCAAACCAACTCTTTCGGCAATTGTTTGCAAATTTTTCATCAGAGATTCTTTATCGTCATAGCTTTTAGTATTGGCATTAAGTTTAGCATATTTTCCTTTAGAAAAACCACCACTGCTTCCAAAAAAACAATGTTTATCTTTATCCAAATTATTTGCTTGCCAAGTCATTTTACTCTAATCCTTCAAAAAAGACTTTCCTTCATCAAGTTTTAGTCCTAATATCTCAGCCACGGTTTGCCCTACATCAGCAAACGTGTCTCTCGTTCCCACATATTTTTCTTTTATATTTTTACCAAACATCAATACCGGTATTTGCTCTCTAGTATGATCAGTTCCTTTAGCTGTCGGGTCATTTCCATGATCTGCCACAACAAACGCCACATCATCTTCACGCATTACATTAACAATTTCCGGCAACCTCTCATCAAAATATTCCAGTGCTTTGGCATACCCTTCCAAATTGCGCCTATGACCATAAAGCATATCAAAATCCACAAAATTGGTAAAAATCAAGCTATTATCCTCAGCCGTTTTACCTTCGCTCAAAGTTTTTTCCCAAAGTTCTTCCAAACCCGAAGCCAAAACCTTTTTACTTATACCACATCCGGCATAAATATCGCTAATTTTACCTATTGCAATAACGTCTTTACCACTTTCTTTTACTATATCAAGCAACGTTTTTTTAGGAGGTTTAACCGAATAATCATGACGATTTTTTGTTCTGACAAACTCGCCTTTTTTCTCTCCTTCAAATGGTCTGGCAATTACACGTCCGATATTATAAGGTTTTAACTCTTCAAAAGCAATTTGACAAACGTCATAAAGCCTGTCCAATCCGAAATACTTTTCACTTGCCGCAATTTGAAAACAACTATCGGCCGAAGTATAACAAATCGGCATTCCGGTTCTTATATGCTCTTCACCAAGTTCTTCAATAATTACTGTACCCGAAGCCGCCTTATTACCCAAAATTCCGTTCAAACCGGCTCTTTGACAAATTTTATCAATAAGCTCTTTAGGAAAAGACGGATATTCAGGTTTAAAATATCCCCAAGGTGACCTTACCGCAACACCGGCCAACTCCCAATGTCCTGATGATGTATCTTTGGCAAGACTGACTTCTCTGCAGTTTCCGTACTTTGCTTCTAAATTGATTATTGCCCCTTTGTCCGAAAGCACTCTGTTAAGCCCCGTCGCCATATTAGATGCTTTTACCAAACCGAGCTTAACCAAATTCGGTATTCGTAAATTAGGATAGTTATCAGCAATATGACCAAAAGTATCTGCCCCCTCATCGCCGAAATCTTTAGCATCAGAAGCCCCGCCGATTCCAAATGAATCCATCATCAAAACAAACACTCTTGGCATATCAAATTCTCCAAAACTACTTACTTAACCTTTATCGTGTGTAAAAGATTTGTTCTTCCCTTAATATTAAGAGGAAAACCTGCCGTAATGATGATGTGATCACCGGCTTTAGCCAATCCGGACTTTTTCACATATTTTATTGCACACTTTTCAACATTGGCAAACTTCTTAAAACTTTCTCTGTTAACATATGGTCTTACCCCCCAAACAATAGACATTTGTCTGGCCACATTAATATCAGGAGACATTGCCAAAATCGGTAGCGTAGGACGCTCTTTTGCAGTTAAAAATGTTGTAAAACCCGATGATGAAAAACTCACAATTGCCTTAACATTTTTCAAAACTCCGGCCAATTCCGAAGCCGCAAATGTAATTG
The DNA here is from genome assembly GCA_045639065.1 of Alphaproteobacteria bacterium. Taxonomy (GTDB): domain Bacteria; phylum Pseudomonadota; class Alphaproteobacteria; order RF32; family CAG-239; genus CAZU01. The sequence goes on along the minus strand of JAZUCK010000016.1, from coordinate 34,228 downwards.
CATCTGCCTCATCGGCTTCAAAAGCCTTTCTCCGTGAATTGTTCATCAATTCAAAGAACAACGGATCTGTTTCAACCTTATCAATAATGCTGTTCATCATTTTAACAGCTTCAATAGGATATTTTCCGGCAGCAGTTTCAGCCGATAACATTACCGTATCAGCCCCATCATAAACAGCTGTTGCCACATCGGACACTTCGGCACGTGTCGGTGTCGGATTTACAATCATCGATTCCAACATTTGCGTAGCAACAATAACCGGCTTAGCATATTTTCGACAAGTTTTAATAATTCTTTTTTGCAAAACAGGAACAGTAGGTAACGGACATTCAACCCCCAAATCACCTCTGGCTACCATAATTGCATCAGCTTCTTTTACAATATTATCCAAATCATCAATAGCACTAGGCTTTTCCAATTTTGCAATAATTTTAGCCTTACCCTTAATAAGTTTTTTAACCTCAATAATATCTTCACAACGTTGAACAAATGAAAGTCCGATCCAATCCACACCGTTTCTTAATGCAAATTTCAAATCTTTCTTATCTTTTTCGGTAATTGCTGATATTCTTAATTTTGTATTGGGAAGATTAACACCTTTATGGCTGGAAATATAACCACCGACTTTAACAACAGTTTCTATTGCCACTTTAGACGCTTTGGTTACTTCCAACACGATATATCCGTCATTTACCAACAGCTTGTCGCCAACCTTAATTGCCGCAAAAATTTCTTTATGTGGCAAACAAACTCTTGATTCATCGCCCAATTCGTTTTTCATATCCAACGTAAATGTTTGTCCCTCTTCCAGCCAAATTTTTTCTTCCTTAAAATTACCTACACGAAGTTTAGGACCCTGCATATCGGCCAAAATAGCAATAACTCTCTTTTTTTCTTTTTCCAACTTTCTGATAGCTTTGATACGATTCTTATGCTCGTCATACGTTCCGTGACTAAAGTTAATTCTAAAGGCGTCAACACCTGAGTCAATCAATTCCGCCAATTTAGCTTTTGTAGCTGTTGAAGGGCCGATTGTTGCTAAAATTTTTGTACGAGTTTCTATGGGCATAATTTTAATCCTTGTTTATATAAATAATTTGTTTTTCATCATATATAAAATAAGTTAATAAGGGGTTATTTTTATACTTGTAAATAATAAAATAATTTGCTACTTATACAAAAAAATAAAAAAACGAGGAGATAATTATGAGTGAACAAACAACCCAAACAGGTGGTATTGCTGCCGACAGACTTCGTTCTTTAATTGAAAGAATAGAACGTTTGGAAGAAGAGAAAAAAGCTCTTTCCGGTGACATCAGAGATATTTATGCCGAGGCCAAATCAGCAGGCTTTGATGTAAAAATTATGCGCGCTGTAATAAAACTTCGCAAAATGAATGCTGCCGATCGTGATGAACAAGAATTTTTGCTCGATACATACAAAAAAGCACTAGATATTTAATCAAAAAGCCTCTTTTCAAAGAGGCTTTTTTCTTATATCAATTTTATTAAAATTCCCAATATTGCCGATAAGCACAAATAATAAATCGGGCTTTTTTTCCAAATTCTCATCATCGTAAAAACAACTATCAAGAACAAAACATCTTTTATTTCAACAACCACTATCTTACCCAACTCAAGGCCAGCAAATAATATCAAAGCCAATACAGCCGGTCTGATGCCGTGTAAAACATCTTTTACTCTGATATTACAACTGTACTTGTTAATCATCTTAGCAACCAAAATCATAATAACCACCGAAGGAAAGACCAACGATATTGTTGCAACAATTCCTCCTAATATTCCTTCAGCACTAAAACCGGCAAAAGTAGCCATATTAACCCCTATAGGTCCGGGCGTCGATTCTGATATAGCAATCATATTGGCTAATTCTGTTTTGGTAAACCAATCATATTTTTCAGCCAAATCAAACAAAAAAGGTACCGTTACTAACCCACCGCCGATAGCCAACAAACCGATTTTAAAAAACTCAAAAATCAATAAAAAATATGTCATTTTGCAAATCTTCTCTTAAATTCACCAATTCCCAGAGCAACACTTCCGGCTATCAAAACCAAAAAAACAGCAGAAATATTAAGCCCCACCAGCAAACCTATTGCCCCAAGAAACATAAAAACATTATATATGCCTCTCAAATTTTTTTTAGCCAACTCAATTATCACATTAAAAATAAGAGCCACCACACATATTCTGATACCATAAAATGCATATACTACATAGCGATTATCCATAAAATGTTCTAAAATTGACGCTACTATGGTTATAATTATAATTGAAGGCATAATCATTCCCAAGGTGGCCGATATAGCGCCTTTAATCTTGGCTTGTTGATACCCTATAAAAGTTGCCACATTAACCGCAATAATTCCCGGTGTACATTGTCCGATAGAATACAAATCAAGTAGTTCTTCTTCACTTAAATATTTTCGTTTATCAACTACTTCAGACTTTAATAAAGGCAACATTGCATACCCACCGCCAAAGGTAAACAAACCCAACTTAAAAAACAGCTTAAACAAATTATATAATTTATGCATAAAACTTTTGCCTTATCTGTTGTTATTACATCATCTGATGAATATATCCTCAATATAGTTTTATATTAGTTAATAACCGGAAATAAAAATGATTATTGGCATTACTAACGAAACATCATCGCTCGAAACCAGAGTTTCCATAACACCTGAAAATGTAAAAAAATACATATCAAAAGGCTTTAAGGTAATGATTGAAACAAAAGCCGGTATTTTATCTGATTTTGATGATAAAGAATACATATCTGCAGGAGCAGAAATCAAAAAAAACTCGTCAGAAATACTTCAAAATAGCGATATTTTGCTACGTATATCTCCTATAACGGCCGATGACTTAAAAAACATCAAAAACTCATCAATAATTATCGGTAACTTTCAAAATTCCGTTACCAATGATATCTTAGAAAAAATAAAATCAAAATCATTAAATTGTTTTGCTCTTGAAAGACTTCCTCGTATATCAAAAGCCCAAAGTTTTGATATTTTATCATCACAAGACAGCTTATCGGGATATCAGGCTGTTATAAAAACAACACAACTACTGAACCGTTCGATTCCTATGATGATAACTTCAGCCGGAACGCTTGCTCCGATAAAATTTTTAATTTTAGGTATCGGTGTTGCCGGACTGCAAGCCATCGCCACGGCCAAACGGCTCGGAGCAAAAGTCTATGCCTTTGATATTCGTTCCGAAACCAAAGAGCAAGCACAATCTCTTGGTGCAATTTTTGTAGATAACATAAATGAAATACTCTCACAAATTGATGTCGTAATATCATCTGCGTTCTCCCCTGATAAAAAAGCTCCGATTCTAATAAAAAAATCTGCTGTAAAAGCTATGAAAAAAGGATCTGTATTGATAGACATGGCTATATCAAATGGTGGAAATATTGAAGGAAGCAAATCTTGTGAGGTTATTGATATTTCAGGTCGTAAAATTTATGCAAACAGCAATTTAGTTAGCCAAATTCCCCAAAGTGCCAGCATACTTTATGCCAATAATTTAAGTAACTTTATTGACTATATAGCACTTAAACCTGACCAAAAACTAATCCTAAATAAAAAAGACGAAATAATAAAAGCAACATATCTTTAAGGAGCAAAGTTTATGAATTTATGGTTATTAGCAACAATTTTTATGCTTGCCTGCTTTGTCGGCTATTTTGTAATTTGGCGAGTAACCCCCGCTCTTTATTCACCTTTAATGAGCGTTTCCAATGCCATTTCCGGAATTATAATAATCGGAGCAATTCTTTCTCTTAAAAACACGCAATCCCTAACCGAACAAATTTTACCATATTTGGCGGTATTCTTGGCCTCAATCAACATTTTCGGCGGTTTTGCAATTTCACAGCGAATGCTGAATATGTTCAAGACAAAAGGGGAAAAGAGATAATGTTTATTTCGAATTTATTATATTTAGGCGCATCATTTTTGCTGATAATTTCAATCAGAATGCTATCTTCGCCAAAAACCGCATTTAAGGGAAATTTTTACGGAATTATCGGCATATTATTAGCCATACTTTCAACCCTCATATTTACCGAAATTGAAAACAAATTACTTTTAAGTTTCATCATAATATTGGGAGCATTTGCCGGTATTTATTCCGGACAAAAGATAAAGCTGACTTCTCTCCCGCAAATGATTGCCATATTTAATTCTTTTGGTGGTCTTTCTGCTGTTTTCATTTCTTTAGCCGAGCAATTTAATTTGTCATCGCAATATATAATGAACACCTTAGGGCTTGTAATCGGTGGTATAACATTTTCCGGTTCGGTTATCGCCTTTGCCAAACTTCAAGGAATTATAAATTCAAACCCCTTACATTTCAAATTACAAAACAAATTAAATTCCCTACTTTTGATAAGCCTTATTATTCTATCAATAAGTTTTGTCTTAAAACCTGATAATATAAATTTTATCCTTATTTGTTTTATCACTATGATTTTGGGTGTTTTAGTATTATTGCCGGTCGGTGGCGCTGATATGCCGGTTGCCATATCAATATTAAATGCTTTTTCCGGATGGGCAACTGTAGGTGTTGGATTTTCTCTATCGTCAATAATTCTGATAATCATTGGCGCAATAGTCGGTTTCGGAGGTACAATTTTAGCCTTTGTTATGATGCAATCAATGAACCGTAGCTTAAAAAATATACTGACAGGAGCATTCGCAAGCCATACTAATCACTTATCGAATACTGACAAAACAGCTAAATCAGGCTCGCCGTCTGATGCGGCTTTTATCATGGAAAACTCACAAAAAATCATCATAGTCCCCGGTTATGGCATGGCTGTTGCCCAAGCGCAATTTTCACTTAAAAACATGGCAGAAATATTGAGAAAGAAATATAATGTCACTGTTAAATTTGCCATTCACCCTGTTGCCGGACGAATGCCCGGTCATATGAATGTTCTTTTAGCCGAAGCAGGCATTGATTATAATGACGTATTCGAGCTTGAGGACATAAATAATGAATTTTCAACTACCGACGTTGCTTATGTAATCGGTGCAAACGACATTACTAACCCACTAGCCAAAACCGACGCTTCTTCTCCGATTTATCAAATGCCTGTATTAGATGTCGAAAAAGCCAAAACCGTGTTTTTTGTAAAGCGCTCACTAAACAGCGGTTATTCCGGCATAGACAACCCGTTGTTTTACGCGCCAAACACCATAATGTTATACGGCGATGCCAAAGATGTTACCGACGAAATTGTAAAACAGCTTGAGCACTCTTAGTTTTTGGTCAATTTTTGAGCGATTTGTTTGCACATTTGACTAACCATTTCGCTCATAGCTTTAACATATCCGCTATATTCGTCATTACCCGTCATACTTAAAGAAGTTTTGCCTTTATAAGCTATATTAAAAGTATTTCCGCTTTTAAGTGTCCACAAAGCTTCAAAATAAGCTGTATTTTCAACTAAATCAAACTTTGCAATCGACACATTTAAAATATATCTGTATTTTTCCAACAACGATGTTCTTGGTTTTATACCGGCCTTTGGCAAATAAGCACGCAAATCCGAAGCCATAACTCTTTGCAGCATAATATCCAAATCTTCGCCCCAACGATTTGTTTCATCAATATTCAATTCGGAATTAACTGATGAAAATGAAACAATTTGAGGCCTGTCAACATACTCCGGAAGCTCTGGCAAATCTACACCTATCAACACACTTGTTTGACTCAAAGGTTTCACATTTTCAATAGTTTGTAATGTATAAAACGTACTTTCGGGGCTATATCCGCCAAAACACCCCATCATAAAAAACACACTCAGAACACAAACAATTTTTTTCATCATCTATTTTTTTCCTTTAATCAAAGCTTCGGGATGTCTTTCCAAATAATCAGTCAGATTTTGCATAGATTTTGCTGCTTTTGCCACATTGATTGTCATTTTATTAAAATTATCCAATACCTGAACAGTAACACCTTTGTTTCGTTGAACCATATTTTCAATATCAGCCACAATGGCATTTATTTCCGGCATCATTTTGTTCAAGCCCTTAAAAAACTCTGTAAAATTTCCAAACCCCTCAGCCAAAGGAATTTTTTGTAAACCGCGTGACAATTCACCGATAGGCGACAAGGCTGTAGGAATTTCTAAAACTCCTACATCATCATGAAGCTTAATTTCCGATTCCGGCAACATAACCAATTCCACCATCAACTGACCGGTAACAAAGCTGTGTGTAGCAAGTCTGGCACGAAGTCCTCTTTTAACCAGTTCATCTAAAACTGCCTTTTGCGAAGAGAAAAAAGAATTGGAATTTATCGATTTGGCACTCATTTTGGCATAAACTGGAATACTAAAGGTCAAAGCTTCCGGATTGGCCTTAATTTCGATACGGCTGACCTCGCCGATTTTAACCCCCTTAAACACCACTGCCGAACCGACACTCAAGCCGTTAACCGATTCTTCAAAGAACATCACAACTTCTCTACCCTTATGTCCGAAAAGCTTGTTTTGAAGCAATCCTCCCAAAATCAGCAACAACACAGCTGCAGAAGAAATCATAAAAATTCCGATTTTTCTCTTATTAGGTTGTCTTGGCATTATTCTCTACCTCCACTTAAAAATCTATATACATTTTGGTTCGGCGGATTCTTTAACAAATCTTTCGGATTACCTCTTGCCGAAACGCCTTTTATATCAACATCTAAAAATATCGAGTTATTACCTATGGCAAAAATCGAACTTAATTCGTGAGTAATAACCACAATAGTTGTACCCAAGCTTTGGTTAATTTCCAAAATTAAGTCATCTAATAATTTTGAGCTTACAGGATCTAATCCTGCTGATGGCTCATCAAAATACAAAATTTTTGGATCCAAGGCCAAAGCTCTTGCAAGGCCTGCGCGTTTTTTCATACCACCGCTAATCTCCGACGGATAAAAATCGCCATATCCCTTTAACCCTACCAATGCTAACTTCAGCTCAACCAAATCATCAATCATTTTTGGCGAATAGTCGGTATATTCCTGCAACGGAAGGGACACATTTTCAGCCAAAGTCATCGACGAAAACAGCGCACCGCTCTGATACAAAATTCCGCAATCTTGCATAATAAGTTTTTTATTTACATCATCTTGAGCATAAAAATCTTTACCCAAAACCAACACCCTGCCTTTTGAGGGCTGTTTTAATCCGGTCATAACCCTCATCAACGAGCTTTTACCACAACCGGAACCGCCCATAATGATAAAGACATCGCCTTTGTTTACTTCAAAATCAACATCACGCATCAAAACGTTGCTTCCGTAAGCAACTTCAATTTTTTCGCCTTTGATACTGATATTATCCATCTCTTAAATTCCCATAACTTGACATACCCAAGTAATAATACCTGTTGCCACAATCATAATCACAATCGACGACACTACAGCTTTGGTCGTTGCCAAACCCACGCTATCGGCATTTCGACCGCAACTGATTCCGTAATAACAGCCTGAGGCCGAAATAATCACCCCATAAACAAGGCCGTGAAAAAGTCCGACTAAAAAGTTATTTAGACCAAATGCTTCAACCGAAAAATTAACATATTGTTGCGGAGCAATATCCAGCATAAAAATAGCTACTGTTCCGCCACCGATAATTCCCATAATATCAGCCAACATTGTCAAAAACGGCATAACTAAAACCAGACTCAACAAACGTGGCAAAATAAGAAAGTCACTAACATTAAAACCCAAGGTTTTTAGTGCATCAACTTCTTCATTAACTTGCATTGTACCGATTGTTGCCGCATAAGATGCCCCTGTTCTGCCGGCCATAATAATACCGGCCATAATTGCGCCCATAATCCTTATCATGCCTATTGTAACCAGTGACGCAATATAAATTTCGGCACCAAACATCTTAAGCTGAATAGCACCGACAAATGCCAAAATAAGCCCGACCATAAAACTTACAAGGCTGACGATACCCACAGCTTTATATCCGCAATCTTCCAATGCAAAATCAAAGTCTATTTTGCGCATAACGGCAGTTCCTGCGATAAAACGCTTTACCGAGCCCCAAATATCCGCCAAAAAATAAGCAACTTTTTTTAATGTGGCAAATTTTTCAATTCCCCACTCACCCACAGCTTCAAAAAACGGAATTTTTATATCTTTGGCGACTGTCGGTTTTCTATCTACCTTTAGTGCAAGTTCAACAAGTTGTTTAAGATTTTCCGGCGTTTCAGACCAATCAATTGTTATATTGTTTTTCTGACAAACTAAAGCGAGCCTAAATAAAACAGCCACCAAAGATGAATCCCATTTTTGCAAATCTTTGGCATCAAACATTACTTTTTCAATATTTTTCAGAGACTTAAACAGAGCACTTATACGTCTTTGGTCATCATAACCAACCACATCACCAACCGGTGATATTACCAAAATATTATCCTTTTTTTCAAACTCTAACCCCATAAGCCCTGCTCATTTTCACAACTTAAAAATATAATATATACCATAAATCAAAAATGCAACAGTCAGATAACTTAAAAGAAATTTTTCAGCTAAATCTTACAAAAAATATTCTCTCAAGTAATTAGGCAAATCGCTTGTGTTAACTCTGATTTGTTCCATTGTATCTCTGTCACGAACGGTAACAGATTCGGGAGTATTTTCAATAGTTTCAAAATCAACAGTCAAACAAAGCGGTGTACCGATTTCATCATGACGACGATATGCCTTACCGATATTTCCGGTATTTTCCAATGCCACACGACCGATTCCAAGCTTTAACAAAGCTTTTTTCAGCTCATAACATTTAGCCATAATTTGCTCATTGTTTTTCTTCAAAGGAATAATTGCAACTTTAATCGGCGCAAGATGCTTTTTCAACTTTAACACTGTGCGCATATTGCCATTACCCAAATCTTCTTCGGTATATGCTTCAGTCATAACCGCCAAAACACCTCTGTCAACACCCATAGACGGCTCAATAACAAACGGCACAACCCATTTGTTATTATCATCCATGATACAAAGTTTTTGTGTTGATTCTTTGTTTTCATGACAATGAGAAGTCAAATTCATTTCCTCTTGTGCTTTGGTGTGGTTGCCCAAGTCATAATCCGTACGATTGGCGATTCCTTCCAATTCTTCCATACCGTGAGGAAATTGATATTCAATATCATAACAAGCCTTAGCATAGTGAGCCAAATCTTCTTTCGGAGTGGTATAGATATTGATATTTTCTCTTTTTAACCCTTGTTCTTCCCACCATTTAACGCGGGATTCTTTCCATTCTTCGTGCCATTTTTCATCTTCTCCCGGCATAACAAAATATTCCAACTCGGCTTGTTCAAACTCTCTCACTCTAAAAATAAAGTTACGAGGAGTTATTTCATTTCTGAACGACTTACCGATTTGAGCAATACCGAAAGGAAGTTTTCTCGATGTAGAGTCAACCACGTTTTTAAATTGAGTAAAAATAGCCTGAGCAGTTTCCGGACGCAAATAACCGAATGACGAACCATCATCAACCGGACCGATAGCAGTCTTAAACATCAAATTAAACGGTCTTGGCTCAGTCAAATCAGTTGAACCGCAGTTCGGACATTTGCCGTCTTTGATATGATCGGCTCTAAAACGACCTTTACATTGTTTACAGTCTGTCATCGGATCCGAAAAAGTATCTTCATGTCCCGAATAATGCAAAACTTTTTGATTGGTCAAAATGGCAGCATCCAAGCCTTCGACATCGTCACGTTCATAAACCATAGCACGCCACCAAGCTGCTTTTAAGTTGTTTTTCAATTCCACACCAAGCGGACCATAATCATACACACCTTGCAAACCTCCGTAAATATCGGCATTTTGAAAAATAAAACCTCTGCGTTTACAAAGCGAAACTAACTGATCCATAGATGTTGCAACCATTTTTTTAACCTCTTTTTCTTCATAAATTAAAAATTAACTTCTAATGTTTTATAATAACAAACACATAATTGCAAGCGGAGATATAATTAAAATGGCAAAAAATACTACAAAAGTTGCACTCATCTACGATTTTGACGAAACCTTAAGCACAACCTATATGCAGGATTATATTTTGATTCCTGCTTTAGGCGACAAACCCGATCATTTTTGGAAAACCGCAAATCAATGGTCAAAAGACCATTGTGCCGATCAAATTACCGGTACAATGTACTATATTCAACAGTCTGCCAAAGAAAAAGGCATCAAATTAACCAAACAATTTTTATGTGATACCGCCAAAAACATTACCTACTTTGACGGTGTTGAAGAATGGTTTGAGCGCATTAACGAATATGGTGCCAAACACGGACTTCAAATAGAACACTATATTATATCTTCGGGTATGGAAGAAATTATCTCCGGCACATCTATCCGCAAACACTTCAAAGATGTGTTCGGTTGCTCATATGTTTACGATGAAGACGGCATTCCTGTTTGGCCTGCCCGCATTGTAAATTATTCAACCAAAACTCAATATATTGCCAAAATCAATAAGGGTCTTAGCAAAACCGAAGATAGAGCCGTAAACGAGTATATGCCCGACGATCAACGACGTATCCCATATAAACGAATGATTTATTTTGGTGACGGAATGACCGATATTCCATCAATGAAAATTGTTAAAGAAAAAGGCGGTAACGCCATTGCCGTATATCGTCCAAAAAGCAAACACCGCAAAACTGCGATTCAGCTTTTGGCCGACAATCGTGTAAACTTTGCCCTACCTGCCGACTATCGCGAAAACTCTCAACTTGACCACGTGGTTAAGACCATTTTAGATAAAATGGCTACCGAACGTGATTTGGATATCTTAAAGGTTAAAGAAGACAAAAAGAAAAAAATGGTGCAAACAAAGCCAAGCAAACTAAGCCGAAAACTTACAATTTTAGCTAAGCGCCTTACTAAAAAACGTAATAAAGCAACAAAAGCATAACCAACTTATCTGCGAGTTTATTATGAGCGACATCATCAAATCAAAAGGCTGGGATTGGCAAATTGTAACCGATGAATTTGCCCAAACATGGAAAAATCCGGCACCTGAGACTTTTTATCTGCTCTCACGTTGGAAAAACCAACAGAAACAATCTTTTCTGGATTTGGGTTGCGGTCTTGGTCGTCACACAATTTTGTTTGCCAAAAACGGTTTTGATGTGTCGGCTTTTGATATTAGTGAAGAAGCCATAACACGCACAAGCGAATGGGCAAAAACCGAAAACTTGAATATAAACGTAAAACAAGGCGATATGCTAAATATCCCGTTTGATAACGAAAGCATCGACTGTATTTTATGTATGAATGTCATTTCCCATACCGACACTAAAGGAATGTATAAAATAGCAGACGAATTAAAACGCGTCTTAAAATCTAATGGCGAATGCTATCTCACGTTGGGCTCAAAAGAAACTTGGGGTTTTAAACAAGACTGGCCCATGGTTGATGAAAATACCAAATTGCGTGATGAACAAGGTCCGGAATATATGGTCCCTCATTTTTATGCCGACTATGATTTAATACATCAACTGTTCAAAGATTTCAGTATCGAAGATATAAAACACGTCGGAACATATTACACCAAAGACGACCAAACTTTTGAAAGCTATCACTGGCATATTTTAATCAGAAAAAATAAGAAATCAGCCAAATTTTCTAATACTGTCATAAGCTAAACCCATACCGACGCTGGAAAATTTATTTTCTTGCGACAGTTCAGCATTAGGAAAATATTGTTTAACCAAATTTTTTATAAGCGGAATTTCGGTAGAACCTCCGGTCAAAACCACTAATTGAATATCCTCTTTTTTAACTTGAGCTTGCTTAACACATTCATCAATTTGTTCAAATACTCTTTTCATATCCCAATTTAACGATGCTTCAAAATCAGCCCTGCTTGCCTTAATTGACGGCTTATCCGAAATAAAATCGAGCAAAACACTCACTTCATTTATATTTGTCAGCTCAATTTTGGTATTTTCAACCACATTTAACAAAGTATAACCAAGTTCTCTTTCTATCAGTTCAACAAAACGACTTACTTTGTCCGGCTCAACGGCATTAAACAGCATTTTTTTAGCAAAATTAAGCTCTTTATACGTGTACATAGAGTTAATCGAGCTCCATTCTGCCATAGTATGAAAAGGCGCACTTGGCAAATCGATTATTTTATCATGCTGAGTTTTTCCACCTTGTAACGAACCATAACCAAATGCATTCATAAAACATTTTAACGACAAATCTTTATCAAAATCATTACCGCCTATTCTTACACCGGTATTGGCTAAAATATCGTCTTTTCGGTCGATTTTATTCATCAACTGATTGCCGATACGCAAAATTGTAAAGTCCGAGGTTCCGCCCCCGACATCAATAACACAAGCCAGCTTTTCTTTGGATAAATTTCTCTCATGAGCAAAAGCTGCCGCAATCGGTTCGTATTGAAACTCAATATTCTTAAAACCGATATTTAAAGCAACTTGCCTTAACTCATTCTCAGCTCTTGTATCAGCATCACTGTCAAAATCTCGAAAATGAACCGGACGTCCAAGAACAACATTTTCGACATTGGCTTTGGCTTGAGCATCTGTTTTTCCCTTAACATTCCTTAAAAAACAACTCAAAATATCGGTAAAAGACACCTTTTTATTGTTTATATAAGTTCCGGAAGACATCAAATCGGTACCCAAAACTCGTTTTAAACTTCGCATACAACGTCCTAATTTGCCGTTCATATACAAATCCAATGCTTCTCTTCCGAAAGATACATTATTATCATTATCAAAAAACAACACACTCGGAAGAGTCGTGTTGTTATTTTCTAAAGTTACTAAAGAAGGAAGGACATTTTTTTGAGCCAATGCCGCAATAGTATTTGTTGTTCCAAAATCTATTCCGCAAGAAAAAGTCATTTCATTTGCTCCTTTGTTCAAAGAACTTAATAAGGTAAACTGAGTAAAAGTCAAGAAATTTGATTTTATATATTTATTATGATATAATGAATATAAATTTGCTATTAGGAGACAATCAATGACAACATTAACAGAAAAATTAAACGCAATGAAAGATATGTGTGAAGTTGAACCTCTTACCGATGAAGAGAAATATGAATTCTTAAATTTAACTTCTGATGAACGAGAGATTGCCGATAAATATGGCTTAATATTTTTAGACGCTCCCTTTTTAGCAAACAGAATGATCAATAGCATAATCAAAACCGATATGACTGAGTATCAACGTTCTATATTATCTACACAACTTTGCGAACAATTTAAGGATCAATTATTACCGGAAGAATTATCTTATATTTGCGATAGTGTTGATACAGATGAAGGCGTAAAAAAATATTTGGAGGAACAAAAAAGATCTAATTCTTTAGATATAGATCTTGTATCCTATTTTGATGATGAAGTTCTCACTTCCGAGATTAGAACAATCGACGATGACAAGGGTAATCATGTTATGGTAAGTATGGTTAATAAAAAAAGACATGGAGCTATGGTCCTCTATGACTCAGAGGGCAATATCCAAAACATGAAGTTGTACAACATGGGAAAAGAAATAGATTTAAACAAACATACCGTTGAGATAAAGAACGAAATGCTTGAAAAAAACGGCCAACAGATAAAAGGGTTTTCCGTAACACTTGATGGCAAACCTTTTGGACAACAAATTGTTACTTGTGATGATATCGGACAAATTACTTTTTACGACCTAAGCGGTAAAGAAATAGGTGATGTCCCTTATAACCAATCAATGCGTAATCTGCCTCATAATAATAATTCTTCCGAGCTTAAAGATACTCAATATTTAATGGCTATGGCTGAAAAATATAAAAATAATACCACCATTTTTGAGAATAGAGTTAATAAACGACAAACGACCAACCATACGCATTTAAACAACACTCAACAAACTAATAAAAATTCAAAAGATACAATAGAAAAAATGAAAAAAGACAACAAACAATACAAGCAAAACATCAAAAATATTACGCAAAATGATATACAAGAAAACACACAAACACCGACATTAAATGAAAACAACACAATGCAAAATAAAAATCTACGCAATATACAACTTGCTTCAATAGACATAGACCGTTAGCATATATAAATTACGGCAAACTTATAAAGTATCTGAATGACTGTTAGTAAAAATAATAAAAAAAATTATCACAATAATAAAAAAGTGCTTGCAATTATATTTATTTTAATTTACATATAAGCCTGTTCTCATAATGAGAGCCCAAATATTGGGGTGTCGCCAAGTGGTAGAGAAAACAGTTTTGGTTTCGTAATTTGCTTGGTTTGACTAACAAGAATTGCGAAGTAATTCGCAGTTGGACGCCGAAAGAAGAGAGGCGGTCTTGAGCAATCAGCGAAAGATGCGCAGTGCGAAGCGGGCGCACAATCCAGCCACCAGTGGCTGAGATAAGAACATAAAATATTATTGGGGTGTCGCCAAGTGGTAAGGCAACGGTTTTTGGTATCGTCATTCGTTGGTTCGAATCCAGCCACCCCAGCCAGCAAAAAAATCCTCCTTTCATGGAGGATTTTTTTGTTGGATTGAGAGTGGTTTTAAGGCGAATCAACTTGGTTCGGAGCGGATAGTTGGTGAGCACAAGTAAAACGACGTGCGAGCCCTACGCCGCGAGGAGGACCCGCGAAGATTATGAGCGGGAGTACCCAATCCAGCCACCTATTTTACAACATCTTCGAACTTGCTTCTATATTTTTCAATAACTTAGTAAATTTTAGCCTTTTTGAGCAGAAAAAGAACCTATGTAAATTTTTGCATAGGTTGAATAAAAAAATAACCTACTGATGTTAAGGACAGTAGGTTATTAAAAGTGTATTACAGCAAATAAATACTACACAGATCTTCCTTTTAATATGGTATTAGGTAATTTTAAAGAAGTTGCTATATGAGAGGGAACATAGTCCTTAGCAGATTGCACAATACCAGAATCATTAACATCTTCTGGATGCATTAAACAAAATTCACCTTTTCTCATTATTGATTTTCTATTAATCTTTTTATATTCCTCTGCTAAAGCTGTAGCCTTTTCTCTATACTCATTAGATTTACTAGAAAGAAATGTCGCATCTTCTCCATTATAAATTTTTTCAACATCTTGTAAATACGAATATAATTTATTATGATCAGTTTCTTTTATTAGTACATCATATATGGCTCTAGATGCTTCATTTAATTGATAATAATCATATTTATTCTTACTCATCCAACCCATTTTATAATGCTGAATAATTATTGTAGATTTTTTTTCATCTCCAATAAGCATTTTGGGTGGATTAGAATCTGTATACCAAACATTTTGACCTTCAGAAAATTGAAAATCATCAGAGTTTACAGCAAAAGAGCCCATAAAAGGATTTTTAGGAACATTTACTCTAATAGCACCATCATTATCACGTTCTACAGAAGAAATGGTGGTTTTAACTTCAAAACAAGGGGTATCTCTTTTCTCTGGAATACACTTTCGATTTTTACTTTTAAGTAACAAAATATCACAAAATTCTCTAAATTTATCGTCTGTCTCATAGTTTCCGGAAAATACAGCAAAATCTTTATGACGCATCATGATAATTTCACCACCATCTCTAATGCTTATATTATAATCTGGCTCATTTATCATGATATTTTGCTCCCAAACAGTTATCTTACTAGTCTGATATTACCATATTTTAGAGTGAAAATCAAGGTTTTAATTTCGCAGATTGCAAGTCGTCTCCAGCCAACAAAAAAGTCCTCCTTTATGGAGGATTTTTTTGTTGGATTGAGTGTGGTTTTGAGGCGAAGCAACTTGGTTCGGAGCGGATAGTTGGCAAGCACAAGTAAAACGACGTGCGAGCCCTACGACGCGAGGAGGACCCGCGAAGATTATGAGCGGGAGTACCCAATCCAGCCACCTATTTTCCACCATCTTCGAACTAGCTTTCTATATTTTTCAATAACTTGGCAATTAAAAGGCTTTCAAATATCACCGATTTATTCCCCCTTGCGTAGACTAAAAAAACATGATATTATTAAAGATGTAAATATATTAAATGTGTCCTCTTACCTTAGGCAAGCAAGATCAAAGGACTAAAGCCCAATTACTAATTTTTTTATTCATTATGAAAACAAAATTTTTTGACCGTGCAGGTTATGAGTATGCACTTGTTGCAAACACAAATGAGGCCATTCAAATGGGCGTTAAAAGTTATGTAACTTTCGACAGCGACGGAACTCCGGTTGTTATCCGCGATGGCAAAAAGGTTCTTTCAAGTTTCTTCACAGACGGAAACGGAAACTGGGCAAAGTTGATCAACTCAACTAATCCAGAAAAAGTTGCGAAAGTTTTGAAGAAAAGCGAAAACCCTGCTATTGCTCTAAGCAACGGCGAAATCGTCACCCAATTTGTACCTCTCACAGGCATACTTTGGCACGACGAAAAAGGAAATAAGTACTATCTTGTTTCACGCTACGAACGCGAAGAAATGGAAGCTGATAATCTTGGCTACATTACCGCGGAAAGCGAAGGCACTTATGAAACATTGGAGTATATTGCTCACAATGGTACTGAGCTTGTAGAGGTTCCTCGTTATTTATACAACGAGAAAAATCGCAAGTTCACCGTTGGTGTAAACTTCAAAAAAATGGCTTACGATGAAATGCGTAAACGAGGAAATGCAAGCATTGCTATTAAGAATGCATTGCGTCCTATTTACGCTCGGTTAAGCGAAGAAGGCGAGTTCATTATGGCTCATACCTTTGGTGCTTACGAAGCTCAAGAAATCGCAAAAGGCAACGGTGCATGGTTTGTTGACTATTGCGAAGGAGGTAACGGCGGATGGGAAGTATCTCAAGAAGAATTCTTCAAAAGATACGAATTCTATTCAGTTGCTGAAGATGGCCGAGCTATTTTCATTGCAAAAGCCGCTAGATACGTATGGTGTCACTTGTTTGGCGACTTCATCGGCTGCATTCCTCAATGGGGAGACAGTATGGTGGCGATGTCAAACCCACAGGTAAATATCACCAATCCGGATGACGTGTATGCTTGCTCGTACATCGAATTTTACGGAAAGGAAGATATTCCTGGAGGATATCTCGTCGTGCAAGAGTTGTTTTTAGGAGCTCCAGAGCATGTCGTCATGGAGTTTGGGGAGGCTTTGAAAGGATATCTTTCAAGCACCTTCGGAATCCCAAAACAAGCAATTTCGGCATCTAATTTGTCGAACTTCTTGCAAGAGAGTTTAGGTGTGCCTCAAACAGCAGGTGTCCAAGCCAAAATTGCAATGGCTGTTGCCTGATAGGTCAATCTAAAGTCAAGAACAGTGAGAAAACTTTTTCTCACTGTTTTTTTGTTTATGTGATATCACAAATTGCAACATGCATCAGGACACCACTCAAAAACATCCTTCAAAACAGGTTTTACTTATCTAAACCTTTTTTAGCTTAAAAGTATAAATTGTATCCAACAATTCAAATCCGACTGCTTTATAACACCTATTTGACGGTTCATATTGAAAATTAGTATATAAAACCGGAGTTAAATCATTTTTCAGTATGATTTCGGCCAATTCACTAACTAACATTTTAGCATACGATTTTCCTCTTTTATCCGGCAATGTGTATATTTGACTTATTCTTGCTGTTGTATCAACAGTCTTGATATGACCGATAGAAGTTATATTGCCGTTTTCATCTCGCCAAATTTTATTCATATCTTTAATTTTAATATATCTATCAGCTTGTTCCAAATAATATGAGTAAGGATGTTTTTCTTCCGGCAATGCCTCTTTTTCAAAAGCCTCAATCATTTTAGCAATTATTTCTTTTTCTTCCGCCTTTGCAGAATCTATATATCCGCTTTTTTCAATATGGTTTAACTTATCGCACTTATAAGCTCCGAGAATTTTGGTATCTTGGCTGTCGGCAAGTCGATTGTTATTTTTGAAAAACTGATAGACTTCGGGTTTTGTGGTAACCATTAAAGGTGTGTTATCGGAAAAAGTTTCAGTCAAAAAAGAATATAACCCCTCATAATTATTAAAACTCTTACTTGTCCAAATAACAACCGGATGATTGGCGTCGGTATTTAGCATCACACAATCTTTACCGTCAGAAAAACATTTTATTTCCGGATATCTATCTTTGTTCCTAATCAACGAAGGTATCAAACTAAAAGAAATTTCATCGTTCTTAAAATCAGGTGAACTTAAAATATCATCATTAAAATTTATTGCCTTAAACATTCAAATACTACCTTTATTATTCAACAGACCTATTATTTCAGATTCAAATATTGCAAAAAAGCATCACAGCCTTCAACGATATCCCAATAAGTTTCATCAAAATTACCGGTATACCAAGGATCTTTTATATTACGAGGATTTTTTGCAAAATCTAATAAACGATGTATTTTATTGTCGTTATCAATACCGACTATAGATTGAATATCATCAATATTGCTATCATCCATCGCCAAAATATAATCATAATAAGCATAATCAGTTACACGAATACGACGAGAGTAATGTTCTTCAAAAGGTATGTGCATCGAGGTTAATATCTCGCGTGTTCCATAATGAATTCCGGCATGACACATTTCATTATAACTTTCGGTAGCAGCTGAATCAATTTCAAACTTATCTGATAAACCTCGCTCTTCAACCATTTGCTTAAATACGAACTCTGCCATTGGCGAACGACAAATATTTCCGAGACACACAAATAAAACTTTTATCATATCCTTCCTCAAAAACAGATGCTCTGACATTTAAAAACATTAAAAATTTTTAGTTCTATTAAAATTCTTTCAAAGCCGCATCAATAGCTCTAGAAAGTTGATCTGCACAAGAAGTTCCCTTACCTCTACAGTCATTTCCGCGCAAAACATCGGCAATTTCCTGAGCATTTTTGCCTTCAACCAACTTTGCAACAGCACTCAAATTTCCCATGCAACCACCGTTAAATTTTACATTATAAATCTTGCCGTTATCTATATCAAAATTGATATTAGTCGAACAAACACCATTAGTAATATAATTAAAATTTTTCATTTTATTAAGTTCCATAGTTCTATAATATATCTTCCGGATAAATTAAATTACCTTCTATGTCAACAAATTCGGCATATCGGCCATTCAAAAAATCTTCCATCATATAAAATTTTTCATTATCAAGCATATTCTCCGGTAATTCAGCCTGATATGCCAAAACTATCTCATGACCTTTTTTGCCGTTAAACTCAAAAATATTCTCAACCGTCTTAAAATATTTAATATTTATCGGTTCAAATCCGAGCTCCTCATTAAACTCTCTTTTTATTGTATCTTCGCCTTTTTCCCAAAACTCGATACCACCGCCAATCAATCGATAAAAAGTTTGTTTTTTAATATCATCATAACATCTGATTGCTAAAACCTTGCTGCCTTTTTTTATAACAGCAACCGCCAAAGATCTTATTCTTCCCCATTTGGCTTCGGTTTTTATCCATACTCTTTTTTCTTCCTTTTCTCCAAGCATAATAGGGGACGCCTCTGATCCGCCATGTGCATACATAACTTTTTTCATAGTTTTGTACGACGCAATATTTAAGGCGTTACAAGTAACCAAAACTTCTTTAAGTCCCAAAACCTCATGAGCATATTTGCAACAAAGCTTCAGTCCCTCTTGAGCCAAAGCTCTGCCTCTGGCCGAAGGAATAATATAATAGGCAACATTACCGCCCTCTTTTTTCAGATATTCGGTAAGGCTGTGGCGCAAATCAAAAACACCGACAAATCTTTCATCTTCTATCAACCACAATCTGCTATAAGATACCCAGCCCTCTTTTAAGCCTATACCTAATCGATTGTTTTCGCAATCAAGCTTATAATCGGCAAAATTATCAAAATTTAAACCGGCTTTCATTCCTATCGTATCATATGGTGTGGGAGACTTTTTTAACTCCTCAACACCGGACATAAACGAATTCCAATATTTCTCTTCTGGTAAAATAAGCTTTAACACCATAACCTCCGTATATAAAAAAACATAATAACGTTATATCAATAAAGTATTACTTTCAATAAAAAACCATAATCACAAAATTTCTAATACTGTAACGACATTAAGTCTGTACCTTAACATTAAACATTTTTAATCAGGAAAAAGTAGCTGTTTATTATAAAAATTTGATTTTTTTCGCAATTCATTATGCAAATAATTATAACCATATTTTTCTAAAAGTGTTTTATCACCCGAAAACAAATCTGTTCCCAACCCCAAACGATTTCCTTCTATTTTTACACCTAAGGCCGACAATGTTGTCGGGAATATATCCATAGTCGAAAACAATCGATTTTTTTCTTGTTTTGGCCTGTTGCGAGAATTAATAAATGCATTATATACACTTCGTTGAGTTCCTTCATAAAATCCGGTTTTTAAATTTACGCTCGTATTAAACAATCCTTTGGTCATATTATAATGATCACCCACAATAACAATGGTCGTATTTGAATAAAAGTCTTGTTTCTTTATCCACGAAATAAATTTATCTAATTCAGCTGATACACAAGAATATACATTTTTTATAAGCTCATTATGTTTTGCCTTGCATTCAGGATTTAAGAAACCGTTACGATGAGTGTCTATCGTCTGTATAATAACAGAAAACGGATATTGTCCTTTAGAAATTTCCGATAGCTTCTTTTTAGAAAAATTATAAACATCTCTATCTAAAAGTCCCCACCAACTTTTTTCCGGCTTTTCGACACCCATATCTTTCTTTATAAATTCATAGTCATATATTTCATGCACTCCGTGATTTTCCATATAAATATTTTGTCCTGCAAAATATTTTGAAGTTCCCAATATAAAATAGTTTTCATAACCCGATGATTTTAAGATATCACCCAGTGACACAACTTTTGTTAAAAATGAATCATATTTATCAAAAGAATTACCTACCTGATCAAAAACCTTATGTATTCTATACGATTTTAATGGAATACCGGCAGTTTCGGCAACAAGTGCACCCATTGTCCAACCTGTTTCAGGCAAAACTATTGCCCCTCCGGTCAATTCAGATGCAGAAAAATTAATATTATCTTCTGCCAACTTCGTTAATTCAGGAATATAATTTTTATCAGCCAATCCTCCACTTTTGACATCTTGCATAGATGCTTCCATAGATTCAACCTGTATAAAAATAAGGTTCTGTTTTTTCAAAGGAAACGTAACTGATATTTTTTTAGGATCTATATATTCTTTTTCAATAAAATCTGAGGCTTCATATTGGCTTACGATATATTTCCATAACGAAAAATTATAATTAATATAATAAATATCAAATATTGACACAGATATAAGTAAAATTATCAAAAAAACTCTTTGTTTTTCAAATTTTAATATACTGATAAACAGTACAACAGAAAAAATAAAAACAAACAACAATTCCATATACGATAAAATAAACCAATCATTTGCCATACCTTTTTTAGGCATAGCAATATGAAACATCATACTCTCTATACTTATTTGACCAAAGTGATCATAAATACTTATCGGAACAATTGTTAAAAAAAGAACTGAAACAATAAATAAATATAGAGCTATTTTCTTAAAAAAATTCACAGACAATCTCTCAAAAATATAAATTACTTTATTATGATATACTGTTCGGATTTTAAAAAAAGTCACCGACAAATTCAATATTTTTTTACATTCTATAAAAGTTTTTTCACTAAAGCTACATCAATAACTCAGCTTTCTCAAACCAAAAAAAACCACCTTAAAAGGTGGCTTTTTTTTGGCAGGGGCAGTAAGATTACTCTTCGCTTTTGCTCGAGTTGCTTCGTCAGACATCAACTTCGTTGACCGGTGGGCTTCCGCACACCTTGTCTTCCTTGTCAAACTCACTTTCTTCGTGAGTTCGAACCTAACATCCCCTATTGCCAATAAAAAAACCACCTTAAAAGGTGGCTTTTTTTTGGCAGGGGCAGTAAGATTCGAACTCACGACACCCGGTTTTGGAGACCGGTGCTCTACCAACTGAGCTATACCCCTATCGTGCGAACTAATTATTACAAAAAAATATTTTATAAATCAAGCACTTTTTTATAAATAATCATAGTTTGTTATTTCACCGACTGGTCAATCGGATTAAACCTCAAACGCAAAACTCGCCATTCATCATATTTTTCAGCATATTTCTCCGACAATATCTTATACGGTGCACAAATATGAACCGCCCTTACCGCACTATCTGCAACCGAGCGAAAATGCGTATCCGTAGCATATCGTCCCTTATTCATAATCTCTACCGAATAAACACCACCGTCTTGATTAAGCTGTGCCTTAATCTCAATTATCATATCTTCAATACCCATAGCACCGGGATCGAGATTCCAACAAGCCCTAAGTTGTCCGGCTAAAGCATCCATTTCCGAGATTGACAATTCGCTAAAATACGAACCGGCTGTTCCGCCTTCAACCCCCATATTAGCCACATCAGTTCCTTCTTTAATAGTAGCCGTTTGTGATTTATTTGTCTCTTTTTCCAAAGCATCAACACTGGCCAACAAACTCTTCAACGGATTAGCCAACTGTGGCTCATCTTTTTTCTTTTCCTTTTCGACCTTTTTCTTTTGCTGTTGCTTTTTCTTCGGTTGTTCCTTCTTTGGTGTTTTTTTCAATTGTGGTTTTTTAGGTTGAGGAGCAACCAAAAAGTCCTTTTTAGGCTTTTCTTCGGCAACCGCTTCTTGTTTTTTATCCTCTTTAGGTTTTTCTTCTTTTATTTCTTTTTTTTCTTCCACCGGTGCAGAAGCTTCTTCTTTGGTGTATTTTTTCTCAATTTTTCGTTTAACCTGAGAAGCTTCCTTATCTTCTTTACCAAACTTAGCTTTTGGTGGAAGATTAGTCATTTCCGAGATTTTAACATCTTTCAAATCGACAATAATCGGCACTTGCCCCGCATCTGTTTTGTTCCACCAAAACATGGGCACTTCAATAATCCATAGCAATAAAAATGCCAGGTGCAATGCAATCGATTTTTTTAACCCCGAAGTCATTTGCTTTTATTTTTTCCTGTTCAACATTTTAGGCTCGGTCTTTAACCCCACCTTATCAAAACCGGCTTCCTTCAATATAGCCATCAACCCGATAACTCTGCCATATTCGGCACCGGCATCACCGGAAATAGTGACTGTAACCTCGTTATTTTGCCCTTTTATAGCATTAAGCTTTGCCACAATTTTGTCTGCCGGAATTTCGGTTTGTCCGATATAGTAATAACCATCTTTATCAACACTTATATTGATGGAAGTATCTTGTCCTTCCAAATTTTTACCGCCCACTTTCGGCAAATCGAGTGCAATACCCGACGTCATCAACGGAGCTGCCACCATAAACACCACCAACAACACCATCATCACATCCATCAAATTGGTAATGTTGATTTCAGAATTAAGCTGATACCGGCTCGAACGACGTCTTGTGTTTATTTTCATATTTATTCCCCTGCCATCTCGGCTCTGATAGCCGTATCATCAATTTCACGAGATAATATGGTCGAAAATTCTGACATAAATGCTTCCAACTTTTTAGCATATCTATCCAAATCGGAAGAAATTTTGTTATAAGCAACCACCGCCGGAATAGCCGCAATCAAACCAAAAGCAGTAGTAAACAAAGCCTCGGCAATACCTGGAGCCATAGCTGACAATGAGTTACTTTGGGTTAAAGCAATCGCATTAAAACTGTTGATAATACCCCAAACCGTTCCAAACAAACCAACCAATGGCGCTACCGAACCGGTAGAAGCCAAAAACCCCAAACGAGTTTCTAAAGAATTTAGGTCTTTATCCATTGACACAAGCATTGCCTTTTCAATGCGTTGTTGCAACGAAACACCCCTCAAACCTCTGTCGGTTTTAGATTTTAATATATTAGTGCGTTTCCATTCTTTCATTGCCGCAACAAACATATTTGCCATAGGCTCTTTCGGGTGGGCGCCCAAAGAATCATAAAGTCTATCCAAAGAACCGCCTGACCAAAATTTTTCTTCAAATTTTTCGGTCTTGTTTTTTAACTGGCGCAATGTTCCGAACTTTTCAAAAATAATTGCCCATGACCAAACAGATGCAAAAATAAGCCCAACTAAAACTACCTTGGTAACCATATCCGATGACCAAAGCAAGTCCCACATCGACGAATTATTTGCAACTTCTTGTAACACTTGTGTTTCCATAAGATTCTTCCTCAAAAACAAATCATATTTATGCTAATTTTAACTGCAAGATAACAAAAAATATTAAATTTTCAATTAACTATCCTAAGTTTTAAGCAAAAAAATTGATACATTATTTACATTGACAAATTAGACAAAACATAGTATTACTGCTCTCAAATTAAGTCTTATTCTACACATTATTAACCAAAAAAATAAAAATATGAAAACTACGCAAGTAAGAAAAAAAATTCTGCGAATAAAAAGCAGAAGTAGAACTTTACAACAAAATGAGGATCTTATCATCTTATTAGAAGATGATACAATCGAAGAGATATGTTCGCTCTTCATCGTAAGTGTCGAACGAGAGTGGGATGCTCGCCTATTATTATTGAAAGAAGGCGATTACCTAATCTACGAAAAAGGTAATATCGTTGCAATCCAATACCAAACAGGTGAGAAATGGTCTTATACTGAATTACGAGATAAATTTTTCCAAAAAAAAGAAGCTCAACAAAAAAAGAAAAAATGACACGAACTTTAAGAAAAAGGCACCAATTGGTGCCTTTTCTTTTTTATTGCTCTAGATGAGCCGTTATACGATCTTTTTTTACAAAAAGGTTGGATAGCGTGTGCATATAATAAGAAATAAAGACGGCGAAAGCGGAGTGTACAAAAAAACTCGGAGAATAGTACAGATAGAGCGATTTCTAGGAGAGACAAAAATTTTAGCGTACAAATAGCTACGTGAATTTTTGGCTACTCCGTAAAATCGCTCTAGATGTGCTGTTATACGAGTTTTTTACTGGCGGGTAAGAGTCTTATGCTTACTCCTATGCGGACGCAAGGCGTCTTCACCGAGACGACGGACTTTGTCCTTTTCGTATTCTTCAAAGTTGCCCTCGAACCACTCCACATGACCTTCATCTTCGTATGCTAAAATATGGGTTGCAAGACGATCTAAGAACCAACGATCGTGTGAAGTAACAAGCACACATCCCGGATATTGCATAATACCTTCTTCCAGTGAACGAAGTGTATCAACATCTAAGTCGTTAGTCGGCTCATCGAGCAAAATAACATTAGCACCTTTTTTAAGCATTTTTGCCAAGTGAACACGGTTTCGCTCACCACCGGAAAGTTGACCGACTTTCTTTTGTTGGTCGCTTCCTTTGAAGTTAAACTGTCCGACATAAGCACGAGAGGGAACTTCGCCTTTGCCGAGCTTAATCATATCCAAACCGTCAGAAATTTCTTCCCAAACATTTTTATCGGCGGATAACTCATCACGAGATTGGTCAACATAACCTAAATCAACTGTTTCGCCAAGTTTGATTTCACCACTATCAGGTTGTTCCTGACCGGTAATCATCCTGAATAATGTAGTTTTTCCGGCACCGTTAGGACCGATAATACCGACAATCGCACCTTTGGGAATTTTAAAAGACAAATCATCAATAAGCACTCTGTCGCCATAAGCTTTTGAAATATTTTTGGCTTCAATAACCAAATCGCCAAGTCTTTCGGTCATCGGAATATGAATATTTGCGGTTGTAATTTTGTCTTTAGCCGATTGAGCCAACAATTCATCATAAGCATTTATACGAGCTTTTGATTTTGCCTGACGGGCCTTAGGATTCTTTTGAATCCACTCCAATTCATTAGCCAAAACTTTTTGACGAGCAGTTTCTTCTCTGGCTTCTTGTTCAAGACGTTTTTGCTTTTGTTCAAGCCAAGAAGAATAATTGCCCTCATAAGGAATACCTTGACCACGGTCGAGTTCCAAAATCCAACCGGTAACATTATCCAAGAAATAACGGTCGTGAGTAACCATTACCACCGTTCCTTTATAATCTTTTAAATGGCGTTCAAGCCAAGCAACCGATTCGGCATCCAAGTGGTTGGTAGGCTCGTCCAATAAAAGCATATCAGGTTGTTGCAACAACAAACGACACAAAGCTACACGACGTTTTTCGCCACCTGATAATTTAGTAACATCAGCATCAGAAGGCGGACAACGAAGCGCATCCATGGCAATTTCGATTGTGCGTTCCAAATCCCATCCGTTACACGCATCAATTTTTTCTTGCAATTCAGCCTGACGTTCGATAAGAGCATTCATCTCTTCATCGCTCATCGGCTCGGCAAATTTCATTGAAACATCTTCAAATTCTTTGAGCAAATCCCTTGTTTCGCCCAAACCGTCCATAATATTTTCCATCACATTTTTTGTAGGATCTAATTTCGGCTCTTGCTCCAAATAACCGACCTTTACACCTTCGGCAGCCCAAGCTTCTCCGTTAAATTCTTTATCAACACCGGCCATAATTTTTAACAAAGTAGATTTACCGGCACCATTCACACCCAAAACACCGATTTTTGCCCCTGGTAAAAATGACAAAGTAATTCCCTTAAACAATTCTTTTCCGCCGGGGAAAACTTTTGTAAGGTTCTGCATAACAAATACATATTGTACTGCCATATCAATTTAACTCCATAAAAAATTAACTTGCCCAAAATATAAGGGCAAGTTAACACAAAAGCAATCATTTTTTATTCTTAACGGGAAATTCTTTTCGGTCCGGTCAATATTTTTTGTAATCCGCCTTTTGCTCGAGACGGTTTTATTTGATTTCCGGCCTCCATTGACGCATCCTTAAACTCTACTTTTTTAATATGCGAATTATCTTTACCATATATTGCGGCAGCACGTTGTCTTACATTAGATTTCTTATCATAAATCATTGTTGCATCATAAGGTACTCTTGGTGTGAGGATTTGTCCGTCAGGCATCTTTATAGTTCCGTCGCCATACAATGTAGCATTAAAAATATCTTGAGCATCAAACCTTTTGACCACTTCTTTACAATCAGCAAACTGATTCAGCTGTTTTGTAACAAAAACATCAGCCTTTTCCTCGGTAAATATTTTCAAAGCTCTGCTCTGCATTGCCTCAGATGGTGACTTAGTTAAGATTATAGCTCTGGCTAATAATTCAAAAGTATCATACTTGGAAGAACCGCATGCTAATCCTTGTCCTGCCACAATACCCAAAGCTCTGGCTTCTTCTTCGTACGCCATTTGAGCCTTTACCGGAGTCGTCATCAACAAAACAGCCAAAACAAACAATATTTTTTTCATTTTATACCCCCAACAACAGCCCGATACTAACAAATATGTAATAAAAAAGCAAAAGATAACTTATTTTTTTACCAAGAATTAAAAATATGTGTTGACAACCTCAGATATTTATAATAGTTTGCAGTCAAATTTTTGATTAAAGGATTAGAGAAATGAAGATTTACAGTTCATTAAAAAGCAAAAAGGTTCGTGATAAGGACTGCCAAATCGTCCGTCGCAAAGGCCGTGTTTATGTAATCAATAAGAAAAACCCTAAGTTGAAAGCTCGTCAGGGTTAATATATTTTTAGGCTTTTTGCTTAAAACCGTTTTCAACCTCTGCTTATCAAAGCAGAGGTTTTTTTCATGTTATTATCTTTTTGAATAATCTTGGAAAACAATAAATTGGCATATATAATTATAGGCGAAGTTTGTATTACAATGGAGCTATAATATGCCTATACATTATATTTTATCAATTATCTTAAGTATTGTTTTGAGCTTTCCTTGTCTTGCACAAGAAGAAATTCCCGAAGAAAGGATAATTCCCCAAAACGATACAATTCTTGAAGAAATCACATCTTCTATAGGCGATAGCGCCATAAAAAATATTACCGACTCTGAACAGGTATTTTGTTATCAAATTGCCAACCGCCCTGAAAACTATACCGGATATACTCTTGATGGAATGGCAATTGTCGGTTTTTGCGGTGTTATAAATCAAGAACTTCAGACATTAATAAAGAAAGAGTTATTTATGAACCCTGGCAATCTGCTATTTAATGAAACCGAAAATTGTGTAATACGTCCGCAGATTATGTTACGATTTGTACGAGGAGTTGATGCAACAGATGTCTTATTATCATCTCCATGCCACGCAGTAGCAATGTTTTACGGAGGAAAAATAGCTGCTTTTAATGCAAAACCTGCAGATCAGATCGTCGATGCTATTATAGAGCCTTTGGTAAAAAACAAAGTTGATTTTGCATCGCCGGCATTATTTAATCAACTTCTGCCGATAGGTGTAGCCCAAAATGAACAACAAAAGCAACTACAACAACAAAAGAATGAGCCGGTAAACAAATGGCAAAAAAAACAAGAACAGGAAGCCGCCAAAAAAGCCGGATGGAATAAATTGAAAAGCAACTAAAAAAAGAAGCTGTCATAAAAATGACAGCTTCTTTTTATAAAAGTATTTTATTTACGCAGTTTTATCCAAATCCTCGATAGATCTGTCAATCAACTGATCTAGCGCTTTTTCATCTAAACTATCGCGCAAAATGCTTCTTACCACAGCCAAAGTAATATCTGCGGTCTTAGTAGCAATTTCCTTAGAAGCATTGTCTTCAGCCGTTTTTAACCGCATCTTAGCTTCTTGCTCTTTAGCAAGCATTTCTGCATCAAGTTTTGCCAAAGCATCTTTTTTTATCATTTCAATTTCACGCTCAGAACGTTGTAAAATATCTTTAGCTTCTTTTTCTGCACCACGAAGCTTTCTTTCATAATCTGCTAACATTTTCTGGGCTTCTTCTTTTAAGGCAACGGCATCGCCAATTCTTTTAGAAATAGCTTTTGCACGATTTTTCATACCTTTTACAAACATTTTACCAACAGGTCTAATCAACACCACTACGGTCAAAACAAAAGACATAGCCACCCAAAATTCTGCCGACAAATAAAATGGCTCACTATGATGTGAAGACAACTCATGAGCTGTTGCCTCTATCACATTTACGGCATTTAACACAGCATCTTGTGTTGCATTTATAAATTCGTTATTTTGCACAGCACTTGTCATTATTGTTCCTTTTTCAAACTAGCCAATGCATTTTTTGCATCTTTAACTTTGATACCGCTAAAACCAAGTTTTCCTAATACATCAACAGCTAATTCGGCAGAAACCTCTTCAATTTTTTGTAAAGCCTTTGCCTTAGATGAAGCAATTTTTTGCTCGCCGACTTCTATTTCTGCACTCAACCTTGCAGAAATATCAGCTTGGCGACGATTAATTGTTTCATTTAATTCATCTCTTGTTTTTTGCAAAGAAATACTGGCCTTTGAATTAGCCTTACGTAAAGCTTCATTATATTTTTCAATAGTAGCTTCAACCTGTTGCTTAATCTCGGCGGCTTTTTGCAAATCACCGTCAATTTTTTCTTTACGCAAATTTATCATTTCGGCAGTCTTTGGAATAATGAACTTACTCATAATAAACAGCATAAGCCCAAAACTTACAACCAACCAAAAAAACTGTGACGGAAACACACTAAAATCTAACTGAGGCATTATATCAAAGCTCCATATTTATTTACAAAATCCTTTGTCTACGGGGAATTTTAAAAAAATTCCCCTATATCGAAAGGTCATAAATCAAATAATTTCTTAGTTACCCGACAACATAACAAAAGCGATAACCAATGCATACAAAGCAACAGCTTCAACGGCAGCAAAACCAACCCAACCGTAAATATCAACTTCCTTTTTAACTTGAGGATTACGTCCGACGGTTGAAATGATAGTAGTCCAAACTTGAGACACACCCCAAGCAGCAGCCATCATTGACAAAGCACACATACCAGCACCAATATAAGCTAACGGTTCCATTATTTTATCCTTTCAATCAATTTTTATTTTATTAAACATAATTATAATTAGTGTTCATGCATTGCATCACTCAAATATATACAAGTCAAAACAGTGTATATAAATGCTTGTAACAACGAAATAAACATTTCAAAACAAACTATCAGAGCATCAAAAACCAACGGCACAAAACCAAACGCTCCCAAACCGACCACAAAACCGGCAATAATTTTGAGCATTACATGACCTACCGTCATATTTGCAGCCAAACGTACCGAAAGGCTGAACGGTTTTGATAAAAATGACACTATTTCAATAGGAATAATCAACACTGACATAACTGCAGGAATACCTTTGGGCAAAAATGTTCTGAGCCATCCCCATTTTTTCTTTTTTATACCGACAAAAATATTTAAGGCCAAAGCCAATAGAGATAATGTTCCCACCGCAGTCAAGTGAGATGTAAACGTAAACGAATACGGAAATAATCCGAGCAAATTACCAAAAGCAATAAATAAAAACACACAGAAAATAAATGAAAAATATTTTAGACCTTCCGCCCCGACATTCTCTTTTATCAATCCGCTGATAAACTCATAAATACTTTCGGGAAACGACTGAGCAACACTAGGAACCAATGTGCGTTTTGTTAAACATAATCCTAATACTAAAGTAGACACCACAACTGCCAACAACATTAGCAACGACGAGTTGGTAAACGAAATATCAAACCCACCTACTTCGATAGGAATTATAGGCTTGATAGCAAATTGTTCCATAGGACCGGCCACTTTTATGCTTCTCCTCGTTATTTATCTCAATTCATTTTCTTTTTGGCTTAAGCGATATACATTAAGAATACCGGCCGCACCGCCAAAAAACAAAAACACCACCAACATCCAAGGTTTTGTATTAAAAGCATTATCTAATAAATATCCTATTCCGGCACCGACAATAACTGCTGAAAACAATTCAACACCTATTCTCAAACCGATTCGTGAAACCCTCACAAATTCGGATTGATTTCTTTTATGTCCGGATAAAGCACTTTCTTTTTCTTTCAACTCAGATATTTTCTGCTCTAACCTTTTAATGTCATCAGGCGCATTTTTCATAGCTACAATACTATACCAATAATTATTAAGCAGTTATTAAAATAAAAAAACATTTATTATTTTTTATAAAGCTCTAATTGGGTATCTATAATTTTTTTAAATTCTTCCAAAGGTTTAATTCCGAATACCTTATCTATCTTTTTATCTGACACAACGAAGAATGACGGAGTTCCTTCTATACCGAGCTTATCTATACCATCTTTTCTGTTTTGTAAAATCATGGCAGCCGTAATATCATTTCTCAAACAAGCCTCAGCTTTTTCCTTTGCTAATCCGCTCAAAGACGCATATTGAAGCAACACTTTTTGAGGATTGAACGACAAACCCCAATCACGCTGTTTTTTAAACAACACATCGGCAAATGCAAAATATTTATCCTTATCGATACATTCTGCCAACAAAGCGGCATCCATAGAATTTTTCTCTAAAGGAAACGGAACAAAAGCAATTTTTACTTTACCGGTATCAACATATTCTTTAACAATTTTCGGCAAAACTTCCAAATGAAAATCAGCGCAATGGGTACATCCAAAAGAGGAGTATTCATATAAAGTAACTTTTGCATCTTTGTTACCTTTAATATGTTCTTGCGGAAAACCGAAATTTAGCGGTATTTCTTTAGCTTGAGCATTATTATCTTTTGCCACAGCTTGTTTCATCAAAACCACATTACCGTTTTCATCAACCTGAAAACCTTTGAACGATAAATACATTCCGCTCAACAACATAAAAACAACAGCACCTGCTACAGTTGCACTAATTCTTTTAATTACTTTTTCAAACATTGTCTTCTCTTTTCTTATTGTCGTTAAAAATGGCGCGCCCCAAACGTTGTAAAACACTCTTCAAACTATCTGATGACAATCCGCTACTTGCTTGTTCAATATAATTTTCTTCTTCAACAGTTACAAGTTTTTTTTGAGGTTTTATAACATCTTGAGAAACATTATCAAATTGTTTTGAATTTTGGACAATTTTTAATTGTTGCACAGCTTTATAACCGAAAAAAACATTAACCTTATCAATAAGAAATTTGCTTTTGGACTGAAGTTCCAAGGCAAATGCCCCTCCATATGTTTCAACATATAATACCCCATCAGTGCGTTCACCTTTTTTAAAATCAATTCTCAAAGGCTTTGAATAAGAAGCAACATCTTTACCGGCAATATTATCCCAATTACAAATAACGTCAGCCTCAGCAAAAGCTTTTTTCCCTACCAATTTTTTAGCCAAAGGCAACAATACACCGGAGATATTTTGCAAATCTCCGGTTTTTCTCTCATCAGTAAATATATCTTTTTTTTCCTTCATACCGATAAACTTAACAAACAATATTAACAAGGGCAAGGCTTTTATTGACTCATACACCATTCTGTCATTATAATCTCAAGAAAAATAATACATATTAAGGTGTTTTGCGACATGGAAATTTCCCAACTTTTACAAGCTGTTTTAGCCTTTGTTTTTGTTTTAGGCTTAATGTTTTTAACCTTATGGCTCATAAAAATATGCCAACAAAAAGGCACGTTAATAAAATTTGGCAAATGCTTAAACAAAAACTCTCGTATAAACATTTTGGAACGCCACCGCTTGGACGTTAAAAATTCTGTCGTATTGTTAAAATGTGATAATACCGAATATTTGGTACTTATTGGCGAAAAATCTCATACCTTACTACAACAAACAGAAGTGAAAGACTAAACGTTATGAACAAAAAAATATTATCTGCGCTTTTTATATTTACTATCACTTTATTATTCAGTTCTTCCGCTTTTGCTCAAAGTGTAAGTCTTAATATGGACAATGTAACAACAGGAACAGCTACTGCACGAATTTTTAGTGTTCTGGCACTTATAACTGTTTTGTCACTGGCACCATCAATCGTTATAATGATGACCTCATTTACAAGATTGATTGTTGTCTTTTCCATAACACGTTCAGCCCTTGCAACCAACGGCACTCCACCAAACATGGTTTTAATAGCCTTGGCGCTTTTTATGACTGTTTTTATTATGTCGCCCACATTTGAAAAATCATGGGAGCAAGGCATAAAACCGATTATTGATGAAAAAATAGAAATGGTTGATGGTCTGGAAAAAGCTTCACTGCCCTTAAAAGAATTTATGGTAAAAAATACACGCGAAAAAGACTTACAACTTTTTTCCGATTTAGCTAAAGAAAAACCCAAAGAAATTAAAGATGCATCATTAAAAGTAACGATTCCCGCCTTTATGATAAGCGAATTGCGACGAGCTTTTGAAATCGGATTTTTAATATATGTACCGTTTTTAATTATCGACATGGTGATAGCTTCTGTTTTAATGTCTATGGGTATGATGATGTTACCGCCGAGCGTGTTATCACTGCCGTTTAAAATTATCTTTTTTGTAATGATTGATGGTTGGCATATGCTCTCCGGTTCTTTAATAAACAGCTTTCATTAGGATTATATAATGAAATATCTTATAGATGTTCACGAATTTTCATTTAATAAAATAAAAAATGGCTCAAGAAAAATTGCTATACATCTGTTTGATAAAAACACACAAAAAATTAAAATAGGCGATATTTTAGACATACATAATATCTCAAACAGAGAACACCTTGAGTGCTATGTTAAGGGTATCGCTATTTTTGACAATTTTGAAGACTTAACCGATTCTCTCACTCCACAAGCTTTGGGATACGACAATAAAAAAGAAGTAATGGTCAGAATAAGCCGAATGTTTTCAAAAGAACTCCAGCAAAATCTCAATGCCGTAGCCTTTTTCTTAGAACCAAATATTGAAAGAACCAGACTTATTGAACGAGGCCAATTTGAACGTGATGAATATACAAGATAAAATATGCTTGCAAAATTAAAATAATAAGTTTAATAAAGTGCAAGTAATTGAAATGGATGAGTGGCGGAGTGGTTGGAATCGTAGCTTTCTTAGATTTAAGAAAGCGAAGATCGGCGAAGGTATAAAATACCGAAGCCAATCCGCGCAAAAAATCTTGAAAAGATTTTTATCGTGCGCATTCATTA
This sequence comes from Alphaproteobacteria bacterium, assembly GCA_045639065.1. GTDB lineage: Bacteria > Pseudomonadota > Alphaproteobacteria > RF32 > CAG-239 > CAZU01. The sequence continues at coordinate 131 of JAZUCK010000016.1, read as the reverse complement.
ACTTAGATATTATTATAATACCTAACTGATAAAATTTAATGGATGAGTGGCAGAGCGGCTGGAATCGTAGCTTTCTTGGATTTAAGAAAGCGAAGATCGGCGAAGGTATAAAATACCGCAGCCAATCCGCG
>JAZUCK010000015.1:0-1701 GCA_045639065.1 Alphaproteobacteria bacterium | reverse complement strand
TTAATTAATTTTATTGTGTTTATTTTATATTTGTGTTTTTCTGGAGGCTATTTTAGGTCAGAAATTTTTTGTTCAGTATACTTTTTTTGTTGTTATAATAATTGCTTTGAGTATGAAAAATTGCTCTGAGTTCGTTATTCGATTACTTTTCAAATGCTCTTGCTCATTTTTTATATAGTGGTAATTATAAATGAGATATTATTCAATTAAATCTATTTTAATTGTTGTTTTAAAAAAAGAGTAGATGTTTTTTCCATTTTTAGATTATATTTTTTTATATAAAACAATTTGGATTAGGAAATGTGATTTTTTATGGGTGAATATATTCGAGGTGTGGTTGTAAAACTTCATGTAACTCCCGAACAGGAGGTTCTGTTTAAAAAGAACTATGGTTGTACTCGTAAAACCTATAATGAACTTTTAAATAAATATAAAGCAAAGTACGGTGAGGATTCAACTAAAATTCCAACTAAAAATGAATTAAATCAATTTTTAAAGGAATCTAAAAAAGAATTGCCTTACTTGAAGGAAACAGAATCCACCAGTCTTCAACAGGCACGGGATGATTTGCATAAAGCTTTTACAAACAGTGCTAAAAGCAAAAGACATAATCCTCCAAAATTTCACTCTAAAAAGAAAACACTGCCTAGCTTCAGACAAACTATCCGAAAAGACAAAAGACCAGTAGAAAAAAACACACTAACTTTAAGAAAACACGGAAAAATAACCTTCAGCACAAGTATCGAATACTTAGATTTATTAAACAGTCTCGACACTAAATTTAACAACATCACAGTATTTTATGATGGATTAAACCACTATGCATCATTCAACATAGAAACACAACTACCAGAACAACTACCATTAACAGAAAAACACATAGGATGCGACATAAATTCCAACAAAAACGGATGGCTAGTCACAAGCAAAAGACAAAAAGAATTCTTCAATGTTGATCATGAAAACCAAATGATTAAACACATCAACAAATTAATGTCCAAATGCAGAAACAGAAGCAGACGATGGAAAAAACTAGAAAAAAGACTACAAAAATGGTACAACAAAAGAACAAACCAATTAAATGACTACATTGAAAAACTAACATACAATCTAGTCAAAAAATACGACACCATAGTCTTTGAAAAAAACTACTCCACTATCAAGATCCTAATCGGAGGAGAACAAAACATGATATTTCCTCTATCGCGATTCATAAAAAGACTAAAAGACAAATTCCAACTCTATAAACCTGAAGCAGATGGCGTACAATTCGTAAAAGCACACAACACAAGCCGAACATGCCACCACTGCGGACACATAAACAAAGAGTTAAAAGTCAAAACACGCAACTGGAAATGTCAAAAATGCGGAAAAATACTTGATAGAGATATAAACGCATCAATTAATATTCTAAACCGCTGGTTCAACGGAGATGGCCTGAAAAAATACTTAAATTAACCTTATTAAGTGAAAAAAAATTCAGGAATCCCCACCCTCTTTTAGGGTGGGTTGGTTCAAGAACACAGTTATTTAAGTCAATATGCAAAAAATTCTATATACTCACATGCCAAAAAAAAGGCCAAAATCTTCTTTAAAAATAATTATTATAATAATTTTTTTATAAAAATAAGAATAAATAATGAATAATTAATGTATTCTATACCAATATTGTTAGTGTAAAAAATTTAACTGATTAATTTA
>JAZUCK010000014.1:0-35053 GCA_045639065.1 Alphaproteobacteria bacterium | reverse complement strand
TTTATGTTCCCATATTCTACGAACCAAATCACTTGTAACACCAACGTATAGCGTAGTGTTATTATCATTTGTCATTATATATACATACATCGTTTTCATATTAGAAAGTATAAAACATATTAAAATTCTATGTCAACAATTTATAAAAGTTGAAGATCCCTTGACCAAATCTGTCGATTTGGAGGGATGACTTTTAATTATTGTTATTTAAACTGTCATGCCTTGAGCGAAGACAATATGAGAGTCATTCCTTTCATGTGCGCTACGTAAAATAATTATGTCATCGCTCCGAGGAGTATAGCGACGAGGTCAAGCGATCTTCTTCTTTTAATTTTTTACAAAGTTGAAGATCCCTTGACGTTTTCTTATCGAAAACGAGGGATGACTGTTAATTATTGTTATTTAAACTGTCATGCCTTGAGCGAGGGACGAGCGAGATTAGGCATCTTCTTCTTTTTTTAAGTTGAAGATCCCTTGACCAAATCTGTCGATTTGGAGGGATGACTGTTTGTTTTGTTATTTTTACTTAAAATAAACTTAAGATTGAGCTTGCCGATTGCGAGGCGAGGGATAAAGAATTGACCGCAAGTTGTTGTCTTGTTTGCAACATTAGGTATTCGGCAGAAGCTTCGTTCATATCGGCCAAAACCAAATCATCGGCGCCGGTTTCCAAAACATCACACAGTGCTTCTGTGAAGTTCTGGCGGGTTTGGATAATTGTATATTTATTACCCAAGTCTGCAGAAAAACTTCTTACCTCGTTCATCGCATTGACAATCTGTTTAATTGCCGTTTCAATGTCGGTCTTAGAGTTCCAATTTTTCATATTAAGACCGATATTATCAGTCCTCATATCTTTACCGTTTACTGTCATATCATGAGTACGGCTTTCATTAAAAGTTACATTCAATTTACCACCGGTAAGTAAGTTAACACCTTGATATGAGGCATCAGCCAACAGATTATTAAATTCATTTATAAGTTGATCATACTGCTTGATATAATCAGCATAAGTAGCGTTAATTTCTACAGGTTCATCAATCGCCATAGGTTCTTGCGCAGGAGCACTGCGTCTTAAGGAATAAGTTGCGGCAGTCGCGCCATCGGATGTATTATCTTGCGCCGGAGCACTGCGTCTTAAGGAATAGGTTGCTGCTGCAGGTTCAACCGGTTCAATATTTTCTGCAAAAGTATTGTTAAGTGTTTCGACCGAAACGGCCTTATCCTGGTGAAATGCGGCTGCTAAACCGGCTTCTACAACATCGGTGATGGCGTTGATATTTTCATAATCCTTACCGTTATCTTCTGTCGCCCAACGAGAATAATTTGTATTTCCGCCGTAAGGATCTTCGGGGTCAAAAACGCCGGCATCATCACTTGAACTGAAAGTCAAATCTTTTAATGATACAACACTTACCGAACCATCATCACCCACGCCACAGATGGCGCCGGCTACCTGATCGCTATCGGCAGAATCATAATCAGCTAATGTGCCCCAAGAACCATCCGAATAGATTATATCTCCGACCTGCGGTTTAGCTGCCGCATTGGGATTAAAGCAATTTTCATATTGAGTAAAAGAACGCACTTGGTAGTCGTTGTTCTTAGTTAGATCCCACCGATAGCCATCGGAGGTATCCAGAGCCCATGAGTGAACCGAACTGCACTCAGAGGAGGACCAATACCACCCATCCATTTCTTCCGCGATTCCGTCTCCAGCCAGCTCGCCAAGGGTGGTATTGATGGCGCTTAGGTTGTCGCCATTGGCTCCACTTATGCCATATCCGTCATTGATACCATCATAATCTGTTCCATAAAGCTCCATCAGCTCGCCGATGGAAGGTAAATACCATTTTCCCTGTCCAAACTCACCATTTTTATCACCAACATAGAATTGTGTAGTAGCATATGCCGCTTTGGCGTCTTTGGCGTCTTCGCCTAACTGTTGTACTATTGCTTGGGTGTTAGCATAACCATCGGTCAAAGACGAGGGAATGTTTTGTGTGCTACCGGTAGCAACGCCGTTTACTTCACCTACTGCCCACAAACCTATGCTATTCTCTGAATTTGAAATAACACTCATGCCATCAACATTGACATCACCTTTTGCGTAAGCACCTATAACATATCCATCTCCTGAAGTATGGTTTATTGTCAAATTCTTGATATCTAAGTTGTCATTGCCACTATACACACAGACAACGGCACCATCACTTTTTACATTGATATTTACATTTTCAATAAAGGAATCAGCATATAAAACGTATTGTTGATCGTTTCTTTCATAATCAATATTTATATTTTTTAATGAGGCTGCTCCACCATAAAAGTTAAATCCACCATTTATCATATCTATATCTATGTTTTCAATAACAACATTTTTTCCGCCATAATGGTTAATGTTGTTGCCATCTTTCATTGTTAATGTATGTCCGCCACCATTTATAATAACATTATCAAAAGCACCATAATAAGAGCTTGTTAATTCAATATCATTTGTCAAAACAATATTGGCACCTGATTGTATGGCACTTATGAGTTCTTCAGAGGTAGAAACGCCAGTATAGCCTTGGGCGATGAGTTCGGCGGAGTTATCGACCAGTTCCACTTTGCTTTGCATAGGAACTTTTTGCGGTGCATTAGTTGTACCGCTATTATCAGGAAGAGCTAAAGCCTGTTCGGCGACCGATTTCATCTGTTCTAAATAGGATGTGGCGCTTTCTAATCCTTCACTTGCAGCTTGGATTGTCTGGATTCCTTGTCCCATTGAGTCTAAAAGCGAATTTAAATCTGCCGCGCGATTGGTCAGGCTGCGGGCTTGATAATAGCTCGAGGCATTATCAATAGCAGAATTTACCTTCTTTCCCGTCGAAAGAATGTTTTGTATCTTGTCCATTTGCGTGGATATATTGCTTAATGACAATAAATTTGAACGCATTGAAGCAGTTAGAGATATGCCCTTAATCATAGCACACCTCGCTTATCAAATTCCTCGCAAAGCCTTGAAAATGTAGGGGGGGGGTAAAACGGGACAAACCCTTGTTCAGAGACAACAAAACCCTTCGCACCACAACGTGCAAAGAGCCTAATTCCTCCTGATTCCTCAGGACTATGTGCCTCAATCCTTGTAACAACTTCTGTTGTATCCTCACTTAAAACGTTTTAATAAAAAAAGTGTACTACTTTTTCCGCACCTTTAAGCGTAATATATAAATGGTTAAAATCGAGTTAATCAAACAAAAAAAGGAGGAAGCTTTTTAGCTTCCTCCTCTATCATACTTTTATAAGAAAATTATCTTATAAATTAAGCAGATTTTTTGCAACAGCAAGATGCGTTGTCGCCACCGATTGTACGGTCTTTGCCAAATTTAACTGTTGCTTGAGCAGCAGCCAAACGAGCAACCGGTACACGGTATGGAGAACAAGATACATAATCCAAACCAACCTTGTGGAAGAATTCGATTGATTTCGGATCACCACCGTGTTCACCGCAAACACCCAAGTGGATGTCAGCATTGGTTTCGCGACCTTTGCGGCAAGCGCGAGCAACCAATTTACCAACGCCGTCAACATCGATAGAAGCAAACGGATCAGCAACGTAAACACCTTTGGCTCTGTATTCGTCCAAAATAGCACCTGTATCGTCACGGCTCATACCCAAAGTTGTTTGAGTAAGGTCGTTTGTACCAAAACCGAAGAATGCAGCAGATTCGGCAATTTCTTCAGCCATCAAAGCAGCTCTTGGCAACTCAATCATTGTACCGACGATATAGTTTACTTTAGCGCCTTTTTCAGCAAATACTTGGTTAGCTGTTGTATCGATAACGTTCTTAACGATATCCAACTCTTTCTTAGAACCTGTCAAAGGAACTTCGATTTCAGGAGTTACTTTAACACCTTCAGCTTGGCATTCCAAAGCAGCTTCCAAAATAGCACGAGCTTGCATTTCAGCAATTTCAGGATATGTAACTGCCAAACGGCAACCACGGTGACCCAACATCGGGTTAGCTTCATGCAAAGCAGCAGCACGTGTCTTAACGTGTTCTAATGTAACACCCAATTTGTCAGCCAATTCTTGCATTTCAGCATCTGTGTGAGGCAAGAATTCGTGCAATGGTGGGTCTAACAAACGAACAGTAACCGGTAGACCGTCCATAATTTTGAACAAATCTTTGAAGTCTTGCTTTTGGTATGGCAACAATTTAGCCAAAGCAGCTCTACGACCGGCTTCGTTGTCAGACAAAATCATAGCGCGCATATCGCCGATTCTGTTTGCATCAAAGAACATATGTTCTGTACGAGCCAAACCGATACCTTGAGCACCGAAATCACGAGCTGTTTGAGCATCTTTCGGAGTTTCGGCATTAGCACGAACTTTCAATACTCTGATTTCATCAACCCAGCTCATCAATTTACCGAAGTTACCTGTGTTTGTATCAGCTTTAACAGTCGGAATTTCGCCTTCAATGATTTGACCTTTAGCACCGTCTAATGATACCCAATCACCTTCTTTAATAACAACACCAGACTTAGTTGACATAGTTTTGTTAGCATAGTTGATTGTGATATCGTTAGAACCCGAAACGCAAGGAGTACCCATACCACGAGCAACAACGGCTGCGTGAGATGTCATACCGCCGCGAGCAGTAATCACACCTTGAGAAGCGTGCATACCGCCGATATCTTCCGGAGAAGTTTCGTTACGGATAAGGATAACTTTTTCACCTCTGTTAGCCCAAGCTTCAGCGTCTTCAGCATTGAATACTGCACGACCGACGGCAGCACCAGGAGAAGCCGGCAAACCTGTAGCAATAACATTTTTCTTAGCTTTAGGATCAAGCATTGGGTGCAACAATTGGTCTAATTGATCAGCACCAACTCTCATAATAGCTTCTTCTTTAGAAAGCATGCCTTCTTCAACCATTTCAACAGCCATTCTTACAGCAGCTGCAGCGGTTCTCTTACCGTTACGGCATTGCAACATCCAAAGTTTTCCGTGCTCAATGGTGAATTCCATATCTTGCATGTCTTTGTAGTGAGCTTCCAATTTTTCTCTTACATCAACCAATTCTTGATACAAGTGAGGCCATTTTTCTTCCAAAGAAGTACCGTCATTGATAGAAGCCATAGGTTGTGGAGTACGAATACCGGCCACAACGTCTTCACCTTGAGCGTTAACCAAATATTCACCGTAGTAAATGTTTTCACCTGTAGCAGGGTCACGAGAGAAGCAAACACCTGTTGCACAATCGTCACCGGCATTACCGAATACCATGGTTTGAACGTTAACGGCTGTACCCCAGTCGCCAGGAATGTTGTTCAATTTACGGTAAGTAATAGCACGAGCAGCCATCCAAGAACCGAACACTGCACCGATACCTGCCCACAATTGATCCCATGGATCTTGTGGAACAACTTTACCCAATTTTTCACCGATAGCTTTGTATTGGTTTACCAATTCTTTCAAATCTTCGGCTGTCATATCTGTATCAGAAGCATAGCCTTTAGATTTTTTCATATTTTCCAAAGCTTCTTCGTACAAATCAATGTCTGCACCCAAAACAACGTCTGAGAACATTTGCAAGAAACGACGATAAGAGTCATAAGCAAATCTTTCAGAACCCGAAGCTTTAGCCAAAGCTTTAACTGTTTCATCATTCAAACCTAAGTTCAAAACGGTATCCATCATACCCGGCATTGAAACTCTGGCGCCTGAACGTACAGAGAACAACAACGGATTGTTAGCGTCAGCAAATTTTTTGCCCATAATACCTTCAACATAAGCAACAGCTTGTCTAACTTGATCTTTCAAGTCAGCAGGATAAGTTTTGTTGTTGTCGTAGTAATATGTACAAACTTCAGTTGTAACTGTAAATCCTGGAGGAACAGGCAAACCGACTGTGTTCATTTCAGCCAAGTTAGCACCCTTACCACCAAGGAGATTACGCATGCTGGCATCGCCTTCAGCGCTACCGTTTCCAAATGTATAAACCCATTTACTCATGGTAAATATAGCTCCTTTCGTAAGCTTTTGTTAAAACGCATGTTGGAGTCCTAAAAAAAGCCCCAACACAAAATTGTCGGGGCTAGCTTATATCAATAAATGCGATTCTACAAGAAAAATATTGCAGTAATCAAAGATTTAAGTGATAAAAAATAAGTATTTTAGCTGTTATACGAATTTTTGAGAAAAACTCGGAGAACGAGGTTAATAATAAAAAATAAAAACGGCAAAAGCGGAGTGTACAAAAAAGTACATGAGCATTTCGCCGTTCTGAAATTTTGGCTTTGAGAAAAGCCGTCATACGAGTTTTTATAAAAAACTCGGAGAATAGTTCAGATAAAGTTAAAATAAAAAAGCCGGCGAGCGAGTGTACAAAAAGAAGTACATGACCGAGCCGGCTATTTGAAATTTTGGCTTTAGATGAGCTATTATACGAGTTTTTCTAATATTGAGTCGGAAATTTCCGCATTATGATAAACCTTTTGAACATCATCATCGTCTTCCAAGGCATCAACAAAGTCTAAGAATTTTTGAGCTGTTTCAACATCTGTAATGTCGGTTTTTACCATAGGCTTCCAATCCAAACGAGAAGCTGACGGAGTTCCGTATTTTGCTTCCAATGCTTCGGTAACAACATTCAAATCATCAGGCAATGTTTCAATATCATGATGTTCATCATCGCTTGCCACATCATTGGCGCCGGCTTCCAAAGCAGCTTCAAACATGGCATCAGCCTCAGCAGTAGCCAAAGGATATTGAATAAAGCCGATTCGTTCAAAGTTAAAAGCAACCGAGCCTGTTTCACCCATAGCCCCGCCACGTTTACCGAATATTGTTCTGACATTACCTGCAGTACGGTTTTTGTTATCGGTTAAACACTCAACTATAACCGCAACTTTTCCGGGACCGAAACCCTCGTAACGAGTAGCAACATAATCATCACCACCGGCAGTTTGGCTAGCCTTAGCGATAGCACGCTCGATATTATCTTTGGGCATACTTTCGGCTCTGGCTGCTGCAATAGCCAAGCGTAATCTCGGGTTTTTATCGGGATCGGGCATACCTGATTTGGCTGCCAAAGTAATATCTCTTGCCAACTTAGCAAACATTTTTGCTTTTTTAGCGTCTTGAGCACCTTTGCGGTACATAATGTTCTTAAACTGCGAATGTCCTGCCATTTTTATAAAACTCCTTAAAAAATATTCAAATTTTAAGGTTTTATACAACAAGGCTTTATTTAGTGCAAGGATTTTTTATCAAAAATTCTATTGTTCGACCAACATCAATATATCATAGGCATCTGTAATTTCAGGCAACACAACTCCGTCAGGATATTTTCTTGAGAACAACACGTAAAAAGGCAAACCGGACCTTCCGAATTTTTGCATAAACTTTAATACCTGAGGGTTATATTTAGTCCAATCTATATTTATTACATGAACTTTTTTATTTTCAAATTCATCCTTTATAAATTCGATATCAAATGTCGTAAAATCATTATATTTACAAGTTAAGCACCAATCAGCACCCACCTTTACCATAACCCTTTTACCATCATCTACCAAATTTCGGATATAATCTAAATCAAGATTTTTAACATAATTTTCCTCGACATATTCTTTTCTGCTTTGGGTTGCTTGTCCGACGTCAACAAATGTTAAACCGATAAATACAAACACAATCGGATAAAAGATAATTCTGATCTTTTTATACACATTCAATGCTTCATCTTTGTCCTTTATTTTATTTATTTCTTCTTTTATGGTTTTCCAAAAATACAAGATACAAAACATTATAAAAATATATAAAATCCAATGCCAAACTTGTGCTAAGTTTGTTTGTGCGGTTAAAATACTTATTAACCATACTATTGTTACAATCAATAATATAATCATACAGAAATTTATTAATCGCATCCACTTGGATGGTCTGGGAAAATAAAATGCAAGTTTTGGATATACGGCCACTAATATATAAGGCATTGACAGACCTATTCCTACAACCATTACGGTTGTTATAATAGTTGCTATATTTCCGGCCAAAGCAATACCAAAAGCTGTTCCTAAATAAGGTGCCATACATGGTGTTGACAACACTACCAAGAACACACCGCTCCAAAACTCAAGCATTTTGCCTTTACCTAATTTTTCAATTTTTTTACTCATATCAGGAGTCTTAAAATCGAGCAACCCAAACACATAAAATACAAAAAAGATTACTCCCCACAATACCGTTACCAAAAAGTAGGTATTTTGAAACTGCATTCCCCAACCTATTGCTTGACCAAAAAATTTCAAACCGGCCAAAGCAAGAGCCATAAGTACAAATGACGTTAAAATTCCCACAATATTTAAGATAAAATTATGGCGAATATTCTTCAAATCAAGCTTGCCTGATTTGGTATAACTCAACAATTTTAAGAACAATACGGGAAAAACACACGGCATCAAATTAAGTAACATACCGCCCAAAAAAGCAAACCACAAAACAGCTACAGACATTTTTCCGACGTTAATATCAAAAAGCGACATATCCGTTACTTTTTGCTTATGAATATATTGCTTTCCCTTGCCGGTAGAAATCCAAAAAGATATTTCTTTATCCAACGGATTAAACGTTATATCTCGCAAATCAAACCTTATGGTCAAACCATTATCATTAAGGCTGTGTCTCGGAGCCGCAAAATATTTTAACTCATCACCAATAATAAAAATATTAAAACTTGTTTTATCAGATGTATCTACATCTAATCTTAAGCAACCTAAAGTTCCATCATTTTTCTTTTCCCAAACCAAATCACCTATTTCGTATTTTTCTTTATTATCATCGCTTGGAATATTCATTTTTGTCGAAGTAATATAAGATGAGTATATTGTTTCTTCAACCTTATTATCTTCATCAGGATTTATTTTTAATACCGGATCAAGTACAACTTTTTCACACTTATCCTCAAAACAAACACTGGCACTTATCTCCGGCTTTATCACAGCACTTTTGGTTCTATCAATAATTTTTGCTTCAAAATATATCGGAAATTTTGCTGAATAAACCAAGATATTTTCACCATCTTTAAGTTCTATCGGTTGAGGACGAACAAATCCGACTTTCCAATCTTTTATATTTTCAGATTTGCCAATATTTACCTCTATATTTTTATAATCTTTATAAGAGCTGAATAACAAAACATTATTTTGCAACAACTCAACCAGTATCACACCTTGAACATTTCCGTCTTCATCAGCATATTGATACCTTGGAAGAACAGCAGACTTAACACGATTTAACTTTCCCGAAGAAATCATTTTAGGAAGCTTATACAAATTTCCTTTGAACTCTTCTATATATGAAGAAAACAGCTCTTTCCAATTTTTTTCCATTAAAGCTTTTTTATATCTGGTAATAAACTCTGATGGCTTAGTAAGATTATGTTTTTCGGCATATTTTTCCTTTGCTGCCAAAACATCTCTTTCTTGTCCCGAATATGAAACTACTTTTTTAAAATCATGAATAATCAAAGGCTCATCACTTTTAATATATTCTTCTTTTTCGCCTGTTTCATACTGATCATCATCGACAACAACAGGAAGATTTTGCCCCATAATCCAATCGATTATTTTTTGTTTTGCTTCCTTATAAAAACGATATGTTTTAACGCCGTTTCGAACATATCTTTCCCATTCTTCCGATTTTGTGTCGTTAAAGTTTTTATATTTAATTTTAAAATCATCACTAAAATCTTTGTTAATAGTTTTGCCTTCAAGCAAGTCATCATATTCTTTTACATCTCTGATGTAATCTTGTGCCATATACCAAAACTCTAAAACGCCACCCTCTTCTAAAGGAACGAATTCCTCTTCTTCATCTTCTTTTAAATCGAGATAAACTTTACCATATTCATCGGCTTTAGCAAAACTTGCAAAAGCAAAACAGACGATCAGCAATATATAGACTACTATTTTTTTAGGCATTTTCTTTTCATTTCTAAATTGATTTTAACCAAATATTTCCTATATTATAGATAAATATTGTATAAATAAAGTTAAATTTAACTATATCTGAACGGAATAAAATGAACAAAATTGATATAAACAACTTAACCGGAAAATGTCTTATTGCAATGCCGGACGCTAGTGATGAATTTGCTCAAAGCGTTATCTACATATGTTCGCACGGTAAAGATGGTGCAATGGGCTTCGTCATCAACCACCGCCTAAAAGAATTTTCATTTTCCGACTTAGCCGTTGATCTTCCCTTTTCTTTTCAAGACAAAGGCTTACCCGTAAGTTTATACAACGGAGGCCCTATGGATAAAACTAAGGGCTTTATTCTCCATTCCGACGAATACCAACTCCCCGATAGCATTAACACAGGAGGAGGAATTGCCGTATCATCATCTTTAGAAGTTCTAAAAGACATAGCCTCCGGCAAAGGTCCGAAACAACGTATTATTGCCCTTGGTTATGCCGGTTGGGCTCCCGAACAATTAGAAAAAGAAATCTTAAATAATCGTTGGCTTGTTATTGATGCTACACAAGATTTGGTTTTGGGTGGTAAAGACACAACAAAATGGGCTCAAGCTCTTTCATCTCTAGGGATTGACAACAGTAATTTTCCATCAACTTACGGCCATTCATAAATCGAAAGTTGTACAAATTTTTGATACACCACATCATATTTTTACTATGTTGAAAACTTACTTTTTTCCTTTTAAATTATTTTTATAAATAACAACATAAAAGGAGAAAAATAGATGAATACCAAAAAAGAAACTATAATTTATGATGTTGTAACCGACAATCTTGCACTGATGAGCAAAATTTATCAAAGCTTTGAAGCTTTGGAACAAACGCTTGGCGATTTACAAATGGAAGAAGCTCTTTTTATGACATACGCTGCCAAAAAATCATTTGCCAATTCCTTGGCAAAACATGACACCCGCCATTATTTAAAACACTAAAAACAATCGGTGCTATATTTTTTTCCACGTAGTACCGTTAACACCGTCTTCCAGAACTATGCCTCTTTCTTTCAAATCGTTGCGGATTTTATCGGCTAGAGCATAATCTTTATTCTTCTTTGCTGTTGCACGCTGAATGATAAGCTCTTCTATTTCTTTAGCCTCATCAGTTGCCTCGCCCTTAAACCAAACCTCGGGGTCTAGCCATAAAATTCCAAGCAAATCGGCTGATTTAAGTAACATAGTTTTATACTTTGACTTATCTGCCAAAGTTTCAGCCTTGTTCAATTGATTTACCAAGTCATGAATGTAGCTTAATGCCAAAGGCGTATTCAAATCATCTTCCAATGCCTCAACAACACGTTCATCGGCAACAATATTATCATCTAAAGGAACATCTTTTACTTGCAACAAAGCATTATAAAATTTATCCAAATTTTGCTTAGCTTGTTCAAGCCCTTCAAACGTAAAATTAAACGGTTGATGATAGTGAGTTGTCAAAAACAGCAAACGCAAAGCTTCTGCCGGATGTTTTTCCAATATCTGATCAACGGTATAAAAATTACCCAAAGATTTAGACATCTTAACACCGTCAACCATAAGCATACCTCCATGCATCCAATAACGAGCAAAACTATCGTTAGGAAATGCACACATCGATTGAGCGCACTCATTTTCATGGTGCGGGAAAATAAGATCCGAACCACCGCCATGAATGTCAAACGAATTACCCAACAATTTAGAGCTCATAGCCGAACATTCTAAGTGCCAACCCGGTCTGCCATATCCCCAAGGACTATCCCATCCCGGTTGATCAGCATCTGACGGCTTCCACAAAATAAAGTCTGCCGGATTCTTTTTATAATCAGCAACCTCGATTCTGGCACCTGCTAACATTTCTTTCATTGAGCGACCGGACAAGAAACCATAATTTTTCATCGAATCAACATCAAATAACACATGACCTTGCGATTCATAAGCGTGACCGTTTTGAAGCAACAATTTTACGATTTCTATCATCTCATTGATATACTCAGTCGCTCTCGGTCTGTGGTTAGGAGACAAGACATTAAGTTTTGTCATATCATCAACATACCATTGATATGTCTGTTCGGTAATTTCTCGAATAGACTTACCGGTTTCTTTATGTTTGTTCAATATTTTGTCATCAACATCGGTAATATTAGACACATAAGTAACTTTATCCTTACCGTACTTATTCATCAAAACACGATACAAAACATCAAAAACGACCGATGTTTTTGCATTACCCAAATGAGCTCTGTCATAGACCGTTGGGCCACAAACATACAAACGAACATTATCGGCATCTATCGGAATAAACTCTTCTTTACGACGTCTCAAGGTATTAAACAAAAACATTTTTCATATCCCATAAAATTAAAAAAAACTAAGCTTTATTTCCTTTAAGGCGGTTCATCGCTCTGTCACGACCGATAAACGGCAACAATACTTTCAATTCAGGTCCGTTTTCCTGAGCCGTTAAAGCTTTTCTTATCGGGTGGAACAATTCCTTACCTTTTTTATCAGTATTAGCTTTAACTAAATTCATCCAAGCCTGATAAGTATCATTATCCCAAGGCTCTTGAGGTAACAAATCGGCAGACATAGAAGTCAATTCCAAATCTTCTACTTCCGGGGCAACTTCTTCGTAGCAAACCTTATGCCACTTTTCAGCTTCGACCACAGTATCCAAATTGCCTTTAACAGCTTCCCAAAATTCTTTTGAAACATTAACCCTGTCTGCTACTTTTTCATAAGAAAGTTGGCGAACGAACTTGTGGTTAAATAACTTCAATTCTTCTTCATCAAATTTTGGTTGTGAACGTCCAAGCTTATTAAAATCTAATGATTGAGCCAAAGCTTCTAAATCAAAATATGGTTCAATAGCTTCTGATGTACCAAGCTTTGCCAAAAATGAGCAAATTGCCATATTTTCAACACCGTCAGCTCTCAATTCTCTAACGCCCAATGAGCCCAAACGTTTAGAAAGTTTACCTTCTTTACCGGTCAACAACGGAAGGTGAGCAAACTCCGGAACTTTACCGCCCAAAGCTTCAAACATTTGAATTTGTGAAGCCGTATTAGTAACATGGTCTTCGCCACGAACAATATGGGTAATGCCGAAATCAAAATCATCAATAACTGAAGGAAGATGATACAAATAACTTCCATCTTCTCTAATAATCACCGGATCAGCCAAATTAGAAGCATCATAAGAAATTTTGCCTCTTATCAAATCGTTCCACTCAATAGTACCTTCAACCAATTTGAAACGATAGTGAGGTTTACGACCTTCTGCCTCGTAACGTGCAATGTCTTCTTGGCTAAGTTTTAATGCACCTCTGTCATATATAGGAGGTCTGCCTTGTGCCATAAGTTTTTTGCGCATAACTTCCAACTCTTCGGCAGTTTCATAACAAGCATAAATGCGACCTTCTTGTTTCAACTTAGCTACTACTTCGTTATAACGTTCGATTCTGGCAGACTGTCTGGCCTCTTCAACCCATTCCAATCCAAGCCATGTCAATATATCACGAATTGCATCTTCGTATTCTTGTTTTGAACGCGCCACATCGGTGTCATCGATTCTCAACATAAAACTACCGCCGAGTTTTTTAGCCAACAACCAGTTAAACACAGCAGTACGTGTATTTCCAATATGCATCCAACCCGTAGGCGATGGAGCAAACCTTACCTTTATATTACTCATAAATTAAAACCTTATATTATTAAAAAACTTCGCTTAAGACTATCTTGTTTTATTACCAATTTCAAGGGATTTTTGTTGCGATTTTGTATTTTGAAGTAAATTTTTTTCCATTGTTATGGTTTGATCGAGTAAATCTTCCAAAAACCAATCTATTTCATCATCATATTGAGCAATCATCTCATAAAATTTTCCGCGATATGATAACAATAAACTACTTTCTGCCACTTTAACATCAACAATTTTTATTTTATCAGCAACCTTGTGTAATCTGAAAGAAACCGTAACATTCATCGGTTCTTCACTTATAGAAAATTTTACATTTGCCAACACATTTGTATAATTATTATCAGAGCTTGCCGACATTATTTTATAGACAATGTTTTTAGCGTATTCCAAAGGCAAAGTTTTATACAAAGCCAAACCATATCTTACAAAAGTTTCTTCATAGGTCTTTTTTTGCTCCGGTGTCATAACACGCCAATATTTACCGATTACAAAACGACTGATATGTTCAATATCAATATACTCCATAATCATTTTGTCGAGTATTTGATACCTTTTTGCCAAATTCTCTTCCTGAAAAGTTTGTATCAGTTCCTTACCTTTTGTATCTGCAAAAATCATAGCCTCATCATCACTCAAGGGCTTAGCCTGTAAATTGCCTATTACCAAAAACATAAAGCAACCTGTGATAAAATGTAAAAATATATTACTTTTCATAAAATTTACCTTTATAATGCACTAAGATTTGAATCATTATAACAACAAATGGTTAAAAAAATGAAACTAAAATTTTTGTTTTTATGCTTAAGTGCAATATTTATTTCCGACATAGCACAAGCTAAAGAAATATTACTAAACGACATAAAAGCACGCCAATACGTAGTTTGCGGCACCAGTTCGGAATATGCTTCACTAGCATACAAACAAAATGATCGATTAGAAGGTTTTGACGCAGATTTGTGCCGAGCTTTTGCTACTGCTATTTTTGACGATTCGGAAAATTTTAAGCTTGTTCCAATCAAAAGAAAAGACATAGGCAAGGCCTTAAACAGTGGCAAAATAGATATAATGCTCGGACACTCTTCCCTATCATCTACCGAAGAATCTCTTCTGAAAGTTTTACCGGTTGATACTCTCTATTATGACAAGCAAATTTTTGTATCACGCATTCAAACCGAAGCTACTGCAATAACCGAATTTGCCAAAAACAAAGTTTGTGTCTTAAAAAACTCCAATGCAGCCACCTTTGTAAATGAATACAATCACAAGCATGCACTAGGATTTAAACTCTTAGAGTTTCCATCACTTACATCACTAAAAGAAGGATTTTATACCAACCGTTGTGAACTTGCATCGGACAGTGAAATTTTTATAAATGACTTTGTTAAAAGCATTAAGACTAACCAACCGACTCAAATATTACCTGAAATTATAACCTACATCCCCATACGTGCATATACTGCCGGCAATGCACCGCAAATCAATATTGCTTTTCGTTGGATTATAAATGCCTTAAAGTTAGCCTACTCTGCCGACATTACTTCACAAACAATCGAAACAAATTATGCAACCAAAAGCTTGTCTATGCAAAACCTTCTTGGCATAAACAAAACAGCTTGGAATGTTTTGGGGCTTCATTCCGATTGGGTAATAACATACATAAATGCCATAGGTAACTACAAACATATACTCGATAAAAATATCGGAATAAATTCGCGCCTAAAAATAGAAAACCCTCAAAATGAATTGATAGAAAACGGCGGGCTATTAGTCGTTCAACCGTTTATTTAATTTTATTTTTAATGAATCGATAGGCTTCTTTTACAGCTCGCGAACTGATATAGTGTCCTGCATCTTCAATTTCAAATACGCTTACTTTACAACCTAAATCAAGCAAATTTTTCCTTGTAAAATCAAGAGCTTCAAATTTTATCTTATCATCACTTTTGCCATGAGTAATCAAACAATCTGGCTTACTTTTACCATGTTTTTCGATATAACCTTTGGCTGCCAAAATACCGCTGAAACTTACTACTCCGGCTATCTTATGAGGGCACATTAAACCACTGTACAAAGCACACATTGCACCTTGTGAAAAACCGCATAAAAACAAATCATTATATCCAAGCCCATATTCATTTAATAGGCCGTCAACATATTGCAAGATATAATGGTTTGCTTCAACCAATCCCACAGTCATGCGATTGTACAATTCAACAACTTCACTCCATGATATTTGTTTTCTGCGTTTATCATCAGGATCAAACTGATGTATCGAAAACCACTGACGCTGTGTTTCATCTATTTCGCTTATAAACGGAGATTGCGGAATATGTATTGCAATATTATCAATTTCTTGCAACAGAGCCGATTTTCTATCAATGTACTCGGCATTATCTTGATAACCATGTAGCAATACTATCAATTTTTTTGGTATTCCGTTTACATGAACAATCTCTTCAGTAATCATAATAAAGCTCCTAGCTATTATGTCTACCATACTAATAAAGTAAACATATAAATAAAAAGTAAACAGGCCCCGTTTTTTTATCAACGGAGCCTGTTTTTTATTTTTTAATCAATTACTTATTATCCATCAATATCATATAAGTAAGAGAATTATCACTGGCATTTAACACCCTCAAGCCGATTCCGTTGATAACAATAAGCCCAGGTTTGTTCGGGAAATTTATTTGTTTAAATTCGCCCATAGTACTGTCTTCATTATCAAATCCCAAATAATCAAAGAACAATCTGTCAAACTTAATACCGCCATATTTAACCTGATATCCTTTTTTGACATTGCTAACGCTATCACGCATTTTATTAACGACCTTAATTTTCAAATCTGTCGGATATGCAAAAACAGTGTCCTCCAAAAGTTGTAAACGATCATCTACGATTTTTCCGCCACGTTCATACAAATTGCCTTGCTCATCAAACAAGAAAACATAATCATCCAACGGTGAAGCGACTAAAGAATATTTATTGTTATTAATTGTAACCCAACCAACGATTTTATATTCATCATCAGCATTAACATTCATCGGATAAATACGGTTATCTAAACTTCCCTTTTTGTTAAACTTAATAAAAAAGCGCTGATAAGTTCTTTTATCCATCAAAGTATCACTTAAAACATCTTCACCTTTTTTAACTGTAATGGCTTTATTGAGTTGATAATCATTTTCATGAATGCGCTCTTTACCGACAAGAGCTTCCTCATTGTCATAAAATTCTATTGTATGACCTTTGTATAAATTTAAAATTTTTCTTCTGATCGGCAACAAATCAAAATCGCCGGCATTGATGCAAGCGCTCAAGTTCAAACAAGCCAACAAACAAACAATTATCTTTTTCATATGCATTCACCAATCAAAATAAAGATTTATAAATTTATTTTTAATTATTATATCATAAACTCAATTTAGTAAATAAAATTATAACAAGCAATAGGATAATTAAAACTAATGACATCAAAATGCTGGCAAATAACTTTTCGCCCCACTCAAACTGTTGATGAACAATTTGATGAATTCTTAAATAACTTCTTTGAAGTTGTATCCCAAAACTATAATGATAACGGTATTGATGAATATGTCGGTTATATTGGAGAAAGTTTCGACGAAAAACAAATGTTACAATCAGCTCATTTTTTCGGAATAAATCTTCCACCATATGATGTAACGGAATTAAAAAGTGAAAATTGGCTCAAAGACTACGTCATAAAATTTCCAAGTTTTGAAATTTGTGATTTTTGCATTTATGGCATACACGAAACATCACAACCCAAAACCGATAAAATCCCATTGCAAATTTATGCCGCCACGGCGTTCGGTTCCAATCATCAAACTACCCAAAGCTGTATTAAAGCCATTAGCGAATTAAACACTTCAGGCATTGTACCAAACAAAATTTTAGATATCGGTACGGGTTCGGGTATTTTATCATTATGCGCCGCAAAGCTATGGCCCACAAGTCAAATCATTGCCGGCGATATTGATGATGAAGCCATAATCGTTACTGATGGTAATGCAAAAAACAACTGTCTTGAAACTCAAATCAAATCATATGTCAGCGACGGTTACAAACACGAAGCAATTCAAACAGGTGCACCTTATGATTTAATCTTGTGTAACATTTTAGCCAACCCGTTAATTGCTTTTGCTTCTGATTTATCACAAAGCTTAAAACCGAACGGTTATTGTATTCTATCGGGATTTGTTGATGACCAAGTCGATGATGTTATAACAGCCCACGAACAACAAGGCCTAAAACTTATAAAATTATATTCTTTAGACAACTGGCGTGCAGCCCTCATGCAAAAGGTAAACTAAAATGACTACTATTGCCGAAATTCAAAAACAACTGATTAGCACAAATTTTGACGCTTATATTGTTACCAGAAATAACTTATTTATCTCTCAAGATATTCTCGATGAAGAAAATAAAATATTTGAACTTACCGGTTTTGACGGTTCCGCCGGAAATTTGATAATTTTTAGAGACAAAGCCGTGCTGTTGGTCGATGGTCGTTACGAACTTCAGGCTCAAAAACAAGTAAACAATGAACTCATCAGAGTTGTTTGTACAAGAGATTCTATCGGCACATGGATTCAAAACAATATAGAAACACCTTCCAAATTTTTATACAACTCATGGTGTCATAGCATATCCGAAGTAGATTTTTGGAAACGCTCACTTTCTAATCACGAATTTGTTGATGATAAAGCCAATCTTTTAGGCGACAGAGTAGTTAAGTCCGAAGCCGAAATTTTTGAATTGGAAGAACAATTTTGCGGTATTTCATCAGAAGAAAAAATATCATACCTAACCAAATTTATAAACGAACACAAACTTGACGGTTATTTAATTTGCGAATGTGATTGTGTATCATGGTTAATGAACTTACGCTCAAATCTTATCAAAAACACTCCTATTATCAGGGCTTTTGCACTAGTTTCTGCTCAAGGCGAAGTATCCCTTTTTGTAAACGATTTTTCGACCCTTGCCGATGAACTGGATAATTATAAAGATAAAAACATCGGCTTGGCTTATAACCGTACCCCTAAAAAAATCCAATTTTTAATGAAAGACAAACACGTATGGCTAAACAACATCAATAATCCGATTGTTGACTGGAAATCACAGAAAAATCCGGTCGAAATTTCCGGATTTAAAAATGCCCATATCAGAGATGGTTTAGCTGTCTGCAAATTCTTACATTGGCTCGAAAATAACAATGAAGGCATTGACGAATTGGGCGTGGTAAATAAGCTTTATGATTTCAGGAAACAAGGCGAAAATTTTTATTCCTTAAGCTTTGATACTATAGCCGGATTTGGCTCAAACGGAGCTATAATTCACTATCACCCCAGCGAACAAACCAACAAACAACTAAGTGGAAATTCTTTGTTGCTGTTAGACAGTGGTGCGCAATATTTTGACGGCACAACCGACATTACCCGCACTATTGCCATCGGTGTTCCTACTGATGAAATGAAACAAAACTATACTCAAGTATTAAAAGCTCATATTGCCGTAGCTTCGGCATTATTTCCACAAAGCACGTCAGGCAGTGCACTTGACACCTTAGCTCGTGCCCAACTATGGCGTATGGGCCAAGAATATGCTCACGGCACCGGTCATGGTGTCGGTCATTTCTTGAGCGTTCACGAAGGACCGCAATCGCTATCACAAAAAAATAATGTGCCATTGAAAAAGGATATGGTTCTTTCTATCGAACCCGGTTTTTATATCGAAAATGAATATGGTATCAGATTAGAAAATCTTGCCCTTATTGAAAGCGCTTCAACGCTTTATTCTGAAAATATGCTAAAGTTTACCCCATTAACAGTCGTACCTTTTGACAATCGCTTAATCAATAAAGATATGTTAAGCGAAAGCGAAATAAACTGGCTTAACGATTATCATAAATTTGTCTTCGAAACCCTATCCCCGCTTTGTGATAAGGAATTGAAAGCATGGCTTCAAAAATCTTGTGAGATGATATAAAACAAAACCCCGCCAACTCGACGGGGTTTGGATTTATCTGTTATAATTATTCGACAGTTGTTCTATTGTTCTTTCACAGCTACCGATTTCTCGTCTTTGAATAGCTTTTGTAATCTCAACGGAACCTTCGGTTTTAAATGAACCATAAGCTGCTTCAGGATAATATGCTTGATACACAAATTTATGTTTCTTCGTTTCTTTATCATATATGTAAATTTCTGATTTTGACAATTTCCCAAATTCCGGATCATCTATCATATTATCACTAATCATGATTGTATCACCTACTTTAGGCAAACTTCCTTTATAAAGTTCTTTTACAACACCAACCATGTATCCTTTACAGTCATATCCTTTAAAATCATCATCTACTGTCTCTATATGATCAGTAATAACACGAGTACCTAGTGGTTCTTCTTTTTCAAATCTTCCTTTTAAGAAGTCAAGCCCTTCAATTAAATAACTATCGTTTGAAACTCCAATTTTAAGTAAATTTTCTTTAATTGTACTAAGATATTCTATATTTGACCACGGCTGTTCTTTTTCTTTATTCATTATATGATTAATTTTAAGTTGATTAAAACTATTATCAGCACGTTCTACGGCTGATGCAAAAACATCAGACTCTTTTACCGCATCAATAAAAAAAGGTGTTTTTTTGACAAAGTGAATCATTTCATTTTCCCATCCCATCTCTCTTCTCCTTGTTCATACAGCAAAACACCCAAAAGGTGTGGGTATCCCTTTGGGTGCAAGTTAATCTCGTTTATATTGTGCTTAGCAGAGTTTAAATGTGTGTGTGTGTGTGTGTAGATTTCCGCCACTTTCACACTTCTTACTTTGTTGATATTACTCATTATTTCACACATATCTTAAAACCCTTGGTTTCGTTAATATATAACTTATACTACCATATTTTTAAGATTAAGTAAATATGCTTTTAGACAAAAAATAAAATTGTCATTCCTCGCTCGGCGCTTTTGCGTCCGTGCGTCAAGGAATCTAACCTCTGCGTCAGCTACTAATTAAAGAAAAAGTTGAAGATCCCTTGACCAAATCTGACGATTTGGAGGGATGACTTTTTAGGTGTTTATTATAAAAAAACTGTCATGCCTTGTGCGAGGAACGACTTATTTTAGCATTCTAGTTTTTTTATAAAAAACTCGGAGAAAAGAATTTATAGTGTTATTTTCAAAGCGAGAAAAATTTTAGTGTACAAAAAGGTACATGAATTTTTCGAGCCTGCAGAAAATGGCACTAGAAAACTTTTATACGAGTTTTTACCCGAAAAGACGTCCCCCATGAGCAACATCACAAGCCGGTAAATCGGTTAGTGCAATACATACCAGCGAACGCTCAACACCAAAATTTTCAACTGCAAAATCAGTCAAAACATCAACCACCGCTTGCTTGTTTCTAAATCCGATAGATGCAAGCTCAATCCACGCACCTTTACTTTGTTTGCTACCGCCAAAAGCCATATTTTCATTATATTTCACTTCGGCACAAACATAAGAAACCGGTTTTCCCAAAGCATTTGCCACTACATTGGCTGCTTTTTCAACTATATTTACATCATTAGAAAATCCGTTAGTTTTAATTGTCAAAAAAGGCATAATTTTTCACTCCTAAAAAAACAGAGGGGTGCTCATAAGGAACACCCCTTTTAATCTACTGATTATTCAACATCCTGTTCAACCACTTCTGGTTCTTCAACAGCGACTTCTGTTTCATCAAATTCAGGGATATTCTCTCCCAAAACTTCGCTGCCCTCTTCTGATGTCAACTCTTCTTCATCATCGTCATCAGCTTCTAACTTAGTAACCGAAACGACTTTTTCACCCTCAGCTGTTCTAAAGAGGATAACACCTTGTGTCTTACGACCGGCAATTCTGATGTCCTCAACCGGCATTCTGATAAGTTTTCCGGCATCTGTAACCATCATAATTTGGTTATCATCTTCAATCGGGAACGAGCTGGCGATTTCTTTGTTACGTGCAGACATTTCCATATTGGCAATACCTTGACCGCCACGACCTGTCACACGATATTCATAAGAAGAAGAACGCTTACCATAACCGGTTGTAGTAACCGACAAAATAAATTGTTCGTTTTCCTTCATCATGGCAAATTTTTCTTCGGTCAATACACTCATTTCAACACCGGTATCGGCAATCGAAACTTCCGCATTATCACCTCTTTCGGCTTGAATACGTTTCATAGCTGACGAAATACGCAAATATTCATCACGTTCTTCTGAAGTAGCATCGCTGTGATTCAAAATTGACATTGATACAACTTCATCTTTGTTTGCTAATTTAATACCGCGAACACCGGTAGAATTACGTCCGACAAATACGCGAACTTCGGTAACCGGGAAGCGAATACATTTACCGCTTCTTGCAGCCAATAATACGTCTTCATCTTCGTTACAAATTCTAACGTTAATCAGCTTGTCGCCTTCATCCAATTTCATCGCAATCTTACCGTTAGATTGAACGTTTACAAAATCCATCAACGAGTTACGACGAATATTACCCGAAGCTGTTGCAAACATAATTGACAAATCTTTGCAATCTGCCTCATTTTCAGGCAACTTCATAATCGTGGTAATAGTTTCACCGGCCTCAAGAGGCAACAAGTTAATAAACGGCTTACCTTTAGATGTCGGAGAACCGAGCGGAAGTTTGTACACTTTCATCTTATAAACGATACCCTTGGATGAGAAGAACAATACCGGAGTATGTGTACTTGCCACAAACAAACGAGTAACAAAATCTTCTTCTTTGGTAGCCATACCCGATTTACCTTTACCACCGCGTTTTTGAGCCTTGTAAGCATTAAGCGGAACGCGTTTGATATAACCTGCATCAGTAACGGTAACAACCATTTCCTCACGTTGAATCAAAGACTCGATATCTGTATCATACTCAATATCTTCAATCTTTGTACGACGTGGATTAGCATATTCGTCTTTAACCGCTACCAACTCATCACGCATAATTCCGTAGAGTTTTTCGCGAGAGCTCAAAATAGACAAGCACTCTTTAATTTCTTCGCCAAGTCCGACTAATTCTTCGTGAATCTTATCACGTTCCAAACCGGTCAATCTTTGCAACTTAAGATCCAAAATTGCTCTGGCCTGAGCTTCTGACAAATGGTAAGTTCCGTTTTCAACTTTTCTGTCAGGTTCATCAATCAAGTTTACCAAAGCTTCAACATCACCGGCCGGCCAAGCTCTTGAAAGCAAGGCTTCTTTAGCTTCTTGCGGGTTTGGAGCAGTTCTGATAAGCTCAATAACCGGATCAATATTTTCAACGGCAATTGCCAAACCGACCAAAGTATGAGCTCTGTCACGAGCTTTGTTCAATTCGAAAATAGTTCTTCTTCTGATAACTTCTTCTCTAAATTCAACAAATGCTTTAACAATGTCTTTCAAGGTCAACATAACCGGACGACCATTGTGAATAGCGAGCATATTCATACCAAAGCTGGTCTGCAAAGGAGTATATTTATACAACTGATTCAAAACAACATCAGCTTGGAAATCACGTTTAATTTCAATAACCACGCGTACACCATGACGATCTGATTCATCTCTGATTTCCGAAATACCTTCGATTTTCTTTTCCTTCAACAATTCGGCGATTCTCTGAATCATTGCAGCCTTGTTTACTTGGTACGGAATTTCGTGAACAATGATAGCTTCTTTGTCTTTGTGAATTTCTTCAATAGTGCATTTTGCACGCATCATAACCGAACCGCGACCGGTCAAATAAGCTGACTTTGCACCTGAATAACCAAGTATCAAACCACCTGTCGGGAAATCAGGTCCCGGAACAATTCTAATCAAATCTTCAATCGAAATTTCCGGATTATCGATATAAGCGCAACAAGCATCACAAACTTCGCCCAAGTTATGCGGAGGAATATTTGTTGCCATACCAACGGCAATACCGTTTGTACCATTAACCAAAAGGTTTGGATATCTTGCCGGCAAAACTGTCGGTTCTTGCAAACTTTCATCATAGTTAGGCATAAAATCAACGGTATCTTTATCAATATCATCAATCAATGCATGAGCAACTTTTGCAAGTCTGGCCTCGGTATAACGCATAGCAGCGGCGCTATCACCGTCCATAGAACCGAAGTTACCTTGTCCGTCAATCAACGGCACTCTCATTGAGAAAGGCTGTGCCAAACGAACCATTGCATCATAAACTGATGAGTCGCCGTGCGGGTGATATTTACCTAAAACATCACCGACAATACGAGCCGATTTTCTAAAAGGTCTGTTATAATCATAACCGTTTTCATAAGCCGAATAGATAATACGGCGGTGAACCGGTTTCAAACCGTCTCGCACATCAGGAAGCGCACGAGAAACGATAACACTCATCGCATAATCAAGGTATGAACGGCGCATTTCTTCCGAAATTTCGACCGGTGCAATATCTTGAGTGCTTTCAACTAAGTTATTCTCTTCCACTCTTAGATTTCCTTCTTATTTTTAACAATTATCAACTGTTAAAAATCATAGCAATTTTATCTTTTTCAAACCACTTTTTTTTAACATTTATCCCACAAAAAAAGCACCTGATTTTGCTCTATGGGCAAAAAAAGGGCCTTAAAATCGATTTCCATTCAAAAAAGTTAACAAAACAACACTCAAAAAAAATATACCGCCTAAAAACGCAAAAAAGCGACGTTCTTAAAACATCGCTTTTTTTTCTTAATATTGTGCCAAAAATACCATTTGCGCACAATCTTTATCTCCTGCTATCCGTTTATGATAAAACGGCATTCCGACAGAACTGATTTGCCCTGATTTGTCAAACCAATAAGCCTGAATAATCGGATTGTACCCTATTTCATGCAACAGATTGTTGATATCTGTTATATTTGAATGTATAGGAACAATATCCAATCCGGCCGGAACATGTCCGCAAAACTTGCAACATTCTGCCATATGACAAGAAAACTTGCCATAAAACAGACCGGTAATAACAACGCTCTTAGTCAGAACAATACCTAACATCTGATTGTTTTCATCAATCAAATATCTGGCCTCAACTTTCTTGCAATTATCATGCACAAAAGTTTTTACATCTACACCTGATGGCACTCGTATGACTTTACTTCCGTGTTTTTTAATAAAATCATTACTCAATACAGGCCAATCCCCTTCAGCTAGTCTCTTGCACAAAATCCTAAGATTGTCAGTGCATTTTTCCCAACAAAAGAAAAGAGAATCATTAACTTGTAAAGTCTTGCAAACATTGCCATAACTCGCATTATTTACAAAATCTTGCCAAACCTCATTACTGGCCCATGGTACCGGACGCGGACAGCATATAGCATTAAGCCAATTCTTAAAAAAATTTCTCATAATGTGTATGTAATTAGTAGTTAATAATAAAATCTGATTGCAACAGTATATAAAAGAAACAACAAAAGACAACAAAAAAGCGATGCTTTTACGCACCGCTTTTTTTCAATCAAATGTTACGCATCCAACACAAACAAAATACCTGCATAGTCATCATCTTTGTCAAGTGCCGGCCTAAACATCGAGTTCTTTCTCAAAATACGATCTATAGGTTTGGCATAAGCCCAAACAAGCAAGTTCATCCAATCCCCCACCCAATAATTCTTTGCGAACTTTAATCCGTTCTTATCAAGAATGTGACTTACGGGTGCATGTTGCATACCAATATCGGACATCTGTTGTTTAGTCGGCAATATGCCTTCATCCATCAAGATCGAAGCCGTTTTTTTGCTTACCGGATCATTGAGAACACCGGTAATAACGGTATTCCTGCCAATAAAAATACCAAGCATTTGGTCATTTTTATCGACAAGATACAAAGTATTAAAAAACGGATATCTTTTTATCTCTTCCTTAATGGTTTCCCATGATTCTACACGATAAATTTGTTGCGAAAATTCGCAAATAAAATCTTTTGAAAGCTTCGGCCAATTACCTCTGGCAAGTCGCTTCAAAATAATTCGCAAATTTTCTCGCTTATCATGACCACTTGCAGAATGTGCATTATCCCGAAAAGCTTTTAACACACGGGCATAAGTAGCATTATTTGCAAAATTCTCCCAAACCTCTTTTGGTGCCCACAAAACAGGCATCGGATAACAAACGGCGTTCCACCATTCTTTCAAATAATTTTGTTTCATATAATTATATATTTATGTTAATAATCAGTATTGCTTTAACGACAATACTATACTTTTCACAAAATGCAACAAAAAAAGCCCTCTCGTGTTTTTGAGAGGGCTTTTGATTTATTCCATTTCAGAATTAGAAATGTTCATCACAACGACGAATCAAATCTTCAATATTCTCTGGTGGCCAACCCGGAGTATCCATACCCAAATGAATACCCATCTTAGCCAATACTTCTTTAATTTCGTTCAAAGACTTACGACCAAAGTTTGGTGTTCTGAGCATTTCTGCTTCTGTTTTTTGAACCAAATCACCGATATAAACGATATTATCATTCTTCAAGCAGTTTGCAGAACGAACAGAAAGTTCAAGTTCTTCAACTTTCTTGAGCAAGTTACGATTAAACGGCAATTCTTCTTTTTCTTGTGCATCTTCAGCTTCCGGTTCATCAAAGTTGATGAAAGGTTTCAACTGATCTTGCAAAATTCTTGCAGCATAAGCTACAGCATCTTCCGGAGTAACGACACCGTTTGTTTCAACAACCAAAGTCAATTTATCATAGTCAGTAGCTTGACCGACACGAGTGTTTTCAACTTTGTAAGAAACTTTTCTAACCGGTGAATAAATAGCGTCAACCGGAATAACTCCAATCGGAGTATCAGCTGTTTTGTTTTGGAAAGCAGGAACATAACCTTTTCCTGTTCCAACAGTCATTTCCATATTGATTTTTGCACCGGCATCCAAGTTACAAATAACCAAATCAGGATTCATAATTTCAACATCATGACCTGTTTCAATCATAGAAGCGGTAACAACACAAGGACCTTCAGCTTTTAAGCTCATAGTCTTTGTGCCTTCAGAATGAACGGCAACGGCCAAACATTTAACGTTCAACACGATGTCGGTAACATCTTCTCTAACACCCGGAATAACGGAAAATTCGTGCAAAACACCGTCAATTTTAATGCTTGTAACGGCTCCACCTTGTAAAGATGAAAGCAACACTCTGCGCAGAGCGTTACCCAAAGTCAAGCCAAAACCTCTTTCGAGGGGTTCAACGACGATCTTAGTTTTATTAGCTCCTTCAAGAGCATTGATGTCCAAGTTAGTCGGTTTAATAAGTTCTTGCCAATTTTTTTGAATCACTGGAGTACCCTCTAAGTTTTATATATTGCATATGCAAAGTTTATTTAAACAAGCCAATAGATTGCGAAGCACTTTGCTTTACCTCGCAATCTATAAGACCAAAATACTATACGCGACGTCTCTTTCTTAATCTGCAACCATTGTGCGGAATAGGAGTTACATCACGAATTGTTGTGATAGTAAAACCGATAACCTGCAAAGCTCTGATAGCCGATTCTCTTCCAGAACCCGGACCTTTAACTTCAACTTCCAAAGTTTTCATACCGTGTTCTTGAGCCTTTTTACCGGCTTCTTCGGCTGCAACTTGAGCTGCATAAGGAGTAGATTTTCTAGAACCTTTAAAACCTTGAGCACCAGCAGTTGACCAAGACACTGTGTTGCCTTGAGCATCTGTAATGGTAACTCTTGTGTTATTGAAAGAAGAATTGATGTGGGCAACACCCGCTGTAATATTCTTCTTTTCTTTTCTTTTAATACGTTGTGATACTGCTTTTGCCATTTTTCAAATCACCTTATTTCTTCTTGTTAGCAACAGTTTTGCGTTTACCTTTACGGGTACGAGCATTTTGTTTAGTGCTTTGACCTCTAACAGGCAAACCTTTACGATGACGCAAACCTCTGTAACAACCGAGATCCATCAATCTTTTGATGTTAACACCTACTTCACGACGAAGTTCACCTTCAACAACGATGTCGTTGTCGATAACTTCACGAATTTTAGCAACTTCTTCATCGCTCAATTCGTGAACGCGACGATCTGCAGAAACACCGGATTTTTTGCAAATGTCCTGAGCAGTTTTTCTACCAATGCCATAGATATAAGTCAATGCGACTTCAATTTTCTTGGCAGTTGGAATATTTACACCAGCTATACGAGCCAAATTAACTCTCCATATATTTAAAATTAAACCACATTTAAAAAGTTGATCACCACTTTTCAAAATTAAGCCGGATTATATGACAAAATTCGTTAGTGTCAACTACAGATTTAACAAAAAATGCAAAAAAATGCAATTTTTGTTAAATTATTTGTTTTCAAATCATTATGCAACGGCAAATAAACTGTCAATTTTATTTGAAACAGCCTCAATCGACCCCGTTCCGTCAACACATCTGAGCAATCCTTTTTTCTCAAAGTATGGGATTGTCGGATAAGTTAAAGATCGATAATTCACGAGTCGATTCTGTACCGTATTTCTGTTATCGTCGATTCTGCGATAAAACTCTGTACCCCCACATTCATCACAAACACCATAAACCTTGGGCTTTTGGTGTTTATCATGATATCCGTGTCCGCATTTCATACATGCATAACGTCCTAAAATACGCTCCATAATAATTTCATCTGGAACTTGAATTTCTATAACAGCATCAAGTTTAATGCCTTTTTTGTTTAACAAATCTTCCAAAACCTCAGCCTGAGGTAAAGTCCTTGGAAATCCGTCAAGTATAAATCCTTTTGAGCAATCATCTTGTTCGATTCTTTTTTCGAGCATTTTGATAATCATCTCATCAGGAACCAAATTACCCTCATCAATCAATGCTTTTATTTCCAAGCCCAAATCCGAACCGGTTTGAACTTCAGCCCTAAGCATTTCACCTGTTGATAAATGAGGAATTGCGATCCTTTCCTTTAACAAACGAGCCTGAGTACCCTTCCCGCACCCGGGAGCACCTGTTAAGACAATATGCACGCCTAACCCGTCAAAATTCATTTATTTTCTCTTTTTTGAAACTAATTGAGCTTTGCGAATTAGACCCTCATATTGATATGCAATCAAATGAGATTGTATTTGGCCTACAAAATCCATAGTAACCTGAACCACGATAAGCAATGTTGTACCACCTAAAATAAACGGAACAGATAATTTAGAAATTAAAATTTCAGGCAAAATACACAAACCGACCAAGTAAACAGCACCCAAAACTGTTAAACGAGTAATAACATAATCCAAATAATCAGCTGTATTTTTACCTGGTCTGATACCTGCTACAAAACCACCATGTTTTTTCAAATTTTCAGCTGTTTCTTCAGGATTGAATACAATTGCTGTATAGAAAAATGCAAAGAAAGCAATCAAAAACGCATACAATGCCAAATACAAAGGCTGACCATGACCTAACATTTGCGACAAGCTTTGAACCCAAGAAGGACCACTTTCAGCACTTAAATTAGCAATTGTAATCGGTAACAACAACAATGAGCTTGCAAAGATTGGCGGAATAACACCTGTCGGGTTAATTTTTAAAGGAAGGTGCGAGCTTTCAGCCATTCCCATTCTACCCATAGCTTGACGCTTAGGATATTGAATTATAATTTTCCTTTGAGCTCTCTCAACCAAGATAATCAAATAAATCAATGCCACAGCCATAACCATAAGCATCAAAATCACGCCGGCAGACATAGAACCTACACGTCCCAACTCAAATGTTTGAGCCAAAGCAGCCGGAATATTGGCAATAATACCGACCGTAATGATTAAAGACGAACCGTTTCCAACACCTCTGGCTGTAATTTGTTCACCCAACCAAACGATAAACATAGTACCGCCAACAAGAGAAATGATAGTTGTAAACTTAAAGATAAAACCGGGAAGTAATACGGCAGAAGCCCCCATTGAGCTACTCATACTTTCCAATCCCACAGCTATACCATAGCCTTGAACAATAGTAATTAAAACTGTCAAATAACGAGTATATTGTGTAATTTTTCTGTGTCCTGCCTCGCCTTCTTTTTTCAAAGACTGCAAAGAAGGAATGATAGATTGTCCGAGTTGGATAATAATCGAAGCAGAGATATAAGGCATAATATTCAACGCAAAAATAGTCATACGTTCTAACGCACCACCGGCAAACATATTAAACATACCGAGCAAACCATCAGAATTTTGAGCAAAGAGCTCTGCAACAACTGTTGGATCAATACCCGGCAACGGTACAAATGTACCAACTCGAAATACGATCAAAGCCAAAACGGTAAACCATAATCTTTTCTTTAACTCTTCAGCTTTTCCAAAGGCTGACATATCTACATTTGCCGCCATTTTTTCTGCCAATGAAACCATTATTCATATCCTTACATCTATTTAAAACAATTCAACAGGGCTAAAATCCCATTTTTAACTAAGATAGTAATACACTAAAAAAAATTTAATGCAACTACTTTATCTTTGTTACATACAACATATATTTCCAAAAACAATATATCCTAATTTTAATAAAATCTAAACAAATAAGTATTAGTATAAAATTTAGATTATTATTTAAAAACAGGAGTACGGAAATGAATTTTTTTCAAAGATCAAAAACACCGACAGAGCAACAACAAGCACCTGCCGTAACACCTCCGGCACAGCCTCAGGCAGCACCGCAGCCTCAACCGGCACCGCAACATACTGCGCAACCTGCACCTAGACCGACGCCACAAGTTGCTTCACAACCTCGTCCGGCTCCGCAACCTACTCCACAGCCAGCTCCTCAGCCGTCCCCTCAGCCTGCTCCTAAGCCGGTTGCTGATCCAAAAGCAACTCCCTCATTTATTCCTACAGGAAAATTACCTTCTCAAATATCCGCCACGACAAAAACTCAATTAAACTATGTAAACGATGTATCTTCCAATGATTACGAGATTGAAAATGTAGGCTTCATAAATGACGTAAACTTTTCTGACGTATACATTCCTTTTGATAAAAAAACTTTCATTTGGGGCGGTATGACTAATGCCGGATTAAAATTAGTCAAATTTGACGACTTTGAAGAATTTTTTGTAGAACTCGAAAATGCCTTTGAAGGAACTCGAAGCTATTTATTAAGCTACAAAGGCCGAAACTATCGTGTGGAGAGAACCATCGCCCTTGATGGCCCGCAATATATTGCTCGTAAAATGCCTATTACCGTACCTAATATAAGAAATCTTGGTATTCCGCAAGGCGTATACAATCACCTTATTTCACTAGCTGATAGTTGTGGCCTTATCATTTTGGCCGGCGCCACCGGTTCAGGTAAATCGACCACGGTTTCAGCTTTGTTAAAAGAATTTTTACAACAAAAAGGTGGTTATGCCTACACCATTGAAGATCCTATCGAAATGCCTCTTGACGGCATATACAAAACACCTATTGGAGAGCTTGGACTTTGTAAACAAACCACTCCTCCTGACGGAATTTGGGAAGAAGGTATTAAATCAGCTCTTCGTTCAAAACCTCGTTATGTATACTTAGGCGAGATTCGTTCTCCTGATATTGCCTCCGAAGCACTTCGCGCTGCAACTTCAGGACACTTGGTAATATCGACAATTCACGCCAATAACGTTTCTGATGCCGTAAATGCTTTGATTAAGTATGCCGCCTCAAGCGGAATCTCCGAAGAAATGGCGCACGAACTTGTGGCTAACGGCTTTTTAGGTTGCGTACATCAGATTCTAGAGGGAGCTCCTAAACGTGCTAAAGTTACCTACCTGTTTGCCAACCCCGATGTCAATGAAGCTTGTCCCGTTCGCGCAATGATACGAAGCGGAAAATTAAACTTAGCTACACTAATAGAACAACAACGTATCAAAATTGAAAAGAAAATATCGTTGTTCTAAAAAGCAACAACTTTCAAAAAAAAGCATTAAGGTTTCTTTCCTTAATGCTTTTTTTTAATTCTATCAACAAGTTATCAAGGCTTGACACCACATCTGTCTTGGACAAACGCCGCTAGCTCTATAGCACGCATTTCACCATAAGATTTAATGCAGTCTCTAATATGTCCGCCTGTAACAGACACATTATACTTCTTTCTCAAGGACTCTGCCAGCTCGTCTTGTTGTTCCTCACTTAAATCGGATAAGCCCTTTAACTCATCCAATTCAATCCCGAAATTGTCATGGACAAATTCGGTAATAAATTC
Source organism: Alphaproteobacteria bacterium (assembly GCA_045639065.1). Taxonomy (GTDB): domain Bacteria; phylum Pseudomonadota; class Alphaproteobacteria; order RF32; family CAG-239; genus CAZU01. The sequence goes on along the minus strand of JAZUCK010000014.1, from coordinate 3,126 downwards.
AAGTTTTTCTCTTCTCATAAGCGTTATAATTTTCTAATTGACAATATAATCTCACAAGTAATATAAATGTGTTTTCAGCATATACATAAAGACACAAAAGTCAACACAATATTTAAAAAGAGCAACATGGAAGAATATTTAGCTTACGGTTATTACGGATTATTTTCTGTCAGTTTTTTGGCTGCCACAATTTTACCGATTAGCTCCGAAGTTGCGTTTATGGCCCTTTTAGGTGCAAACTTTAATCCGGCATTATTACTTCTATCCGCAACTCTTGGAAATTGGATTGGCGGAATGACCAACTATTATTTAGGTTATTTAGGCAAAATTGAATGGATTGAAAAATATTTTCATATTCCGATGGAAAAAATAAAAAAAGTAAAAGAAAAAATTTATAATAAAGGCGCATATATGGCATTTTTCTGTTTTCTTCCCGCCGTCGGTGACATAATAGGTTTTGCCTTAGGTTTTATGCGTGCCAACGTATTAATAGTAAATATTTCAATGTTTTTAGGCAAACTGTTCCGCTACATAGTATTATTATACGCCTTCAATCACGGCATAAAATATCTTCTTCCCTAAAAACGATATCCGACACCGCTAACAATTGCATAGCCTCGATTGTCATCTTCTTGTTCGTCACCATGCATTTTAATATATCCGCCGGAACCGTAAATTTCAAAACCATGATCCAACTCATAAACATTTGACCACAAAATCATACTGTCCTGATGTCTTGTATTTTTGGCGTCAGTAACCAAATATGCCAAATTGGTTTTATAATTTTCCCACTGAAATCCCACACTTATATTCCAAGCTTGTGATTCTCGATAATTGTCAAAATATGCCGGTAAGTTATCACTTATTTGGGTTGTTGAAATAGGATTTTCATTACCATCAACATACGCTTTTTTATATCCTGAAGCAATATTAAAGCTTCCCTTTTCCAAACTAATTCCCAATGATAATTCCTTATCTGTTCGGTTAAAAATACCATATCCCACAGAGGTGTACAAACTATACTCATTAACATCCCATTTTCTTTGACCTGCAAAAGTATATCCGTCCTCAACTTCTTCATAATCGACGTATCTACTGTTCATACCTCTTCTGTTTTTATTATCCGGGGCATAAGAAAAACCAAGCTTTGTTATTTCATTAATCGGTGCAATATAAACAAATTTCGCTGCTCGTCCGTCATTCATTATTGATGTAGATTCCGGAGTTGCAAAATAAGTTTTTTTATAACCGTTATTCCAATTCGAATTATCTAAAAAATAAGTAAGATTTGAATCATCAACACCTAAAAATGTTATATCTTTTGCACCTTTGTGTAACATATTGGCTGCATTTTTAGCATAACCCAAATAAATTTCGCCATATTTTGAAACATCTTTAATATAAGGATAAAATCGATATTCACCGCCACGTCTGTTTTTATCATCTTGACGAAACATAACCGTAGTTGCTGCCTCCACACCCAATTTATGTCCATCATCAAAAATATAACTCATATTTATAGTTGCATCACCTCGACCAACCCAACGGTTTGGATATTTATTTTTTCCCTTAGTTTCGGATAAACCATAATATGCACCTACCAAACCTTTTGCTCCAAAACTCCATTCACTTGCAAATAGTGATGACGGTACAATACTAAATAAAACAAACAACCAATATTTTTTCATTAACTTTATTTCCGTTAAAATTTTATTTTTGATTAAATTCCAATTCCCTCAAACCGATTAAAATAGAATAAACATCATAAAAAGCATTATGTATTTGTAAGCAAAGTTGTTTTAGTTCATTATCTTTTCCTAAAATGGTTGCAATTTCGCCGGATGATTGTGTTTCAACATTTATACCTTTTGCCTTATATTTATCTCTAAACCAATAGGCAATATTTTGATAATTTGGCTGGTTTTCATCTGTCATATTATACGTTGTCAACATCTCCCGCATAACTTCACCATCGGCATCATTATATTGATTAAAACTCCAACCATGCGAATAACAAATGTCCTTACCGACAAAATCCTTAAAAACATTATAAGCTTCGCCAAAAGCCACGCCTTCTTTTCTCATTATTTCATCGTCAATACCTGTCAAATCTACAAAATATTGCGGAATCTCATTATGAAGTTTGGGTTTTACATAAAGATTCAGCTTATCAACTACATCTAATTTATTATTCACTTTCAATGCAGCAATTTGAATAACCTCACGATTTTGCCAACCGCAAAAACCCTCTTCTTTCATTCCCTTATCGGCAATATACTCCGTATCAAAAATGACAAAACTCATTAACAGCTCCTCGTATATAAAAGTATAAAATAAATTATCCATAATTATCGCTTTTTGGCAACAAAAAAACTCGTTTTTTTTAAAGCGAGTTTCATGGTTGGTTACAAGCCTATTCTTCAGATTCTTTATCAACAGAAATCAAGGTCATACCTTTTTTTACGTCTCTGCGACTAACACCTTCAAGCTTAATTGCCACATAATCACCTTTCAGGCATACATTCAGCAATTTGCGGTATTTTTCTATCGCAACACATTTACAGTTAATAACCTTTGTTCCTTTAACTAAAGACAATTCCATTCCGACATAAAGACGTCCCTCGTCAACTCTTCCGGAAACTACAGTCCCTCTAATGTCATAAACATCGTCAATAACTAAGCTGAATTTGGCTCGAGATTTTCCATCAAAATAATTTCTTAAATCATTCATTGTAACTCCTTTTTCCTTCATAAAAGCTACAACTTCTTTAACTTTTTTATCCATACTTACTAATCTAAATAATAAAACATATACCCTGCGTATAGCACAGCAATTTTTATTATGCAACAAATAAAAGAAAGCCCCGCAACATTAAGAAGCGGGGCTTAAATTTATATTCGGATTATTGTTTCAAATCTTACTTCAAGATTTTAGCAACAACGCCGGCGCCAACAGTGTGACCACCTTCACGAATAGCAAAACCCAGACCTTCGTTCATAGCAATCGGGTGAATCAATTTGGCTGTCATTGAAATGTTATCGCCAGGCATTACCATTTCTGTACCGGCAGGCAATTCAATTGAACCTGTTACGTCTGTTGTACGGAAATAGAATTGTGGACGATAG
>JAZUCK010000013.1:0-6601 GCA_045639065.1 Alphaproteobacteria bacterium | reverse complement strand
GCTTTCATAATTTTGTAATTGTTGGCGGGATATTCCAATCATTTGAGCAAACTTAGCCGAGGATATATTTTTCTTATTTCGCATAAATTTTATTTTAATACCGATTTCTTTCATAAGTTTGTTATTTTCTTTTTCCATATCTCATCTCGTCCTTAAGTTGTTTTAATAACATTAGAATATACTAATACAAGAATGTGATATTTTCAATATAAAAATTGTACAGACTTATACACAACAACCAAAGGTTGATGACACGGATCGTTTTTTACATTAAATCAAATGATTACGCTCAAAGATATAACTAAATTTTATGTGTAAAAAATAACAATTATATAAAAAACGGATTATTTTTATATCAAAGCAAAAGGCCTGAAAGTTATGCTTTCAGACCTTTTGAAATAAATCATTTAATCATCTTCACTTTCTTCTTCAGGTTCAATTCCGGTGTCGTAATCCTCTAACTCTTTTTCAGTTGGTTCGATTTGAATCAGAATGTCTTCATTCGGATTATTGTCGATGTATGCATGCACATGAACCTCGTTATTTCCTGAATGAGGTGCATCGACTCTGAATTGACCGCCATTGTCTGTCCAATCTTGAAGTTCTTGCTGAGCTTCGGAAACTGACATCCTGTAAGGATTGTCCCCGTTAAGGTGATTGTTCGCCATAATTATTTGATAATGAGTTAATAAATAAGTAAAATGTCACGGCATTATATAATACCTTCTTAAAATGTCAATATCTCAGTGGAAAAACAACTGCTTGCATTAAAATCTAAATTGTGACATAATTATGGTAATATTATATTTGATTAAGGGAACCTCATTATGATTGCAAATGAGCAAGCATTATCATTGATAGCCTCAACGCCAAAAGGTGAGAAAAGAGCCAAATTGCTTCAAGATGATAAATTTCGCAGTACTGTCTTAAGTAGTGGTGCAAATGTAACAATTTATACCGGCGAAGTTGTCCCTAATGCAGAAAGTGCAATTCAAGCTTTGAAAGACATTTATATCGGGCTAATACAGCGCAAAAATCGCCATGGAAATTTTGACGGATTGGGAGCCTTGGGCGGTTTGGCCGAAAGAACAAATAAGGAAAAATTCGATAGCTTGACCGAGCAAGAAAAAATGGAATTAGTATCGGTCAAAGATGATGTAATATTGGTTGGAAATACACCATCTCTTATTTTTGATATTGATATAATTCGCAAAAACAATGTGTTACGAGAGATGAGTGAAGAGCTCGACAACTTAGGCATTTCCAACGTAAGAATAAATCCTGATGAATTAGAGCTTATATCAATGCCCAAGGTAAAAGACGATAATTATATGATAAATATTTGGGATGGCGTTGGTGAATGTTATGCGATAAGTCCTTATTGCCATATATATAAAGACAACTACGGTATAATTGATTCAATATCACAAAATGCTAAAGAGCAAATCGGCGGTGAAGCATCGGAGTATAAAAAACTTCCGCTTATTGATGCTTTGGGGGCATATGGAAACAATAGCGAAGAACATTGTCTTGAAGATGGCCGCAATGCAACCAAAGACTACCGCTATCCTCATGAATATTTAGCAGCATGGGCTTTGGCGTCAAAGTTGCTTGAACATAATGATGAGAAAATGGTTCAATTAGCTATGAGTGTTCAAAAAAAGAATAAGCACCCCATTTCTTTTGCTAAAATTGCTTCTGCAACATCGCAAACAATGAGTGACATGGCTGCTGTTTTGCATATTAAGCCTGAAACTCTGCAAAAGATGGAAGAATGTGCAAACAACGTATATAAAAGCAATAAAACATTGTCGGTTACTCAGCAAAATTATTATTCTGAAAGACGATAAAATTTTATTTTTCAAATTGCTGTTTATTTAATTTTGTTTGACGCGCATAGACATAAACATCTTTCATAAATTTTTTGCCGTTTTCCGACATTTTAGCAAAATCTTGCGCTTCTTTATCATGCGTGCTTGTGTTATCGCTTAATACCAATTGTTCTATTGGCGGAAGGGGAATAAAATCTTCTGTTTGCTGTAGCGAATTTTTTATGCCGTTTCGTAAAATAGTTTGAGCAATTTTTGCAATTAAACGTCCGTCCTCGGTTATAGCCTGATTGTCCTGAGTTTCATCAGGGGCATAGAAAGAAAAGTCATCATGTTCATCTTTGATTGGAGAAAACGGACCGCTATCCGGAGTTTCCCAATCATATTTCCTTTTTACCAAAAAGAAATTTCCTTGCTGTTTTGGAAAATAACAAGGCTCAAAATCAAACCAACGATTTTCTTTGATGCCTTTTTCGTTGTTTATTTCTTCGGCATAAAAACGACGCATTTCCTCTTGATTTCTTTTGAAAATATAATCATCAAAGAAGTTGGTACCATGTGGAACTTTTTTATCAACAGCTGAATGAAAGCTTATAAATTGCGATTTTGAAACACCCAATGGACAAGCCGGAGCACGTCCTATGACAAGTAGTTGTGATTGTATAAGATCAGCTTCTTTCTTAGAATAACCAAGTTCTTGCATGGTTGCTTGCATTTTTTCTTCAAGTTTTAGAGCAACATGGGCTCCATGACAAAAGGCAACGATATTTAATTTTCTTATTCTTTTGCACGCCTCTTCGGTAGATAATTTGCCTTTTCCGTTAATCAATGATATCCTAGGTAATATCGCTCTTTTGAACAAATCATTAACATATTGAGGATCGTAGTCTTCAGCTTTTGCTTTTGATAGCTTATCAATTTGGGAGTATTGCATATGACCATATTTAGCAAAATCAAGTAATCTCGATAATTTTCCATGAACTCCTTCAAAATCATAATTGGTGCTATAAACAGAAACTTTTTCGCCTATGGTATCTAAAACCTGTTCTTCAATAATTTTAGCAGCACCATTGGCTGATTTATCATCTGTTGCTCCATCACCATTCAGGAATAAAACACATACCTCATCACTGGGTATATTTTCAATTGCTTCATATCCCCAAGGATTGCTTTTTGTTTTTTGAGTTCGTAAGCCAATTTTTATGGATGACATTTATATATCCTTAATTAAGAAAAACTACATTCATTATATGACTTTTTTGGTGTTTTGTCAAAAAAAACGAGAGACCAATGCTGTAGTCTCTCGTCCGTTGATAAAATCAAATTTCTTCGAATAAATCGAACCAACCGTTAAGCAAAAGAACAACTTTTGCCTGTGGCAAAGAATTCTCTCTTTTAACCCCATCAGGAGTATAAATAAAGATTTTGTTTTTTAGTTTCTCAGTAGCTTCGACCAAACTCCAATGGTAGTATTTCCATTTGAATGTCCAATTTGATGGCGTATCCAAGAACCAAAAACTGTCTTTGTCGGAAATTAAATCTAAACCTAATTCTTCAAGATATACATTGATGATATCTCGATAAGTTAAAATAAGTTTAATTTCAGAACGATTGGGAAGATGACGTGCTGAACGATTGTGTCCGCATCTAGCCAAATTCAAGGCATAGATCACGTTGTGTGCATCAAACATAGAGTTATTTTTGTGGTCTCGTTTGAGGCTGATCTTCAAATTCTCGATCTGTAAAATTGCTGGCAACTCGGGATATTCTTTCTCTATGAGAATTTTTACCATACCGCGTTGCTCCGGCAGCAACTTTTGCTCACATCTTTCTGCTAAACTGCGCAAGTTCTTAATTTCTGCGCTTACTGTCTCTACTTCTGTATCTTCATCTTCTCTCGGTTGCTCTACGTCTTTTTTGTAGCAAGATTTTAATAATCTTGAATTGCGAATGTTAATGATTAAAAGATAACTCATGATACAGAGTAAAATGGCAATTACAGCCAACAACAAAATAACTGTTCTGTCCATAAAGCTTGATAATAAAAAAATAGTTAAACATAATTGTATAAATTGATTGTAGGGATTATATATAGCTTTTGGATTATGTAAAGGGCTATTTTTATTAGAGCGAATAAAAAAAAGGTACAGTTGCATTAACTGTACCTTGCGTTGATTTCTAGTAACAATACTTAATCACGCCATGAGGGTGATTGTAGTGTGAATTTGGTTTGATTTTCACACTGTTAAATTTTTCATTGCCATAGAAAACAAATTCATAGAATCTTCCGTTGCTGGTTTGACCTTGCATCCACACAGTAAGCTCATCATCTTGGATTATCTTAAATCGTCCCATTTCATTTGTACGCAAGCCAAATTCTTCAGGAACAATATATGTATACGTATCACCATTTTGATAGGTATAGCAAACGATAATCGGAGCTGTGTAAGGATATTTGGTATCATATTTGACTGTTACACTCTTTGGGACTTCCTCTGTTGGGGCATTAAAATAAGTGTAACAATTAAGGTCCTTAAGCTTCAGTGTATCCATAAAATGAACAGGCTGATAAGGAGCAACGGCCGGCATTTCACAAACTGTTTGAACTTCTTCGACAACTTGTTTCTTCTGACAAGATGTCATTGCGCTCAATGCTATCGCAAAAAACGCAAACAAAATAATAAATTTCTTCATAAGCACATAATTTTAATGATACATAATATAAATTCATCAGAGCTTTTAATGCCTTTTTACCTTATTGTCAAACCTTTTGTTTTTTTTAGTTGTTTTTTTCACTCTTCTATACTATAGATATCGCAACTTATTTTATTATTTTAAGCTACATAAATATATAAGAATTATCGCGATGTATAAAAACAAGGCATAGCATATGAAAATTGAGAATAACGGAATTATAACATTAAGTAACTCAGCTGTTGAATGTAAAATTTCGCTTTGGGGCGGTAATATTATCTCATACCGTCCAAAATCTCAACAACACGATGTTTTTTGGTTGGGTGAAAAGAACAAATTTGATAATATTCAGGCTATTCGAGGAGGTATACCGGTTTGTTGGCCAAGATTTGCTGAGGAAGAGCTAAATAATTATTTTCCAAGGCACGGATTTGCCAGACTTTCTATGTGGAATCTTAAAAAGGCAATCATTGATGAGCAGAAAATAGAAGCAGAGTTGTTTTTGATACCTGATAACAAGTATAATACGAAAGTTATTGCAAATTTACTTTTTAAGATTACGGACAAGCTTGAATGTATACTAACAACCATAAATCAAAGTAATGATGAATTCTGTTTTAGTGAGGCCTTGCATGCTTATTTTAATGTCAGTAACAAAGATGAAATATTGATAAAAGGATTGTCCGGACAGCAATATAAAAGCTCGCTTGATAATAAAATATATACTCTGAATAATGATCTGCAACTTGATGGCGAATTTGATGGTGCTTTCTTAAATCACACTAAAAACATAGAAATTATCGATAGTTTTTATAAAAGACGTATCTGCATAGAAAAAACAGGATCTCAATCAACTATTGTGTGGAATCCTAATAAGGATTTGGCCGAAATGAGCCAAGGACAATACAAAAATTTTGTTTGTGTTGAACCCGCAAATCAAGATGAATGTTTTGTAAAGTTAGCCCCAAAAGAAAAACATATTATGTCAATGATTGTAAAAGTAGATGATTTATATATTTAGATGCCACTTGTTTGTAAATACTCAATAATTTCCTTAAAATTATCAAAAATCAACAATGGTATTGATGAATTTATCTTATCCTTAATATAGCCATCATCCATAAACTTGCCCTTACCGAGCAATACAGGCTGAATGTTTGCATTGTATGCACATTCGGTATCTTGTTTACTGTCGCCGATTAACCAAACATTCTCTTTGTTTATTTTGTAATTTACATCGTGTAATGCTTCAAAAACCGGTGCCGGATAAGGTTTGTTTTGAGATGCATCACCGTTACCTAATATTTTTTTGAATGCAATATCAGGAAAACAAAACTCAACCTCTTTTAGTAATAAAGACTTTTCTTTGTTCGATATAATATATAAATCAATATTGTTTTGGTTGCAAAATTTAAGAAAATTATCGGCATTTTCTACGGGGCGTACCAGATTATATGTATATTTTGTATAGTAGTCCAAATAATCATTATATGCATTGATGTAGTCGGCACCAAAAAAATTAGAAAAATTATCTTTGAGTGATTTATTTGTATCTCTATATTTAGCTTTAGTAATATTCCAAGGTTCTTTATTATATTTTTTTAAAACAAATTCTATTGCATCAACAACACACGCCCTTGTATGAGCTAATGTATCGTCCCAATCAAGTAAAATAGCGTTAGGCATGACACTCCTTTTTCATAAATATGTATATAATATAAAGTTCAATTTATACAAAAATCAAGGATGGTTTTAATGAATTGCATCTTTTAAGCATTTTTTTATTTAAATCTAATCATTAGATTTAATGTAAAAAACGATCCGTGTCATCAACCTTTGGTTGTTGTGTATAAGTCTGTACAATTTTTATATTGAAAATATCACATTCTTGTATTAGTATATTCTAATGTTATTAAAACAACTTAAGGACGAGATGTGATATGGAAAAAGAAAATAACAAACTTATGAAAGAAATCGGTATTAAAATAAAATTTATGCGAAATAAGAAAAATATATCCTCGGCTAAGTTTGCTCAAATGATTGGAATATCCCGCCAACAATTACAAAATTATGAAAGC
>JAZUCK010000012.1:0-36411 GCA_045639065.1 Alphaproteobacteria bacterium | reverse complement strand
CAAACAGAGAGTCGATTTGTTAGCCGCTAAAGCTTCGCAATAATATGGTAGGCACATCTGTTTGGAAAAAGCGAGAAAGACAAAAATCGGAGCGGGAGTTTTTGGTTACTTTTTACGGATAAAAAGTAACGTAAGAAAAAGCGGAAGATCCCTTGACCTCACTTCGTTCGGAGGGATGACGGTTTAAATTTAAAATGTCATCGCCTGAGTGAGCTTGCGAACGAGGTTAGCGATCTTCAAATTAGTTCTTATGTTACTTTTGAGTGACCAAAAGTAACCAAAAGTCACCGCTCAAGATGTTTTTTTATACGCTTTTTTACTCGGATGTGCCTTTCACTATCGTTGGCAGATTCGGTAGTATAAAAGGATAGTCTCCTCATAAAAAAGCTAAAAAACATAAATCGCGGTTTTTTGTTTTTTTATGTCATGCCTTGAGCGAGGAATGACATTTTTATTTTTTTTGTCTAAAAGCATATTTACTTAATCTTAAAAATATGGTAGTATAAGTTATATATTAACGAAACTAAGGGTTTTAATATATGTGTGAAATAATGAGTAATATCAACAAAGTACAAAGTGTGAAAGTGGCGGAAATCTACACACACACACACACACACACACACATTTAAACTCTGCTAAGCACAATTTAAACGAGATTAACAAACACCCAAAGGGATAACTCCCCTTTGGGTGTTTTTGCTATATGAACAAGGAGAGATAAGATGTCTATTAAGAGTTTAGTTACAACGCCCCATAAATATCTAGATACATATGAAAAAAACATGAACGAAACAATGAAGGGATTTTCATCATTAAATATAAGAACTATCTGTAATACGGAGGCTTTTCGCAGTTATAAAGATGTTCAAACTGTTGCAGATATAAATAACTTAGTAAATGAATTACCGCGGTTAGATGTGGATGATAGTTTGATGGAAAAGTTTATCAGAGTGGTAAGCGATAAAAATTTTGATATGTTTAATTATGTCGAATATTTAAAACAGGATAAGAGGTATATTGAGTTTGCCGAAGAGCATAAGGGAATGTCTGTCGGACAAATGGTGTTCTTATATACGAGTGAAAATGATAAAGAAATCAAAAAATCTTTGGAAGAAACAAAGGAAAGCTATCAAGGTGTGTATTTTGATCCTTGTGCACGCATATGGGCTAATGAAAGAAGAATAAATGAAACGTTGGCAGGATTAGATGATAATAGTGATTTTAAGACATATGAAAGCAGCTTTTCTAGTATAAGATGTCCGGCAAAAAGGTATGTTTTAACCGAGTTTGAAGAAGATGATACATATTGCTCAGTAAGATATAGTAATATTGCTACGGGTAAAAGCGAATGTGGTGGTGGAGTTCCCAAAGAGTGTGCTCCATTTTTGAGAAAAGGAGCATTGGTTATATTTGATGGTGGCATGAGTTTTGGAGCTAATATAGCCATTACCTATTATACTCCGGAAGGTAAATTACTAGGAGGATATAAGCGTATCAATGGCAAAGAAGAAATTATCAAACCAAAGAAAAAAAGTAATACATTTGGCCGTTTTTTGCAAAATCATCATTAAAAAGCAAAAACCCCCGATTTGAAGAAAAGTCGGGGGTTTTATAATTGATACAAAATTATTTATCTTTTACTTCATCAGGATCACGCAAAACATAGCCGCGTCCCCATACGGTTTCGATATAGTTTTTACCGCCCGAAGCTTGTTCCAATTTTTTACGTAATTTGCAGATAAACACATCAATAATTTTTAATTCCGGCTCATCGATTCCGCCATATAAGTGGTTTAAGAACTGATCTTTGTTCAAGGTTGAACCTTTGCGCAAAGACAACAATTCCATAATTCCGTATTCTTTCCCCGTAAGGTGCAAATTCTTGCCCTTTACACTAACTGTTTGAGTGTCTAAATTGACCTCAACATCTCCTGTGTTTATGATTGATTCTGAGTGATTCTTAGAGCGACGTACAATCGCCTTAATACGAGCAAGAAGTTCACTCTTGTCAAAAGGTTTTGTAAGATAGTCATCAGCACCATAGCCCAAACCTTTAACTTTCTTATCAGGTTCGGTAAGTCCTGAAAGTATTAAGACAGGAGTATTAACTTTTGATGCGCGCAGGTTTCTCAAAACCTCATAACCGTTTATATCCGGCAACATCAAGTCAAGAATGATAATGTCATAATCATAAAGTTTACCAATCTCAAAGCCTTCCTCGCCCAAATCAGTGGTATCAACAATCATACCTTCTTTTTTGAGCATTGTTTCAATGCTTTGCGAGATTGCAAAATCATCTTCTACTAATAACACACGCATTTTAACGCATCCTTTCGTCAAATAAACTTACTTACTGTCTATACTATATAGCTATAAATTTTATTTGTTTAGCTCTGTTAATAATTATTAACAATTTTTTATGATGGGTGTTGATAACGATGATAAAACTATCCAAATATAATGTTTTATAGTATAAAAACTAAATAGTAATAACAAAACAAAGGTTAAGTCGTTGTCAGAGCTTATTGATAATATAATACAATCTGTCGAGAAAATAGAAGCTGCTTCGTACTATGGACGTGTAAGCGGTGTTCAAGGGTTGTTTGTCGAGGTTGGCGGAATATTGGGTGCTCTGGCAATAGGCGACAGATGTAATATCATAAACAATCGCGGTGAAAGCGTTTCAAGCGAAATAGTTTCTTTTAAAGATGATAAAATATTGCTTATGCCATACGGATCAATGGACGGAATCGGTATTAACTGTTTGGTTGAAGTAGCTGACGCCAAGCCGGTTATATATCCGCACTCGTCATGGTTGGGCCGAATAGTAAATGCTTTTGGTGAACCCTTAGACGGCAAAGGCCCATTGATTAAGGGTAATAAACCATATTTCATCAAATCATCGCCACCACCGGCGCAATTTAGAGACAGAGTAGAGGGTAAGGTTGATTTGGGTGTAAAAGCCGTAAATGCCTTTTTGACTATTTGCAAAGGTCAACGTATGGGAATCTTTGCCGGTTCCGGCGTCGGAAAATCAACTTTGATGTCGATGATGGCTCGTCATACCGATTCTGATGTTTCGGTTATCGGACTTATCGGCGAACGTGGCCGAGAAGCTAAAGAATTCGTTGAAGACGTACTTGGTGCCGAGGGTATGAAAAAGTCGGTTTTGGTTTTGGCAACATCTGATGAAAGCCCGCTTCTTCGTCGTCAAGCCGCTTATGTGACCATGGCTATTTCCGAATATTTTCGCGACGAGCACAAAAATGTTTTGTGTATGATGGATTCAATTACCCGTTTTGCCATGGCTCAACGAGAGATTTCACTTTCTGTTGGAGAACCGCCGGCATCAAAAGGTTATACTCCAAGCGTTTTTGCCGAACTGCCAAAGCTGTTGGAACGTGCCGGACCGGGAGCAGGAACAGGATCAATTACCGGATTGTTTACCGTATTGGTCGACGGTGATGATCATAACGAACCTGTTGCGGATGCTGTTCGTTCGATTCTTGACGGGCATATAGTGTTAGACCGCTCAATTGCCGAACGTAACCGTTATCCCGCAATCAACATTTTGCGTTCAATCTCAAGAACAATGCCCGACTGTGATACGAAGGAAGAGGCAGAGTTGGTTGCAAAAGCACGTAAGTACATTTCATCTTATGAAGATATGGCTGAACTGATACGTCTTGGTGCTTATAAAAAGGGCTCGAACCTTGAAGTTGATGAGGCTATATTTTATTATCCTATGCTTGAAGAATTTTTATCGCAAGGTAAGCATGAAAAATTCTCTTTGGAAGAATGTTATGAAGGCTTAGCCAAAATATTGGATACTCCATACGTTCCGCAATAATGGGATAATGCAAAATGAAAGACTCTCTAAAAACTCTGGAACGTGTTAAAAAGTTTGAAATCGACGAACAGCGACGTATCTTAATGCAAAAACTTGCCAGAGAAGAAAGTTTGCAAAATTCGCTTAAAAATCTGATTGAAGAATACGAAAATGAAAAGGAATTTGTAAGCCAAAATCCGACACTTTGCGATTTTGGAGCATATACTGACCAATATTTAAAAAAACGTCGAGCTCTTGAAAAACAAATTGCTGATATTCAAAATGAAATTGAGCAAATCAGAGACATTATGGCCGATATGTTTAAGGAGCAAAAAACATTTGAGATTATCACTCAAAACCGCAAAATGCGAAAAATAAAAGAATTAGACTATCAGGAACAAAAGCTTCTTGATGAAGTGGGAACTAATAGCTATATAAAAAAGCATAAACAGTAAAATTAGGAGAAAAGACAATGTTTGAAATGAAAGAACTTAAATTTGAATTATCTGATTTAGAACCATATATTTCAGCCAAGACAATGGATTTTCACTATAATAAACACTACAAAGGTTATGTTGACAAATTAAATGAGTTGATAGCGGGAACTCCTTATGAAGAAATGTCATTAGAACGTATAATCAAAGAAAGCTATAACAAACCGCAAGACAAGGCCATTTATAACAATGCTGGACAAGTTTACAATCATCAGATGTTTTGGGAATCTTTGTCACACAAAGGCGCTAAAATGCCTCCCAAAAAGATTATGGATCAAATAGAAGCCTCTTTTGAAAGCTATGACAGCTTTAAGAAAATATTTAAGGATAAGGCGGCAGCACAATTTGGAAGCGGTTGGTGCTGGGTGGTGCAAAAGGATAATAAATTGGATATTGTTACAACATCAAATGCCGATAACCCGTTATCCTTAAATTTAGGTCAGCCGGTTATTGTGGCAGACGTTTGGGAACATGCTTATTACCTTGATTATCAAAACCGCCGAGCCGAGTTTATAGAGACTTTTTTGGACTATTTGGTTAAGTGGTAAAATGTTAACTGATTGTTGACTGATTACCTCTAAAATGCTATTATTATAATAGGTGAACATCGAATAAAAAGGGACTTTTGATATGACTAAAGAAGAACTTATTGCAAGGGCAGAAGAAGCAAGAAAAGTAAAAAAAATTCATTGCGGAAGTAATGCTGCGAAAAATGCAAGATTAGCAAGATTAGCAAGAGGGCTAGGACGAAGAAACAGCGGGAACACAAAATGACTAAGTATGAAACAGAAAATAAATACTATATAGCAGAAAGTACAGACGGCGAACTTTTTATTTACATTGATGCTAAAAAAAATAATCCCATTCATCCGCAAATTGTCTATGACGGATATGATCATGCATTGTTTATTCGCTCACCCGAAGAAAGTATTATTTTGGACTATATCAATCCTGATGCCAGAGATAAATTGCGTAAAGCACCTAATGTTATAATCGTCGAAACACTTCTTGAAACAATAAAAGATGCATATATCGCTGATATGAATATAGTAGAAAAAATACCGGTTGATTGGTCTAAAATAGGCCTTACTACTTGGGAAGAAAAAGCCCTCGGTCATTAAAAAAAGCTCCGGTGTCGGAGCTTTTTTTTATTTGTCTTTTTCAGCATATGGATTGCCGGTTTTTCTGACAGTCATACGAATTGGAATTCCACCTAAATCAAAAGTTTCTCTTAAATTATTGGTCAAATAACGCAAATATGAATCAGGCAAACCTTCGGGGTTACTCGAAAAGATATAAAATGATGGCGGACGAGATTTTGCCTGAGTGATATATCTCAATTTGATTCGGCGTTTATTTTTGCCCAACGGCGGTGGGTTGTTATCCAAAATATCAGCAAACCATTTATTCAAAGGTGCGGTAGGAATACGCTTATTCCAACGATCATAAATTTTTAATACCGCACGCATAAGCTTGTCTAAATTTTCTTTTTTCAAAGCTGAAATTGTAACAGTCGGAATACCTTCAGCCTGAGCCAACGAAGTCATCAATTTGTAGTTTAGTTTATCCAAAGCTTCTTTGCGATTGGCAATATCCCATTTGTTTACGGCAATTATCAAAGCACGACCTTCATCAAGAACTTGACGTGCAATAGTCAAATCTTGCTTTTCCAAAACCGCATCAGCATCTAAAACCAACACCACAACTTGAGCCATAAAAGCAGCATGTTTTGTGGCTGCTGCCGACATTTTTTCTACTCCGTTTTCAACTCTGGCTTGTTTGCGAAGTCCGGCGGTGTCAACAAGATTTATTTTTCTGCCCATAAATTGCCACTCTGATGTAATAGCATCACGAGTAACACCGGCCTCCGGACCTGTCAACATCCTCTCGTCGCCCAAAAGTGCATTTACCAAAGTCGATTTTCCGACATTAGGCCTGCCGACAATTGCTAATTGTATCGGTTTCTCGGACATTTCATCATTATCTTTTTCTTCATCTGTCTGAGGCAAATATTCTGCAATATTGTTCAATGCATCAGCCAAATCAAGTAGGCCAAGACCATGTTCTGCCGAAAAAGCAATCGGGTCGCCTAGCCCTAAGGAATATGCTTCATAAATGCTATCTTCCTGTAATTTTCCTTCGCATTTGTTCGCCAACAAAACGACCGGTTTTCCTGTTTCTCTTACCAGTGAAGCAAAGTGTTCATCATAAGGTTGAATACCGGCTCTGGCGTCAAACAAAAACAAAACCGCATCAGCATCATCTATGGCTCTTTTTGTTTGAAGCCACATACGTTTTTCGATATTATCTTCGTTTGAGTATTCATAACCGGCAGTATCGATTATTTCCAAATCAAGACCTTGCAATTTTGCCTTGGTCATTTTTCGATCACGGGTAACACCCGGTTCATCGTGAACAATAGCTATTTTACGACCGGCAAGTCTGTTAAACAAAGTAGACTTACCTACATTAGGTCTTCCGACAATTGCAACCTTTAACACTTTTTTCTCACTTATTTATAAGCTGTAATTTCAGCTTCTTTTGTTGTTATCAGTAAAGTTTCATTAGCCATAATCGGAGCTGTTTCAACTCCTTCTTCAATATCGGCAATACCCATAATTCTACCATTATATGGTGAAACAGAGAAAAGTTTTCCGTTAGAAGATGCAACTAACAATGCATCATTGGCTAAAATAGGACCGGATGTAAATACACCGAGTTTTTCATCGTCTTTGGCATAAGGAATTATTGTTGTCCAAACAATTTTACCATCTTGCTTATTGATAGCAACCAAGTCACTATCCTCGGTTAATACAAACAAAAAGTTACCGGCTAACCATGGCTGAGAAGATGATGAAATTTCTCTTTGCCAAATTTTGGCTCCTGTTCTGATGTCAATAGCAACCATAGGTCCGTTATAACCAACTACATAAGCAATATCGTTGTCAATAATCGGGTTAGCTTTTATTGCCGTAATATCAGATAATGATTCTGTTGAAGATGATGGAACAACCCACTCAGACCAAAGCGGAGTACCTGTTGAAGCTTTATATGCTTGAAGCTGACCATTTGAAAATCCTGCCAAAACCAAATCTTTGCCGGCGCTGTATGCGGGAGTACCTCCACCAATCATTGTTGTTGATTCTTCTTCCAATTTATCTTTCCAAAGTTCTTTTCCGGTATTAACATTGAGCGCAAAAATACCATTATCCAAAGATTGAACAATTACTAATTCATCATCAACTGAAGGAGCTATTCTTATCGGACTTTTTATGTCGTGGTTCCATATAATATTACCATCTGCCTTGTTAATAGCAAATACATGTCCGAAGCCGGTGGTAACAAAAAGCTTGTCTCCTTTTAGAGCAATTCCGGCACCTGACATAGAATTGTTTTTTGTTTTTTTATTGGTAGGCTTTAACTTCTTTTCCCAATTTTCTTTTCCGTCAATCAAATTAAACGAGCGCACAATACCTTCGGCATCAACAGTATAAACATTATTTGAATCAGCAACCGGTGTCGAAATTAAAACGTTTCTTTTAGAAGAACCCTCACCAAAAGAAACATTCCAAAGTTCATCTAAATTACCACCCGATTTTAAGTGGTCGCCCTTATGAGTAGAAGTTAAGCCGGATTGTTCCCAAGCATAATTAACTTTGGCTCTAGGTAATCTTACTTGAATCTGACGAGCCGAATAATCCGGTTTTATATTTCTGTTTTCTCTTATCACACTTATGCGTTCACCGCTAACATCTAAAGGGCCTTTATCAAAAAGACCGCAACCGCTTAAAGCAGTTGCCATTAAGCATCCGAATAATATTTTTTTCATTATAAAACCTTTCGTGTACAATTATTTTTCAGACAACAGGTTAATCATATCCAACGCACGATGTTTAAGAGCTTCGGGAGCGCTGGCCGAAGAAATTATTTTCTGATATTCTTCTTTTGCTTTTGTTAAATCATTTTCTCTGACGTAAAGCATTGCGGTCAATTCTTTGGCAATATCAGATTCTTCACCATCAGAAACACTTGCCAATAAAGTATTTATTTCATCAGCAGGGGTATTATCATCAAGCTTGTATGAAATGAGCTTTAATGTAGCAATTTTTTTCATTTGAGGAATTGTGTCAGAGCTATTTATCATAGTTGTTAATACAGCCATGGCATCTTCATTTTTACCCTGTTCCAAATAAATATTTGCAATTTGAAGTTTTGCTAAATCATCATATATTCCCAAATTTTTATAAGCCAAAGAATTATATACATCTAAGCTTTCATCAAGACGACCTTGGCTCTGTAAAGACATTGCAACAGAGTAAGCATTGGAAATTTCCTGATTCTTTTTTTCTTTCCATGACTTAATGCTTTCAAAACTGATTGTTGCCGTTAAAATAAAAGCGACAGCAATAATTATGTACAAACCATACTTGTTCCATAATTGTTGCAATTGCTCATTCTTTACATCTTCCACGACCTCTCTTAATAAAGCATCTTCGACTATTTGATCTTGTAGTTTTTTCTTCATAAAATTCTCCATACAAACTAAATTTTTTTATTACATATTTATTCACAAATAATCGACTATCGAATAATTTCGTGAATTAAAAATTTCTTTATCCATTGCAAATCTTTTATAGCCATCTTAGCACCGAATGTAATAGTATTATTGTCAGATATAATCGAGACATAATATCTTCCGGTTAAAGGATTTTCGGTAACTTCGATAGATTCAATATCCTTTTTCATCATTTCGTTATGTTTGGTTGAAAACAACATATATTTGTGTGTGTTAACAATCTTATGTTTTTTGATAACCAACTTTTCTTTTCTGAAAAGAATTTGTATCGAAATGATTACAATAGCCAAGGCTATAAAAGACAATATATAAAGTGTTGAGCTTAAGGTGTTGCTGAATGCATCTAAATTTATCCAAACAAATATTGATGCAACAGAAATAACAAAAAGGGTAAACCAAGCAATAAAGTTATACACGTCCCATACAATTTTTCTGACCTTTAACACCATCTTATCTTGTTTGCGAACAAATGTTACCGAAGAAGGCAAGTTTTCATAAGCATCATACTTATCTTCAATAAATCCGAGCTTAACCTGATCAGATAAAGATTTGTTCAAATTTTTTAATTCTATTTTTTTCAATCCTTCATCAGTATTTATCATTGCCGGAAGTTTAAATTTCTTAGCAAATTCTTTCCATTTGGTGCGAACATTTCTTGATGATTTGGTAATGAACAGCGGAATAATTTTTTCAGGATTATTGTGGTAGAGTTCAACAATATATCTGTTTTTTGTTAAAAATCCCGATTCCATAAACTCAACTCTAAAACGCACACCGACATATTTATCCAAGGCTTCTTGCAATATTATTTTTTCTCTGAATACCGGTCTTTTAATGATTATAACACTATTATTTCTGATAATGTATTTGTTGTAGCGAATATAAAGTATGATATTTGTAAAAAACACACTAAGACCGAGCAATATAAAACAGAAATCAAAAAACCAAACAGATAATGCCGGTTTATAGTTTGTTACCGCATCAGTCGGGATAAGCTCTTTTGCGCCACTGCCAAAAGCATTGAACCATTCATAAAAACCTAAAGACGCCAATAGCAAACCGAATATAATTCCCGGCAATACAGATTTAAGTTTTACTCGGTCGGTTAAATAGGCTGTATGTTTGTTATAGTTAATCTCCAATTTACTGGAAAAATGAGTAGGTAAACTTTTGGTCATAAGCATTATCCTCAAAAATATTGTCGCCTAAAGTAAACATTCAACAACATATTAGCGGAATATTTATTAAAACTTTAGCAAATTTTATTATATATTAACAATATAATAGTAGTAATGTTAATCAAAATAATAATTATTGCAAGGAACAAAAGCACAAAAATATAATTTTTTTTGTTAATTGCCTAAATTTTCATCAAAATATTTTTTATAAAAAGCTTGGGATGTAAAATATGGTCTGTGAAATATCTGATTTATGTGGCGGGTGCATATACAGAAACAAACAATACGAACAATATTGTAAAGAAAAGTTTGAAAACTTTAAGAAGATTATAGCTCAAATAGGCGTTGATGATGTTAAGATAAATTCGCCTCATTTTATTGCTGATGGTTGTCGTCGCAGAGCTACATTTGCTTTTGAATACAAGAAAAAACATTTGTGTTTGGGGTTTAATGTACAAGCATCGCATCAAATTGCCGAGGTTAAAAAATGTCCTTTGTTGACATCATCATTAAATGGCATAATTCCGTTTTTAAAGGAACTTATCGAAGCAATTTGTAATGAACCTTATCAGATAAAAAAAGGCAAAAAAGTAACACACCAAAACATAACAAAAGGAGATGTTTTTGTTTGCGAAACGGACAATGGTATAGATGTTGTTTTAGAGTATGATGCACCCTTAGAGCTAAATCATAGAATGATAATTTTTGAGATGGTTTCTGCACAAAATTCCATTGTGCGAATTTCGCACAGAAGATCGGCGTTTTCTGACAGCGAAACCATAATTGAAAAATCACGTCCATATATAAAAATAGGCAATTACGAAGTATTTGTTCCCGCCGGAACATTTTTGCAACCGTCACGAGAGGGGCAAGAGGCTTTAAGCGCGTTGGTTTTAAGATATTTTGCAAATATAAAAGGAAGTATTGCCGATTTATTTTGCGGTGTGGGAACATTCTCTTATGTCTTAGCCCAAAAAGATAAGGTTAAAATAACTGCGGTCGATTCTTCGGAACAGCTATTGAAAGGTTTTCAAGATTCGGTCAATAAAAATCAAATAACCAACATCAAAATAATGAATAAAAATTTATTTAAATATCCTTTTGATGAGAACGAGCTCAAGGAGTTTGATGCAATATTGTTTGATCCGCCTCGAGCCGGAGCAAAAGCAGTCTGCGAAAAAATTGCTTTGTCAAATCACAAACCCGATATATTGGTTGCAGTATCTTGCAATCCGAATACTTTTGTAAATGATGCAAATACTTTGATTTCCGGAGGCTATAAGCTGAAAGAAGTAAGCATGGTGGACCAATTTATATATTCTAATCACAGCGAGTTAGTAGCCTTCTTTACAAAAGCTTAGATGTCATTTATATTATAAAAAAAATACTGATAAGGTCTGCATTTTATGAAAAAAATTGTAATATTGATATTTTTTGTATTGTTATCAGGTTGTTCTTCCAAACCGACAGAAAAATACAATTGTCCGAAAATAATAATTCCTCGTGCTACCACCAGAACATATCAAAAAGATTTAACTGATAAGTTTCAAATTAACATGGTCGGACATGAAACATACTGCTATCAAGAAGAGGCAGATAATCGTTATTATGCCGTCATAACGCCCATTTTTCAGGTGCGTCGCCTAGAACCTAGCGAAACAACAAATGTTGATGCAAACTATTATGTAAAAACCTCGGTAAATGATATAGATTATATCGGCAAACGCAGCTTTCATCAAACATTGAATATTCCTCTAGATGCCAAAGAAGTTAAGCTAAAAGGCAAACCTTCTATTAACCGAATATCTAATCCTCCGTATCGTGATTTTAAAATTTATTTGGGTATGGACTTAGATGGTTCACGTATGGCTAAATCAAAGAAAATGTTTGATATAGATTATAGCTATCTTAGCGAAGAAGAAATAAAAGCAAAGAGCGAGAAGATAATTGAAAACGTCACATATGAAGTTATGCCTGATGAAGAGGTTATATATTCTGAAGAACTTCAAAAACCGATTGTTGTAAAGAAAAATCGTTTAAAAAATGAGTGTCAAAACTAAGAAACAAGGAGAAAACAATGTGTCTATTTTCGTGTTGTAAAAAAGAAAAACAAATGGCAAATGCTATTCGTTTTTTGTGTGCCGAAATGATAGAAAAAGCAAAATCAGGTCACCCCGGAATGCCATTGGGCATAGCAGATGTTGCAACCGTATTGTTTTCCAAACATCTCAAAACAGATGTAAAAAATCCCAAATGGTTTGATCGAGACAGATTTGTCTTATCTGCCGGTCATGCTTCAAGCTTGTTATATTCATTGTTTTATTTAATGGGCTATAATGATATAGAATTAGACGACTTGAAAAACTTCCGCCAACTTGGTGCCAAAACAGCCGGACATCCGGAATACAAACATTTGGACGGTATTGACACTACAACCGGTCCTTTGGGACAGGGAATTGCTACAGCGGTGGGTATGGCTTTGGCCGAAAAAAATATCTCGGCCAAATATGGCTCCGATGTTTGCGATCACTACACTTATGTTCTTATGGGTGACGGTTGTTTAATGGAAGGTATTTCCGAAGAAGCCATATCTTTAGCAGGTCATCTGAAGCTAAACAAACTTATCGCCTTGTGGGACAATAATAATGTTACTATTGACGGCAATGTTTCAGTTGCTTCTTCCACCAATCAGATTTGTCGTTTTAAGGCAAACGGCTGGAATGTTATTTCGATAGACGGACATAATTGTTGCCAAATTGATAGAGCAATCAAAAAAGCTAAAAAATCGAAAAAACCTACTTTGATAGCTTGTAGAACAACCATCGGTTTTGGTGCTCCTAATAAATGTGGTACGCCAAAATGTCATGGCGCTCCGCTTGGCGCTGATGAAATAGAATTGATGCGCAAAAACTTAAATTGGACAGCACCTACTTTTGAAACACCAAAAGAAATTTTGAAAAATTGGCGTGATGCCGGAGCAAGAGGAAACGGTTTGGCCAAAGCATGGGAAAAACGAGCTAAAGCAAAAGGCAAAGAATTCTTAGATGTTGTTTCCGGTGTGTTGCCTAAAAATTGGAACAAAGATTTGGCCAAAGTTAAAGAAACAGCCATAAAAGAAAAAACAACCGTAGCTACTCGCAAGGCTTCTAATATGTGCTTGGAAGCTATTATGCCGAATATACCGAATTTAATAGGTGGTTCTGCTGATTTGGCCGGTCCGAATATGACCATGACCAAAACATCTAAAACCATTACCTCAAAAGACTATAGCGGTAACAACGTTGAATATGGTATCAGAGAACACGCAATGGGCGCTATGATGAACGGTATGGCATTGCATGGCGGAGTTATTCCTTTTGGCGGAACATTCTTGGTATTTTCCGATTATTTACGTCCATCTATGCGCTTGGCTTCCCTAATGGGTTTGCGCGCAATATATGTAATGACACACGATTCGATTGGTGTAGGCGAAGACGGTCCGACACACCAACCGATTGAACATTTGGCATCTTTCAGAGCTATGCCCAATATGTTGACTTTCCGTCCTTGTGATGTAGTCGAAACGGCCGAAGCTTGGGAGTTGGCATTATCACAAGAAACAACACCTTCAATTTTGGCTCTTTCTCGCCAAAATTTGCCTTTGTTGCGTGAGAGTGCTAAAGAAAATATGGCAGCCAAAGGAGCTTATATTATAGCCGGCGATGAAAATAAGCGTGTTGCTACATTGATTGCTACCGGTTCGGAAGTATCATTAGCTATTGAAGCCCGTAACAAGCTAAAAGAAGAGGGCGTTGAAGTAGCTGTTGTATCAATGCCTTGTTGTGAACTGTTTGATGCACAAGGTATTGATTATCAAGAACGTATTTTAGGTAACAAACCGCGCATAGCCGTTGAAGCAGCTTCAAAATTCGGTTGGGAAAAATACGTCGGTCTAACCGGTGATATTATCGGTATGGACGGATTCGGAGCTTCTGCTCCGGGTGCCGAACTTTATAAATATTTCGGTATTACCGTTGATGAAGTTGTTGATGCGGTTAAAGATGCGCTGAAATAACTTGCAAAAAAAAGATGCTTATATATATTAACAAAAGAAAAAGAACTTAAATTTTAAGGAGAAAAATATGCCTTTAGTAACAATGCGTCAGATTTTAGATCACGCAGCCGAAAACAACTATGGTGTTCCGGCATTTAACATTAACGATATGGAACAGGTTATTGCCGTTTTACAAGCTGCACGCAAAGTAAACGCCCCTGTTATTATCCAAACATCTACCGGTGCTCGTAAGTTTGCCGGTGACCCGATGATTCGTCACATGATTCAAGCCGGTATCGAAATGTTCCCGGAACTTCCGATTTGTTTGCACCAAGACCATGGTTCATCAGTTGATGTTTGCCAATCTGCAATCGTAAACGGTTATTCATCTGTAATGATGGACGGTTCTTTGGAAGCAGACGGTAAAACTCCATCATCTTTTGAATATAACGTAAAAGTTACTAAAGAAGTTGTTGCTAGAGCTCATGCTGTTGGTGCTTCTGTTGAAGGCGAACTCGGTGTTATCGGTTCATTGGAAACAGGTAAGGGTGACAAAGAAGACGGTCATGGTGCCGAAGGTGTTATCGATAAAAAACGCCTTGTTACCGATCCTGATGAAGCTGCCCGTTTTGTTGCCGAAACAAAGTTAGATGCTTTGGCAGTTGCCGTCGGTACATCTCACGGTGCATACAAATTTACTCGTAAACCGGACGGTGAAATTTTGGCTATTGATGTTATTGAAAAAATTCATGCCAAATTGCCAAACACTCACATGGTAATGCACGGCTCATCTTCTGTTCCGCAAGAATTGCAAGATTTGATAAATGCTTATGGCGGTGCAATTCCTCAAACCTATGGTGTTCCGGTTGAAGAAATCGTTCGTGGTATTAAATCAGGTGTTCGCAAAGTAAACGTTGATACTGACTGTCGTATGGCAATTACCGGTGCAATCAGAAAAATCTTTGCTGAAAATCCGAAAGAATTTGACCCACGCAAATATTTGAAACCGGCAATTGAAGAAATGCAAAAAGTTTGCGAAGCACGCTTTATTTCATTCGGTGCTGCCGAACAAGCTTCAAAAATTAAAGTTATTCCTATGGCTGAAATGGCAAAACGCTACTCAACCGGCGAACTTTAATCGGCTTAATGAACAAAAAAAAGCTCCGATAAAATCGGAGCTTTTTTTTATTACCAAGGAATACCTTTGTGACATTTTTCCGGATTTTTTTCGCAATCTACTTTACCATATTCGTACAATCGACGACTATCCGGAGAAAACTCGCCCACCTTAACACATCCGCTAAGTATAACTATTAAAATTAACAACAATATTTTTTTCATCTTATTACCTTGCAAAAAAAGGATACCAAGCCATAAACACACTAAGCAAAATTCCTATTCTTGCTAAATGAGCCAACCAAATACTTTTGGTATAGTTTTGGGAACAACGCCACACGGCAACAATAATTTTATAGGAGTAAACCACTAAAATTATAAATGTTGCAATATAGCATAAAGTCCATAACAAGCTAAGCTTAGATGTATACACAAAGTGAAATTCGGTAAGAAAAAATTGAGAGATAGACTTACCTTTAAGATAAGATGATAAAAGAGATGCAAACATTTTCAGCGCATAATGTAATATAACCAACATCAAAACGCCATATTTCCAAAATGTCGCACCTAAAGATAGTTCACCCTTAAAAAGTTTTCCTGTCATTTTATGCCTCATAAAACAAAATTTTTCCTATACTAAAAAAAGTATAAATCAAGGATAATTTCAATCAAGACAATAATATTTTTTTTAACAATCTATAGCATTTACTGCCAAACCGCCCAAAGAGGTTTCTTTATATCTGTTAGACATATCTTTTCCTGTATCATACATAGTTTTTATTACCTCGTCTAGCGAAACAATATGTCCACTTTTACCTCGCAAAGCAAGTCTTGCTGCGTTAATGGCTTTTACTGCTCCCATAGCATTTCTTTCAATACATGGTACTTGAACAAGACCGTTGACAGGATCGCAGGTTAACCCCAGATTATGCTCCATAGCTATTTCTGCAGCTTGTTCAATCTGTTGATTTGTACCGCCCATGGCGGCAACCAGTCCGCCCGCAGCCATTGAACAAGCTACACCTACTTCTCCTTGGCAACCGACCTCAGCACCGGAAATAGAAGCATTTGAACGATACAAAGAACAAATTGCTGCCGAGGTTGTTAAAAAAATTATAATGCCTTTTTCAACATCTATAGGTGATGTGCGTGAGCCAAATCTTTCGAAATAGCGCATTACAGCCGGCAAAATTCCGGCAGATCCCATTGTCGGAGCTGTAACGACTCTGCCACCTGAGGCATTTTCTTCGGCACCGGCAAATCCCCATAGGTTTATCCAGTCAATAACCTCCAAGCCATCTTGCTTGTTATCTAAGAAACGCTCTTTTAATCGGTCATATATTTCAGGAGCTCGGCGTCTTATTCCAAGTCCCCCCGGTAAAATTCCGTGCTTGCGCATTCCACGCTCAATGGCGTTTACCATAGTATTATATATTTTTTTCAAATAAGCTAAAACTTCTTCTTCACTATGTAAGGATACCTCATTTTGCAAAACTACATCAGAAAAACTAATTCCGTATTTTTCACATATTTCTTGTAGTTCGGCACAGCTGTCAAATTGATGAGGAACATCATAAGTTATTACGGAGCGTTGTTTTAAAAATTCATCTTGTCGTACAATACTTCCGCCGCCTATGGAAAAATATGTTTCTTCTAAAATAAGATTTTTATTATCATCATAACAAGTAAATTTAAGGCCATTGGAGTGTTCTTTTAAGAAAGTATCTTTATTTAATATCATATCACTTTCTACATCAAATTTTATTGCTTTCATTTGAGCTAAGTGAAGCATTTTATCGCGCTCTACCGAACTAAAATATGGTTTTTCGGTATCGACATCTTCAGCCTTAAACCCCATCAAACCATATACAATAGCTTTTAAGGTTCCGTGACCGATTCCGGTTAGAGCTAATGAGCCGTATAAATCAACCTTTAAGCAATCAACCTTTTGTAAAAGATTTTTTTTGATTAAGTTATCGACAAATTGTTTTGCAGCTTTCATCGGTCCGACGGTATGAGAACTCGACGGGCCGATTCCGATTGCAAATATATCTTCCAAACGATAATACATTATAAAAACATCCTTATATTTTTATATGGTTTAATGCCTAATTTTAATAACACATCGGCAATATGTTTATGCAAACTATCCCAAGCTGAAAATTCATCAATAAACTTTTTAGCTTCAATAGGAGATTTTGATAATTGCACTCGTATTGCATTTTCCAATCCGTTATATGTAACTTCATGTACTTTATCAAAGTTTACTTTTATTTTGCCATCTTCATTCATTTCAATTGCCTTAAAATTTAATAGGCGATTAAAGTGGATTAAGTCACCGACACGATGAGGTTGAATGTGTTGAGGCTTAGATTTTAACAATAATCTCATAATCCATGTAACATATATTTTTTTTAAATCATCTTCACTAATGACATTAGTCTTGACATATTCTCGCATCATGGCAATAGATGTAACATCAGCTTTATATTCTTCAATTATATGATTATAAATACCCAAAGCTGTTTTATAAGAGCTATCAGGACCTAAAGAGTGTCCGTTTTCGTGACCGATAACAAAAATATGCTCTTTCTCACGATCATAATATTGGTGAAATTCTTCAGCCAAAAGAGCATTAAGTAATTTTTTCTCACGTTCTTTGTCTCCGGACATTCGAACTTGACGATGGTAAACATTGCGCCTACCACCACCGGTTTTGATTGCTAGCTTATCATCATTAGGCAAGTTTTGCGCAATAGTCATTCCTCCTCGGCATTGTGCATAGTCACCTTGTAATGATGCCAAATCGACATCGACCATTGTTTGTTTAACATCTTCACCTGAATCTATTTTTTGCTCATATTTATCAGCATAAGGCATCAATTTTGCCAAAGACGACATTTGTTTCTTAAACTCTAAAATGAGATTGGTTCCTTGTTTGTTGACAATGCCAACTCTTGCCCCAAGCATATCTTTTGGTGTCGGTGAAATACCGAGCTCATTAAGTTTATTTACTAATTTTTCATTATCAAAAATTGTCGGAGTAATTTGATCATCATAATTTTCACGACTTAAGGTAAACTCCAAAGGTGTATCTTGCATAACCGCCCAATGTTTATCGGCTAACATATCCATATCTTCGTTGTTTTGGAGCAATGCTTGCGCTTGCCAACCCAAAAATTCGTTAAACTCTTCATTGGTTGAATAATGAGCCGCCAATTCTAACTCATTAGCAACTAGTGAAAATTCTTTAGCAAAATATTCGGTATAGTCAATTCCGAAAAGTTCGTCATCTTTACGTATGACCATAGAACGGGCAGACAATATTTTCTTAATTTCGTCTGTTTTTCCTCGCTCAATCATCTTAAACAAGATATTATGAAATTCTTCTGTCGACAAATCAGTCGGATAATAGTTATGTCCTGTGTATTCTTCAATGTTTTCAAAAATTTTTATCGGTTTTTCATCAATACCGTTAAGTCCTAAAACACCATTTAAGGAATTAAAAATGACTAAAGCTTTTTTTGCGTGTTCACTTGTTTTTGATGCTTCTTCCAAGCCTTTTTTAAGTTTTTTGTTTAAGGGATGATCTTGTTGTAAAGCGACATCATTTATGATTTTTGACGCTTTTACCAGATGCTCCAAAGCTTTTTTGTCGCCATCAGATAAATTTTTATATCCTTCAAAATTTTTATCAATCAAAACAACATCTGTCATTTGATTGTTTATCATTTCATCAAGCTTTGTTTCATCTAGTGCAATTTTATATCCTTCAATAATCATTTTGCAATCTCCACTGTTCTAAATCTGAATACTTCAATATTATCTGACCAATAACTCGGACTTAAACCGGCCTTAATTTTTAGTTCGGTTAAGAAATCTTTTTTATTTGGTATATCTTTCCAAACCGATGGCAAGAAAACTCCTTGTCTTTTACCGTCCTTAATTAAAAGTCCGTCAATTTTCGGTTTAATTTGTTTTAATAAATCGTCATATGAAGAAAATTTAATCTCTTCAAATCCCGTCAAAAGCGAAACCTTAAATGTAATATTTTTTAGTTCGTCTTTTGTAACCGGACTAAAGCGAGAGTCATGTAATGCTGCCAAATTAGCATTTTTTGCCAAATCTTCGGCAATACTCATAACCGGCAAAATAGATCCTATACAACCGCGCAAGTTATCGTTTTTTTCTAAAGTTACAAAAGAAGCACCTTTGTTGAACATTACATCATTGTAATTTTCTCTTTCAGGCGAAAATTCGCTGTTTTCCAAAACAGCCTTTTCCAAAGACTTTAATACAATATCAATAATAGCATCTTTATTATGACGGGCAAAATTTGCTAAATTTTCTTGTTCTAATTCAATGCCTTCAAGATTTTTATCTTCTTCTTTTTTCTCAAAACTCCAAGCGCCATAACCTACAACACTATTCATATCTCCGGAAGCATTACCTGAATTAGTCATATCCAAAAGATGAGGAACTAAAGCAAACTGTTTTGCTAATATCATAGCAGTGTTGATACCGGTTGCTCCACAAGATTGATGAGATTTTAAGGCTAAGCCGTTTTTAATATCTTCGGCGGTTTTTTTATCCATCTCGTTAGCATCATTATAATTTAAATAATGCGACAAATCAGCCGATACAATCAATATACTATCATTTCTTTCCAAGTGAGGCTGCAAAACTTTAGCAACATCTTGCGGATTTGCTTCGCCATAAACCATAGGTATTATTTGGAAATTATTTAATGTTTTTTGTAAAAACGGCAAAATAACTTCTAAAGAATGTTCCTTTTTATGAGCCTTTGAGTTAAATGCAAATCCTTTGTTTTGAGCCAGTTGATTGGCAATATTTAAATCTGTTTTTATTAAACCTAAAGGCGTCTTAAAGCTTTTTTCACCAGCTAAAGCTACTCCTTTTACATAAACATAATGAGCAGGACCTAATAAAAATACTTTTTTCAATTTGTTCTTAAAAGGCATAATCTTTTTGAAAGCACTTGCTGCAACTTGTGCTGAATATTTATAACCTGCATGCGGAACAATAAGGATTCGAGGCCTGCTTGAGCTATTGTCTGAGACATGATCCAAGTATCCTGTTATATCACTATTTAATTGATAAATATCGGCAGGATAAAAAACTCCGGCAACGGCAGCTTCTCTGACAGGGTTAATGTCATCATCTTTTTTATCATAGTTAACGATAGATTCTCTATTTGATGAAATATGTTTAATAAAGTAACCTATATTAAAACCACCGATAATAAGGATTATTGATACAATCATAAACCAAGCCGGTATTTTTTTCTTATCAAATTCCATTGTAAAAACTCCAAAGCATTTTTTTACATATAAAAATATAAGTCCCATTATAATTAACGGGACTTAATATTTTGCTAAAATCAATGTAATTTATTTGCCTTTTCCGATAACTTTTTTACCACCCATATATGGTTGTAATTTGACCGGAATATTTACCGAACCGTCTTCATTTTGGTGGTTTTCTATAAACATAACCAAAGCTCTTGGTGTAGCGATTCCGGTATTGTTCAAAGTATGAGCAAATTTAACTTTACCCGAGGCGTTTTCTCTGTATCTGATATTAGTACGTCGCGCTTGCCAATCGGTAATATTTGAACAAGAGTGTGTTTCTCGATAGCAGTTTTGACTTGGTAACCAGGCTTCCAAATCATATTGGCGATATTTTGGAGAGCCCATATCACCGCAACAAACGTCCAATACTTGATAAGGTAATTCCAAATCAGCCAAAACTTCTTCGGAAATTTCCAAGAGTTTTTTGTGCCATTTTTCGCTTTCTTCTTTTTCGCCTTTGCAAACGACGAATTGTTCTGTTTTCATAAATTGATGAACACGGATAAGACCTTTGGTGTCTTTACCGGCGGAACCGGCTTCGCGACGGAAGCATGGAGAAAATCCGGCATACAAAATAGGTAGTGAGTTTTCGGGCAAAATCTCGTCTGCATGCATAGAGTTTAAGATAAGCTCGGCGGTTCCAGATAAATAAACATCATCTGCTTCCATATAATAAATTTCGTCTCTGGCAAACGGCAAATATCCTTGTCCGTACAACGCTTTATCTTTGGAAATTGACGGAACTGAAATAACTGTAAAACCTTTATCACGAAGTTTATCCAAAACCATCATATGAACAGCCAATTCCAATTTTGCCAAATCGTTTTTCAAAACATAGGTTCTGGCGCCGGAGATTCTGGCAATACGATCGCTATCAGTCCAATCGTTTAGTTCACAAAGTTCGATTTGGTCACGAGGAGTAAAATCAAATTTGCGAGGTTCGCCGACTTTTCTTACTACCACGTTAGCACTGTCATCAGGTCCGTCAGGGCAGTTCTCATCAGGATAGTTCGGCATTCTTAACATCATATCATCAAATTTTGCTGTTGCCTCATCAAGTAAAACTTGTTCTTGCTTCAATTCTTCGCCAATAGCTTTACTTTTAGCAATGATGTTAGGTCTGTCTTCGGCGGAGGCAGATTTAATGGAGTTACTTAATCTGTTTTTTTCTTCCATTTTTTGTTGGGTTGAAGTTTTAAGCTTATTCATTTCAAGATAAGCTCCAACCAATTTATCGACATTAGCAGGGTCAAAACCTTTTCTGGCTAAAGACTTTTTTACCCAGTCGACGTTTTCTGCTACAAATTTAATATCTAACATTTTTTAATCACCTTATTATATAGCTATTGACTTAAAAACGTTGATAGGCTATCAATTTTATAATATAAATTCAATAAAAATTTAAGGATTAGTCGCAGATGTTTGATAAAAAAACTGTTTTAACCGGAGTAAAGCCGACAGGCACCCCCCATTTGGGTAATTATTTGGCAGTAATAAAACCGGCGATTGAAATGGGTAATAAAGTTGAAAATCACTATATGTTTATAGCTGATTATCATGCCATAAATGCCGAAAAAGATCCTTTGATTTTAAGTCAAAAAATCAAAGAAGTAGCCTGCACTTATTTGGCATTAGGCTTAGATCCGAACCATTCGGTTTTTTATCGTCAATCCGACGTTCCCGAAATTACTGAGATTACTACAATTTTATATGCCTACACACCAAAAGGCTTCATGAACAAGGCTCATGCTTACAAGGCTTGCGTTGATAAAAATCGCGAAGCAGGCAAACCTGATGATGACGGTATCAATATGGGCTTATATACTTATCCGACTTTAATGGCTGCCGATATTTTATCATTTGATACCGATATTGTGCCGGTGGGTAAGGATCAAGTCCAACACGTTGAAATTGCCCGCGATATTGCCGGTGCTATCAATGCTCATTATGGCAAAGAATTGCTGCATTTACCCGAATATTGTTTGAAGGAAAATGTAGAGATAGTCCCCGGGGTTGATGGTCGTAAAATGAGTAAATCCTACGGCAACATCATTCCGCTTTTTGATGACGACAAAACAATTAAAAAAGCCGTATTTTCGGTTGTAACCGATTCTCGTCCTTTGGAAGAACCGAAAGATCCTGATAGTGTCATGGTATATGAAATTTACAAAGCCATTGCCACTCCTGAGCAACTAAAAGAAATGGCTGACGGTCTGCGCGAAGGTCGTTTAGGGTATGGTCATGTTAAAAATATGTTGCTCGACGCGATTATCAATGAGATTAAAGGCCCCAGAGAAAAATACAATTACTATATGGCTCACTTTGATGAAGTTGAAGCAATGTTGCAAGAAGGCGCTGCTAAAGCTCGCCCGGTTGCTCAACATACTCTAAAGAGATTAAAAGACGCTGTTTTCGGCAGATAGAAAACCTATAACAGATGTTTTTATTTTCTGGCTTCGAAAACCTCACCGCCGATAACTTCTTGTGAAGCTCCGGTTGTAAACGGAAATGAGGTGGGCATACATTGAAGACGTCTGACAGCCAAAAAGGCAAAAGCTTCTGCTTCGATACCTAAAGGATCAAATCCATATTCTGTTGAGGTCACAATCTCCATACCGATTGAGCGTTGCTTTAAAAAGCGTACCAGCGTCGGATTTTTTGCGCCGCCACCGCAAACAATAATTTGCTTTGGGGTAACCGGAATAAAATCATCGATTGCTTTTAATATTGAAGTTGCGATATAAGCCGTCGCAGTTGCACATCCATCTTCCAAGGACAGACCTTCCAAATGTTCCAATTTATCTCTAAAAGTAGCGCTATCAGTTGCTTTCGGCGGTAACAGTTTTAAGTATTTATGCTTCATCATTGAAGCCAAAACTTCGTCATTTATATGACCGGTAATGCCAAGCTTACCGTTATAATCCATATACATTCCACCATGCTTGTTCACCCATTCGTTGATAGCTGCATTTCCGGGACCTGCATCAAAAGCCATTAACTCACCGTTTTGACCGACAAAAGTAATTGAGCTTATTCCGCCGATATCGACGATAGCCAAAGGCTTTTCCAAATTTTGTGCAATCGAAACATGGTAAATAGGCGATAAAGGAGCCCCTTGACCACCGGCCAAGATATCGGCATTCCTAAATTTTGAAACAACTTTTACATTAAGCTCATCGGCCATTTTTTGAGCATCACCGATTTGATATAAAATATGCTCAGCCGGTTTGTGACAAATGATATGACCACTAAAACCTATTAAATCTATACCTTCATAATCATACATAATCTCACGAGCGATTCCAACGTGAAAATCGGTTAATGATTGCTCGATTCTAAGTTTTTCATCATCATTCATTTTTAAGAAATTTTTTTGCATATGACGCAGAGCTTCACGCAAATTATCATCATATGGAATATCAAAAGTTTTAATCCTTTCAAAAACATCTACACCGTCGGTTATGATAATAGAAGCATTAACTCCGTCTAATGATGACCCGCTGGTAAGACCTAAAACTTTTGTTGCGTGAATAGAACTCATAAAAAATTTAACTCCCTTATTGCAATACCGAAATTATATGCTAATATGCGTTAAGAATTAGTTATAAAACAAAAAAAGAGGTAAAAGATAAAATGTCGCAGTTAAAATCAGAATTTCTAAATATTATGCAAGAACGTGGTTTTTACAATCAATGCACCAATTTGGAAGGCTTTGATGAATATTTGACCGATTGTGAGAAAAAAGGAATACCTGCGGTTGGTTATTTAGGCTCTGATCCGACAGGCGACAGTTTACACGTAGGACATATTGTTCCGTTAATGATGATGCGATGGTTTCAAAAATGCGGACACAAACCTTTGACTTTGGTCGGTGGTGCTACTGCACGTATCGGCGACCCATCAGGTAAAGACAAACTTCGCCCGTTTTTAGATGAAGAAACATTGGCACACAATATTGAAGGCCTAAAAAAATCTTTTTCCAAATTTTTACGATTCGGTAATGGTGCAAATGATGCTCTTATGGTTGATAACTGGGATTGGTTCAAAGATGTGAACTATCTTGAATTTTTGCGCGATATCGGAACTTGTTATTCGGTTAATCGCATGTTGACCATGGATAGTGTAAAAACCCGTTTGGAACGTGAACAGCCGATGAGCTTTTTAGAGTTTAACTACATGTTGCTCCAAGGATATGATTTCTGCGTTTTGATGCAAAAATATAACTGCCGCGCGCAAATTGCCGGCTCTGATCAATGGGGTAACATAACTTCGGGTACCGAGCTTGGTCGTAGAAAATACAATACCGAATTGTTCGGCTATACCTCTCCGATTATTACCGATTCTAACGGTAAAAAAATGGGCAAATCCGAAGGTAATGCGGTTTGGATTAACGAAGAAAAATTGCCTTCTTATGACTACTTCCAATATTTCCGCAATATTGGCGATAATGAAGTGGGTAAATGCTTGCGTATTTATACCGATTTGCCGATGGATGAAGTTCGTCGCCTAGAGGCTCTAAAAGATAAAGAAATTAACGAAGCCAAAAAGATTTTAGCCTTTGAAGCTACCAAGATTTGTCGTGGTGATGCCGAAGCGCTTAATGCCAAAGAAACGGCAATAAAAGCTTTTGAACAAAATCAAGCCGGAGGCGAGTTACCTTGCTTGGAGATTGATTCCGGCGAGGGTATCTTAAATGCTTTTGTAAATATCGGTTTTTGTGCATCAAAAGGCGAGGCCAGACGTCTCATTAAACAAGGCGGTCTAAAATTAAACGACAAGGCAATAACTGACGAGAATTATTGCTTGGGTGCTTGCGACATTGTTGATGGTCAGGCCAAAATCGCTTTGGGTAAGAAAAAAATAGGAATTATTAAGCTTCGCTAATGTTGATTTTTAAGGATGTAATTCTTAAATTATCAACTATGCTTGTATAAAGATTAAGGGAAATTGTATGTCGGATAATTTACCTGAGTTACGGGATATACACATACCGCAAGATGTATCAAACTTTCCGTTAGGATACGGTTGGTTAGTGCTTTTATGCACAATTTTGGGTGGAATTATCTTATATAAGCTTATACGAATAGCCATCATAAAATCTCGCAAGTTGTACGCGCTTAGACTTCTGAAAAATATTCCGTTAGCCAATATTCAAAAGTCAGCTTCAAATATGTCTGAAATTTTGCGCCGTATTTGTGTGTATAAATATCCCGAAGCTTTGGTGCTAAGCGGTAATGATTGGATTGCTTTCGTAAATTCTAAAAGTAAAGCCAAACTTGACGGCAAGACCGCAGAGTTATTGGCAAATGCACCATACATGCCGAAAAATTCTACAACGTACAATGTTGAAGATTTGGCAAAATTAAAAAGCTTTTGTATTAAATGGATAGGAGAAAATTTATGATTGTTTTCGCTTATCCTTTGGCATTTGCTTTGTTGTTGCTTCCCTTTTTAATTTACTTTTTAACACCGGCAGTCAAAGGTATGCACGGCGAAGCCTTGAAAGTTCCCTTTATTGCTGATTTGAAACGCATTTCCATAAGCTCTGGCGGAATTTGGAATAATGCAAATTCTGAAGGCAAATTATCCAAGCATTTTTGGATATTATATCTTGTATGGTGCTTGTTAACACTGGCTTGTGCTCGTCCGCAAATAGTCGGCGAACCGATACGTCTTAAAAATGAGGCACGAGACATTATGTTGGTTTTAGATATTTCAACTTCAATGTTGGAAGATGATTTTTCTTTGTACGGACGCAGAATAAGTCGTCTTGATGCCGTAAAAAATGTTGTGTCCGACTTCACCTCAAAAAGAGCCAATGACAGAATAGGGCTTATATTGTTCGGAACCAGAGCATATTTGCAATCACCTCTTACTTTTGATAAGGCTTCGGTTAAAGATATTTTATGGTCGATGAAAGCCGGTATGGCCGGAGATTCTACAAGTATAGGCGATGCACTTGGTTTGGCCCTAAAAAATCTGCGAGAAAACAAGAGTAAAGATAAAGTAATTATTCTTTTAACCGACGGTGAAAATAACGACGGCTCACTGTCTTTGGGGCAAGCTATTAAATTGGCTTCAGATGAATATATCAAGGTTTATACCATAGGCGTCGGAGCTCCAAACATATTTTTCAAAGCACTCGCTTTTTCGGCTCCCGGAGTTGATGAGATAGCTATGAAGGCATTGGCAAAAGTAACCAAGGGACAATATTTCAGAGCAGAAAATACTGACGAATTACAAAAGATATATCAGATTATTGACTCACTTGAGCCGACATCAGATGATCAAAGATTTATCCAAGAAACTACCGAGCTTTATTATATTCCGCTGTTGTTGGCGTGCTTTATCGGTATGTTTATTTTTTACATTTTGCGAGGTGTAAAATGATAGAAGAGTTTATAACAAACTTTCATTTTTTGCGCCCATGGTTGTTGTTGCTGCTACTACTTCCGATATTGCTTTACACACGCTATTACAAAATGTCAAATTTACAATCGTCGTGGCAAAAGGTTATTGATAAGCGCTTACTTTCATATCTTTTGGTCAAAGGTTCGGCAACTAAACGCAAGGCATATATTTTTTCTATTCTTTTGGCGTTGGTTGTTGCCATAATAGCTTCGGCCGGACCCAGTTTTCAAAAAATAGAAGTACCGGCGTATGAAAATCAAAACCCGCTGATAATCGCCTTAAATATGTCATCGGATATGAAAGAAAAAGACCTTAGCCCCAACCGTTTGACCCGAGCTAAATATAAGATTGATGATTTGTTGAAATTATTAAAAACCGTTCAAGCAGGACTGATGGTATATTCATCGGAGCCTTTTATAATTTCGCCTTTGACCGATGATATGAAGATACTGCAAAACTTACTTACCGCCGTCAATTTTGACATTATGCCGGCAAACGGCGATAGACTTGATCGCACAATAAATCTTGGTGTCGAAAGAATAAAATCATCAGGTTTTGCTAAAGGAAATATGCTTATATTTACTGCCGATGTCGGACAAAAATTTGACTTGGCGATTGATGAAGCAAAAAAAGCCAAAGCTCAAAATGTGAGAATAAATATTGTCGGTACAACGGCAACAGCTAATGAAAAATTAAAGCTTGTAGCCGAAGCCGGCGGGGGTATGTATTGGAATATTAAAAATGATGATAAGATGATATCTCAATTTGCCGATATGCTTAATAAAGATGACAGTGAGCTTAAACAAGGCAAAAATTTGCGCAATATATGGCTTGATGCCGGTTGGTATCTTTTGATTATCCCTCTTGTCTGTTGTGCTTTGTTATTCAGAAGAGGAATTTTGGTGGTTTTATTTGTATTGATTAGTTCAAATGCTCAAGCCGGATTTTTATATAGCAACAATCAAGAAGCCTTTAAGGCTTATACAAAAGGTGATTACGAAACAGCAAGCCAAAAATTTGAAGATGATAAATGGTTGGCTTCAAGTTATTACAAGTTAGGAGATTATCCAAGGGCTTATGAGCTTTTTTCAAAAGACAAATCAGTAACAGGCTTGTACAATCAAGGAAATGCTCTAGCCAAAGGCGGAAAAATAGGAGAGGCTATCAAAAAATATGAAGAAGTTTTGAAACTACAGCCAAATCATGAAGACGCTAAATTTAATCTTGAATATTTGAAAAAACAACAAGACCAACAACAAGCAAGACAA
This sequence comes from Alphaproteobacteria bacterium, assembly GCA_045639065.1. Lineage (GTDB taxonomy): Bacteria > Pseudomonadota > Alphaproteobacteria > RF32 > CAG-239 > CAZU01. The sequence goes on along the minus strand of JAZUCK010000012.1, from coordinate 8,134 downwards.
AACAAAAATAAGCAAGACAACAAAGACAATAAAGACGATTCTAAAAACAATCAGCAGAACGAGCAACAGGATCAAAACCCAGCTCAAGAAAATTCTGATGAACAAAAACAGGATAACGAACAAAAATCTCAAGGTGATCAGTCTTCGCAAGACCAACAGCAAAATCAACAACAAAATCAAGGTGAAGACCAATCAAAACAAGATACTCATTCTAATAAACAAGATAATGAAGGTGATAAAGATACGACTTCAACAATGAATGAAGTAGATGATAACAATCAACAAGAAGGTGAAAGTAAAGAGCAGGGATTTTCGATAAAACAAGGCTCAGAGAAAGAAAAATATGACGAGAAAATGCAAGCAAAAGTTCAACAGTACCGTGAAATTCCAGAAGATGTAGGCGGTTTGTTGCGCGCAATGATAAAAAGTGAGTATCAACAAAATCGTTATAATGAACAATAGGTGAAAAATGAAAAAAATAGCGTTAAATATTTTAATGTTTGTGATGATATGCAACAATGCTCTTGCCCAAAGTTTTGATGCAACGGTGAATCGTAATGTTATTCCGGAAGGTGAAACTTTTGTCTTAACTCTAGAATTAAAAGATATAGATACTTCCTCATCACCTGATTTAAGTGCTCTAAATCAAGATTTTATGGTACTGTCAGTTTCTAATGCATATCGAACCAATATTGTCAATTCACAGGTTTCTAAATCAAGACAATGGAATTTAGTTATGATTCCTAAAAAATCGGGCGAAATTACCATTTCTGAAATTGAATTAGATGGCTACAAAACAAAGCCAATAGTCCTAAAAGTTACTCCGGCAGGCGAAGAGCCTTTAATAAAATCAGAAGATATTAATTCGCCCAAATTTAAAATTACAGGTGAAATAGATAATAATAATCCCTATGTTCAAGAACAAATAAATTATCAAATAAAAATACAAGATGTTGGAGGTCTGCAAGGAAACGCACCATATTTTACTACTACAAATGATGAATGGATAGTCAAAATTCTCGGAGAGCCCAAAGTTGAAAATAAAATTATCAATGGCAGTAACTTAAGAGAAATAACATTTGATTATGCCTTTTTTCCATTGAAATCAGGCGAGCTTATCATACCACCGGCGCAGTTTAACGGCTATTATCTTACCAAAACTGCAAGAACAGATCCTTTTGCTCGCTTTTTTGAAGAAGATGATATTTTTGCCGGATTTAGTATGAACACAGTATTTGCTAACAAAAATAATGTGGTATTAAATACTAAACCGATAAAAGTGAATGTAAAACCTGCACTTGCGGGAACAAAATGGTGGTTGCCGGCCAAAGATGTAAAATTATCGGCTGAATTTAATGAGCCTAATCCGCAATTTAAGGTTGGTGAACCGGTCAGTCGTACAATTTATATGACGGCAGTAGGAGTATTGGATACAAATTTGCCCGAAATTGAATTTGCTTCGGTCGATGGCGTAAAACAATATCCTGAAAAACCGATTAGCGAAATGAGTGTTAAAGGCAATGATATTGTATCTTTATCAAAGATTTCAAATGTTTATATTCCTTCAAAAACCGGTGAAATTGTTTTGCCTAAAATTGAGGTAAATTGGTTTAACACCAAAACCAATTCATATGAAGTAGCTTCAATTCCCGAATACAAAATAAACGTCGGTGGAATAATGCCCGCACCGGAAAAAGAAGATAAACAGGTTGTACAATCTCAGGAAAAATCTGTTGTTGAGGTCGTAAACAAGGTTGATAACAGTAAGATTATATATCTTCTTATTGTGGCATTTTTCGGTGGTATTTTGGTTGCCTTAATTCTAACCAAGATACTTTCCAAAATTGCGCTTCAGCCAAACAATAAAAAAACGATTGTTGAAGCTGCTAAGGCAAAAAACTTAAAGCTTTTGCGTGACGAGTTGATTATTTGGGGACAAAAACATTTTCCAAATAGTAATATTGCCAATCTTCAAGATGTTGCCGATATTTTTGATTCTCCTGTTTTTAATCGTGAGTTGGATAAGATAAGAGAAACTTTATATGCCAACACCGAAAAAGATTGGGACGAAAAAGCCTTTTTGGATGTTTTTTGCAATATGTGTAAATCACTAAAAAAACACAAGAAAAAGCAAAAAGATCCTTTGCCTAAACTTTATAAATAAAAAAACAAAAAATTAACCATTAGCCTGTATGATATAACCATATTCAAACAGGCTAATTTTTATTTTAAAAGGACTTATATTTATGAAAAAAGTTGGATTTTGCGCGGTATCCGGTTCGGGAATGTCTGCATTGGCTCAGGTTTTAAGCTTTAAGGGTGTTGAAGTATACGGATCAGACAGAAGCTTTGATCAAGGCAAAGATGAAAAAAACAAGAAAGCGCTGACCTCACTTGGAATAAAAATATATCCGCAAGACGGTTCAATGTTTGAAAACGATATTGAAACATTATATGCCTCAACAGCGGTAGAAGATACAATTCCTGATGTTAAACGAGCCAAAGAATTGAACGTAGTGATAAAAAAACGTTCTGATTTATTGGCTGAAATTTTTTCACAATATAAGTACAATATTGCAATTGGCGGAACATCGGGAAAATCTACCGTAACCGCAATGGTCGGCTATATTTTGGATAAATTGGGAAGAAAGCCTTTGGTTATAAATGGCGCAATTTTGAAAAATTATGAAAACCAAAAAGGTATCCCGAATGTTATCTTAAATGACGGCGAATATTGTGTAATCGAGGCTGATGAAAGTGATGGTTCAATCGAAAAATATAATCCTTATATTTCGGTAATAAACAATATTACTTTGGATCATAAACCGATCGATGAGCTAAAAGTTTTGTTCTCCGATTTTGCCAAACGTGCTCAAAAAGGTGTTGTTTATAACAAAGATTGTGCCAACAGCAAAGTATTGGAAGACCTTAAAATCAATGCATTAAGTTTTTCAATCAAAGACAAGACAGCCGATTTTTATGCTTATGATATTACACCTTTGGCAGACGGTACTGAGTATGAATTTATGGGCAAAAAATACAAACTTGCACTAATCGGAGCTTTTAACGTGGCAAATGCTATGTGCGCTGTTGCAACTTGTTCGTTGCTTGGTATTAAAGCTGAAGAATCATGTATGGCTTTGCAATCATTTTTAGGAGCAAAACGACGTTTAGAAGTTTTGGGACAAAAGTCAAACATAACTGTAATTGATGATTTTGCTCACAATCCGGATAAGGTTTTGGCATCAATGTCAGCCCTAAAAAGCTATGACGGACGTTTATTGGTAATGTTCCAACCTCATGGTTTTGCGCCTATGCGCCTTATGGGGAAAGAAATAATATCTTCATTTGTTCAAAAAATGTCCGATGATGATATTTTACTGATACCCGAAATATTTTTTAGCGGTGGTTCTGTTGTTAGGGATATTTCATCAAACGATTTGGTAAATTATGCCAAATCATTCGGAAAAAGAGCTTTCTTTTTTGAAACAAGGAACGAGCTGTATCAAGAATTGTTGAAACAAGCTAAATCAGGCGATAGAATTGTGTTAATGGGAGCTAGAGATAACTCAATTACCGATATGGGATATTCGATTTTGGAGAATTTGAAATGAGTTTATTAAAAAAAGGCGATACCGTTGCCTTTGTGGCACCTTCATCATTTGTAAAAAAAGAAGATGTTTCACAGGCTGTTGAATATTTTAAGCAAATGGGGCTGAAAGTTAAGTTGGCCGATAACATTGCGGAAGAATATCGCTATATGGCAGGCTCTGATAAAAAAAGAGCAAACGTCATAAATAAAATGTTTGCAGATGAAAAAATCAAAGCTCTTTTTTGTGTCAGAGGTGGTGCCGGCTCGACCAGAATTTTACCTTTTTTAGACTATGATTTAATAAAAGCCAATAAAAAGGCAATTATCGGTTTGAGCGATTCAACAGGTGTTCAAAATGCCTTGGTTTCTTTGTCTTCAACACCGGCTTTTACCGGATATTTACCTGCATATAAGCCAAACCAAAATAATGCTGAAGATAAGGCCGGTAAGAACTTACAGCATATGCTTTTTGATAATCATCACGAAATTGTTTCAGGTATCAGTCTTATCAAAGGCAAAGCCGAAGGAAAGATTATCGGAGGTAATTTAAGCGTTTTGTGCTATTTGTGCGGAACAAAATATTTTCCTTCATTAAAGGGTAAAATATTACTGATTGAAGATGTGGGCGAAAAGACCTACAAAATAGATTTGCTGTTAAATCAGCTTAAACAGCAAAAAGATTTTGATAAGTTAAAAGGCATAATTTTCGGTCAGTTTACTGATTGCAAAATTGCTTCTGCTTCCGATGGAACAGTTGATGATTGTATCAAAGACTTCATCGCCGGATTAAATATTCCGACAATTTGCAACTTTGAATACGGACACATAGACCACAGCTTGATTTTACCTTTGGGAATAAAGGTAAAAATGCTCTCATCAGACAAAAAATGTTCAATTTGCTGGTAAAGAGTTCAAACAATACCCATTTGTTGAGATTTTATAACCGCTTGAGTTCTGTTGGTTGCGCCGACAGCTCGCAAAAGAGCATTTATATGCAATTTTACGGTTGCTTCGGACACATTCATCTGATAAGCGATTTGTTTATTTGAAAGACCTTGTGCCAAATATTTCAACACTTCCAGTTGTCTGTTTGTTAAATGTTTTCCGTTTGATGATAAAGTATTATCTGTTTGTTGCTTAAGTAATGAGGGCGGAAAATAAGTTCCACCGTTTAATACCAATCCCAAAGCAGAATTTAAAACTTTTGCATCGATATTTTTTGGCAAAAAACAACAAAGCCCCATATTTAATATTTTTTTGATATCGCTATTTTCACTTGATGAGGCAATAACACCGATTTGAGAGTTTTTAGAATTTTCTTTTATTGTTTTAATGCCGTCTTTCCATTTTATATCCGGCATATCCCAATTTGCCAATACCAGATTTATGTCGTTGTTTTGTTTTAGTTTTTCTAGAGCTTGTGCCATATTTTCAGCATCAAAAATTTGTGCTTCGGGCATCATATTTGCTAAATTAAACTTTAGTCCGTCACGATACAAAGAATGGTCGTCTATAATCAAAATCTTCATTGTTATTCCCTCTAAGGTTAATGAAATTATAGTCCGATTATTCAAAATAAGAAGTTCAGATTGTAAGAAAATATATTATTAAATAGTGCTATTTAAAGAGTCGTTTTATAAAAAAATAAAATTTACAAGAAAAGACACTCTACACCGGCTTCCTTAAACATTTGTTCCGAATACACTACCTTATCACGCCAAGTTCCTTTGGGTGTATTTTCATCAATGGGCGGAAGTTTTTTTGTAACCACCATTTTAATGCCTGATTGAATAATGGCTCTGGCGCAATCAGGGCATGGCATAGCCGTAACATAGATGACACATCCTTTCAGTGAAGCACCGATAAGGCAAGCATTATATACGGCATTGCGCTCGGCATGCTCAAAAAAGTCATATTTTGTGGGGCGTTCCAGTCGTTCCGGTATATCATCATCAACACCTCTGACCACACCATTGTAACCGGTTGAGCGAATTTCTCTATTTTCGCCTACTACAACGGCACCGACTTTGGTAGAAGTATCTTTTGACCAGCTGGCGACCAATTCGGCCATTTCCATAAAACGATTATGCCACTTATTCGAAAACATCTGTTTACCCCTTCAAAAATATCATTGACATTATTATAAAAATGAAAGATTTTATAGGCAACACTTTTTTATAATTTAATAGGAGAAAAAAATGAGTGCGATTATTGATATTCATGCCAGAGAAATTTTAGACTCTCGCGGAACACCGACTGTTGAAGCCGAAGTTGTTTTGCAATCAGGTGCTTTTGGCCGTGCGGCAGTACCGTCAGGTGCTTCTACAGGAGCTCACGAAGCAGTTGAATTGCGTGATGGCGACAAAAAACGTTTTGGCGGTAAAGGTGTTTTGAAGGCTGTTGAAAACGTTAATGACAAAATTTACGATGCCTTGGCCGGAATGGATGCCGAAGATCAAATCGAAATTGACAATGCCATGATTGAACTTGATGGTACAGACAATAAAGGTAAACTCGGTGCTAATGCTATTTTGGCTGTTTCTATGGCTGTTGCAAAAGCTCAAGCTGAAGAAGCTGAACTTCCTTTGTATCGTTATTTGGGTGGTACAATGGCTCGCACTTTGCCGGTTCCGATGATGAACATCTTAAACGGTGGTAAGCACGCTGATAACCCGATTGATATTCAAGAATTTATGATTATGCCGGTTTCTGCCGCTAATATTCGTGAAGCAATCCGTATGGGTGCCGAAATTTTCCAAACATTGAAGAAAAACTTGAAGGCTGCCGGTCACAACACCAACGTTGGTGACGAAGGCGGTTTTGCACCAAACTTGAAAACAGCTGAAGAAGCTTTGCAATTTATCGTAGATTCTATTTCTGACGCCGGTTACAAACCTGGTGATGATGTAGTCTTGGCATTGGATGCTGCTTCATCAGAATTTTACAAAGACGGTAAATATGAAATGGAAGGCGAAGGCAAATCTTATACCAACTCTCAAATGGTTGAATACTACAAAGATTTGTGTGCTCGTTTCCCGATTTTCTCTATCGAAGATGGTATGGCTGAAGACGATTGGGAAGGTTGGAAAATGTTGACCAACGCTATTGGCGACAAAGTTCAATTGGTTGGTGATGATTTGTTCGTTACAAATCCGAAACGTTTGGCTATGGGTATCGAAAAAGGTGTTGCTAACTCAATTTTGGTAAAAGTTAACCAAATCGGTACTTTGACTGAAACAATGCAAGCCGTTGACTTGGCTCATCGTAACAAATATACTGCAGTATTGTCTCACCGTTCAGGCGAAACAGAAGATGCTACAATTGCTGATATTGCAGTTGCTACAAACTGTGGTCAAATCAAAACCGGTTCTATGTCTCGTACAGACCGTATGGCAAAATACAACCAACTTATTCGTATTGAAGAAGAATTGGGCGATATGGCTGTTTATGCCGGTAAATCTATTTTGAAAAAATAATAGATTTTATCCTTAAAATAAAAAAACGGTGGGTTATTTTCCCGCCGTTTTTTTTAATAATTAAAATCGTTACACATCTCTGTTGATTGTTTTTTCTTCACCGGGTGTAAAACCGAACAAGACATAGACATCGGTTATGTTTTGCCCTCCATCACAGTGTAAAATTCCGTTTTTAATCGAATAACGACCATCAATTCGGCCGTGCCAGTCGGTGCAAACACCTGAGGTCCATGAGTTTTTGATTTCAAAACCGAATTTCTCACCCCAATAGTTCAAATACCCTATCTGTCCATCAGTTAAAAGACCGAAAGCAACAGAGGGATTGAGTTTTTCCAAAGCCCTAAGATAACACCTGGTTTCACATAAGTCTAAGTTTTGCGCCCAAGGTTGTGCCGAAACGAAAAAATGTTTATCTAAAAACGGTAATGGTTCTCCACCAAAAAATCCTTTGGCAATCAGATCAATTGCATAGCGTTCGCTTGCAGGTTTGTCAGCAGACAAGGGATTAAGCTGATCATCAACAAATTTTAATTCCATAAGACATAAAAATTTTATAATTATACATTTTTTTTACATAATATTTAATTCATTCAAAAAAGCAACGTCTTTTTTGAAACGATATCTTTTTGTGTGTTTGTACTAAAAAAGTGGATGGTCAATCAATTATTTTTTAAGTCGTGATATCTTATTTTAACTAATATATTGTTTTTCTTTTAGTTTTGTTAATATGAAGAAGCAGAATATAGCTAAAAAACGACTAGAACAAAGGATTTTGAACACAAAAAACGGTGGCTCTACAAAAACCACCGTTTAGTTTATATACCTCTTCAGTATATCGCTTATTTTTAAGCATTTCAAGCAAAAACGTTAGTGTGAGCCACTTTATTCATATTTCTGTAACATTGTTTAATGTGTGATTTTACCCTTCTATTTAAACGGTGGTTTATGTATATAAGACAGACAGTAAACCGGGAGCAAGGGGGAACGTGTTATGAGGAAAACGATTCAAGAAACTATATTGAGTAGAAATCTATTGTTGGCAATCGGCTTGCTAGCAATACCTAAT
>JAZUCK010000011.1:0-2968 GCA_045639065.1 Alphaproteobacteria bacterium | reverse complement strand
TATGTTATACGCCATAACGCACCTCGCTCGTATTTTATCCTATATAGAGACAACAAAACCCTTCGCATATTCTTATGCAAAGAGCCTACCATCCGATTCCTCGGGTATATGTGTCTCAATTCTTGTAACAACTTCTGTTGTCTTTCTTACTGTTTGTTATAGTACTATACAAATACGGATTGATCATTTCCGTACCTGAGTATTATTCAATTTAAACCGTTTAAAAAAGATTAAAGCTCGAAATTAAATTCGAGCTTTAATCTGTTGTTTTTAAATGTTATAAATTAGTATGAGCGAGCGTAGATTACATCCATTGTTGCTTCTTTTCCGGTCAACAAACACTCTCCTTTGGTGTTTGATTGATCGAACGGAATACAACGAATTGTAATCTTCATTGACTTTAAGATTTCTTCGGTTGCATCATCGCCACACCATTTACCGCGTACAAAAGCAACTTTTCCTTGTTTGCCGTCTTCAATCCACTCGTTAGAATTTTCAAAATATTTTGCAAATTCTTCTTTGGTTGTAATATCTGTTCTGATATTAGCATCCATACGTGCTTTAGCCTTATCAAACATTGCTTTTTGAATATTTTCAACATATTGAGCGGCATTTGCAACAAACTCATCACGTGATATAATTTGTTTGCCCTCCGGTGTATTGATATAAATACGTTGTTTTACCATCAGATTATTCGAATCGACGTCACGCTTACCAACCTCTAAGATAATCGGAGCTCCTTTTCTGGTCCATTCCCAGAATTTATCGATTGATGACTTATCTCTTTTATCAAGTTTAACTCTGATTTTTTCACCAAACGGCATAACTTTTTGTAAATCTTTTTGCAAAGCTTTGATATAATCCATAACCGCATCTGTATCGGCTTCATTTTTAATAACCGGTATGATAACAATCTGATGAGGAGCTATTCTCGGCGGTGTGACCATACCTTCGTCATCGGCGTGTGTCATTATAACACCACCGATAAGTCGAGTCGAAACGCCCCAAGATGTTGTATAGGCGTATTCTTGTTGATTTTGTTTGTTTACAAACGAAATATTGGCTGATTTAGCAAAGTTTTGGCCTAAAAAGTGTGATGTTCCGGCTTGAAGGGCCTTACCATCTTGCATCATAGCTTCGATACAATAGGTGTTAACGGCACCGGGGAATTTGTCATATTCAGGTTTTATACCCACGATAACAGGCATTGCCAAAGTTTCTTCGCTAAGCTCACGATAAGCTTCTAATGCCCATTTGGTTTCTTCTTCGGCTTCTTCATAAGTTGAGTGAGCTGTATGCCCTTCTTGCCACAAAAATTCACGAGTACGCAAGAACAAGCGAGGACGCATTTCCCAGCGAACGACGTTTGCCCATTGGTTAATCAATACCGGCAAATCACGATAAGATTTTACCCATTTGGAAAATGAATCAGCAATAATTGTTTCAGAAGTCGGGCGAACAATTAAAGGTTCTTCCAATGGAGAAGCCGGCTTTAATTTTCCGTCTTCTGAGGCAAGACGTGAGTGAGTAACCACAGCCATTTCTTTGGCAAATCCTTCAACGTGATCAGCTTCTTTTTGAAAGAACGACAAAGGAATAAACATCGGAAAATAGCAGTTATCATGATCTGCAGATTTGATTTTTTCATCAAACACATCACGAATGCGTTCCCACATTCCATAACCCCATGGTTTGATTACCATACATCCGGGTGATGATGAGTTTTCAGCCATATCAGATTCGGCTAATACACATTGATACCATTCGGGATAGTTGTCTTTTCTTAATTTTTTTATAGTCATTTTGTTTATTCCTTTTCATAACGTAATGAAATGCCCACACTCACCATTGGTGCGGGCTTGTTTTGCAATAAAGGAATATAACATAGAATTTTATAAGGTAAAGATATTTTTACTCTTCATGGTGTTTTTTATGATGTTTTTTCTTATGTTTTTTGTGGTGTTTACAATCGCAACGACAATTTTCATTATCATGTTTGATATTTTTCATCTTATCATTTTGTCGCTCGTTTATCTTGTCTTCAATTTTTTGCATAACATCATGTGAAGTGGTGTTTTTTCGTTGAGCATTGGCTGCTCCTGATACAACCATTATAAAAGTTGGTAAAAGTAACAATAACAAAGCAAATTTACGCATATTTATATACCTTTTCTTATTGATGTTTAATATTAATTTTGATGTAATTATGCTTTGTTGATTTTCAAGTATGTATAAAAATATTCTTGCTATTCAAAAAATAGTGTATTACAATTTTTAATGTGACTAAGGTCACGAGGTCAACAGACCTTGGATTAACCTGTTTTTTTATGAAGGATATTTCGAGATGGCAACAGGAACAGTTAAATGGTTTAACAAGAAAAAAGGGTATGGTTTTATTACTCCTGATGAAGGTGGAAATGATGTGTTTGTTCACATTACAGCTGTTAAAGAGGCTGGTATGTTTACATTGAAGGAAAACACAAAAATTAACTATGAGCTTAAAACAGAGAGAGAAAAAACTGTTGCCGGAAACTTAAAATTGGTTGATGCCGAATAAGTTTTTTAATCTCGTTTAGACTAAAAAAACTCATCGTAATTTATGATGAGTTTTTTTTAGTTTTAAAGCTTTTTAAACATTTTAAAGCAAAAATAAAATTATCAAGAGATGGAAACTCTTGCGCTTTTAAGAATTAAACCAACTTAAAAGCTTAGTCGTGAAGTAAAGCACGATTTAATGTTGACATTAATTAAGAAAGACAACAGAAGTTGTTACAAGAATTGAGACACATATACCCGAGGAATCGGATGGTAGGCTCTTTGCATAAAGTAATGCGAAGGGTTTTGTTGTCTCTATATAAGAATAAATACGGGCGGGGTGCGTTATGGCGTATAATATCACCTTAAGCTCGTCAATGCGTTCGAATTTGCTGTCTTTACGCAACATATCAACGCTAATGAACAAAACTCA
>JAZUCK010000010.1:0-87356 GCA_045639065.1 Alphaproteobacteria bacterium | reverse complement strand
TTTTAGGCCGACACGTTACAAAGCCTGCATAAATCTATATTTAATAAATGAAAATACTATAACTCTTTAGTATCACTACACTTATTTTTTGTACAAAAAAGTGCTATAATAAAAAAAATTGGTTGATTTAATGGTTGGTTTATGGCATACTCAAATTAGATATACGTTAATTTTTTCTAAAAGGAGGAGCCATGATTACTAACGAACAAGCAACAAAAATGTTTGACCAACCAACAATTGAAGCAATACCATCTGATATGAAGCGTATAATAATTCCTGCATATGGCTTCGTTGGTGGGCAAGACGCAAAAAGACAAGAGTGGGGTGCTGATGGCCCGTTTATGGAAGATGTAAAAGGTTTGGTGTTTCACAATCCCAAAGACAATGCTGATCAGGTGTTAAAAGCAAATGATGGAGTGCTAATTTGTTATGATGCACCTGGACGTAAGGAAAAAATTGAAGAATACATAAAAGCCAATCCGTCCACATTTATGACGGCTAACAAAGTTCAACAATTTATCGATTATCTGTGTAAGGAAGTTGTAAACGAAGGCGGAAAAGCAGATTTATGGGATAGTGATGTCAATTTTGCATCAAGCCTAAAAGATGCTCCTACGAAAGAGAATATTCAACCGGGACAGGTGTTTACAGGGGTTAAGAAGAAGGAGGCTGTCCAAGCAATTTATGTCCAAGAAGGTGTGGAGTTTGAAGGTGCCGAAGGTAAGCCTCAGACTGCAGGCAAAGGCGGTGCATATTTGTTGAAGGATAGTGCCGGTATGAGATTAATTCAAAAAGAAGAATTTTCTAAGGCATATCAAATTACTAAAACACCAAGTGCTAAAACAAATACCCCATCTAATACCTTATAATAATTTTTAAGAAAGCATACAAAAAGCTTTCGTAATTTAAATACAACAAAACCCTGTCTTCATGACAGGGTTTTTACTATATTTGATAGAACAGCTTGTATATTTTCAATCATATAACAAATCGCTTTCTATCCAAACTAAAAGTAAATTGACTTAAGCCTAAAATTATGATATATATAACAGCGCTATGAGAAACGAAAAGAACATCATTTTTAAATCTTTTCAACAGAACTTGAATGAAAGTTCTGCATTTTCGTATGTGTCTTTAACCTTGACCACAACCACCACCGCGTAAAAGCGGTGATATTTTATATTTTCTGGATTCTATATCCATACAAGCAATTTTTGGTTTAATAAATTTGGTAAAGGTTAAAAAAATGAATAATAACTTAAATGAAAAACAAAGTATTTCCGAGTGCGATCATCGTCGTATCGGAAAAGAATTGGACTTATTTTCTTTTAGCGAATATGTAGGCTCCGGACTAGCTTTATGGCATCCGAATGGGGCAATCATACGCAACGAGATAGAATCTTTTTGGAAAAAAGAACATCAAAAAGCCGGATACAAATATGTATATTCTCCGGTTGTCGGACTAAAACAATTATGGGAAAAATCAGGACACTTAGAGCATTTTGCTGATTGTATGTATCCGCCGATGGATATGTCCTTAAAAGACAAAGAGGAACAGGGCGCTTATTATGTGAAACCGATGAGCTGTCCTTTTCATGTGGCAATTTATAATTCATCTGTGCATTCGTACAAAGAATTGCCGATTAAATATTGTGAATTAGGAAATGTATATCGCTATGAAGCATCCGGCGGGCTGCAAGGATTGTTGCGTGTTCGTTGTATTACGCAAGATGATGCTCATATAATTTGCCGTCAAGATCAATTTATGGGAGAACTTTCAAAAGTTTTCGACTTCGGTTTTGCCTTCAATAAGGTCTTTGGTTATGATAAATTCAAAGTATATTTTTCCGTTCGTGACCTAGAAGGCAAGAAGGATAAATATATTGACAACGAGCCGATTTGGAAAATGGCGGAACAATCTATAGAACAGGTCTTAAAAGACAAAAATATTCCTTATGACATAGATGTCGGTGGTGCCAAGTTTTATGGTCCGGCAATAGATGTTAAAGCTATTGATAAAAATGGCAAAGAATGGCAATGTATGACGATTCAATTAGATATGAATCTGCCGGAAAAATGGGGAATGTTTTATATTGGCGAAGATGGTCAAAAACACGTTCCCATTATGTTGCATCGTGCTATTTTGGGTTCTATAGAGCGATTTATCGGCGTTTATTTAGAACAATGTGAAGGTAAACTACCGGTGTGGTTATCGCCGGTACAGGTTAAGATATTGCCGGTTTCGGATAAGCATCGAGATGAAGCCGTCAAAATTCTACAACAAATGCTGCAAAATGATATACGTGCAGAGATAGATGTGTCCGGTAATACGATTTCGTATCAAATCAGAGATGCTGTTAAAAAGAAGATCCCGTATCTTATTATTATTGGCGATAAAGAGGTAGAAAATAACAGTATTTCCGTTCGATTAAGAAATGGTGAGCAGATAAATAATATTTCTCTTTCTGATTTTATAGAACGTGTATTCGAAAAAATAAAAAACAAAAAGATGGAATTATAAAAAAAGTCCCCCTGTCTTTATGATAGGGGGATTGTTGTATCAAAATAAAAAGTATCAATGATTGCAAATACCCTTTATTTTGGCAATTAGCATATGTAACCTATTAGATTGTTGTCTGTCAGTGTTTCTAGGTTGTTTTGTTGATTGAATAGGATGTGATAACTCCGATTCATCATCAGTACGAGCTGTACTAATCCTCATACTTAGAGCTTTAATAAAATCGTCTTTTTTTTGTGTTAGCGCAGCCTTTTTTTGTTGTCTGCGTGTTGCTATTTTATTTTCTATATCATTAATGGTTTCGGTTGAAAGTATCCATTGAAAATCCTTTCCATCTAGTCCGGCTGCGGCTAATTCATTGTTCTGACGTAGTATATCTTTTTCTACAATTTCATCATTTGTACAATTTGATCTGACATCAATAAAGTGTTGTATATCTGCAATCGGAAAATCAAATGTTACCCCATCAATCATATCGTGTAGTTGATTAGGATTATTTTTGTCAATGCGGATGTTTGCGAGTTTAGGGTTTAATTCTACTATTTCATCATATCTATATTGTAATCGTTTGAGTATTTTGTCTTTGCTAAAATGTAAATTTTGCCACGCTTCCATATAGGCCTCTTCTTTTGTGCGTACTGCAGGTCCAGAGTGGTAGAAAAAACCTACTTCAGATCTTATTTTAGCGTTATATTCAATATCTGTCATTCCATCAGGATATTTGTATTTGCCACCTATTTTAATACCAAGCTTTTCTTCTGTATTCGGTACACTGGTAGCCCCTGATATAATAAAATAAGAATACCTTTTCATCAAATATTGTATTATTTCTTGTTCGGAAGGTGTAGATTCGTTTAATTTTTTCTTGAATTTGGGATGAGATTTAACCATTTCGTTGTAGTAGTCTATGTCAGAGAATGATTTTTGTTGTGCGAAAAAATCGGGCAACCAGCTCTCAAATTTAATCTCTTTTTCTGAATGCGCAGGATACGCAACTCCAAATAATTCAATACTTTCCATCATTTTTCTCCTCATGAAACTAAGAATAATTATACTATATTTCAAGCTGATGTTCAAGACTTATTACATGCTCTGCAGTCGACGTTTTATGCTAAGTATTAAATACAATAAAACCCTACCGCAAGAGTAGGGCTTTGTTGTATCTGGTCGGGACGAGAGGATTTGTCTTGCTTCGTAAGTTTCGCATTAAAATGCCAAACTAACTTCGCTTCGGTCACTTGTTTAGTAAATTCGTTTCGCGTTGCTTACGCTAGCTCACTCATTAACAAAACTACGCCTTTTTCGATAAAAACAACAAGAGCAATTGTTGTTTTTATTCTCAAAGCCTCCTCCTTCTTAAAGAAGTCGGAGCTTCAAATCTTTTATCTCAACTCAAATACAACAAAACCCTACCGTAAGGGTAGGGTTTTATTGTATCTGGTCGGGACGAGAGGATTTGAACCTCCGACTTCTTGCACCCCATGCAAGCGCTCTACCAGGCTGAACTACGTCCCGAATATTTTTTTTACAATAATTTTTTTGTTGGTGCAAGAAGCCTCCGACTTCTTGTCTTGCTCGTAAGTTTCGCATAAATGCTAAACTAACTCGCTTCGGTCACTTGTTTTGTAAATTCGTTGCGGTTGCTCACGCTTTCCTTACTCATTAACAAAACTACGCCTCTTGCGGTAAAAATAACCGGAGTAACGGTTATTTTTATCCTTGAGCCCCATGCAAGCGCGACACCGCTGCCGGCGCTCCGGTCAGGCTGAACTTTTGTCCCGAATGTTTTTATTCAAAGGAGAAGTTATCACAATATTTTTTTTATGCAATACCTTTTTTTTAGTAAAAAAATAACTGCTAACCTAAATTTAACTCCAATATCTTACAATAATATCATATTGAATTACGTCTGCTTAAAAAAAGATAAGTAATATGATTTGGTTAGGATATTTATTTACGGCACTAAACTATGGCTGTTATTGTTTAAGTCGTTTTATGAAGCAAAAAAAGACAATGCTGTTGTTAGACCTGTTGTCTAAAGTTTTGACGGTTATGGGGCTATATTGCTTAGATTCATTGAGTGGTGCATATGTTTTTGCCGGAGTATTTTTTCTGTTGATTGTCGCGAATATAAAAGAAAGGCTAAATAAACGGTGGTTATTAGGGTATGTGTTTTTTCAAAGCCTATATATTTTCATCTTGTTTTATACCTACGCAGGTATATCATCAATATTAGTCGTTTTGCAGGTATCAATAAATCTGTTTTGTATATGGTGGTTGTCGCCACAAAAAATGCGAGTTATAGGAGGTTTAAACAGCTTTACCTGTTTGGCTTATCAAATCAGTATAAAGAATTGGGCTGGATTATTGGAAATATTTGTAATTTTCAGCAATTTTCTTGCATTTATAAAGTATAAAAAATCTACACAATAATAAAAAATGGGGCGTTATTTTGCCCCATTTTAACATATATTTTTAAGTAAGATTATTGAGCTTTTTCGACTGAGTTAACATCAATTTCTAATCTCATAAAATCTTTATCAACTTCACCTTTAAGTCTCACAATATCTTTCTCGCTAACGGTTACGCCTCTGAAATCTTCATTATCGATTTCAACCAAGACAGAACCTGTTTCATCGACAAAATTATATTTTTCATCGCCTAAAGATTTTTCGATTCTACCAACCAATTCTACAGGGGTATCATCATTCATTTTCAATACTTCTGCAACGGTTAAGGTTTTTACTGCAGATGGTCCGGTATAACCACCAACAGCCGGTTGTTGAGCAGATACATTTGAAGGCAAAGCAAACAACAAGGCTATGGCTCCAACAGTCAAAGTCTTTTTCATAATTTTGTCTCCTATTTTAGTTATTTAACACATTTGTTACACTAAAATGCTAAAGAAAAAATTTTTTTGTGTAAATATTTTTTTTATTTTTTTTCTAAAAAAAATGAAAATGGTTTTATTTCAGAATGCTACGGAATGAGTTGTTATATTTTTGTTCAGAAATTTTTGCCATACCCGAAGCAACGGTTTCTGCTTGCTCTTCAAACATCAGACAAGACGATCTAATTCCCTTTTCTCCACTATCTGCAATATAGCGCATCTCTTTATAAAGGGCATTGTTTATCAACTGCATCTCATCATATGGCAAAAACAAATATATTGCACTTTCAAGGTTTAATCCGTCCTTACTCAATATTTTGTTTAACAATTCGAGATTATCTTTCATCAATTCCTTATACTTTTGAGGATATTTTTGTAAGACAATATCTTCGGTTTTGCAAACAGTTCTATAACCATAAATATTTTGATAGGCATCACCGATAACTCTACCCAAAGCGACTTGCTGTGTCCCGGTTAGAGAGCTTAAAAATGCTAATGGTGCAGTATGCTTTTTATACAAAAAAACGGCTGCTAAAATAATGGAAATAACAAGCAAAATAATCAAAAGACTAAGTTTTTTGTGCTTTATAATCATATTTTTAAACTTATTAAAGAACTTTTTCATTTACTTATTTCCATTTGTTTTGCTTGTTTTCTTGCTTGTAAATTTTGCATTATTTTTCTTTTTAAGACGATTCTTATTTTTATAAATTCTTTGTAAAGACGGTTTCTTTTCCTTAATTTTTAATGTTCCATCTTTAATTTTTTCTTCAATTTTTAATATTTCCATAAACTTTGATTTGCGAGGCTTAGTTTTGTTTTCTTTGGTCTTGTCAACCGAAAAACCAAACGCACCCAAATCACGTCCCAAAGTGTAATATCTGCCATGAGCAAAAGCTAACAGTCCGGCTTTTTCAATAGCCAATCGTCCGTCTTCTTCAATATATTTGTCATCAACATTAACTGCCAAAATTTCGGCCATAAACATATCGTGAGTACCGAAACGTTTAACCTCAACAACTTTACACTCCAAAGACACCGGGGCATCTTTCAACATGGGTGTTTTAATGTTTGTGCAAGGCTCTAATTCCAATCCCATTTCTTTGAATTTGTCGGTGCTTTTACCTGATTTTACACCACAAAAATCGCAAGCCTTTGCTAATGGCAAGTTAGCGATGTTTATAACAAATTCTTTTGTTTCGCTGATAATTTTATGAGAAAAACGACTTGGACGAACCGAAATATATGTCATCGGAGGTTCCGAATTGATAATTCCGGTCCAAGCAATCGTTAAAACATTGGCATTTTCCATCGTTCCGCAAGTAACCATTACCGGCGGTACGGGGAAAAGCATTGTTCCAGGTTTCCAAGTCGTTTTTGCCATTATCTGTCCTTACAATATTTATTGAACATTTCCGAACGGATTAACGTTGTTTTGAGCTTCTTGAGTTGCTCTCAAGTCAAACGGGGTCAAAAATGCGGTAGAAACATAAATAGAAGAATATGTTCCGACAATTACACCCCAAAAGATTGTGAAGGCAAAACTGCGCAGTGTTTCACCGCCCCAAATAAGCAAAGCAAGAGCAGCAAACATTGTGGTTAATCCGGTCAAAAATGTACGGGATAAAATATCGTTCAAACTTTTGTTTAACAAATCTGTTTGATCCATTTTTTTGAATTTTTGTAAATTTTCTCTGATTCTATCATAGGTAACAACTGTATCATTAACCGAATAACCGGCCAAGGTCAAAACAGCCGCCACAGTGGTCAAACTGAAGTCCAAACCAAAGAACGACAACAAACCGCAAGTAACGATAATATCGTGAACAAGTCCGATAATAGTACCCAAAGCAAATTGCCACTCAAATCTGAACCATACATAAGCGGTAATAGCCAACACAGCCAAAACAGAGGCGATAATACCATCTGTTTTGAGCTCGTCACCAACTTGCGGACCAACCAAATCGATACGACGATATTCATACTTGTCGCCCAAAGTTTCTTTAATTTTGTTGATGATTGCCATTTGAGCCTTTTCATCTAAATCTTTGGCTTGAGCGCGGATAACGATTTCGTTGCCTTCTTCGCCGATGGCTTGCAAGTTCAAGTCATCAATGTCCAAAGCGCCTAATTCATTACGCAAATTTTCGACATTTATTACTTCGGGCGATTTTATCTCCATTAAAATACCGCCGGAAAAATCAATACCGAAATTAAAGCCTTTTACTGCAATACAAATAATGGATAATACCATCATAATTGTAGATACTGCAAAAGTGATTTTTTTGGTTTTCATAAAATCAAAATTAGTATCTTTTGTAACCCAACTGAAAATTTTAATCATAGTCTTTATCCCTCAAACTTAAATAGGTAATCTTGTTGGTTTGTACTTATTCAACCAAGCGGTAATGATAAGTCTTGTAACGGTAACAGATGTAAACATAGATGTTGCGATACCGATTGCCAAAGTAACGGCAAATCCTCTGACCGGACCTGTTCCGAAGTAGAACAATACCAATGCGGCAACTAATGTTGTAAGGTTAGAGTCAACGATTGTTGCCCAAGCTTCTCTAAAGCCGGCTTCGGCAGCATCACGAGGCGAACGACCATGTTTAACTTCTTCTCTCATCCTTTCAAAAATGAGCACGTTAGCATCAACAGCCATACCGATTGTCAAGATAATACCTGCAATACCCGGCAAGGTTAATGTTGCACCCATGGCACTTAAAATACCAAGCATCAAAATAAGGTTGGTAAATACTGCAATATTGGTAAAGATACCGAACAATCCATAAGCACCGAGCATAAACAATACCACAAATACCAAACCGATTACAGATGCAATAACACCGGCCTTAATGGAATCAGCGCCAAGACCTGCACCGACTGTACGTTCTTCCAAAACTTCCAAAGGAGCGGGCAAGGCACCCGAACGTAATAACAATGCCAAATCATTGGCAGATTTTACGGTAAAGTTTCCGGTAATAACGCCCGAACCACCCATAATTGCCGATTGAATAACCGGAGCCGAAATAACTTCGTTGTCCAAAACAATGGCTAATCTCTCGCCGACATTGTCTCTTGTCGTTTCGCCGAATTTTTTACCGCCCAAAGAGTTAAATTTGAACGATACCACAGCTTGACCTTCTTGGAAAGACGGCTGAGCATCAACCAAGTTTTCACCACCCACAACAGGCTTGCGGGTAATAACATAAGGTTCGCCCATTTCACCATAAGCTATTTTGTATTTTGCACCAAGCATTCCTCTTTTGGCATCACTTGCACGAGCCGAGCTGTCAACCAAGTGAAAAGACATCTTTGCGGTTTTGCCGAGCAAAACTTTTACATATTCCGGATTTTGCAAACCGGGTAATTGTACTACGATTCTGTTAACACCTTGTGATTGGATAACCGGTTCTTTGGTACCCAATTCGTCAATTCTGCGTCTGACGATTTCGATAGATTGATCAACAATCTTTGCTTTGAGTTGATTCAATGCGATATCCGAATACTTAATCTTCAAAGTTCCATCTTCCGATTCGAGAACTTCTAAACCTGAATCGATTTTCTTAAACAAGCTCATTGCCTTAGAGCGAGAAGATGCATTTTCAACAACAACGCTGACTTCTTCGTTGTTTGAGGTAAGAGTTTTGTATCTCAAACGGCCTTCACGCAAGATTTGACGAGCAGAATCTTCGATAGAAGACATTCTTTCTTTTAATACTTCGTCCATTTTAACTTCTAACAAAAGGTTAGAACCACCTTGCAAATCAAGACCGAGGTTAATCGGTTGCCACCATTTCGGAAGAGCGTCTTTGTTTGTTACAATGTTTGGTACGGCAAAAAACACACCTATCAAACAAATGGCTATAATACTAAGCACTCGAGATTTTGAAAGTTTGTACATTTTTTAATTATCCTAAATATTATTTTTTAGATTTTTTATTGTTGTTAGCAGGCTTTACTTCGTCTTTAACAACATCGCGAACAGTTGAAAGAGCAACCTTTACAACAACGTCTTTTGCTAACTCGACTTGCAATTCGCCTTGTTCAATATTAGCAACGGTAACTTTTCCATAGATACCGCCACCGGTAATGATAACATCACCTTTTTTAATGGCATTTAATTTTGCTTCGTGTTCTTTCATTCTTTTTTGTTGCGGGCGGATAAGCAAGATATAAAAGATAGCAAAAATAAGGACCAACTGCACAATCATACCAGACATTGATGAGCCTGTTGCAGCAGAAGCAGTAGCTTGGGCAAAAGCCGGATTTATAAACATATTTTTTCTCCAAAAAATTAAACATTATTTAGCAATATAAAACATTTATTAGCGCTTATATAGGAAAATTTTCAAACTATCACAAGTTATTTTTAAGATGTTTTAAAAAATCCTTGCAAGATTTGTAATAAAATGCTAATTGCTGATAATTAGAAAACATTATTATTAACCGTTAAATATATTTTTATGGAAAGAATTAGTTTATTCCTCTTCAATGTGAGGGCGTTTTTTCAGTCTTTATGGTATGTATTGCTGCGTTTATGCAGTAAAAAAGTTTCGGAAAGATACTTAAAACATATTGACAAAACGGAAGCGAAATTTGGTATCAGAGCCATCAGGAAAGAGTGGCATTTGGTATTGTGCGTAAGAATGCGTTATTTTGCATTATTGCCGGAGTTCAGACGAGAGCTTATCTTGAGCAAACTCAATGATGTACTCATTTTGGATATGCTCCGTTTTATAGACAGGGATGATTTGAGCTTGGAAGAAGTCAAGATGATTGCACTTAATCGAAGGTTTAACAAAAGCGGAACCGATAGATTATCCTGGTTTAAATCGAAGTTGTTTTGTTCTGAGTTAGAAAATAAACTTGAAATTATCAAGATTTTCTACAAAAGCTCAGAAGCGTCGGAATCCTCTGCCGTTTTATCGGACAATCTGCTAAAACTAATTGGCAATGATTTGGAATTTTTGTATTGGTTAGCGATTAGCAAAGATGCTTCAGCAACAATCAAAAGAGCCTTTATCCGAAAAATTACGGCCGGTGACGTTAGCAATGACTCCAAATCAAAGCTCAGAAGCTTTGTTGAAAAAGTAGGGCTTAAAGATTGCGACATTGAAAATTTGAACGGGTATTCCGAGCTTTTGTTGGATATCAGGCAATATCTTACAAGACCGGAGGATGTTGAAATTTGGGAATATTACCTGCTTAAAGGAAAAAATCCCGAAATCATCAAACTCAATGTTCGCCGCTATGGCATTGAAAGCAAAAACGGATTGAAAATGCTATTGGAGCTGAATAATACAAAAATTATAGACGCTTACAATTTTCATTATTCCGTAGCTAACAACGCAAGGCTAACCCAATAAGGTTAGCCTTTTTTTAGTTTAAATTTTCTTTGTCAGACGATAAAGCCAATACTGAAAAATGTTGGTTTTCTTGTGCTTCTTAAACAACTCCCGCACAAGATATTTCCTAAAATCAAAAGAGCATTTGTTTTCTTTTACTGTCTTGTCGGCAAAATCCTGACATTCTTTTAGAATGCAGTCGATTCGTGATTGCTTTTTATGGAAAAAGTCTATGTGTGGTGTTTCTTTTATTGAAAATAGCAGACATCCTAAAAGATAAAATTTTTTAAGATGACGAGATTGTTTTATCTTTATTAATGTAAATTTATTAAAGAGCGCAATTTTATATACCCAAGTGGACCCCAGGTTATATGCCATATTAAGATGAGGATATTTTGTTTTAACCAAAGATTCTACCATAAGCGAAGCCTTATCCATCTTATCGTTTTGAGTTTTAGAAGTGTTTGTTTCGTGCCAACGATAATCAAGTAACACATCTTGAATGTTGTGGAAGTTTGTGACGTCAATTAACCTACACCACAAAGCCCAATCCTCAGCTGGAGAAAATTCCTCTTCATAGCGAATGTTGTTATCAATTAAAACCGACTTTCTAATCATAGATGCGGAATGAGGCACATAACAGCCATCTGTTAAACAAACTTTTATATCGTAATTATTTGCAGGGAACTTTGATATTTTGTAACTGGGTAAATTTCTGAACCAAGACGATACAACACCGACATCTTTGTGTTCATCAAGATATTTAACTTCTTTTTCAAATCTTTCGGGATAAGAAATGTCGTCATGGTCAAATGTAGCTAAATACTCGCCTTTGGCCATTTCTATCAGTTTGTTACGTGATGCGGAAATGCCAAGATTCTTCTCGTTAATTGCATATTTGATTCGTTTATCTTTATACGATTTTACGATTCGTTCTCTTGTATCATTAGGGCAATCATCTAAAATCAAAAATTCAAAATCTGTGAAAGTCTGGTTTAAGATACTTTCTATTGCCTCGCGCAAATACTGTTCATTAGTTTTATATACAGGCATGAGGACTGATATTTTAGTCATTTAAGCCTCCTTATTACAGTATTAGATTGTTTTTTTAGTTTTGTTGCATATGGGGTCATCAAATCATCATCTTGATCATTGGTTTCGAGCTGAAATTCATTAAATGTTCTTTCGGCATTGGTGATTGCTTCCCAAGCGGTATTTGAGCCGCGAGCGACCTTGCGGTTGATAAATTCATCTTTTGATTTTGTAAAATAGTGATTTATTTGCACGATATCAGCGGTAGGCTTGCTTGCTCCTATTTCGATTCGATTTTCATCTACCCATTTGCCGACACCTATTGCGTTGTGAACCAAATAGGCATCTACGGCTGCTCGTGGATTAAAAATAGACTTAAATGAAGAAGAACATTCTTTTGCATGTTTAGTAAAGTTTTCAATAACTAAACCTTGCGGTTGTTTAATATGACCGGAAGAACCATACATCATCCAACGAATACTGACTTGAAAACAATCCTTAAAATTGTCCATAAATTCGTTGACGTTTTGGTGTTTTTTTAAACAAATAAATTCATCTAAATCAAGCGGACACAACCAACGAGTTTCATTCTTAAATTGATTTATTGCATCATTATAAGCATTGGCTTGTTGAGATTTTCCATGAATATCTATCCAAGTTACTAAACCATTTTCAATATAAGGTGTGAGAATTTCTTTGGTGTTGTCTTCGGTGTCATTATTATAAATATAAAAATGTTCAATACCGATTAGTTTATGATATTCAATCCATTCCTTAAAATAGATTCCTTCATTTTTAGCTATTGCGACAATCGAAACGTTATATTTAAATTTTTGCGGATTTGCACATTCGTTGGAAACAACTTTTTTTAATCTCAAATATTTACTTATGCCGGTTCTCGATATGGCCTTATAAAAATTTTTTCTTTGATATTTGTTTTTATAAAAAAATATGGATATAAACTTCCAAAATATTTCAGAAACGGGATTTGAAGATGTGGAATTTTTTTTATAAAACACCGGAATTTTACAAATTTTAATAATAAGTCTGTTTGAGTTGGTTATTTTCTTTTGATAGAAAAAGTGTAAAATTCTATAAAGAATCAATGTCGGATATTTTTTATATAAATTCAGAGTTAACTCAACATTAAAACTATCAGCTTGTTTGTTTCGGGATTCGCTCAAATCTTTTGTCCTGACAAAAAACAAAAATTCAGGAATGCGATAAACCTTCAAGTTAAAATTAAATATCATATTTAACCATAAATCATAATCTTCCCAACCATTATCAAAAGCCTTATCATAGCCTCCGCATTTTTCAAAATCAGACTTTCTGTATAAGGATGAATTTAATATGCAAGTTTGTATTGCCATATTAAATTTTGAAGGATTGCTAAAATTTTTTGTATAGGGGATTTTTATATCTTCAAGTTTATTAAAAGGTGCAGGCTTACAACTTATAATATCTCCTTTACCCGATTCGATGGCTTCAACAGATTTTTCCAATGCTTCCGGGTGTGCAATATCATCAGCATCAAGCGGGTAGATGTATTTGCCTTTTGCTTGTTTTATTGCGTTGTTGCGTGCTGTCACCACACCTTGATTTTCTTGCCTGATTAAGCGAATTTTATCAGATTTTTTTTGATATTCTTCAACAATCTTAACCGAATTATCAATCGAACCGTCATCAATTACAATAGCCTCATAATCTTCAAAAGTTTGAGCTAATATCGATTCTAAACAATCAGCAATATATTTCTCTTGATTGTAGCAAGGGATAATTACCGATACTTTAGTCATTTAATTCTCCTTTATTTTCAAAAACAAAAAGACCACCTTTTCAAATAAAGGTGGTCGGAGAGTTCAACAATCATATCGCATTAAATGACTCTCTTAGCCTTTGGAGCCATAAAAAAAATGGCTCTTGGACATACGCTAAGAGCTCCCCGACCAAAATAAATGACGGGGATATATTTAATCACTCGTTTGTTGTCAGTGAAGACAATACAAACGAGAATTTTTACGACGTTATATCCTAAAACGCCGAACGCGATAAGAGCCGTTGAAAGCCCCGCACCTTTTTTAGTGCTAAACACAAACATTTGTTTGTATCTGTTTGACATCTTAATACAAGGAAATAAAAAAAGAAACTAAAATTTATAAAGCCTCGGTAAAAGCTTTTTATTTCAAATAAGCCTTAGGATTATATGCTTTTTTGCCGGCTCTTGTTTCAAAGTGAAGTTGTGGGGTCGATACTCCGCCAGATGTTCCGACTTTGGCAATGGTTGCACCTTTCAACACCTTTTGACCTTTTTTGACATTCATCGATTCGGTGTGAGCATAAGCCGTTACCCAACCGTCATAATGCTTGATTAAAATAAGATTACCAAAACCCTTTAACTCGTTTCCGGCATAAGCGACGATACCGTCATCGGCTGCTTTGACAGGTGTTCCTTTGGGTGCTTTAATATTTATGCCGTCGTTGTTTCGACCTTTAGCAATCGGACCATAGTCGGATATGATATTACCCTTAACCGGCCATGCAAATTTATTCTTGCGATTCTTGGTGGCTTTTGCCGAAATATAATCTTTTTGATAAGTCGTGCGATATATTTTGGTGGTTTTTGCCGGAGTTACTTCTGATGTCGGTTCGTTATATGTTTTTGCATAAGATGTGTTGGTTACAATGCTTCCCGGTATAAGCAATTTTTGCCCGATTTTTAAGGTGTATGGTGCGGTCAAATTATTTGTTCTGCTCAAAGTCGAACGATCGACATTATAACGTTTGGAAATATTGTAGACTGTGTCGCCTTTTTCAACGATATGATATTTTGCTTTGGGTAGTTTTACTACCTGACCGGCACGTAAAGTATATGGCGGGCGAAAATTATTTATTTCAATAACCTCACGTATCGGAACTTCGTGATATTTGGCAATACTGTATAGTGTGTCGCCTTTTTTTACTCTGACAATTGTCGGTCTTTCGCCACTATATGAGCGCCCCCATAATGTACGGCCAAACAACTTAACGTCTGACGAGCAGGCGCTAAGCATGAAAAACAATGCGCATAACAAAAATTTGCAACATTTCATAAGTTGTCTGACCTTTTTATAAAGCTTTACCTTGTAAGATTTAGCACTTAACCCTTAATATTTTCTAAATCTTGGCTTTTTATGCAAAATAGAGGTTGATTTTAATAAAAAAAAACACTAATTTCTAAAACGCTATGAGTAAAGAAAATGAATTAAATTTGACCGATGCTTCGGGCGATAAATATAAATACGGCTTTGTTACGGATATCGAAGCCGACACGATTCCTTGTGGACTGAATGCCGACATTATCCGTATGATTTCGGCTAAAAAAGGCGAGCCCGAGTGGTTGTGTGAATGGCGCTTAAAAGCCTTTGAATTTTGGCAGACGATGAAAGAACCGACTTGGGCAAAACTCGATTATGAAAAAATCGATTATCAAAGCTTGTCTTATTATTCGGCGCCAAAGCAAAAAGTTGCGCCAAAAAGCTTAGACGAAGTCGATAAAGACCTTTTGGAAACTTACGAAAAACTTGGTATTCCCCTAAAAGAACAAGAGGTTTTAGCCGGTGTGGTTGCGGTTGATGCAGTTTTTGACAGTGTATCGGTTGCCACAACTTATCGGGCTAAATTGGCCGAACAAGGTGTTATCTTTTGTTCTATTTCCGAAGCAGTTAAAGAACACCCTGAATTAGTTAAAAAATATTTGGGGTCGGTTGTACCTTACACCGACAATTTTTATGCTTGCTTAAATTCAGCGGTGTTTACCGACGGCTCATTTGTATATATTCCAAAGGGTGTAAAATGCCCCATGGAATTATCAACCTATTTTAGAATAAATGCTAAAAACACCGGACAGTTTGAGAGAACGTTGATTGTTGCTGATGATGACAGCTATGTATCATATTTGGAAGGTTGTACCGCACCGCAAAGGGACGAAAATCAACTTCATGCCGCAATAGTTGAAATTGTAGTCTTAAACAATGCTGAAGTAAAATATTCTACTGTTCAAAACTGGTATCCCGGAGATGACAAAGGTAAGGGCGGTGTATATAACTTTGTTACCAAAAGAGCTGCTTGTCGTGGCGAAAATTCCAAAGTTTCGTGGACACAGGTTGAAACAGGTTCGGCGGTTACTTGGAAATATCCTTCATGTGTGTTGCAAGGAAATAACTCTTCCGGCGAATTTTATTCGGTGGCTATTACCAACAACAAACAACAAGCCGACACCGGAACAAAGATGATACATATCGGCAAAAACACCACATCAAAAATTATATCTAAAGGTATTTCTGCCGGATTCTCTAACCAAACTTATCGCGGTTTGGTAAAAATAGCTCCGTCTGCTAACAATGCACGCAACTATACACAATGTGACAGTTTACTTATTGGTACAACTTGCGGCTCGCATACTGTACCATATATTGAAAACAGAAACAAAACAGCTCAGTTGGAACATGAGGCAACGACTTCAAAAATATCTGACGAACAACTATTTTATTGTATGAGCCGAGGTATTGGCGAAGAGGAAGCGGTCAGCCTTATTGTTAACGGATTCTGCAAAGAAGTTATGCAGCATTTGCCTATGGAATTTGCTATTGAGGCTGCAAAATTGATAAACATAAGTTTGGAAGGAAGTGTGGGATAATGACTAACCCTGTATTAAAAAGAGCTTTGGAAACTTGGGGTGAACAAGCTCAAATGCTTATGGTTGTAGAAGAAATGAGTGAGTTGATGAAAGAAATCTTAAAAAACATCAATCGCAAAAAAGACAATATAGCAGAAATTATTGAAGAAACAGCAGATGTCGAAATTATGCTGGAACAACTAAAAGAAAATTATAAAATTGCCGAAAAGGTAGAAGCTTATAAAAAAGATAAAATAAAACTTATTGAACAACGCTTAAATGATTGGGATAAAAAATAATGACCACGCCCTTACTTGAAATCGAAGATTTATATGCCGGAGTTGACGGAAAAGAAATTATCAAAGGCTTTAATTTGACCATAAATGCCGGAGAAATTCACGCCATTATGGGACCTAACGGCGCCGGAAAATCAACTTTGTCAAACGTGCTTTGCGGCAAGCCGGGTTATTATGTAACTTCGGGTAAAGTAAAGTTTAAGGGTAAAGATTTGTTGGCACTTTCTCCTGAAGAAAGAGCTTGCGAAGGTTTATTTTTATCAATGCAATATCCGGTCGAAATTCCGGGCGTTCCGGTAACATCATTTTTGAAACATGCCGTAAACGCAATTCGTTCATACAAAGGCGAGCCCGAACTTGATACTATGGAATTTATCAAAATGGTCAAAGCCGAGGGCAAAAAATTAGGTCTTGATAACGAGATGATAAAACGTGCGGTAAATGTCGGTTTTTCAGGTGGTGAGAAAAAACGTTTGGAAACTTTGCAAATGTCAGTATTAAAACCGTCTTTGGCAATTCTTGATGAAGCCGATTCCGGATTGGATATCGATGCTTTGCGTGTTGTTGCCGAAGGTGTTAATGCTCTTCATAATGAAGAAAATGCACTTCTTGTAATTACGCACTATCAAAGATTGTTAAACTACATTGTTCCTGATTTTGTACATGTGTATGCCGACGGTAAAATCGTAAAAACCGGTGACAAAACTTTGGCCTTGGAATTGGAAGAAAAAGGCTATGCCGGATTTGTGAAAGAAAAAGAATGAACACTTTAATTCAAGACATAAAATTGATTGGCGAGGAGATACCTTGGCTTAAAGAAGTAAGAGCCAAAGGTAAAGATGCTTTCCTTAAACAAGGTGTTCCGGGTGCTAAGGTCGAAACATGGAAATATACCAAACCCAAACGTTTTTTTGAAAATTCGTTTTCCTATACGCCATCTAATTTAATCAGTATCTCTAACAATGCAAATTTGCCGTTTGATTGCTATAAAATAAATTTTACTAACGGAGTGTTTAATCCGTTTAAGTCTGAATTACCTCAGGGTATAGAGGTTATGCCGATTATCGAAGCAATAATGTTTCGTCACAATATTCGTGAGAAAATATCTGCGCTTGCCGATGTAGATGAAAATCCGTTTGTTGCGTTAAATACAGCTTATCTAAACGAAGGTGTTTATATTCACATCAGCTCAAATGTCGATATCAAAAAGCCGTTAGCAATTATATACGAAACCGTTTGTACCGACAGAAACGATATGTTTAATTTGCGCAATCTTATACATGTCGAAAAAAATTCTTCCGTCAAAATTGTCGAAGCTTTTTATTATGAGGGCAAAGTAAAGTCGTCATATTTTATGAATGTGGTTAACGAAATTTATATGGAAGAAAATTCGCATTTGAAACACTACAAAATACAAGACGAAGCTTTTAAGGCCGCGCATATAGCTTTTAATGCCGTAAAAGTTGAGGCTGATGCTTCATACAAAAGTTTTTGCTTGCAAAAAGGTGCCGATATGGCCCGAAACGAGAGCTATATTGAGCTATCCGAAGAAGGTGCTCATGCAACTGTTGACGGTGCCTATATTATGAACGGATGGGCTACTATTGATACTACCACAAATATTAAGCATCTGAAAGAACACACAACATCGTCACAATTAGTAAAAGGTGTGGTCGGAGGTCAAGCCAAAGGTGTGTTCCAAGGCAAAATTCATATAGCTCCAAATGCTATTAAAACAGAAGGTTATCAGTTACACAAAGCTATGCTTTTGACAGATGAGGCCGAAGTTGATGTTAAGCCTGAATTAGAAATTTTTGCCGATGACGTCAAATGTTCACATGGCTCGGCTTGCGGAGAACTTGATAAAGAACAGCTTTTTTATATGCAATCAAGAGGTATCCCCGAAGACGAGGCTAAACAAATGTTGATAGGTGCCTACCTTAATGATGTTATTGCTAAAGTTGATGATGAAAAAATCGTAGAATGGATTAAATTATCACTAGATAGCAATAAAAGTGAGTGATTGATAAAAAGGGCAAGACAAATATGTATAATGTAGAAAAAATAAGAAAAGATTTTCCTATATTTGACATTAAGGTAAATAATAAGCCTAATACTTTTCTCGATTCCGGAGCTTCGGCACAAAAGCCTAAATGCGTAATTGATGCAATGGTGGATGTTTACTCAAAAGAATATGCCAATGTTCATCGCGGCTCATATTTGTTGTCCGAAGAAATAACCTATAAATATGAGCAAGCCCGTAAAACAGTTCAAAAATTTTTGAATTCGGCCAAAGCTGATGAAATAGTGTTTACTCGTAATGCTACCGAGGCGATTAACTTGGTTGCATCAACTTGGGGTAAAAAGTTTTTAAGCAAAATTGATGAGGTTATTATAACCGAGCTTGAGCATCATGCTAATTTGGTTCCGTGGCAAGTTTTACGTGATGAAATCGGATTTGAGCTTAAAATTTGTAAAATAAATGATGACGGCTCATTTGATATTGATGAATTTAAGAGCTTGTTGAGCGGTAAAACCAAACTTGTCGCCATAAGCGGCATGTCCAATGTTTTGGGAACAATTTTGCCATTGAAAAAAATAATATCAGCTTCACACAAAGTCGGTGCCAAAGTGTTGGTTGATGCTTGTCAGTTGGCTGTTCACCAAAAGGTAGATGTCCAAGATTTAGACTGCGACTTTTTGGCTTTTTCGGGACACAAAACTTATGGTCCGACAGGTATAGGTGTTTTATATGGCAAATATGATATTTTAGATACTATGCCTCCGTACCAATATGGTGGTGATATGGTAAATATTGTAACTTATCAATCTACCACCTATGATGTTCCGCCAGCACGATTCGAGGCCGGAACACCTGCTATTGTTCAAGCAATCGGCTTGGGCAAAGCCTTGGAATATATGATGGAATTAGGCTTAGAAAATATTGCCAAACACGAAAAAGAATTAACTTTATATGCAACCGAAAAGCTGTTGCAAATCAAAGGGTTAAAGTTGGTCGGAACAGCCAAAGACAAGGGAGGAGTATTCTCTTTTGTGGTAGATAAAATACATCCGCAAGATTTGGCTTTTATCTTAAACAAAGAGGGTGTTTCGGTAAGGGTTGGTCATCACTGTGCTGCTCCTCTTGTTCGCCGTATGGGATATGAATCGGTTGTTAGAGCCAGCCTTGGTTTGTATAACACCAAAGAAGATATAGATATATTATGCCAAGCCATAAATAAGGCAAAAACATTTTTTTAAGGACTTATGATAAAATGGAAGAAATTACAGATATAAATCCTGATGATTATAAAAAAGACTATGTAGCAAAAGCCGGAACGCCGATAAAGCAAGGAGTTGAAATTGCTACTCGTGAGGCTATTATCGAATCCTTAAAAACCGTATCAGATCCCGAAATTATGATAAATATATGGGATATGGGATTGGTTTATAAAATCGAACAAAAAGCAAATGCCGATGTATATATCGAAATGACCGTAACTTCGCCTATGTGTCCTGTAGCCGGAGTTTTACCACAACAGGCAGCCGACGCCGTTTCATCACTTGAAGGTGTTGGCGAAGTCGAAGTCAAAATAGTTTGGGAGCCGGCATGGAGTTTGGCCAATTTGAGTGATGAAGCCAAAGAAATGTTCGAGCTTCTTTAATTGGTGTCTTTTCAAAATAGTTATTGCAGTTTTGCCTTTTTAATGTTATTAACTCAAATAACATTAGAAAGGACATAAGCTTATGCCAAGAGAAGATTTTGTGCCTATTGAAACAGATCGCTTAATAATTGATGAATTTAAAAATTCTGATTTTGAAGCATTACAACAAATCGCATTTAAAATAAACGAAAATGCCGATATTCATTATGCTGACGGTTATTGTCCTTTTTATACCTTCCAAGTTGCCAAAGATGAGGAAAATCGTTTTAATAAAATACGCCAAAAAGTTGCCGATTTTATAATCAAGGCTAACAAAGAGAGACAACAAGAACCGCGTTCAACTTATCGTATGGCTGTAAGATTAAAAGACGGCACGCTAATCGGTAATGCTACAATAGATATGTTACCGATTGAAGAAGACGGCAAAACAATCTATGGTGATTTAGGATACTTTATAAATCCCGAACACGGTTCTAAAGGCTATGCTATTGAAGCCGTAAGAGGATTAACACACTATTTTTTCAAAAAATATGAAAAATTAGATGTTACTACACATCCCAATAACAAATTTTCGCGTAACTTAATTGAAAAAATCGGCGGAAAAGAAGTCGGCTACAAAGAAGCCTCACATTATGGTAATTCTGAGCCCAGAGTAGTTTTTGAAGTTGCAAAAAAAGACTTTTATCAACATTGTCCGTTTAATAAAAAAATGCCAAGTCTGCTTGCTGTTTTAATAAACAAACAAGCAAAAAGGAAATAATATGTTTAGTGATGCTTTATTGCCGGAGCCAAAACTGATACAAGAAATTGAACCCCGAGTTCAAATGGTTGAAATATCTCAAAGTGACGGTATTTTTTTTAATAATCGTTATACAAGCGTTAAAATAATTCGCAAATATATATATGAAATGTTGCTAAAGGCAAAAAAACATCTTCCTAAAGGTTATAATTTTGTTGTTTATGAGGCTTATCGTCCGTTGGCATCACAGATTGCATTATGGGATGAGATTGTAGCAAAAGAGAGTGCCAAAAATCCTGAGATGGCAATCGATAGCGAAGAGTTTATTACGTTGTGCGATAAGTTTGTCGCTAATCCCTTTCGTCAGGGGAGCGGACATCAATCCGGTGCTGCTATTGATGTGTCGTTAATTGATGACACCGGTAATGAGTATGATATGGGTGGTAGCGTTAGAGGTTTTGAAGATACGTCCGAATTTGATTGTGCTGACATTAGTTATGAAGCCAAGAAAAATCGAATAATTTTGTATAATGCTCTCAGTGAAGTCGGTTTTGTAAATTATCCGTCAGAATGGTGGCATTATTCGTTTGGCGACAGATTGTGGGCAAAATTAACCGGCTCTAAAATAGCAATTTTTGGAAAGTTAGATTTATGAATACGGAAGAATTAATAGAAAATTTTGAATTTTTGGATTCTTGGGAAGATAAATATAAATATATTATCGAGCTCGGTGAAAAGCTAGAACCTTTGGCCGAAGAATTTCATACAACCGATTGGCAGGTAAAAGGTTGTCAATCGCAAGTGTGGCTTGTTCCTCAGAAACAAAATGACGGAACGTTGAAATTTACCGGTGATAGCGATGCGATGATTGTTAAAGGATTGATAGCCATAGTTTTGATGATATATAACAACTTAACCGCAAGCGAAATAAAAAGCCTTGCAATTAACGATATTTTTGCTTCAATAGGATTACAAGAACACTTAAGTCCATCACGTCGCAACGGATTGGAAGCAATGATAGAAAAAATCAAGCACTATGCTTCAATTTTATAAATCGGAAGGTTTTTGTTTATGAATATACACGAATATCAGGCAAAAAAAATATTGAGTGAATATGGTGTAAAAATTCCTAAGGGAATGATAGCCTATACGCCTAATGAAGCCAAAGCTGCTGCCGATAAACTTTCTAAAACAGGACCGTGGATGCTTAAAGCTCAGATTCAATCAGGTGCTAGAGATAGAGGATATTTCATAGAAAAAGACAAAGGACATGGAGGTGGAATACGTTTAGTAAAATCCAAAAGAAATATTTTGGAAATTGCAAAACAAATGTTGGGTGCAACATTGGTAACTATGCAAACCGGTCCGCAAGGAAAGAAAGTTAATCGAGTTTATGTAGAAAATTATATAAAAGTTGAAAAGTCATTTTATCTGTCAGTAGCCATAAACAGAGTTACTGCTGAGCTAACCCTGATTGTAGCACCTCTTCAACATTCCGACATTTTAAAAGTTGCCCTGACCGAACCGGAAAAAATATTAAAAGTAAAATTAAATATTGCTCAAAATACTCAACCGGAACAAGTAAAAGAAATTATGGATTTTCTAAATCTGCCTCCTCGTTCGGCAAAACATTTGGAGGATTTGGTAAATGGCGTGCATAAGGCATTTTTGCAAACAGATTCTTCAATGATTGAAATAAATCCTGTAGGAGTGCTCCGAAACGGTGAGCTTGTCGCGCTGGATTCAAAAATGTCTATAGATGACAATGCCTTGTATCGACAGGTCGATTTGGCTAATTTGAAAGACGACTGTGAAATATCTGAGCGTGAAATTAAGGCGTCAAAATATAAATTTACTTATAGTGAATTTGATGGTTCGGTGGGTTGTATTGTAAATGGTGATGGAATTGCATTGGCGGCAATGGATATGCTTAGAGAAAAATCTATCGGAACAGCTTGTTTTATAAACGTAAAAGGTGGTGTTGATAAAGACAAAATAGCCTCGGGAATAAAAATAATTATGACCAATCCCCGAGTAGAAGGAATTTTATTAAATATTTTGGGTGGATTCGTCAGATGTAACTTAATCGCCGACGGTATTGTTGCCGCAGCATCAGAAGTTGGTTTGAATGTGCCTATGGTTATTCGTTTTGAAGGAACTAATAAAGATATGGCCAAAGAAATTTTGGAAAATTCACGCTTACCGGTAATTTGGGCAGACAGCATGGAAGAATCTGTTGAAAAATTGGCTAAAGCTATAGAGGAGGCTGCATAGATGTCAATTTTTGTAAATAAAAATACCAAAGTCATATGTCAAGGTATCACCGGTACACAAGCCTCATTCCATATTCCGCGTTCTCTTGATTATGGGACTAAAATAGTCGGAGGTATTACTCCCGGAAAAGGTGGTAGTATGCACCTTAATTTACCGGTGTTTGATACTGTTGAAGAGGCTGTTAAAGAAACACAAGCAACAGCAAGTGTGATGTACGTTCCGGCCAAAGCAGTAAAAGCAGCAACACGTGAAGCAATTGAAGCGGAACTCGACTTAATTGTTAGCATTACAGATAGAGTTCCTCTAAAGGATATGCTTGAGATAAAATCAATGCTGAAAGGTTCAAAAACTAAATTTATAGGTCCGGATACACCGGGAATAATAACACCTAAAGAAGCAAGGTTAGGTATTTTTCCGGAAAATATTCATAAAAAGGGTAATGTCGGCGTGGTATCACGTTCGTCAACTCTTACTTATGAGGCTGTCTTGGAAGTAAATCGCGCAGGAATGGGACAGTCTACAGTATTGGGTTTGGGTGATGACGTTCTTATTGGAATAGATTTTATAGATGCCCTAAGCGCTTTTCACGCTGACAAAAGCACTAAAGTAATTGTTATGATTGGCCAGCTTGGCGGTGGTTTTGAGGAAGTTGCAGCAGAGTGGTATAAAAATATTCCCAACAAAAAGCCGGTAATAGCTTTTGTTGCCGGAAATGCAATGCCATTTGGTCATAAAATGGGTTATGCCGGCGATGTTATGACTAAAGGGTATATATCAGTATTGGATAAAAAAGATATATTATCATCTGCCGGTATGATAGTTGTCGATAATGTAAATGATATTCATCTTGAGTTGGCAAAGCTTAAATGAGTTTTATAAGGGATATTATAAGTTTTATTCTTCCACCTCGTTGCTATATGTGCGGAAAAGTACTCGACGAAGACAAAGGAATTTGTGACGACTGCATATCTAAAATAGAATTCTTAAACGGCCCTGTTTGTCATAAGTGTGGTACTCCGTTACTTGAACAAAACGATAGTCCTTCTAAGAAAATTTTGTGTGGAAGTTGTCTTAAATATAAAAATAATATGCTGTTTCGCATGATGCGCTCAGCTTATCTTTATGATGATTTTTCCAAAAAGCTTATCTTAGATTTTAAGTTTTATGATAAGACTGATTTAGCGCCTATTTTAGCCAAGATGCTGTACGTTGCGGGAAAAGATATATTCTTCGAAGGGATAGATGTTATTATTCCTGTTCCTTTACACTACACACGTTTGATAAAACGCCGCTATAATCAATCATCTTTATTGGCCAATGAGTTGAGCAAACTTACAAACATTGAAGTTGATTTGCATAATCTTATAAAAGGTAAAAGAACTAAAGCACAAGTTGATTGCAACGGAAATGAAAGATTGATAAATGTAAAAGATGCTTTTTATCTGAAAGATATAAGCAAACTAAAAGGCAAAAGAGTGTTACTGGTTGATGATGTTTTAACCACAGGATCTACCTTAAATGAATGTGCTAAAGCCATTAAAATTGCTAAACCAAAATCAATAGATGCTCTAACGGTATCCAGAAGCATTCTCTAAATAGAACTCAGTATTTGGCGATAATCATTCATTGCTTGACGATATCTGGGAATGTTATTAAATGATTTGTGTATGGTTAAGTATAATGTTGCTTCAGCATGACATGGCAAATGTTTCAAGTGTACCAGATCGCTCTTCTGAATAGTTAACGGAACAAGACAAATTCCGGCGCCATAACCGACCATGTCTAAAATGGCAATATTTGAGTTTTCTATAAATCGTGTATTTTCGCAATCATCAATAAATTCACAATACTTGTTATCTGCATATGGTCTTGTTCGTCCGTCTAGGACAACATGATTTTGTTTTATATCATCTAAATCTTGTGGTATACCAAAATGAGATAAATAATCTGTACTGGCAAAGAAACCGCAATTTATTTTCCTTTTATAAAACACAATCAGGTTATCGGATTGCGGTTTAGAGAAGCTTATTGCTATATCCCAATCATTAGCGTGCAAATCCGGATTATCGACAAATACGGTAATATTTTGTTTTGCGGAGGTATTTGCCGAATTGATAGTGATATTTATTCCCTTTTCCAAAGCCAAGCGTATAGTCTTATCACGATCATATTTTTGTTTAATCAAAAAATTTATAAATTTGGTAATTCTGTCAAATTTAAAAATAATGGCAAATCCGTCATTAGTAAGATAACTTCCCTGTGTGTCGCATTTCATTAGCTCAGTTTGTAAGGAATTTTGCAAATAATTGATATAAAGATTTATCGTTTCAATCGAAGTTGCAAGCATATGAGAGGCATTTCGTTTATTACCGTATAATGAAATTGCTTTAAGATAAAAAATTCCTTTTACATTTTTAAGATCGAATAAATTTATTTTTTTATTGTTTACTATCCAATTTTCAATATCTAAGTTTTTTAATTTAGAAAAGAGCTCGTTGGCCTTAGGGGTAAACATACAAGAATTTTTGTTGTTTAAATGAAGTTTTGCGCCGATATCATTTTCTAAAAAATTTATATATTTTGTTAATGTATCTACCGATATTCCGACAACAGATGCTGACAGCCGTTTGTTTTTTGTTTTGCGTAGTAAAGTAAGTAGCAAAAGTCCTTCAAGGCGTTGCAAATCTTTTTTGTTCATTATAATATCCTTAAGAAGTTATGCTCATCTATAAAACTTATAGTTTAATTATAATATACAATCAAGTAAAAATTGAATAAAATTAAAAATTATAAAATAGTTGCTAAAAACTATTGTTTATAATATAACACCAATAAATAAAATTATAAGGTTTAGAAAATGAAAGTAGAGTTATTTGATTATGATTTACCTCGAGAACTTATCGCCTCACAACCGATAAGTCCACGCCATGCATCTCGCTTATTAGATTTGTCCGAAGAAGACAAAATAACCGACAGACGTTTTAGTGATTTGCCAGATATTTTGCAAGAAGGCGATGTTTTAGTGTGCAATGATACCAAGGTTATTCCGGCACGTTTGTATGCACAAAGAGGCGAAGCAAAAGTCGAGGTTACTTTATATCATCCGCAAGATATGCTAACTTGGTGGTCCTTTATCAAAAATGCCAAACGCTTAAAAGAAAATGATGTTATCAAATTTTATAACGACAACATAAGCGCACAAGACTCAAAATTTAGTGCAACAGTCTTAAAAAAAGACAGTGAAGATGGTGTGTTGCTAAAGTTTAACTGTCAAGACGAAGAGCTATCCGAATATTT
Organism: Alphaproteobacteria bacterium; assembly: GCA_045639065.1. GTDB lineage: Bacteria > Pseudomonadota > Alphaproteobacteria > RF32 > CAG-239 > CAZU01. Next base: position 60,637 of record JAZUCK010000010.1, on the reverse strand, counting down.
ACAAGTTTTCGGATATATGCCTCTTCCTCCATATATTAAAAGAGAGCGCCCCGGTGAAGATTCTTTGTGGCACAAATTTGACGACAAAGAAAACTATCAGACAATTTATGCGTCAAAAGAAGGTGCTGTTGCCGCTCCTACGGCAGGGCTTCATTTTACCCCTGAGGTTTTAGCTAAATTAAAAGACAAGGGTGTACGTCAGGTCTTTGTTACTCTTCACGTCGGTGCCGGTACTTTTTTACCGATTAAAACCGATAATACCGAAGATCATAAAATGCACGCCGAATATGGTATAATATCTAAGGAAACAGCTGATATTATCAATCAGGCTAAACAAAACGGAAACCGTATTATTGCGGTAGGAACAACTTCGTTGCGATTGCTTGAATCGGCTGCTGATGATAAAGAAGTGTTGCACCCGTTTGCTAAAGAAACCGATATTTTTATTACTCCCGGTTATAAGTTTAAGATGATAGATATGCTCATTACCAATTTTCATCTTCCTAAATCTACATTGTTTATGCTTGTCTCTGCTGTTGCCGGCTTGGAACGTATGCAAAAAGCCTATGCTCATGCTATTGAGGAAAAATATCGTTTTTATTCATATGGAGATAGCTCAATCTTAAAATGCGTAAACAAAATTTAACCTTTTGTTGCTATTATAGAGTGCATTAGCAATAAGGTAAAAAGGATTTAGATTTGCGTATTCAGCAAGTACTGGAAAAATATGTTCCTTTAATCAGCTATATGTTAGTTCCGGCTATCATATACGCTATTTCTTTGCTGTCTTTTTTTATTAGCGGAAAATTTGAAGCTCAAACGGACATTTTGTGTCATTATTCCTTTTACGGACTAAGCATAATCAGTATATTTATACTATTAAACTTTAATATAAACAGGCATATGTCCTTTATTATATGCAATATTCTTTGCTATGTGCTTATCAATTATGTCAAAAGAGAATATGGAACAGATTTTAGCCAAACAATATGGTTTAATTACCTTATCATATTATTTCCGCTAAACATAATATTGTTTTACGCATACGGACGTTTTCGCTTCATTTCATCAAAAAGCCTTCATATAATTATGATTATATTGTTTGAATATGGTGTTGTTGAGGTACTTGGTGAGCATAATATAAAGTTAATATTGATGGTTGGAAAGATAAATATATTGGCTATTGCCTTATATTTAGGTTTTATTTTGTTATTTTTGATAAAATCAATAAAAGCGAATAATCTGTATAACTATTCGACATTATATTCATCAATTGCAACAGCGACAGCTATTTATTTTTCAAACAGTCCATCTGGGTTGAGTTTATTCTTCTTTGTGTCCCAACTCATAATTTTCATAGATTTGGTTTTTACACTGACATATACTTATTTTTATGATGAAACGACTGGATTTTATAGTCGAAATTCATATTTGATAAAATCTAAAAATTTTCCTTTCAAATATAATTTGGGTATAATAAGTATTGATAACTACGATAAATTGTTAAAGACATTCGGCCATAAAAAACAAAAAATTCTCACGAATTTAATTGCCGAGGTTATACAGGAGCTAACGGCAGAAGAAACAGTCTTCCGCTATGCCCAAGATCAATTTGTAGTGTTGTATAAAGATAAAGACAATAAAGAATCTTTTACTCATTTAGACAACATAAGAAGAATTATTGCCGGATTAAGCTTTAGTTGGTCGGCAAAGCAACAGCCTATAAAGTTGACGGTGTCATGCTCTTTGGCTGAAAAAAAACGTAGCGATTCAGGGGCATTGGAAGTTTTAATGCGTGCCGACAAAGCTATGCGCAAAACTCTGAAATTTAGTCACAATGTAACATCAAGAGGCTAGCTTTTCTTATAGTTTTTTAGGATAATGCAGATGCCGACGATTACAAAAGGAACAGATAGTAACTGCCCCATTGTTATATTGTTAAAATAAAATCCCATATGTGCATCAGGCTGACGGAACTGCTCCATGCATATTCTAAATAATCCGTACAATAAAACAAATAATGCAGACACGGTTCCGGGGTTATTGCGAACTTTTTTAAAACTCCACAAATAATTCAATACGCCAAACAGTATAATGCCTTCCAAAAATGCTTCATACAGCTGTGACGGATGTCTTGGTAAATAGCCGCCATTGGGGAACCTTATTGCCCAAGGTACATTTGTTACACGCCCCCATAATTCATCATTTGTAAAATTAGCCAACCGCCCTAAAAATATTCCTATAGGTGAATACAATGCCACTAAATCGGTAACGGCCAAAAATTTTAATTTATATTTTTTTGCATAAAGCAACGCCGCTATAATAACACCGCAGATTCCGCCATGGAAAGACATTCCACCTTTCCAAATTTCTAATATCTTCCATGGCTTTAACCACATTTCTTCGCCACCATAGAAAACAGCATACCCTAGCCTGCCTCCCAAGATAATACCCATGGTTATAAAAAAGGTCAAATCCTCTATGTTCTGAGAAGTATACCCTAACTCATATTTTTTATTGTTTCTTAAAATTAAAAACCAAGCTGCTAAAATGCCTACCAAATAAGCTAAAGAATACCATCTTATTGCTAATGGACCAATACTTAATGCAATAGGTGAAATTTCCGGATAGGGTAATCCAATCATAAAAAACCTCATAATTTTTGCTAATTTTTTTACATTGCTTAAAGAATAATTAATTTCCACAAATATATCCACATATAAAAAAATAAAAAAATTTTTTTGTTTCTAATAGATTGAAATTTCATAAAAAGCGTAGTTGGATTTTATCCACAATTTCGATTATGGTGGAAAAAAACGACTCGGCGGTTGCAAATATTTATTGCTCAATGCAAGCTTGTGTACATGCAAGGATGAATTTATATATTTTGGAGTAAGACAAGTATGCAAACGGCTCAGAATTTAGCCACAAATATAAATCCTATAGATATGGTCGAAAATATTTTTAGTACCAAATCTTATGAGTTGGATCGACGCAACATAAATGAGGTTGTTGTCGAGGTTCAGGGCAAATGGACTAATATGTTATTGTTTTTCGCATGGGAGGCATCAATGAAGTGCCTGCATATGTCCTGCCTGATGGATGTCCAGAATAAGATAGAAGATCGCTCAAAAATATTCGAATTGCTTGCATTGGTCAATGAAAACCTATGGGTCGGACATTTTTCATATTGGACCGAACAAAATATGCCGGTTTTTAAGCACTCGGTGTTTTTAAACTATGAGGAAGAATTTTTTGAACACAAAATATCTCAATTGATAGATATTGCCATAAATGAGTGTGAAAAGAACTATCCGGTTTTCAAAGTGGTAATGACCAAAGGTATGGAGCCTAAAGATGCTCTTTATCCGATGATGATGGAAACCATCGGACAAGCTTAAATTACGTTTGCAAAAAAAAGAAGAGTTTTTCTTGTTTAAGGAAAACTCTTCTTTTCTTGTTATTTGTTTCGTTCATGTCTATGATGCTTTCTTTTATAATTTTGGTATTTATCAATGTAAGCTCTTTTATCGCCACGATTCACTCGTGTTGACGGACTATAAAAATGAGGCATCTCAGGACTGAAAACAGATCTTAATTTTTTGAGAATATTTTTAGTTATACTCTCAACAAGGTTTGCATAAAAATTTTTCATAAAAAAATAGTTTTAATAAGTTTGACAATTATAAAAAAACACTGCGTCGATATATAGCAGTGTTTTTTATGTCTTTCAACTATTTTTTCTTCAATCTTTTTGTTGCTTTGCGTTCTTTTAACCAACTCTGCACGTTATCATTATGTTCTTTTAATGATTTTGAAAAGTTGTGTCCGCCTTTGCCATCTGCAACAAAATAAAGATACGAACTTTTTTCCGGATTTGCCGCAGCTTCTAAAGACGATCTTCCGGGATTGCATATCGGAGAGGGTGGTAAGCCATAATATTTGTATGTATTATAAGGGCTGTCGACTTGCAAATCTTTTTTCTTTAACGAACGTCCTAAATCTTTTTTTCCTAATGTTAGGGCGTATATAACCGTTGGGTCTGTTTGAAGCTTCATACCTTTTTTCAGTCTGTTTACAAAGACCGAAGCAACCAATTTTCTTTCATCATCAACAGCTGTTTCTTTTTCGATAATAGAGGCCAAAGTCAATAAATCATCAATATTTTTAATGGGTAGCTTATTGTTTCGATTGCTCCAAGCAGTTTCCAAAGCATAACGCATGGCTTCTTTTGCTTGGAGAATAATGCTGTCTTTGGTGTCGCCATACATAAAACTGTATGTTTCCGGTAATAATTCACCGTCTTTTACCTCGACTGTTATTTCCCCGCTTAAAAATTCTTCATTGTCAATTATTTGAAGCATTTGGGTTGTGGTTAATCCCTCGGCTAAAGTCAATTTTCGGTATATTACATCACCATTGGCCAATTTTGTTAAAACATCATACATAGATGTATTTGCTTCAAAAATGTATTCTCCGGCTTTGATTTTTTTATCCAACCCCATAAATCTGGCAACAAGCTTAAACAACCACACCTTATCAATGACACCTGCATTTTTTAATTTCGATGCTACAATAGAACTTCCGTTGCCCTTATTTATGATAACGTGAGCGTTTCCGAAAAGGTTTCCTTCACCATAAACCCAATCGTGAACTACCCACACCGTTAAAGAAAATAACAGAGCCAACAACAAAATTATTTTTTTTAGATTAAAGCTATTCATATTTTTTGATAATCATACAAGAGTTAGTTCCGCCAAATCCGAACGAGTTTGACATTACCGCATTTATATTGCGTTTCTTTGCTTTTAGAGGAACCAAATCAATTCCTTGAGCCTCGTCATCAATATCTTCAAGATTGATTGTCGGTGGGCATACTTGGTCGCGGATGGCTAATGCTGAAAAAATAGCTTCAATAGCACCGGCTGCACCAAGCATATGACCGGTAGCTGATTTTGTTGAAGACATAGAAATATTTTTAATATAATCGCCAAACAACTCTTTTACAGCATTTATTTCGCTGATGTCACCCAAAGGAGTTGATGTTCCATGTGCATTGATATAATCAATGTCTTTTAATTCAATACCATTGTGTTTTGCTTTGTTTACGGCTGTTTTCATTGCTCTGAATGCGCCTTCGCCTGACGGAGCAGTAATGTGATAAGCATCAGCTGACATTCCGTATCCGGCGATTTCGGCATATATTTTTGCGCCTCTTGCTTTGGCGTGTTCTAGTTCTTCCAACACCAAAGCGGCGGCACCTTCGCTCATAACGAAACCGCTTCGTTTTTTATCCCAAGGGCGAGATGCCTTCTCAGGTTCATCATTAAATTCGGCGGTAATGGCTCTCATTTTAGAAAAACCGGCCAAACCTAACGGATTAACCACAGCCTCGGCTCCTCCGGCAAGCATAATATCAGCGTCGCCGTCGGCAATAAGACGAGAGGCCTCACCTATTGCGTGATTTCCGGTAGAGCAAGCCGTAACACAAGCAAGATTAGGTCCTTTTAATCCAAACTTGATGGACAAATTGCCGGCAACCATATTTATAAGACTGGCAGGTATTAAAAACGGCGAAAGTTTTTTCATGCCAAATTCATTAAAAGACAAAGCCATGTCATGAACGGTTTGAAGTCCGCCAAATCCGGAACCCATTAAAATTCCGGCACGCTCTTTTTCTTCTTCCGAGAAATTTTCCGCATTCCAACCGGCATCTTTAAGAGCTTCTGATCCGGCGCCAATGCCATATAGCAAAAATCTGTCGTGTCTTTTTACGTCTTTTAATGGTATATAGCGAGTAGGATCAAACATGTTGTCATCTTCGCCCCAATCGACCATTCCGGCGATTCTTACAGGAATGTCTTTTAATTCATCACCGGATATTTTTTTTATACCCGATTTACCCGATAATATATCGGTCCAAACCTTCTCAGTATTACAGCCCAAAGGAGAAACTAATCCGATACCGGTAATAACAACACGTCTCATAAAATATTCCTAAAAACTTGTTATAAACAAATGAAACTCGCCTTAAAAAATACAGACGAGTTTCATAAACTTTCCTAAAGTCATATGGACTTAAGCATTCTTTGCAAGATAGTCGATTGCATCTTTAACAGTAAGAATTTTTTCAGCAGCTTCATCAGGAATTTCGCAACCGAATTCTTCTTCAAAAGCCATAACCAATTCTACTGTATCCAAACTATCAGCGCCCAAATCGTCAATAAAGCTGGCAGTTTCAGTAACTTTAGATTCTTCTACGCCAAGATGCTCTGCAACGATCTTCTTAACGCGATTTGCTGTATCAGTCATATTATAAACCTCAAAAAAATTAAAACAATTAACCAAACCTTTTTCAAAAAGGTCGTTCACATGCTAGTTAGCACTATTTTGTTTAAATTAGCAAGCATTATTTAAAAAAAACACACAGTTTGTGACGCTAAAATTGTGTAACATATTGTTATTTAATGTTTTTATTTGCTGAAAAAATAGTGTCACGGCAGTATCCGAATAATATATAAATAGTGTTTGATAAATTTCAAATACTGTTGACATTCATAATGATAATACTTAAATTTAAAACAGTTAATTACTTTAAGGAGATAAAAATGAAAAAAGTTATTTACGTTGTTGCCGTTTTGGCTGTTTTGTTAGTATTGTCTATGTTGTTGAAAAACAACGAAACAACAACTAACGAAGTTGTAGCTCCGGTTGCTGTTGAAGCTACAGTTGAAGAAGCTGCTCAGGTTGCTCCTTTGGCTGAAGATGCAGTAGTTGTTGATGCTGAGCCTGCAGCTGAAGTTGCAGTTGAAGCCGCTACAGAAGCTGCTGCTGAAGTAGTTGCACCTGCTGCAGAAGCTGTAGTTGAAGAAGTTGTTGAAGAAAATCCTACAGCAACAGCTGATGAAGGCGAAACAGTTGTAGAATAAAATAAATAACGAATAAAAATAGCTTAACCCCTTGCATGACTCGATGTGCAAGGGGTTGCTTTTTGTAAAATTTGCACCTAAATAAATATAAGGATAAACAAAAATAGAGGTGTGAAATGAAAGTCGGAATTGTCGGTGCCGGTTCAGTCGGAGCTGCAACAGCTTTTGCACTTATTATGCGAGGCGTTGCCAGAAAAATAACTTTGGTTGATTTAGATACTAAAAAAGCTTTTGCCGAGGCCTCAGATATTGCTCATGCAGCCCCTTTTGCATACGCCAACAAAGTAAAAGCAGGAAATTTTGAAGATTTATGTGGTTGTGAGGTCGTTATTGTAACTGCCGGTGCTAATCAAAAAAAAGGCGAAACCAGAACGGATTTACTTGAGCGTAATGTAAAAATATTTTCCGATATTATTCCCAAAGTAGTTGAAAATGCACCATCAACGACACTGGTCATTGCTACTAATCCTGTGGACGTTATGACCGAGGTTACTCTAAAACTATCAGGCTTCCCGATAACAAGGGTTATCGGAAGCGGAACAATTTTGGATACGGCGCGCTTTCGTACCGATTTGGGTTATCATTTAGGAATTTCACCAAAATCGTTACACGCAAATGTTTTGGGTGAGCACGGCGACAGTGAAGTTTTGTGTTGGTCAAACGGCGACGGCGGAACAATTCCGTTAAATGACTTAGCCGAAAGCTTAAATAAACCGCTGACAGATGAAGTAAAAAAACGCATAGATGATGATGTAAGGAATGCCGCCTATAAAATAATCGAGGGTAAAGGGGCCACATTTTATGGAATTGCCGGCGGTTTGTGCCGTATATGTCAGGCAATATCTACTAATGAATATGCCATATTGACTGTATCTACTCATCATAAAGAAGTTTTAGGTATAAAAGATGTATCAATATCAATGCCGACCGTTATCGGTAAAAGAGGTGTACATGATGTTTTGTATCCGAAACTTAGCGATGAAGAAACAAAGGCTTTAAGGCAAAGTATTGAAAAGATGAAAAACTTGTCCGATATGGCATTATCTATGATATAAAATAAAAGCCCTTTGAAACAACAAAGGGCTTTTTTATAAGAAATTATACTAGAACAAAATCTTAAATCTGGCTTCGGCACTATATTGTGAATCAAGTTTTGGTTCTTCGTCGCCTGCCACACGATAATCAACTACACCGCCGATTGACATATTATCGCCGAGATAATAGTCAGCTGATGCTTCGGCGCTTAAAGTTCTGTCCCTATCTGCAGAGGTCTCAAATTCGTATCTTAGACCGGCACCATACGCAAAGTTGTTTTCCAATTTGTGAACACCGGCAAAAGCGTTGTAATAAAAATCTCTGTCAGCATCATCAAGGTTGGCATCAATGCCCAAGCTTGCATAAGGTAATAATCCGTCTTCCATTTCATATCCGGCTTTAACTTCAGCTTTAGCTTCTTTGTACCAACGGGTATTTCCCTTGTTTTCTCTGATTTTCTCTTTTGCTTCGTGCGAGCGCCCGTACCAGCTGCGAGGATTATAGGTATAATATGAAGCACCTGTTTGCACAATTAAACCACCCTCAGTGCGCCAATTTTTTAATGCGCCCAATTCATAATCAAAGTTATGTTCGTTGTTATAATCTTCATTTGTAGCACCTTCGACATTAAAACGATTGCCAATGCTTGCCTTTACGGCTGTTTCTTGTCCAAAACCTACTAACGCTGTTTCACGTAAAATAAGGTCTTCCTTAGCTCCGGCTCCGTCAAAATTAGTTCTTTCATAGGCCAAAGATGTTGTTGACAATGTTTCTAGATCACTAGGAACATATAAGGGAGAAACAAAGTCCTCATTAGCATTGGCATTGGTGCTAAGCCCAACTAAAGCAAAAACCGCCAAAATGTTATGTAATTTCATGACACTTACTCCTATAATATAATCTTATTGATTACATTATATAGCTTAAAGATTAACAAATTTATAATTGATTGAGTCTTTTTTATCTTGCTTAAGATAAGTATTTATGATTATATTGGCAGAAAATAAAGCAAAAGAAAAATAAAATGGTAAAAGTTGTAACTCTAGGTTGTCGAATAAATACCTATGAATCAGAGGTAATAAAGGAAAAGTTAGCCCAACTTGATAATGTTGTGGTTATAAATACTTGTGCTGTAACCTCTGAGGCTGAGCGCCAATGTCGTCAAACGATTCGTAAGTTAAGAAAAGAAAATCCTGATGCTTTAATAGTGGTTACCGGTTGTGCCGCTCAGATAAATTCTTCAAAATTTGCTCAAATGCCCGAGGTTGACTTAGTTTTAGGCAACAAGGAAAAGGCCGAAATTGAAAAATATATCTCTCAAGATATTCATGAAAAGACAATCTGTGGTGACATTTTTTCTTACGATGGGCATGATGATTTTGTGATTACCGGATTCGAGGGCAGGCAAAAAGCTTTTGTGCAAATTCAACAAGGTTGCAATCATCGCTGTACCTATTGCATAATACCTTTTGCACGAGGCAATAATCGTTCGGTTCCCGAAGCAGAAGTTCTAAATCAAATAAGAGAGTTATTGGCACAAGGTTTTGAGCAAATTTGCTTAACCGGTGTCGATGCCTGTTCTTATACTCCGTCGTTTAGCGGTTTGGTCAAAAAGATATTGCAAACCTTTCCCGAATTACCATCATTACAATTCGGTTCGCTTGATCCGGCGGCCATTGATGATGAGTTTATTGACATGGTTAAGAATTACAAAAACATTGACGCACATTTTCACTTTTCGATTCAATCCGGCGACAATATGGTGCTAAAACGCATGAAACGTCGCCACAGCCGAGAAGACGTTATAAACTTGTGTCAAAAAATCAGACAGGTTCGCCCCGAAGCTACCTTCGGTTCTGATTTTATCTGCGGATTTCCGACCGAAACCGAAGAGCAATTTTTAAATACCGTAAAACTGGTGCGCGAGGCCGGTATCAATAAACTGCACGTATTTCCATATTCCGAACGAGCAGGAACACCGGCAGCCCTAATGCCGCAAGTTCCGGTAGCTGAAAGACGTCGTCGAGCCTGTATTTTGCGTCAAGAAGGAGAAGAGATAAATGGCTAATTGGTTTGAAAAAATAAAATCCGGCTTAAGAAAATCATCAGACAAAATAACAACCGGCATATCCGATATTTTTACCAAACGCAAAATTGATGCCGATACCTTGGAAGAATTGGAAGAATTGCTTTTGACCTCGGATATCGGTTATGCGGCGACATCAGAGGTTATCAAAAATTTTGCCGCTAAAAAGATGAATAAAGATGCTGACGAAAAAGAAATAAAACAGGCTTTGTCGCAAGAAATTGAAAATATCCTAAAGCCTTGTGAAAAAGAATTTATCTTAAATACATCAAAGCCATGTATCGTGTTAATGGTCGGGGTAAACGGAGCCGGCAAAACTACCACAATCGGAAAACTTGTACATAAGTTAAAAGGTAAAAAAATATCACTTATTGCCGGCGATACTTTTCGCGCCGCCGCAGTTGAACAACTAAAAGTTTGGGGCGAACGCAATCAAGTCAGAGTATATAGCGGAGCCTCAGGTTGCGATTCGGCAGGGCTTTGCTATGACGGCTTAGCTGAGGCTATCAAACAAAATGATGATATTGTTTTTATCGACACGGCAGGACGCTTGCAAAACAAGGCAAACTTGACCGAAGAATTGAAAAAGATTGTCAGAGTTATCAAAAAGATTATCCCTGAAGCTCCTCATCATACTTTGTTATGTATAGATGCTACAACCGGTCAAAATGCACTTGATCAAGTTAAAATATTCAAAGAGATTGCCTCGGTCAACGGGCTTATTGTAAACAAACTCGACGGAACTGCCAAGGGCGGAATTTTGGTGGCTATCGCCAAAGAATCACCGGTTGATATATATTTTGTCGGTGTTGGCGAACAAATCGAAGATTTATTACCATTTAACGCTAAAGATTTTGCCGATTCTCTGTTGGGACTGTAAATTTTGTAAAAATATAAAAAATAGATGCTTGCGGCAAATATTTGTTTGTGCTAAATTAGACCTATTCAAAATAAAATTATATATAGAATTAGACAGATAATTATTATTAACTCTTAAATCCTTAATAATATGGGAAAGAATTTAATTCAGGGAACATTGTTTCCAGAGTTGGAGGTTAAAGAAAATAAAGAACCTCAATGTAAAGTAAAAAGAGAATCAATCAAAGCGTTACAACAAAAGGTTGCCGAATTGCAGGCAGAGAACCAAAGTTTAAAAAAAGAAAACGAGACTTTGAAAACAAAAGCTGATGCTTTTGATGAACTAGCAAAGTCAAACAGCTTGTTCACCACGACCGTGATTGCAAAATCTGTCGGAAAGTCGGCCATTTGGCTAAACAAGTACCTCCAAGACAAGAGAGTGCAGTTTATGCAAGATGGTGTTTGGGTATTGTATGCTAGGTATCAAAACAAAGGCTACACTCAAATTTGCTGGTACAACTACAACGAAGATGCAAACGGAAGACCTTTGGAAAAGGCACACTCCTATTGGACAGGAGCCGGATTGCTGTTTATCCGCTCACTCTTACGTGAAGACGGACTAATTTAAAAAATAGAAAACCTGCTCTGGCATAATGCTGGAACAGGTTTTCTATTTTTTTTATTACAAAAGCGCTTTAATACGCTTTTTTTGCTCGATGAATTTTGTTTTAAGTGATGTATTCAAATTCATCATTGCATATGTAGATACATCCATCCACACTTGCAATTGGCTCAGCTTTTCAGCATTTGGAGTTTTCTCCAGTTCATCAAGAGCCAAATCGATGAGCCATGACTTCATCTCCATGGGACCGATTTCTTGCCTTTTGACATACCCGCGCTTTTTTTCGGAAAGCTGTTTTAAAAAAGCTTCGGCCGTAATCTCGTCTTCTATCGAACCGAAACTTCTAAGGTTTTTCAAATAAGTCTTCAGACTTTCTCTCAGTCTTTCGATTTTTTCCTTGTGAGGATTTTCAGTAAGGCTGGTTATAGCCAATTGAAAAACCCACATACGCAGAGCAGTTTGCCCTTCTTTTTGAAAATAGCTCATAGTTTTTTACTAAAAAAAATTTACTACATTTTTTTACTTATAAACGTGAGAAACATTCTTTGAATTTCTCTCGTTGAGAATAAGTTGCTAAATCAAAAATTAGATTTTTGTTTCGCCCCATTTCTCGTTTAAGTCTGGAAGAAGGACAAGACTTTGAAAGAATATCAAATCTCCAAAGCATAAAGTCCAAATCATTCATACGAAGTCTGTGTTCGTGAGGCATCATCGGTTGAGGCAAAGTGCTCAAAATAATTTTGATACACTCAGCATCGTCTTTTCCAAGTTTTAGGCCGTTAGCATAATCTTTGATAGAATTTACTTTAGCCCAATTGATGACCTCGTTGTTGATTTTTTCTACTAAGGTTCTTACCTCAGTAATTCTGTTGTTGTTTTTTGCCATAATGATACACTTTATATTAAAGTTAATTAATAAGATTTTATTATGCACTAAATTTATCATTTTTTGGAAATTTTGTCAATATGCAGATTTATTAAAAAAACATATAGCCGATTATAGCAAAAAAAAAGAGTGCCACAGTTAAGTGACACCCAAGGAAATGGAAATTAGAATTAGAATTAGAATTTAACCTGACATTTCGTCAGAATACCTTTTTGGTATTCGTTAGCATGCCTGTTTATAATAACCCGTTCTGTGCTGTTCAGCACCAAGTTCAAACCAGCATTGTGAAGGTGTTTTGCCTTCCACAAAACGAAAGTAATTGGGTCAAGCGTAACGTTTTTTAACGCTCCTTTGCCGACAGGCAAAGTTTGTTTCAATTTTTTTAATTCTTCTATGCTTTCCCGGCAATCCTCACAACTTCCGGTTAATACCGTGACCTTACGGTCAAGGTCTAGCCTCATGGAGTTAACTAAACGTTTGTTGGTTTTTTGAACGTTAGCTGTCAAAATTTTTGCTTGCTCAACGATTGAGCTTTGTTCTACTTTTGCCATAATAATAATTATTTAATTGTTTGTGTTAGTAATTTTTGTTTATGAAACGAATCTATCATTTTTTGGATATTTTGTCAACAGTATTTCTGTAAAAAAAGCAAAAGAGGATAAAATATTGTGTTTTTATAAGACGTTAGTATGATGTATTTTTTACTTGATTAGACAAAATAAGTGTGATATATCGAGCTTATAAACGAAAATTATTAACAAATTAAAAACTAACGCGTATGAAAAAATTTTTAGCGGTTATTTTCCTCGTAGCTTCAAGCATTTTACTTGGCGGCTACTTCGAGAAAAAAAAGGAGGCTCAAATCACTCCTTTGAGTAAAGAAATGAATGGCTTATATACTAAGGTATATATAGCCGATGAGGATCTTGCAGCGCTTAAGGCAGAGCAAACATCCGATGACATACAGCTATATGGATTGGGTTTAGGAAATATTCCTTACATATATGTTGTAAATGCATACTCCCAAGTAGAAGAGGGCAAAGCATTCGGATATGAACTGTCTAATGAAACGCTAAAGTTGGGTGATTGTAATTATCAAACATTTCGACTTTGTGAGTCTAAAAACAACGCAGCACTTTATTTAGTACTGTCAGCGGTATCTATGGCGCTGTTTGTTGTTTTTATGTTGTGGGGCGTTAAGCTGACAAAAAAGGAGTAATCTGAAGCTGAAAAAAAACTAAGGTCTTGATTTAACTCAAGGCCTTTTTTTATTATTTCCATTCAATAAGAGGATAGTTTTGCCAGTTTTTTAAGTTGTAATGCCACCATTCATGCTCAATTGCTTCAAATCCGACACTTTCCATAAGATTTCGTAATACTTGGCGATTTTCAATTTCTTTAGGTTTAGCCTCCATATAATCATGACGTGCTTTTTGTAAATGAATATCAAATTCATCAAAACAGCCTTTGCAAATTTGTTCTTGAAAGTGTTGTTCGTAAGCATCTATTTGTGTCGGATAAGAAAAATTATTGCCGTTTTTATCGGTTAAGCATACATCAACAGCCGTTCCATGACAATGATTCGACTTTTCCGGATTTATTGCAAAAAGTCCGTTTGGTACAACTTCAAGTAATTTTTTATGCGCCAAAGGTGGACGATAGGCATCACAAATACGCAATCTTAAATTATTTTCTGCTAAATAAGGTACTAATTTTAGCAAAGCCGACCAAACATCACTGTGAACATAAGCCTTGTTGCCAAAACCTATTTCTTCATAAATTGCTCGACCGACAATATTGTCAGACCTTGCATACATCATATCGACAATAAAGTAGGGGGTATCTACTAAAACCAAGTTTTTCATCTGTTATCTCATTTTTATATTGTTTTTTCTAACATAGCAAAAATATCGATAAAATAAAGCATTAAAATAGCAAAAAAAATAAAAACAAAGAGTGTTGACAAAATTTCCAAAAAATAGTATATTTAACTCGCTTACTTAAAGATTATGGTTTATTATTGTATTGAGGTTGGATTATATCTGATAATCACTGCGACAATGAGCGTAAATTTAAAAAGTGAGTGTTGTTTTGTAAAATGCTTCTCAAAACAATTTTTATTTTTTTAGTCACGCTCTGATAGGAAGCTAGGGGCAAAAATTATCTTTTTTTATGAATAACTTTTTTTTGAAAGCCTGCAAATTTGTAGGTCGAGTATTGTTGACAATTTTAGCATGCCTGGCATGTGTAATTAGTTTCGTTCTGACACCACTGTCAGTACTATTATCGCTGATATCAGCGGAAGTAGCGATGTTTTATCTGCTAACGCAAAAAGAAGCACTTGTCGAATTAGCGTTATGCAAAATAATGACAGAGGCCATTTTGACAGGTCTTTTGAGTATGGGGCTTGTAAAAGCAGAGGTAATAGAAGCCTATGCTAAACGGTATCCTTACTGTTTGACGGACAAAGCTGTAAAAAGAGGTGCGAAGAAGTTTTACACTTCGACATTGTCAAACTTGGCAGTGAAAAAGGAGCGGTACTTTGCAGTTCCTGAGTTTACTCTGGAGTTCATCAAAAGAGGTGAACGAGACGTAGCATATGATTTCTCTAGTGAGACAATCGAACGTCTTGTGTCCGTAGCTTATGAGAAAAGATGTATGAAAGAGCTTGATGAGATATTGCAAACGACTCGTACTCTTGAAAAAAGTGTAAACGGACTTTCAGAGGACACATTGATTAATCTGTTGTATAACAGCTCTCTAATAAACATCAATAAATCCATTATCGGACTCTATAGAAAGAGCATATTGCTGAAAGTCTATGGCGCCAAAAAAGGAAATATCCTGAAGGATATGATCACAAAGTCGGCTCCTAGCAAACAACAGACAATTGAGTTGCTCAGAGCATTTGCTGAAGAGCCCATAAGAATGGAAGGTTTCATTCGGTTGGCTATTCAACAGCATGGAATTTCGCCGCAGATCATCGCAGAATGTGGCGACTCATATGTTTTGACCAAGTTTCAAATGGAGTACCTATCGGTTTACATCAGAGAACGAGAAGACCGCATGGTGATTTCAAAAGGTGTTGAGGCACTAAAAACTCTTCTTAAAAATCGCGATTTGACCCACTATGGCCAAACAAGATTGGTTAAAAAAGAGTTATTTGAGACGTATCTGGAGTACCTTGAGTCAAAGAATTTACAAATGGGCAAAGAAGAGATTTCAAGCTTAATTGCAAATGCAGACATGGATGTTGTTCTGATCTTGGAGGAACGCTACAAAGAGAAGATTAGTCTATCCTATGAATTGACAGCGATGTTGTCAGCTCGTAAAGGACAATAATCAATCCGACCACTTTAAAAAAAGGTTGCACTTTAATGTGCGACCTTTTTTTGTTGTCTTAAGTAAGATATTTAATTTGACACTTTATACATAAAAACCTAAGCTCAGATATTATACAAGTAATGAGCAAAGGTTAATAAAATGCTGATATTTTTAATCGCCACATTTTTGTTGTTGCTGGGCTATTTCTTTTATAGCAAATTGGTTGAAAAAATTTTTGGTGCCAATTCGCAAAATACTACGCCGGCGATTGCCAAATGTGACAATGTCGATTTTATGGTTCTGCCCAACTGGCGTGTTTTTTTAATTCAGTTCTTAAATATTGCCGGATTAGGTCCTGTCTTTGGTGCTATATTGGGAGCTTTATATGGTCCGGTTGCATTGTTTTGGATTGTTATCGGTTCAATCTTTGCCGGTGGTGTTCATGATTATATGTCGGGCATGATATCTGTCAGAGAGGAAGGAAAATCATTAGTTCCCTTGGTCGAAAAATATATGGGTTCCAAGACTAAAAACTTGTTTCTGATATTTATGATATTTTTCTTGTTGTTGCTTGGTTCAGTATTTGCAATGTCACCTGCACAAATGTTAGCAAATTTATCATCTACTGACTTTATCTGGTGGATAATAATTATCTTTGCATATTACTTTTTGGCAACCTTATTGCCGATTGATAAAATAATTGGTCGTTTTTATCCGCTTTTTGCCGGTCTTTTACTGGTTGTAACCTTAGCTTTGTTGGTTATGCTGTTTTCAAACGGAGCAGATTTTTATTCCGCATCTCTTCTATCAAATCAGCATCCGAAAGCATTACCGATATTTCCGCTAATGTTTGTAACTATTGCCTGCGGAGCATTGAGCGGATTCCATGCAACTCAGTCGCCATTGATGTCACGTTGTCTGCAAAATGAAAAATATGGTCGCCATATTTTTTATGGTGCAATGATAACCGAAGGGTTTGTGGCGCTGGCTTGGGCAACCTTAGGTATGGCTTTTTATGGCAACAGTACTTCAATGAATGAGATAATTTCTCAAAATGGTCCCGGCGGAGTTGTTTCCGGTGTGGCAAAAGGATATTTAGGCGAAGTAGGCGGTATTTTAGCAGTAATTTCGGTTGTTTTACTTTCGATTACATCAGGCGACACAGCTTTCCGCTCGGCCCGTTTAACTATCGGCGATTATTTGTTAAAAGATAATCACTCTATGGCCAAACGCCTTATTATCAGCATATTGGTTTTATCGGGTGGCATAGCTATGAGTTTCTTTGATTTAACTACTATTTGGACATATTTCGGTTGGGCAAACCAATGTCTTGCAACCATAACTTTATGGATGGCATCATTTTATTTGTACCAAAAAGGCAAAAATTACTTCATCACACTAATTCCGGCCGGATTTATAACTTCGGTTTGTGTTACCTATATTATGTACGACAAAATAGGATTTAGCCTGCCACTAAATTATTCTATTATAACAGGCACAATCGTAGCTGTTTTGTCGGTCTGTTATTTTATATGTAAAAAGAGATAAGCTTTTTAATTGCTTTTTTGATAATAGATAATAAGATAATAAGATAATATCAAAGTTATAAGAAAAAGGTTTGAAAATGAAAAAGATTTGTTTTTTGCTCTTAATTGTAATGCTATCAGGTTGTACTAATGGCTTAAGATGTATGTTTACACACCCCGATGAAATGTCACCGGCGTTGTTGGAATTGTGCAAAGCCAGAGCCAAAGGCACCAAAGTAGTTATAGATTAAAAAGCTTTGTTGCGGTTCTTAAATATTTGGAACAACGTCCAAAAGCATAGCACAATATTGCAGATTGCCGAAGGATAGGCCTGAATATACACACTATGAATAAACCATAACAACATATTAAGCACCAAAGCCCAACGCATTTGTTGTTCGTTTTTGGTTACATAAATGCAGATAGTATAGCTTCCGGAGGCAATAATCGGCAACCATCCGATAACACCCAAATTATTGGCATATAGTCCGATTACCACGCTCAAAACCAAAAGAATATAGGTTAGGTTTTTGGTTAATTTATTTTTGTAAGAAAGCAAATTACGAACAAGCGACACAATACTTATGACCAAAGCCGCATAGGCAAATAAAACAAGGTTGCAAAAAATACCGAAAACGGTGTCGCCGACTTGCCAATACATAAAATCTTTTTTGCTTTGCTTAACGGCCGAAACAGCGATGCAAATTGCCGATAATAAAGAAAAAATATTGCCGATGATAAGGTGTGTTTGCATAAGTGCTCCTAAACATAAATATACTATGAAACATAACACCTTAATGGTAAAAATTCATTTAAGTTTCGTTTCACAAAAACAGTTGAATCAAGCTTAAAAATATGATATACTAAAAGGGTATTGTAAGTATTATGGATATTATATGTATTTTTTGTCATTTTATGGGTTGCTCATAAGAGGATATTTTTATGCGTCTAAAATTCCGTGATTACTTTAATACAAGTAAGTTTATTCATTAATAAAAGAGGGAACGGGACGTGTAAAAGGACACACCCTCTATAAACAAACCCAGAAGTATTATGGCAAAATTGGAAATTTGTGCAAACGACATCAAACAAGAAATCATTAACCTAAAGGTATATCGTTCCGGTTGGAGCAACGATATCCGTGAAGGATATGATTTCTTAGACAGTGCGGCAAAGGAAATTTTGACAACATTGTGTCAAACAGCGGACACCTTAATTGTTGCGTTACAAAGCGTTCTTGATGGGCACTATCGTGATAAAATATACATTATCATGGTAAAAGACCGGTTAGAAAAGCTAATTAATTCAGCATCATTCAAATATTATGCTGAGCTAGGCAAAAACGGGATCTGCTCCACCGTAACAAGTGGAACTTGCCAGCACATCCGTTGCATGATGGATGATCTCAAAGTTCTGACACGCTAGGTTTTAGAACAAGAAAAAATGATAAAAGAGTGAGAAGCATTTTAAGCTTCCCACTCTTTTTTTGTACTCTGTTACCTTTTAAGTTAAAATACACTCAAAAAATAATTATACAGACCATTAATGTCGTAATGCTGACAATAAATTATGAAAGTCGTCAGTCCATAAAGATGTTTCATTATCTGTTTTGCCTTCACGCCAACCTTCCAGTGAGAGTAGTTTGATAATGTCAGGATGTTTTTTATCATTACTCAAAACCCCCCATTGCGGATAACGATATCTCAGGTCTTTTCTATCACGTACGATAAACGTCATGTTTGAATGAGAGGCAATCTTAGTTAAAATCGGCTCTATATCAAAAGCTCTGGAACTGATATGAAAAAGTATAAGTCCGTCTTTTTTCAGTTTTGAACGATAAACTTCAATGGCTTCTTTTGTTGTCAGATGAACCGGAATAAAATGCGAACTGAAAACATCAACCACAATCAAGTCGTATTTATTATTTTCTTCTTTCTGCATTTCAATACGTGCATCACCGATAGTTATTTTTGCCTCGGGTGCACATTTTTCCAGATATCTGAAATAGCGATATTTTTTAGATATGTCTACAATATCTTGATTGATTTCAAAAATATGATGAGACGATTTGGTGTCGGCATAGCAGATTATTGCCCCCGAACCGAGACCCAGCCATGCAATCGAAGCATTTTTTTTGTCATATATCTTAAAAAAGTCTTCAACAGCAGCTCTTTTACCATAATAGGTATGTGGATCATACAAGTAAGTTTGCTCATTTTGTTGATTAATTAGTTTTTGTCGTCCATGAAGAGTATTACCATGATAAAGCGATAAGCCGACATGTTCAAAGAAGGTGTCTTGTTTTATCGAAATCGTACCGAAAAAGTTGCGTTTTTTAAATATAATATTGGAGTTTCCGTTGAAAAACAACGATGTAAAAATACAACTGAATACACATAAAAAGATAAAACTTTTTTTCGAGCTGAACACAAACATTAATAATACTAAGATGCTTGTATAAAACAGAATATGTGCAATATTTTCGCTTAGTTTTATATTTAATGATGCAAAAACTGTAATAATTATAGCCAAGATAGTAACATTACGTGCTATTTTTACCAATTCGGTTTTTGTATCTGTCAAATTACTTAATACAAATGGTAAAGATAATACTATAATAAACGGATATTCTTCAATAGAAGTAAATAAATATGGAGCAACAAAGGTATTAAAAGCTCCGCCTAAAGCACCTCCTATAGCTAAGCATAAATAAAACAGAGTCAAATTTTCGGGTGTCGGTTTCTTTTGTGACAGAATACCATGACAAAAAGTTGCAAATATAAAATAAATAAAGCAATGTATTCCGATAAAGGTAATGTTATCAACTAACTTTGAGCTGAGTGTCAAATTATAAAATAAGAATACAGCAATTAATGCCGATATTTTATAAAGTCGTTTAATTTGAACAGAAACTTCGTTTGTATAAAACCGAGAAAATGTCCAAATAAAAGATAATAGATATAGCGACAAAGGTAATATCCATAAAAATGGCAATCCACCGATATCGGTTGATAAATGGTTGGTAACACCCAACATCAGGCTTGATGGCACAAAAGCAAAAAATATCCAATAAAAAATACTGATAGGATTTACTTTTGATTTGGTTTTTGTTTCGGCTTCCGCTTTTAAGGAAACTTGTGATTTACTCAAATATAAGCCAATTGCCAAAACACATAAGAAAAAGCCGATAAATACAATATGCCAAACAAAACCCTGCAACGAAACAGCCAATTGCTTTTCAAAAACTAAAGGATAGGTATATAAAGCGAGCAAACTGCCAATATTACTGCATACGTACAAAATATAGGGATTCTTGTTTTCTTTCAAATTTGATGTCGCTAACCAATGTTGAATAAGAGGAGATGTTGTTGAAAGCAACATAAACGGAAAAAAGATGTTTCTAAACAAAAGCCACAATGTATCCATAATCGGAGTGCTCATATCAACCGCCCCCGCCTTAAAATGAAAATTTACGGCCCATAAGGCGCAAAATAACAAAAAACAATGTAATGAGATTTGTTTTTTTAGTGAAAGTTTTTTGGATACAAGGTAAGAGTATAGATAACCCAACAATAGTGAAAGTTGAAAAAATACGGAGCAAGTATTCCAAATATTAGGCGAACCGCCAACTTTCGGTAACAAAATGTTTGCGACCATCGGTTGAATTAAAAATAGTAAGAATGCACTGGTAAAAATACATAGATTAAAAACAGCAAACATTTATATCCCCATAGATTCAGTTGTTATAATCTTATAACATTACTAATAACAAAAAATAATTTCAAATTGATTAAAATATAAAAAAAAACAATAAAACTACAGTCGTTAAGCAATCTTATCAAAAAAAGGTGAGGGTTTTTGTTAATTTATTTTTGCAAGAAAGCAAATTACGAATAAGCGACACAAGACTTATGACCAAAGCAGCATATGCAAATAAAACAAGGTTGCAAAAAATACCGAAAACGGTGTTACCGACTTGCCAATACATAAAATCTTTTTTGCTGCTTAACGGCCGAAACGGCGATGCAAATTGCCGATGATAAGGTATGTCTGCATAAGTTGCTCCTCAAACACAAATATGGCTATAAAGGTAAAAATTCATTTAAGGATAGATGATAATTAAAACAGTTTGAGGGGGAATACGAGTTATGCTTGATGACCTAAAAATTTTGACTCAATAAGATGAGTTAAATAAAAATAGCGAGGAGTCCTTACTCCCACTCTGTTTTTGTACAAAAATTATTTATTGATGTTTTGTTGTTGTTGATGATGAACAAGGGTCATATCCAAACTTCTTTTTTGGATGGGGTGCGCTACTTGGGGACCTATGCCACGAAGTTTGTTTAGATGTTCAATGCTTAATTCGTTATTGCTTTGATATAAATGCTTACTATTTCCGCTGGTGTCTGTGCTAATAAGGTATGAGTTACATACTATTTTTCCGGTGGGTGTTAGCATCTCCTTCTTATAAGATTTTCCTCCATATCGCTCAATAAGCTTGTTTTGAGCTCGATTAGAATTATCATTATCTTGTAAAACAGTAGCCGTAACTTGAGTTATTCCATAATCATTTTGTAAAGCATCAAAAAATTGTTTTTTTATTTCTTTATTAAGCCCTTTTCCGCGGTATTCAGGTAATATCATTTCACCAAAATCAGCCTTGCACGGATACTTTCCGGACCAACGTTCAACAGGCTTAACTCCTTCTTTAATATCTGCATCTTTAAGAAGTTTTGCTTGTGCGTCAATCATTCCGATTATTTTGTCGTTATCCATAATAAAAAAATAAATTTGAGGGTTTGCTTCTGAAGGATTTTTTTGAAAATCTACCTCGCGGGATTGTCTATAGGTGTCTACAAGTTTTAAAAAATCTTCCTTTGAAATGTTAGAGTGATGTGCAAATTCAAAATTTGCGGTTTCTCTGCGGGCAATATCATTACCTCGGTCGCTATTAACATAATCGACAACGGATTTACAGGCCTCTAAATATGCCTCATAATGATTTTCGTTAGGATAAGCTAAAGAAACCATATATATATCCTTTCACTTTTTATAATAAAATTATATCATTATTTACAAACAAAAGCAAGTAATTTATAATTAGGTAATACAAAGGAGCCTTGTCTGATGAAAAATATTCTTATTCTCGGAGCATCACGTAGTGGAAAATCTACTTTGGCAAATATGATTGCCCAAAAGCACGGTTTTTCGATAGTTGATATTGATGCGCTTATAGGTGCATTTAAAGAAAATTATCCTAATTTAGGGTTTGATTATCATTCCAAAAGCAATCATTTGATTGCACCTTTTGTGGCTTCGTATGTGAATAATCTTATATATCATTACCCGAATTTAAATTTTGTTATCGAGGGATATCATATAAAACTTGATGATGCCGTAAAACTTTTTGGCGACAAATGCGAAATTGTTGTCTTAGGCTACCCGCAATTAACCGGCGAACAAGTCTTGGCAAATGTTAGAAAATACGAGGGTAAATTTGATTATACTCGCGCTATTACCGATGAGCAACTTTTGAGTACCTTAACTCGTCATGTTGAATATTCCAAAAATTTTGAAATCGAATGCAAAGAACTGGGCTTAAATTTTTATGATACCTCATTCAACAGAAAAGATGTTTTAGATAATATTGTAAAGAAAATTGCTGATTGATTTTTGTCTAATTTTGTGCTTGCAAGATATATGAAATTGTGATACTTTAATCCAAATAATAAAATTATTGTGTCCTAATTACTGTGTTGCAAGCGGTTTTCTTATGGATACATACTAAAGTATAACAATAAAATATAAAGATATGGAAGAAAAATTGCCTATGTCAGTCGTGTATGCTTTGCGCAACGGCGAAATCAAAATGTCGGATGTTATTTTACCTGACATTCCTCTTAACCGAGTCAGAGGCCTTATGATCACGCCTCATAAAGAGTTGATGATAAACGAAATCTTTGAAAATTTTGAAAAAGCAGACGCTCTTGCTAAGAAAGTGAATGGTAAGCTCTTAAGTGTTTGTGACCGTTTTCTTTTAAGGTCATCTTATTCGAAAATTAAGGAGACTATTCGTATCCTTAAGGAAAAGATGGGTGAAAGTTATCCGTTTCACGAGGTCGATACTATTAAGGGTACTCAAAAAACGTACTGGTGCCAAGAGTATCGTAAAGAGGACATTACAAGCTTCATCAAAGAACCGTACCGACATTACGGTTTGTGTATGGAAACAGGAGAATGTATTTTAACCCCTGATTGTATGTACCAAGCAGTAAAAATCATCATAGAACATTAGAAGTTCTGCGATGAAGAAGAAAAAAGTGTGAGTTTAATCTCACACTTTTTTTTGGACAAATGATTGACAGAATTATGTGAATATGATATAAACCTTGTTGTTAACCATATTATGAATTTTCTATTAGATTTGAAGTTGTCTTTCTTAAAGCCGTTTGCTTTTATAAGGGAGAAGTTTCGGGTTTTTAAAAGAGGGTTTATTGGTTGGCTTCCTATGGGATAGTCTTATAGGAAAATTTTAAAATCTACTAATTTTATGTTAAAACTTTTTTCCAAAATCGTGAGATCAACAGACAGTTTGTGGTTTCACTTTACAAAAAAAACAAACAAACGGTGTAAATGGTTTATACCGACCGATGTGTCAAAAGAAATCGGGTTGTTCAAGAGAGAGATTGAGCACAGTAATGAACGAGCCTTTATTCTTAAAGGTCACGTCTGGAGCGAAAATTTTCGCAAATGGATGATTGAAAACAAAATGTTTGAATTGGCGTTTGAGATTGAGAGTGACGCAGAATTGTTCAGTTTGTTTAATTCTGAAGCACCTCGACCAATTATGGTAAAAGTGCTGAAAGAACACACTCCATCTAATAAAGTTTTGGATTCTCTGAATTACACAAATGAGTATATCCAAAAACTTTTCTGCGAGGTTCCGGAAGCATTCAAGAATGTATCTTGCGAAAGGATAATAGACATCAATGAGCTTGTTGAAGTCATAATCGAGAAGGCAATAAAAGAAAAAGATACATATTTGATGTACAAATATTTACGTCATATTATCTTAAACAAAAAGCCTTACGACAACCTGGTAGCTACGTTGTGGAAATTTGCTGCTAGCCATGACTATAAGAGCGGGATTAATGACTACATTCCTTGCCTAAGAGAACTTTTTCCTAATTCGTATGTTTGGATTCGTGAGAACATCGATAACATACAAAATAAGGAAATTATTATTAGCAAAGCATTCGAGCCTAAGAATCTTCCGCAAGGTATTGATATTAAAGACATCAATGATATCAAAACCACAGGACGTTTAGACAGCAAGGCTGATGCATTGGCTTGGCTTAAAATTGCATACAATTACGTAAACAAAAGAGTCGAAGTATTTGATGCGGTGTTCAATGCGCTTGGAGATATCAAAAAAGTCAATTCGGCAATATTTGCACAAATTTGCGAGAGGATGTGTGGTTATTCTAAAGCAAATTGTCCGGAATTTGTCGAAAAAGTTGAACCTGTTCATAAGCTCAAGGTCATATACCGATGGAATACTTATGTATTTATAGACAAGTATTTTCCATTCACTGACTGGCCGGAAAATTTGCAAAAATCTGCATTAAGGGTTATGGCAAAACAGAATCGCCTTGATATCCAAAAGCTTAATCAGTTGCCTGCTGATTTAAGGAAATATGCTTTGGAACAACTGGAAATAAACGCTCAAATCGCCACTGTTGAACGTGGAACTATTAACGATGTAAAAGCGCTTTGTTCATGTAAACGAAGTGACGAAGTCGAGGTAGCTATTGCAAGAATAGCCAATGCAGATTGTCTCGCTACAAATTATCAGGATGCTTGTCAGCTTGCAATTATTGCTAAAACGTATCTGCTTAACTTTGATATATCTCCGCAAGCTTTTGAAATGTACATCAAAGTTGCAACTGCAGAGCATATTCGAGAATACATTAGACACAAAAAATGTTTAACACAAATCGAATATGATATATTGATTACATCTCATTATAGTTTTTTGGCTGCAAATGCAAAAATCAAGCAAGACAACTAAAAAAAAAAGAGTGTGAGTTTAATCTCACACTCTTTTTTTTGGAAACCTTATAATTAAATGCTTATCTTTCAGGGAATACTTGACGATTATTATTAGCAAAAAAAACAGAAATTCTATCCGCTCGCAAAAATTCTCCCATTGGACCTGTGTAACCATATGGTGTTTCTGTAGAAACATCATATGTATTATTTTCTCCGGAGACTATTGTATTTACATCAGGTGTGACCTTGCCATAACTTGGTTTAAGGTAACCATGTTGATGTCGTCCGTCAAGCGATGTTCCTGATACCATCCTGCCTTCGATTGATGGTTTTCCCTCGTCATTTGCAGCATTTTCGATGGCTTTAATGTTACTGTATATTGTAGCGGCAACTTCCGATTTATCTTTTCTATCAACGAAACCTGGAGCCATAAGATCACTAATTTCTTCAACTGCAGATACTGAATCTAGCTTAAAAGTACTGGCCGGAATTTTAAATTTATTGACTTCATCTCCTTTAACAACGGCTGCCGCAAAATCTTTTTGTTCATTAAACGGAATTTTATTAGCACCACCATCAGAAAAGAGGCGCTTACCGCCAAAAAGAACACTGGCCGCGATAGCGGTTCCGACAACCGCTTTAGACGCTTTATCTTTAAGTTTTGTTTTGACTTTTTCTAAATATTCCTTCGGTTTCATTTTACATTACTCCTCTTATAATATACAAGATAAGTATAATTCAAATTCCTTAAAATATAATTTAGAGTATCATGTTTTGAAGATTTTGTCTAGTTTGTTTTACTCATTAACTAGTGTGTAATTTTCTTAAATATAACTAATCACACTCTTTTTTTATGTTAAAACATTTTACAAAATCAAACTATTCTCTCCAAGACATAATGCGGAAGGTAAATTCCTGAAGCATCATATTCTTCTTCCTTAATTATCTCAAAGCCATATTTTGTGTAGATATGTAATGCGACATCATTATCTTTTCTTACACCGATGGTCATTGTTTCATTATAGCTTTCTAAGACATATTTAATCAACTTTTGCCCGATACCTTGATTGTGGTATTCCGGCAAAACGTAAAGCTGTTTAATGTTCTTTTCTTGCCTTGAATAATTGATATATCCGACACTTTTACTGTCTTGTGTATAGATATATGTATCAAAATTCGGATAATTATATGTTATTACTCGCTCATAAAGCTTTTTCCAATCATCATCAGGAAGGTCAATAGTTGAACGTAATGATTTATCAAAAATCATCATCAAATCGGGCCAATCAGAAATAAAAGCTTTTTTTACACAATATTCCATTTTACGCCATTTCCATAAGAATTTTAGATTAAATTAAAACAAAGTACATTTATTAATAATTAAGACTATTATGATAGGAAATTACAAAAACAAAGTTAAAAAGGTGCTAAGATGATAGATATATTGCTAAATTTTGCTAAATCAGCCGGCCGAATATGAAGAAATATGCTCGCTTGTTGAGCCTAGAAAGTAAGAAAAGCAGATAAATATTTGTAAAAAATATGTAAAATAAGATAATTCGGCTAAAGCATTCTGACATATACTTGACGGTAGAGGTTAAAAATGCTAGTATTACATATAGAGAGGTTGCGCCATGATTTTTAGAAACCCTGACCATGAAGAAACATCAAAAGATACGAGAATTGCCGAAATAATAGAGTCAGCAAAAGAGTTTGCTATGAAAATAGCACCGGATGATTGCAAAGAAAACGTTGAAGAAAGATATAACAATTTAACAATCTTTTTGTGTGATGGCAGTAGAACGTTTAAGTCACTCAAAGATGGAATTTTGGTGGATAGAAAATTTAATGCAGGCGCTATTGCATTTTTTGAAAACATTAATTCCAAGTTATGTACAACCACATCAGGTATCGCAGTTCTTCCGGAAGCAAGTTCCCACGTGATAACACATGAATCATTACACGCTTTTTCTTCAGAGACAGGTAGAATGGAAAATGGTGGAAAATATATAAAAATGGGCTCGAAATATATTGAATACGACAGTGAAGAAAATATTATCAAAAAGTATAATGAAGATTTAAATGAGTCTATAACAGACGCTTTGGCCAGCAGAAAACATAACCTTATAGGTCCAAATAGTGGTGCAACATATTCCTCTCAACTTATTATGGCTGATTTGCTTATCGGAGAAAATGTTGAAGATAATTTTTTCATCCAAGATGTCTATTTTAGAAAAGGCGAAAGATTTGCTGAAGACTTTGATCGAACAATAAAGGCATCTAAAACTAAGTTTTCCGAGTATTTGCAAGGATTTAAAGTTATTGGAAATGAAGAAGATAGCAAAAGATCAGATGAAATGCTTAAAGGAGCTGTAGAATATCGTTTAAGAAAAGCTCAAACATCTGAAGAAATTGATAAAATCTATGCATTTCAACAAAAGGTAATTAATCTTTATAAAAACGGTGGTGTTACAACCCAATTTATGGAAACAGAAGATATCGAGCGAATGGATAGTTTATTAAAATTTGCGGGCGATATGCAAAAACAATGTAAATCTAATTTGATTGCGCAAAAACAATTCGCAAACCAAGTTGTAAATGGCGGTTAAAATAAAAAAGCATTTTCTAATACAGGAGCAATAATATGGCGCACCAGAATTTCGTACATTCATTTGATGATTTTTTGCTATAATGAAAAAAAAGATATAAGGATATAACTATGAGCAACGATGGAAAAGAGATTAGTACGAAGCATTTATTACATATTGCTACATATATGACTAATCCGGAATACTTGGATGATCCTCATTTTGAATCGTCATATGAATATATAGAAAATTTAGTTGGCGAGCGTCCTCCTGTTCCAGTCAAGATTAGTAACGTACTTATTCAGACTTTATATCCCGACCTTAAAGAGCCAATTGAAGAATTTACTAAAAGATTAAGAGTTTCTGCTTGTAAGAAATTGGATGATAATGGAGTTAGTAAAGCGTGTAATGAAGCTGCAGACATTGTAATAGAAAAATATAAACTTCCTCAATCATTGAGGTTTGGTAGTATTCAAGAAATAAAAAATAACTCTAACTTACAAAAGGTTATGAAAGATCATTATATCAAATCCATTCAAGGTGAATGGTCTCCTATTGTTGTTGAATTAGCATCAAGATTTGCAAAAAAAATTAATGATTATGAGATTCTGGCAGAATGTATAGACACTCTTGTAATGTCATCATATGTTTTAAAAGGAAGATTTAAAGAAGACGATGTTCGCAAAAATGCTGACTATGAGCCCGTAGCCTTTGGATTGGCCCTTTTACAATTGAAAAAAGAGGGGGTAATCACAGAAAATGAGATTGTTGATATGAATAAGTTTAATCAATCTAAAGCCGTTAAGAACTTTATGTTTAAGGGTGAAAAATTTGATTTATCTGGTAAAGTAGCAAATAATTCAAAAGAAACAGTTAAGCAGATGTAGTGCTTGCTAACTATCCGCTCTGGATAAGTCCGCTTCTAACTATCTTCAAACCATAAAAAAAACCTCCCAAGAGAGAGGCTTTTTAATGGTGCCGCTAGTAAGAATCGGACTTACGACCCCACCCTTACCAAGGGTGTGCTCTACCACTGAGCTATAGCGGCAAAATAATATTTTCTTTTTCGTATAGCACACACCTTAAAGGGTGTGCCTTAGGCATCTAAGCTCGTTTCGCTTGATTATCATCTGCACTCTCTCGCTAAGATGTTCCAAAGAGCTTTCAGACAAAATTGATATACCATATCAATTTTACTTAGCGCTACCACTGAGCTATAGCGGCAAAATATCATCTTGCGAATGACAACATACAAAAGCATTTTATAAAAATCAAGGGATTTTTTAAGGATTTTAATTTTTTTTTTGCAATTATGGTATATAACCTTAACCATACTATATATAATCAAAAGGAATCCACTATGCCGAAAGTTTCTAAAAAGTCTGAAAAACCTCGTTATGAAGAGCGATTTGAACGAGAGGCCAAAGCTTTGCAAAAAAATTTGGAAAAGCGCAAACTTCAACAAAAGAAACGCGAGGCATTAAAACAGGAGAAAAACAATGGATAAGATAAAAATTCATGGTGGTAAGGCTTTAGAAGGTAAAATCTTTATCAGTGGCGCCAAAAACGCCGCTTTGCCTTTAATCTGTGCTTCTTTGCTCACAGATGAAACCGTTACTTTGACCAACGTTCCGATGCTTTCGGATATTAAGGCAATGAACGACTTATTAACCCAACACGGCACCAAAATAAATGAATTTGATGACTTTGTCGATGGTCACTCCACCAAAACTTATTCTTATCGCACCAAAGATATCGAAAGCCTTGTTGCTCCATATGATTATGTCAGAAAAATGCGCGCCTCATACTACGTTTTAGGTCCTTTGCTTGCTCGTTACGGCAAATGTGAGCTATCTCTTCCCGGTGGTTGCGCAATCGGTGCTCGTCCAATGGATATACACTTATCTTCTTTAGAAAAAATGGGCGCTAAGATAGAAATTAAAAACGGCTATATTCATGCTAATGTAGATGGTCGCTTAAAAGGTGCTCATATTATATTTCCGGGAGTATCGGTCGGTGCAACTTGTAATGTGTTAATGGCTGCTGTTTTAGCCGAAGGTCGCACAGTTCTTGAAAATTCAGCCAAAGAGCCTGAAATCGGTGACTTGGCAAAATTGTTAAATGCCATGGGCGCAAAAATATCCGGTATCGGTACAGCAGTGCTTACAATTGAAGGTGTTGACAAACTTCATGGTGCTGTTCATAAAGTTATTGCCGATAGAATTGAGGCAGGCTCTTATGCTGTCGCCGCAGCCATAACTCGTGGACGTATTGAATTGATAAATGCTCAAATCGAAACTTTGCGTCGTCCGGTACAAGTTTTGCGTGATATGGGTGTAAAAGTCGAAGAAACCGAAACCGGACTAATCGTTGATGCCAAGGGTTGTGAACTGGTTGGTAAAGATATTATGACCGAGCCTTTCCCAGGTTTTCCGACAGATCTTCAAGCACAATTTTTAGCCTTGATGATGACAGCACAAGGTGCGTCTATGGTTACCGAAACAATTTTTGAAAATCGTTTTATGCATGTACCTGAGCTTTTGCGTATGGGTGCAAACATCAATGTTCACGGTCATGCTTCGGCTATCGTTCGTTGTGTTGATAAACTCTCAGGTGCTCCAGTTATGGCTACCGACTTGCGTGCTTCGTTTGCACTTGTTTTGGCCGGACTTATTGCCGAAGGCGAAACAGTTGTAAATCGCGTATATCACTTAGACCGCGGCTATGAAAAACTTGAAGAAAAACTCCGATCGGTCGGTGCAGATATTGTTCGTGTTAAAGAAGATGAGGAATAGGGTGAAATTATGAAAAAAATACTTTTTACATTTTTCTTATTATTGTGTGCCTGTAATAATTCGTCAGGACTTGGATATGGCACTTATAAAATGATAAATTCTCCTGACAATGTGCCTGTTATTTTGACTTTGGCAAAAGACGGAAAATTAAATGCCAAAGTTGTAAATATAATTATGGGACAGTATACAACTAGCGGAAATGTTATTACTATAAATCCGGCAGGTTCAACTATGATGATGGGGCCTCAAAAAGAAATGGATGTTGAACAAAATTTTGTTCAATCATTATTGTTGGTAAAAACATTTAAGATGCAAGATGATAAGTTGGTTTTAGAAATGGAAGATGGTTCTAATATGGTATTTGAACCGTATTCCGAGCCGAATGAATAATAAAAAAGCGAAGTTTTAAGAACTTCGCTTTTTTATTACTGTCTTACGTTTTTGCCATAAAGTAACCAGTCGTATATTTTTGATTTTTTCCTTACTTCTATATCAAGTTCTTCAACCTTAAATTTTCCTTCGGTAAGTGTCGGTACATCTGAAAACAGCGAAGTTCCCAAACCAAGTCTGTGACCTTCAATTTTTGCACCCAAACTCTCAATAATAGTCGGATAAATATCAAAAGGTGTAAAAGTTCTGTCTTTTGTATTTATGGCTGCTACCGGTGTATTCATAAACACATTTACCAATTTACGATTCATATCCTTGGTAAAACGTTGATTCATTGTTAAATGATCGCCAATAATAACAACAACCGTTTCGTTATAAAAATCTTGAACTTTAACCCATTCAATAAAATTACTTATCTGTTTGTCAGAGCAAGATACCACATTTTCAATGTTGTTATGAGGACCGAATTTTCTCTCGCAAACATCATCAGCAAAGCGATATGTTCCATAATGAGTATCAAGTGTCATTAAGGTAAAAGCAAAAGGTTTACCTTCTTTTTTTAACTTGGTTAATTCTTCTTTGGCATAGTTAAACACTTGAGTGTCCGGTAATTTTGTTGTTTTTTCCAAAGAAAGTTCGATTCCATCACGTTTAGCAAAAAAGTTTGTATCCAAAAGTTTTTGTTTTCCATGAGTTTCAACAAACTTATCCATACCTGCAAATTCGCCGTTTGAACCGATAAGTGAAACAAGGTTATATCCCTGTTGTTCTAAAATATCATACAGACACCATGCCTTTGGGAAAAATCCGTCTTTGGGATGAAACCAGTTTGGATCGTTAATCGGAAGCTGTATGGGGGCTCCGCAGGTTTGGGCAAAAAGACCTGCTTGTGTCCATTGAGTTCCGTCAATCTCAAAAGCACCTCCCAAAAATTCGTTGTCACTGAATGAAATATTTTCATTGGCCAACTTATGAACGTTAGGGATTAAATCTGCACCAAAATAATTGTGCTTTGGTGTTTTAGCATATGTAGCCTCAAACGATTCGGCAAACAACAAAACAAGGTTAGGCTTTTTGTTAGGGAAGGTAATTTTAGTATCTTGCGGAATTACATAGTTTTCTTCGTAAAAGTTTGAAGTTTCACTTTTATATTTGTGGAAAGTAATCATATTCCACACATTCATCTTAAAGAATACAAAAACCACACAAAATGCAAGCCATATATAGCTCAACAAGTTGCGTTTTTGATATACAAATTCACGAAATTTATCAATCAACTTGATATGAAATTTATATTTGTAGCAAAATAATAATGTTAAAGCCAAAACGATTATTGCGCCGGTCATAACAGTATTTTTTGCATAGCTGAGCATCATTCTTGTTTCGGAAGCAAAAGGCATATTAAGGTGAAACATAATTTGTTCATAAGTAACTTCACCAAATTTTCTTACTATCCAATTTGCTGATGAAAACATCATAAATCCGACAAAGACAACAAATAATGCCAACATAAAATGCTCCTTTAAAAATAATTCATCAAAATGAATAACACACTAAAATTTAGTGCGCAAGTTTTTTTATCTTAAACAACGAGATTGTGCTCAGCAAAAGAGTAAAAATCAGAAGGAGTAATAATAAGGTGTTCGTGCAAAGCAATACCGACGGCATCACAAGCAGATTTAACTCTTTTTGTGGCCTCAACATCATTATTAGATGGTCTGGGATCGCCGGTCGGGTGGTTGTGAACCATAATAACACCGGAAGCATTTTTCTTCAAAGCATTTGCAACAATGTCTCGAGGGTTAATATTAACCGATGAAACCGAACCTTTTTGCAACACTTCGGTTTCGATAACTTTTAATTTTGCATCAACATAAATTAAACGTAAAACTTCGACTTCACTATATCCCATTGTGCAACGGCAAAATTCGATTAAATTATCGGTCGAAGTAATGTAAGGAGCATCTTCAAATGCCAAATTCTGCCATGACAATTTTTGCGAAGCAAATTCGATAAATTTTATCAGAGTTGCCGAATTTTCTTTTATTCCTACAACTTCATACAATCTTTCAATCGGTGCTGATATTACACCGGCAAACGAACCGAATTTTTTAATCAGACTTTTAGCCAAAGGTTTTACATCTTTCCTTGGTATCGCATAGGTAAGCAGCAACTCTAAGGCCTCGTAATCGGCCATATCCGCTCCTTTTGAGCGCAAAAATCTTTCTTTTAATCTTTGTCTGTGGCCAATATAGCTCGCTTCTTCTTCCATAGCTTAAGTCCTTTAGAATTTTAGATTGCTCCAGCCGTCATTATGAGAGGCCTCGGGCAAAATAACGATAATATTATCATTTTGAATAAATTGTTGTGTAATATGATATGGTATCACTTTGTCTTTTGCTCCGACATAGTGTTGCTGAGGTATTTTTATAAAGTTTTTTCTATAATCAGCCAAATTCATAGATTCATTAAGCGGTAGCAGATTGTGATAGTTTGTCCAAGACAAATGATCCAAATTGCCGGCAATGGTTATAATTTTTTTTACGTTTAATCCTTTTTTTGCAGATGCAACTAATCCTGCGACTTGTGCTCCACCGGAAAAACCTATCAAAGTTATAGGTTCATTCTGGGTAATTGAATAAATAGCCTGATGAGTGGCGTTTATAACTTCCGGAGCAAAGCGAGCTGTTGTCCAATGTCTTTGTGAACAGTTGTCATCGTTAACATACTGGCAAGGGCGTGCCAAATATATGACATTTGCGCTATCGTCAGCAAAAGCTAAATTTCGTACTAAATGAGAATGTGGTGTCGGATTTTTGGTTGGTTTTCCTCTGGAATTAAAAGCATATCCATCACCTTCAATATATATAGTATATCCTTGTGATTTGTCGGTAATCTTTTGCCAACTGGCTAACTTAAAACTGTGCGTGTCTATTTCTTTATATACAAAATCAGACGGCACATTAAATGTCGTTGAGCAAGCGCTAAGAAAGAACAATAAAGCTAATATTCGCAAAATGAAGCTCCTTTTTCTTAGACAAGTATAATTTAAAAAAATATAAATTACATACCAAATTGTGTTATTAAGAAAAAATATATTTATTTGTTTTAAATTTGATGTATGTTTAAGAACATACAAAATTTTAATTTGAGGTGCAAATATGTCAAAATCAAAAAAAATTTTATTAGGATTACTTGCTGCTATTGTTGTTTTTTGTATAGGCTGGTTGGCATTATTCGGACAGGGTGTTTTAATTTCTCGTAAAGTTGATAAGCCATATCCTTTTTATAATGATGAACTGGCTAAGCAACATCTTATTGCTCATGCAGGAGGAGCTATTGATGGCATAGTATATACTAACTCTCGCGAGGCTATCGAAGGATCAATAAAAGCCGGACGTAAATATATCGAAATTGATTTAATTAAGACTGCTGATGGAGAATATATCGCTGGTCATGATTGGGAACGTATTAACGAGATGACTGGTAGACAAGGCGATAAACCACTGACTAGAGAAGAATTTTTATCATCAAAACTTTATGGTAAATATACTCCTATGTCGATACAAGATGTAGCCGACTTGTTTGAAAAATATCCTGATTGGGTAATGGTAGTTGATAAGATTCGAGACCTTGACTATTTGCATAAATATTTGCCGTATCACGATCGTATGATTGTTCAGGTTTTTGCTCTTCACAACTATTTTAAAGCTTTACAGTTAGGTTATAAATATCCGACACTTCGCTTAAAAGGCGGAAGACGAGGAGTTAAAGAAATATACAAAGTATTGATGGGTATAGGTAATATAAAATCAGTTATTTTAGGTGAAAAGTCTTTTAATAAAAATAAAGAATATATAGGCGAACTTCATAACAAAGGAATAACAGTTATTTTATATGGTAACCCGAGTTATAAAATTGTCGATAATCCTCAAGCTATTAAAGAAAATTTATATAAATATGTTGATCTCATAGATAGTGACCACTTGTCTACATTGAATTAAATATAAATAAGTAGATTTTACTTTAATAGTTTATGGTTAAACAAACAGGAATGATATTAAAAAAAAAAGCAACTCAGTTGAGTTGCTTTTTTTAGAGTTTTATCTGCGATTTTTTGAAACATCTCGACCGACAGTAGTATCGGTAATATATTCATCGGAACATTGTCGTCCGACACAACGCTTCAAAACCTGAGCAGTACGTCCTTCGGTTAAACCTTTCATTTTTATTGAGGGGACATAAACATCGGTAATTTTAATTCCGAAAGTTATAAATCCGACCCTGCCTTCTTCATCTGAAATATAAGCTTTAACCTGATGATTACCTACATTACCCGGCATAGCCATACCGATAAATGATCTTCTGGCTTCATCAAACATTAACCAATCAGGTAAAGGAGTGTCATCAATCATACCTGCCTTAATGGTAACTTTACCCTGAGGGTCAAGTTTGTTGATGATTGACTGCGGAATATAAACATTTATTTTTTGACCGCTTTCCAATACCAAGTCCGGTATCAATGCTTGCGATGATAAATTTACCGGCGGACGTTTGGTCGGAACATCTAACATATAAGGACGGTTATCCGGTAAAAATTCGCCCTTGCGCCATTTTTCTAAAACACCGCGTAAGTAGATAGCAATTTTTGATGGTTTTTCGTTCAACATATAATAAGGAATTGCATCCATACCCAATGTTGAATACAAATTGCCTAAAGCATCTTGCAATTTTACATATGCAATCATAGCCTTAGCTTCGTCTTCAATAGCTCTGGCTGATTCAAGTTGTGAATTCACAGCTCTTGCACCTGATGAAATAGTAGTGTCTTCGGCAATATCTTCTGAGGCACGAGCCAATTCTTGAGCTATTTCATAATCTTCGACTGCTGACATATATCGGGCCCAAGCGACATAAACTTGAGTCAATATAAGGTTTGTCATGCGTTGGCGACGCAAAGCCTCAACTTCGAAATATTTTGGGTCATTAACTTTTTCAAACACTTCCATTCCGACTTCTTTTGCTTTTTTAGACCAAGTACGGTTATAGTAGTTTGAATCGGTTTTATATTTTACATTACCCGGATCGGAAAAGATTTTAAATGAGGCAACAACCTCATCAGCGTTTGTAACCAAATCTCTGGCTCTTAGTTCCGGACGGTTAGTCAAAGCCACCCATTCCATTTCGCTTAATGAGCTTTTGATTTCGGGCAAGTCAAAGTTACCCATTTCTTTGCCGACCAAAGTGAATTCCGTTGAAGGATGGAACCCCATCAATGATGCTAAGCGGACATTAGCTGTTTCTAAGTCACGTTTAATGTCAGACAGCTCTTTAGTGGCTTGCATAAACTCACGTTTACGTTCTAATTCGCCGACATTAAGACTTAAACCTTCTTTGGCTAAATCAACAGATCTTGCATTAAGTTCATCAACATCTAATGTCATATATTCAATCATATCATCAATAAGCGGAAGTAAACGTTGGGCACTCAAAGCTTTCCAATACAAAACTCTTGTTTCTTGCATAAGGTTATGAATAACCTTTCGGCTTTGTTCATAGGCTACACTGGTTTTGTACCAATCATCTTTACTTTGATAATATACCGTACTTATATCCAAAATATTCCATGCTAGCTTTAATTCAGAATCCATTGCATCGGCATTATCCGTATTAACATATCCGGCCGAAGAGAAAATTTCGGGCAGACGATTCTCAGGATTCTTTCCGACTTCAATCATGCTTTGTTGATAGCTGACCAATCTGCGAGTATAGTTATACTTTAATGCAAGAGCAAAGGCCATGTACATATCGATAGGTTTTTCAATTTTACGTGGAGTTGCCGAATACATTGTTTGCATATCGGTATCAACACGAATCGCTCTGTCCCAATCAGTATATGCTGCCGGAGCAGGGATATCTTCATTAAAAATAACGCCGTTATTTGTGCATGCAGTTATTAACAGCGCAAAAAAGCCAAATGATACTATAATTTTTTTCATTATCACTACCTTAAAATAGAACGTTCTTTCAATGATAGATTATATCAATATTTTAAATATTAACAGTTTTATTTGCTTTTATTCAACAATGTTGTATAAAATTAACAAAAAAGATATTATTAGTGTGTTATGATAATATCGAAATATCTTATTTTTATATAAGAGGTGTTTATGCTTGGTCTGTTTAATACTGTTTTTAAATATAAAGAAAATAAAAGCCCGGACAAGCTTGGAAAGTATCCTGAAGCAATTCATACTATGGCTTTTCCGGAGAGGAGATATTTGTGGTCAACTCGCTTGCTTGTTATTTTTTCATGTCTCAGTATTTGCTTAAATCTTATGTTGGTATCCGGCATATATTTGATGATACCGCAACGAAGCTCGTATCCTCTGGTATTTTATCATGATAAAATTTTTAGTCAGCTTTCTGTTGTTGAAAGACAAGAAAAACCTATAGCGGCACTCGACTTGCTAACAGAGTCCTTTATTGAAGAGTATATTTATTTGCGTCATGTTATTTCATCTGACTACGATGAATTGATGTATCGTTGGGGTACGGGTTCAAAATTTTATTGGATGTCATCAAGAGATGTATATTCTGCATTTGCATCTAATGATATTGTTAATAATGTGCGAGACTTTCAATCAACAGGTTTGGTAAGGCTTGTCGAAGTCGAGTGGATAAGACCGACATCACGAGGTTTTTGGCAGGCACAATTTATTACCATGGATTATTATCCCGGGGAGAGAGTTCCGATAATTAATATCTGGCGAGCATATATCAGAGCAGCTCTTGCTCCCATACCCTATGAAAATAAGTCATTAAGAGAGCAAAATCCATTCGGTTTTCTTGTAAGAAACTATGCACTGGCTTATGTCGGAACTCCTGGTGATCCAAAAAGTTATTTAAATACTGCTAAGGAAGTGCGACAAGAAATGTACGAGTACTAAAGGTTATCGTTTAAAGGATAGTATTTTATGAGTCTTTTTTCGCTTATATTCAGATATAAAGACAAAAAAAGCCCTGATAAACTAGGTCTTTATCCGGAAAAATTTCATGTATCGGCATTTCCTGAAAGAAGATATTTGTGGACTTCAAGGATTTTGGTCATTTGTGCCGTATTTAGTATCTGTGTTAATATTGCTCTTACTTTTGTAATTTATATGTTACCCGACCAAAAAACATCCGGTCCGCTATTATACAGAGCTAATGAAATAGATTACACTTTAGATAGAACAGAACCCTTAAATATAACTGTATCATACAAAGATCTGCTTAGTGAAAAATATATTTCGGATTACATTAAAATGAGGCATGAGATTCCTACGTCGACTGCTGATTTATACTATCGTTGGGACGATAAATCAAAGTTTTATTGGTATTCCGGCGGTGCTACCTATTATGAATTTATAGGTAAAATAAATAAAGCTCAAATAAGAAGCTTTATAAAACTAAAGGTAAGAAGAACGGTTGAAATTGACGAAGTGAAGAAAGTTGGCAGAGACTTTTGGATTGTACGATTTAAAACTTATACAACCGCCAAAAATATGGAAAAACCTGATGTTATTATTTGGAAGGCTTACTTAAGAATAATGTATTCGGCTTTTCAAAATTACGAAGATCTTGAAAAAAGTGAAATTGATAAAATCAACTATGTGCAAAACCCATTCGGTTTTAAGGTTATGTCTTATGAAGTAAGCTATGCCGGAAAGCCCGAAAAGGCCTATTCCGCTATCCAAACGGCCAAGAAAGTTCATGAAAACCTAGAAGACGTAGTAAAATAAGCTATCAGAGACGTTCCATGATATTTTTTATTGTCGGTATCTTATAACAAACATCTTCGTTAACAGGTTTTATCTCGTTTTCCAAATCACAAACAAAAATCAAAGCTTGATTATTTGCAAAATCTTTACTCAATACCACAGTGTTCTTATTATTTAGCAGATATTCTTTTTGCTTTATAATATCTTGAACATATGAACTAATCAATCCGTTTCGTTTTGAAAACATTCTGATTGAATAAACCGTTAGGAAGATACTCCAAATTACAAGTAACGCACTAAGCGGATGAATAACAGCAGAATAAATCAATAAACTAAGTGTTAATAAGTTTATGGAAACATATCTAGCTACGATTTTCACCCATTTTTTAGTTCCGACATACCACAACCAAGCTCCGACAAAAGAAAGCAAAGATGTTAATGTCAATATGCTGAGGACAAATGTTGTATCTATCTTAAAGAATGCCATTCCGAACCATACAACAAACATCATTGCAACACTAAAGAACAAATAGCTCAGGTTTAATTTTAGGCTAAATTTAAGTACGTCTTTTTTCAGACCTTTCTCCAATATTTTTACAAAACGTTTTAGTGGAAGTTTGTTTGTTTTGGTTATCGAAAAAGTAGTTTCATGCGATGGGAAAATAGCCCTTAATGCTTTTCTTTCATAAGGTAGTAGTGATTTCAGGTTGTCGGTACATTTTACTAAAAGAATAGTCTCACCGGACTGTTGTATGTCTATTATATTTTTTTTGTACAGATCCAGTAAAAATCCGCAAATAGATTTTTTATCAAATTTTTCATATAACATATATCTTATCATCAAAGATGTTTTACTCAAAGAGGTCTTTATTTTGCTCTTTCCGTTGATGATATATTGCCATGATATCGCAAAGGATAATGCAATGACTAACAATCCTATAAATGATATGTATACATCGCCATAATTATAAAATGAGCGTATAAACCTTTGACCTAATGTTATAGAATTGAACGCAACTTTATCGATTTTTGTTAATATATGCATTCCTGTTCCGATAAATAAAGGTATTTGAGATTCAAAGTTATGTGAGACTGCGTCATCATCAATAGTCACGCTATCAGAATAAAAAGCTTTTGCTGAGCCGATAATGGCATCTTGCTGAATGACAGCCTGTTTGTCAGGAGTACGTACTTTGGCAAAACTTCTGTCAATAATCAAGTTCCAACCATTTCCGCCGGCATCCCAATAGAACATATAGTTGTCGCCGTTGTTTATAAGCAAGTTATCTGCTAAATATTGAAATTTATAAGTATAAATGCCTGCAGGAAGTCTATAAGATTTATCAGGCACAAGCAAAACATTATCATTTGCTTTTGCTAATCTGTAATTTATAGGTTCATCATTTATGGAAACACTTATGATTGTATAATCAATGTTTTGCGTCTTTCCGTTCTTGTCCATTCTTTGAGAAGGAAGAATTTTAGTTAGGCCTGATTTTAATTTTTGACCATTTGCAACAACAACTACGGTTTCCTCAAACATAACCATACCGCTAGGTAAAATTTCTATATCGTTCATCAAATAAGGAATGTGCTCAATGGCCGGAACTTCAGTTGGCGTATCATATGGCGGTAAAAGAGCTGTAATCATCGGTACTATAGAATTTCGCCATTGTTTGGTCTGTTCTTCAATTTGATTTGAACCTTCAGCATCTAACATTGCTTTTAAATCATCTTCAAAAGCAACATCATCTCGAGATTCATCTGATTTTTTACGAATTCGTTTCAGTGCATTTTCATAAATATTTTGAAAGAAATTTTTGCCGCCATCCTCTTTTTGAATCTGCTGTATTTCTTGTTGCGCATTTGATGATGTCTTATTTATTTCTTTTTTGTTTGCCTTTTTTGCATTTTTAAACCTTATATCCAAAAATTCGGCAAATTCTTTGGTGTCAACTTCTTTTACAGCTTCATCTTTATTACCCACAACCTGTTGAGTTATGTTTGTATATCCGCTAATAGGCGTAATTTTGGCATTAGCAATTCCAAATAAGCAAATATTGAAACATATTGTAAAAAAAAGTTTTTTCATAACTTGACACTCGCTGTTAAATTTATAATCATATATATTATTGTATAATAAAGTTATTAAAAAAGTTATAAAGGAGA
This sequence comes from Alphaproteobacteria bacterium, assembly GCA_045639065.1. Classification (GTDB taxonomy): domain Bacteria; phylum Pseudomonadota; class Alphaproteobacteria; order RF32; family CAG-239; genus CAZU01. Next base: position 19,614 of record JAZUCK010000010.1, on the reverse strand, counting down.
ACTTGTGAAATGAGTAAAGAAATTGGCGCAATTATTTTGGGAGCAGGTAAGGGAACTCGTATGAAATCGGACTTGCCGAAGGTTTTGATGCCTGTCGATAACAAGCCGATGATACGTCACATTATAGACACTTTGGAAGAGCTGAAGGTAAAAAAAATTGTAACGGTTATTGCTCCCGATGGTGATGCCGTAAAAAGAGAAGTTTCTCCGTATCCGACATGCATACAAGAAAAGCAACTCGGAACCGGTCATGCCGTATTATCAGCTCGTGATGAGTTTAGAGGATTTACAGGCGATATTTTGGTGATTTTCGGTGATCAACCATTATATACCAAGGAAAGTATGAAAAAATTATTGAAAAAACGTGCTGAAGGTTTTTCTGTCGTATGCATGGGTTTTAGGCCTGAAGATCCGGCTCGTTACGGCCGTTTGATTATGGACGGTGAAGATCTAAAACGTATTGTTGAGTTTAAGGATGCATCTGATGAAGAAAAGAAAATAAATTTCTGTAATTCCGGAATTATGTGCTTTGATGGCGAAAAATTATTTTCAATTTTATCTGCAATCAGTAATGAAAATGCTGCTCAAGAATATTATCTTACAGATGCTGTTGAAATAGCTCTTCGTTTAGGACTAAAATGTTCTGCCGTTGAATGTCCTGTTGATGAAGCATCAGCCGCTAATACATTGGAAGAGCTTGCATTGTTGGAAGAGTTGATAAAGAAAAGAAAGTCTAAAAAATAAAGGTTGATTGATGAGTTTTATCAAACGTTATTGGTTCGGCGGACTGATTGCTTTTATAGTTTGCTTTTTTATGTTGCTGTTTATTTTATTGGTAATGTCGCCAAAAGATGATGCTGATAAACGCGGTTTTGTAAAATGCACCCATGAAATGATAGACAATTTGAGTGATTGCAACAAAGGTTTTTACTGTACGGTAAAAGCCATAATGAATAACACATGGTGTAATGTAAAAGTTATTGCCGAGGGTGTTGATTTGTGGATTGATAACAAACAAAAATATCCGTGGAGCAATTATATATATGAACCGATAATTGTGGATAATTCATTTTTTGATGAAGAAGCTCGAACCGAATATTTAAAAAAATATCCTGATGTAAAAAGAGATATGATGCGCTTAAACAAGCTTAGAAAGGATCTTGAAAATGAAGAAAACAACCAAGAATACAGCGAAGAAATGTTGCAAAAAGAATGAGCTTTTAGCTTGGGATTTATCTGATTTATATAATGGCATCGACGACAAACAAATTGAAATCGATATGCAAAACTATAGAAAATCAGCAATAAATTTTGCCAAAAAATATAAGGGAAAATTGGAAAGTTTAAGCGCAAAGCAATTTTTTGAAATGGCAAAAGATTGCGAAGAACGCTCGGTTTTAGGAAATAAAATAGGTGTTTTTGCTTATTTGAATATGGTTACTCAAATGAAAAACGCCGAAGCTATGGCTTTTTACCAAAATACATCAGAAAAGCTTAATGACTATGGTTTGCCGTTGATTTTTTTGTCTTTAGAGTTAAACAAACTTCCTCAATCAAAAATTGATGAGTGGCTAAAAGACAAAAAAGCATCATACTATGCGCCTTGGTTAAATCGTATCAGATTGTTCAAAAAATATGAGCTATCTGAATCGGTTGAGGAAATTTTGCACGAAAAATCAGTAACATCAGGTGATGGTTGGCAAAGATTGTATGAAGAAACCTCAGCCAGATTAAAATTCGTGGTTGACGGTAAGGAATATAATGATAGCGAAATTTCAAAGTTGACCTTAGATAAAGACGCTAAAGTTCGTGCAAAAGCCGGAAAAGAAATTGCTCAAGTGTTTAAAGAAAATGCACCTTTATTTACTTTAATTTATAATATGGTAGTAAAAGACAAGGCTATTGAAGATATTAAAAGGGGTTTTAAATCTCCGGTTGCTTCACAAAACTTGGCTAATCGTGTTGATGACAAGGCAGTTGTAGCATTGGCCGAAACAGTCAGAGAAAATTATGCTAACATTGCTCATCGTTTTTATAAACTAAAAGCTAAATGGCTCGGTGTCAAAAAACTTGAATATTGGGATAGAAATGCCCCGCTTCCGTTTGAGAGCGACAAAAAATACTCATGGGACGAGGCTGTTGATACGGTCCTAAAAGCTTATAAGGAATTTTCACCAAAACTTTATGATTTGGCAAAAGATTTCTTTAACAAAGAGCACTCTTGGATAGATGTTCCGCCACGTGACGGAAAAAGAAGCGGTGCCTTTGCTATGCCCTTGCCGGATAAGTATCACCCATACTTGTTCTTAAATTTTGTCGGTAAGCAAAATGATGTCTTAACCTTGGCTCATGAATTGGGACATGGTTGTCATATGCGCTTAAGCTCAAAACAAGGTGATTTGAATGATGCCACACCTTTGACGTTGGCTGAGGTCGCTTCGGTTTTTGGCGAAATGTTGACTTTTCAGTCTTTGTTAAAACAAGCAACGTCAAACAAAGAAAAACTTTGCCTTATTGCCGGCAAAGTTAATGACATGATTAACACCGCCGTAAGACAAATTGCCTTTCACTTCTTTGAAACCAGAGTTCATGATGAACGTCGCAAAGGCGAAGTGTCACAAGCTCGCTTAGCTGAAATTTGGCGTGAAGAGATGAGTGCATCATTAGGTAAATATGTAAATATTGATGAGGTTACCGAAGATAATTGGGCTGTGGTCGGACATTTCTTTTGGAAACCGTTTTATGTTTACGCTTATTCTTTTGCCGATTGTTTGGTTAATTCATTATATCAGGTTTATCAAGACGGCAAAGTCAAAGATTTTGAAGACAAATATTTAAATATGTTGTCTTTGACCGGTGTCAAAAAATATGATGAAATATTAAAGCCGTTCGGACTTAATCCAAAAGATGCACAGTTTTGGAATATAGGCTTAAGCTTGATATCAAAATATATTGATGAACTTGAAAAACTTGATAAGTTGATAACAAAAGAAGGCAAGAATGCTAAATAGAATTATTGATGTTGTCAAATATTGTGGCAAAATATTGCTTAATGCAAATGCAAAAATTATAAACACAAAGGATAATAACTACAGAAATATAGTTACTGATTGCGATACTCAAATACAAGAAATTTTGCACAAGCGGTTGCTTGATATTTTGCCTGATGCAAGCTTTCTGGGTGAAGAGGGCATACAATCTTTTAATAAAGAAGGTTACTGTTTTGTTTGCGACCCGATTGACGGCACGACAAACTTTGTAAAAAATTTAAAACATAGCGCCATATCTGTTGCTCTTCTTAGTAAAGGCAAACCGATATTAGGTGTCATTTATAATCCGTATTTAGATGAATTATTCTATGCCGAAAAGAATAAAGGAGCATTTTGCAACGGTAAACAGATTTATGCGTCTTCCGAAAATTTAAGAAATTCGCTTATAGTTTTTGGAACTTCACCATATGATTCTGATTTACAAAAACAAACTTGGAACTTGGCAGAACAAAGCTTGAAAATGGGCTTAGATGTGCGACGCACAGGTTCTGCGGTTTTAGATCTTGCTGATTTGGCTTGTGGAAGATATGGAGCCTTTTGGGAGCTTAAGCTCAGACCATGGGATTTTTCTGCTGGTGTTTTAATAATTGAAGAAGCCGGTGGTATTGTCAGAACAATGGATAATAAGCCTTTGGATAATTTTTTTGAAACATCTTCAGTTGTTGCCTTAGCAAATAAGAGCTGTGAGGAATTTTTTGAAACGATAAACTTGTTGTAGTTACTAAATTTTGTATGCACCGAAAAACACACTCTTCGAGCGACTAAAAATACTGTATTCCAATATACAGTATTTTTTTATATATTTTTCTATGAACTGATACTTAAGACTTTTAATCTATGAAAGGAATTATAACAAATGTTGTTTGGAACGATAAAATGGTTTAATACCAAAAAGGGTTATGGATTTATTGAACCCGAAGTAAGCGGAAAGGATGTGTTTTTACACATAACTCAGTTAGAAAAAATTGGGCTTAAAAGACTAAATGACGGTCAACGTGTAGGATATGAGTTATATGATGACAGAGGTCGAATTGCAGCCGGTAACATAAAAGTTTTATAAAAACATAACTAATTCATTAGCTCCAAGAAAAATAAAAAATAGGGTATGCCTTGTTTTTTATTTTTTTTTGTATATCTAAAATTTGAATATCTGAAGGAGACAAACAAATGAAGTTAGGACATTGGATAATATTGCTTGTTTTTGTATTTGCTTTAGTCATAAGCCTATTTTTTTGAAAAATATGCTTGACAAGACAATGTTTAGGGTATAATAATGCCTCATCTTATCGCGGGGTGGAGCAGCCCGGTAGCTCGTCAGGCTCATAACCTGAAGGTCGTAGGTTCAAATCCTGCCCCCGCAACCAAAATAAAAAACTCCACCCGTCAGGGTGGTTTTTTTATTTTGAAAGGTGCGGTCAGATTTGAACCTACGAAAAAGTAGGTTCACCACAAGGTTCAGGCGAGCGGAAGCGCGCCGATGAGGCTAATAAGCCGAAGAACCGCAGAGGCAACTCAAATATAAATGAAGAGTCAATCCTGCCCCCGCAACCAAAATAAAAAAACCTATCCGTGGGATAGGTTTTTTTATTTTAAATATCGAATGACTAATTTTTAGTCAGCCAATATTTTCGGTGTTCGGGTAAAAACTGGCCTTTTGAATGCCATTTTCCCTCTGAATTTAGTTCAAACATTATTTCGCATAATCCTTGCTCGTTAATCTCAGACAAGAACGATTTGCGGATAAGTTTGTCTTCTACCGTATCTGTTGTCAGATAAACAGAGATTGTGAGAATTCGATTACCTTGTCGGTTAATTCTTTCTACGTACTCTGTTCGGTACTCTTGTTTCCAGCAAAGCATTGCTTTACTTTTTTCTTGTCTTCTTACTACGACATGCGAAAAATTGCCTTTCTTGTCGTAATATGCCTTATATGACCTTTTCATACAAGATCTCTCTTCGCCTTCAACTACAAGGTATTTACCTTCGGCTTTGTACTTGTGATTGTAGGAAAGATCATTAATCATAATGTCGTTTGCGCCAAATGATACAGGCTTCTTAAAGCTAAATAATTTCATGTAAAAAATTTTTAATTAATAAATACAGTTAAGATATTCGGACTATATCACATTTTTTCATTCGATTCAATATTTATTTAATTAGGAAAACTTAGACAATCAAATGATGATGAGCAAAAGAGTAGAAATCAGAAGGAGTAATGATAAGGTGTTCGTGTAAGGCAACTCCGACAGCTTCGCAAGCGATTTTAACTCTTTTGGTAGCTTCAATATCGTTATTAGATGGTCTTGGATCTCCGGTTGGGTGGTTGTGAACCATAATAACACCGGAAGCATTTTTCTTCAAAGCATTTGCAACAATGTCTCGAGGGTTAATATTAACCGATGAAACCGAACCTTTTTGCAACACTTCGGTTTCGATAACTTTTAATTTGGCATCGACATAGATTAAACGCAAGACTTCGACTTCACTATATCCCATTGTGCAACGGCAAAATTCGATTAAATTATCGGTCGAAGTAATGTAAGGAGCATCTTCAAATGCCAAATTCTGCCATGACAATTTTTGTGAAGCGAATTCAACAAATTTGATTAAGGTTGCCGAATTTTCTTTTATTCCTACAACTTCATACAATCTTTCAATCGGTGCTGATATTACACCGGCAAACGAACCGAATTTTTTTATTAAGCTTTTTGCCAATGGTTTTACATCTTTCCTTGGTATCGCATAGGTCAGCAATAATTCTATGGCTTCATAATCTGCCATATCAGCGCCTTGTCCTCGTAAAAAGCGCTCTTTTAACCTTTGCCTGTGCCCTAAATAGCTTGCTTCTTCGTCCATAATCAAATACCTTATTTTTTATAAGGAGGTTGATTTAAGCCCTTGGGTGAAAATGTAAATACTTCGGCACCGTCTTTGGTTACGCCGAGAGAGTGTTCAAACTGAGCCGATAAAGAGCGGTCTTTGGTTACTGCGGTCCAATCATTTGCTAATATGGTGGCGTCTTTTTTACCGAAGTTAATCATCGGTTCAATGGTAAAAAACATTCCTTCTTCAATGCGCGGACCACTGCCTTTTCTGCCACAATGCATAACATTTGGTTCATCATGAAAAACTTTGCCTAGGCCATGACCGCAAAACATATCGACAATAGAATAGCCATAATGATAAGCAAATTCTTCAATGGCGGCTCCGATATCTCCAAAATAAGCCCCAGGCTTTACTGCGTCGATTCCTCGCATTAGACATTCATAAGTAACATCGCACAATCTTTTTGCTTTAACCGATGGTTTTCCTGCATAATACATCCTCGAAGTATCACCATACCAACCATCAACAATAACTGTAACATCGATATTTAACATATCGCCGTTTAAGAGCTTTCTTTCCGGAGAAGGTATGCCATGGCAAATTTCATGATTGATTGAAATACAAGTTGATTTCGGATATCCTCTATATCCTAAACAAGCCGGTATAGCACCGTGTTCTAAAATAAACTTACGACACAGATCGTCCAAATATTCGGTTGTAACGCCGACATCAACAAAATCGGTAATATAATCCAAGCATTCGGCTGCCAATTTTCCGGCTTTTCTCATTCCGTCAAAGTCGCTTGAGTTGTATATTGTAATACCGTCTTTATTTTTTTTAGCCATGATATATCCTTTAATTTTTTTAATATAAAATATCCAATTTATGATCTATTTCTATACATTCTTTATCAACATTACAGCTGTAACAAATAAAATTTACACCATTTTGAGCTGCATTATATACTGCACCGGAAGCCAAAGTGCTTATATCCCATACAAATTTGGCGTCCATGCAATCTTCTCTGGGCGAAATTAAAAAAACGTAGGTTTCATATCCTTGTTTTTTTCGTTTCATCATTTCTTCAAAAACTTTCATTTCATAGAAATTGATATTATGCGGAAAAACAGCATATGATCCGCGTTTTGAATAAATTGATGTAGCATAGACAAGACATTTTTCGCCGTTTGCATTTGATAAAACAAAATCGATTCCGCGAGCCTCATCTTCATTTTCTAATGAAGTACACTCATCATATTTTTCAAACTCTTCCAAAATATCATTTTCAAAAGCCTCTAAAAAGAGCTGCTTATCATATTTCGGATTAGCAAACACCAATGTTCCGTCAGTTTCAATAAAAGCGACGTTATATTTTACCAATCTTGTAGGATTAGATGTTCTTTTCAACCAAATGACAGTACCTTCTTTGCACTGTTCGGCAATATTTGGAGCACCACAAAAAGCCGTAACTTTTTGACCGTCCTCAAGCCTTGCATCAACAATAAGGTTGTTGCAAACTTCTTCCACATTGGCTTTTAGCAGTTTATATTTATATTCCAATTATCTTTGCCCCTATTTAAAAAAATCAATTAACACCTAAATTATATGAAAAGATTTAACATTTCAAGGAATAAACGCAATGAAACAAGGAATTAAATTTTTTTATGTGTTTTTTGCCGTAATGTTAACGGCATATATATGCTCGGTATTTACGAATAATGGTATAAGTCAATGGTATGATAATATTGAAAAGCCTTTTCTTACACCTCCTAACAAAGTTTTTCCGATTGCATGGGCAATTTTGTATGTGCTGATTATAATATCGACATTTATAGCTCTAAAAGATGCCGATTCTTACAATCGCAAAAAAGCCAATAATTATTTCATACTTCAACTGTTCTTACAGATATTATGGTGTTTTACCTTTTTTGCCGAAGGACACTTAGGTTTGGGTTTTGCTATAATACTTTTGCTTGATATAGCCGTATTCAAGATGATAGGTATATATTCCAAAATAAATAAAACAGCTTCGTATATGCTGTATCCTTATTATTGGTGGTTGTTGTTTGCTACATTTATGAACTTTAATTTTGTATATAATTTCGGTTTGGTAATGGTACTTTAGGTGTTTAAAAACACTTGCCAAGGTCAAAATTTTGCATTATCAATGAGAAGTTAATGTTTATTTTGATTTTTGGGAAGTAAAAATGACTACAGTAAATGAAATTAGAAGCACTTTTTTAAAGTATTTTGAAAAGAACGGACATAAGATTCTGCCCTCATCATCTTTAGTGCCGAATAATGATCCGACTTTAATGTTTACCAACTCTGGTATGGTTCAATTCAAAAATGTGTTTACCGGCAATGAAACAGCCGCATACAAACGCGCGGCGACATCCCAAAAATCTGTTCGAGCCGGCGGAAAACACAATGATTTGGATGCCGTAGGTTATGACGTTCGTCACCATACATTTTTCGAAATGTTGGGTAACTTTTCTTTTGGCGACTATTTTAAGGACGAAGCTATTGCTTATGCTTGGGAATTGGTTACCAAAGAGTTCGGTATTGCTAAAGACAAGTTAGCTGTAACTTATTTTCATACTGACGAAGTTTCTCGTGATATTTGGAAAAAAGTATCGGGTTTGCCGTCAGACAGAATTATACCTATTGCTACCAAAGACAACTTTTGGCAAATGGGCGATACCGGTCCTTGCGGTTATTGTTCAGAAATTTTCTATGATCATGGTCCTGATGTTTGGGGCGGATTACCCGGAACACCGGAAGAAGATGGCGATCGTTGGATAGAAATTTGGAACTTAGTTTTTGATGAATTTGAAGATTTGCCTGACGGAACACGTATTAACCTAAAACAACGTTGTATTGATACTGGTATGGGCTTGGAACGTATTTCGGCAATTTTGCAAGGCGTTCACTCTAACTATGAAATTGATTTGTTCCAAAATCTTATCAAATCAATCGCTGATATGGCCAATTCTGATCCTAAAGGCGAGTTTGCTTCTTCGCATAATGTGATTGCCGACCACTTGCGCTCAATGTCATTTTTGATTGCCGACGGTGTTTTGCCGTCAAACGAGGGCAGAGGATATGTATTGCGCCGTATTATGCGTCGTGCAATGCGCCATGTTCATATGCTTGGTGTAAATGAACCGATGATTTATAAATTGTTGCCTTCTTTACAAAAAGAAATGGGTGAGGCTTATCCTGAGTTGATAAAAGCCGAAACTCTTATTTCCGAAACAATCAAAACCGAAGAAGAACGTTTTATCAAAACAATGGAAAAAGGCTTAAAATTGCTTGATGACGAAACCAAAGATATGAGTGAAGGCGATTGTTTGGACGGCAAAGTTGCCTTCAAACTTTATGACACCTACGGATTTCCGCTTGATTTAACCCAAGATGCCTTAAAATTACGCAACATCAGTGTTGATGAGAAAGCCTTTAATGAAGCTATGGAAGCTCAAAAAGCCGAAGCCCGCAAAAACTGGGCAGGTTCGGGCGATGCCGGAACTGAAAAAGTTTGGTTCGAAATGCAAGACAAACACGGTTCAAGCGAATTTTTGGGTTACTCTACCTTGTCAGCAGACGGTCAAATTATTGCCTTGGTTAAAGACGGAGCTTTGGTCAACGAAGTCAAAGACGGCGAATTTTCATTACTTGCCAATCAAACACCTTTTTATGCCGAAATGGGCGGACAAGTCGGCGATATCGGTATTATTAAAGGTGCTGATTTTGAGGTTGAGGTTTATGATACTAAAAAGAAATGCGAAGGACTTCATGTTCATATGTGTCGTATGATAAAAGGTGTTATCAAAGTCGACACTTCGGCAACTTTTGAGGTCAATGCCAAAAATCGTGATGCTATTCAACGCAACCACACCGTAACTCACTTGTTGCACAAGGCTTTGCAAGAAAAATACGGCGCTTCGGTTACTCAAAAAGGTTCGTTTGTAGCTCCCGAAAGAATGCGTTTTGATATTGCTTACAATAAGCAAATTTCTTCGGACGAATTGCGTCAGCTTGAAGACAGAGTTAATGAAATGATTGCTTCAAGCTATGATGTCCAAACCAAAATTATGTCGCAGGAAGATGCTGTCAACTCCGGTGCTATGGCTTTGTTTGGCGAAAAATATGGTGACGAAGTTCGTGTTGTTTGCGTCGGCGACGGTGTTTCGGTAGAGCTTTGCGGTGGTACCCATGTTAAAAATACCGGCAATATCGGAAGCTTTTCTATTTTGTCCGATTCTGCTATTGCTGCCGGCGTGCGTCGTTTGGAATGTGTAACCGGTTGTGGCGCTGTTTCGCATACTAGAGATTTGGAAAACAAAGTTCACAATATCAGCCAACTTTTGAAAGTGGGCGTAAATGATATTGAAGAGCGTTTGGCTAATTTATTGGCTGAACGCAAAGAAATGGAAGCCAAAATTTTTGAGTTGAAAAAGCAACTCGTCAGCGGAGGTGCTTCAGCTAAAGACGAAATAGAAGAAGTAAACGGCGTTAAGTTTGTCGCTAAAAAGCTTTCTGATATTCAAGCCAAAGAACTGAAAGCCATTATCGACGACATGAAAGACAAATATAAAGACAATGTTGTTATTGCCTTGTTTGCATCAAACGAAGGCAAAGCCTCAGTCGTTATCGGCGTAAGTGATGATGTCAAAGACAAGGTTTCTGCCGTCGATTTGGTTAAAAAGGTTGCTTCCTATGTCGGAGCTCAAGGTGGCGGTGGTCGTCCCGATATGGCTCAGACCGGCGGAACTGATTGCTCTCGTTTTGACGAAGCAATTGCCGAAATCAGAAACTCACTTTAATAAAAAGCCCTCGAAAAAAATCGAGGGCTTTTTATTACCTTTGCATAGATTAGATTTTTTGCTTAACTTTTGGCTTTGCTTTGCTTAAAGTTAATAAAAAGAAGCCAATAAAAAGAATTGTTAAAAATGGAAGATTTATTTACCCAAAGCTCAAAGGCTCAAGATATACCCGAATTTAGTGTCAGCGAGATTTCGTTTGAAATAAAACGATTTGTCGAAACAGCTTTTGCACGTGTTAGGGTGAAAGGCGAAATTTTTGGTGCCAAGCGAGCCGATTCAGGACATTGGTATTTGTCGCTAAAAGATGAAAATGCCACACTTTCGGCAGTTGTTTGGCGTGGCGTTGCTTCCAATCTAGCCATAAAACCCGAAGACGGGCTCGAGGTCGTAGCAACCGGAAAAATTACCACTTTTGCCGGTAAATCATCATATCAAATGGTTATCGAATCAATGGAAGTTGCCGGAACAGGCGCTTTATTAAAATTATTGGAAGAACGCAAACAAGCATTCGCTAAAGAAGGCCTGTTCGACGCTATTCATAAAAAACCGATTCCGTTTTTACCCAAAACTATTGGCGTGGTAACTTCGGCTTCCGGTGCGGTAATCCGAGATATTATCCATAGAGTAAGAGACAGATTTCCTTCTCATATTTTGCTTATTCCTACTCCGGTACAAGGCGAGGGTGCTGCCGAAAAAATTGCTCAAGCGATTAAAGATTTTAACCGTATTGATGAAATATCAAATTATGATAAGCCGGATGTTTTGATTGTGGCGCGCGGTGGCGGAAGCTTGGAAGATTTGTGGCCGTTTAATGAAGAGTGCGTTATCAGAGCAGTTTTTGCCAGTCAAATTCCGATTATTTCGGCAGTCGGACACGAAACTGACACTATGTTGATAGATTATGTCGCAGATAAAAGAGCTCCCACTCCGACCGGTGCAGCCGAATTTGCCGTTCCGGTAAAAGCTGAGTTGCAAGCAAACTTAAACAACTTAGAGGCTCGTTTGAAAAATTCTAAAATCAGATATTTTAATGAGCTTAATAATATATTATCCGGTCTTGCTCGAGGTATTCCGAATTTGGAGCAGATTCTGCAAGAAGCTACGCAAAAATTTGATGACAGAATAGAAAGACTGCAGATGTCTTTCAAAAACTTTATTCAAAACAAATCCAATCAGATTGAACTTTGTAAAGTTAAGCCTTTTTATATCCAAACCATTATTGAAAAAAACAAAGAGGCGCTAAACAATTTGGCATTGCGCTTGTCATCTGTTTCTGTTGATTCTGTCTTAAATCGTGGTTTTGCTTGGGTAAAAAATGATTCAGGTAAAACAGTATATTTAGCTAAAGACACCCCAAAAGATAGCCGATTGGAAATTAAATTTGCCGATGGCAGTGTTGACGTATACACCGGCGAAAAACAAATTACAACGCCTGTAAAAAAAGAACCAAAACCAGCAAAAAAGGAAAAACCAAATAATGAAAAACAAATTTCTCTTTTCGATATTTAGTGCGTTTCTTGTGACCGTTAATGCACAAGCTTTTGAGCTTTGCGGTGAAATCAGACAAGGCGAATTTGTTATCGGTAAAGCCAAAGATGCTAATAAAATAAGTCTTAACGGCGACGATGTTTTATTAAGTAAAGACGGCTATTTTTTGCTTGCATTCGGACGAGATGAAAAAAATACTCAAAAATTGACTATTACAACAAACGAGGATTTTAACTATTCTTTTGATGTGAGAAAAACTAAATGGGATATCCAAAACATTAAAGGCGTCCCGCCAAGAAAAGTTACTCCGTCAGATTCCGATTTGGCAGCTATTGAACTTGAGCGCAAGGTGGTTCGAGCTTCGCTCAAAGGTATAAACGATAACACAGCATGGCTTTCGGGTTTTATTATGCCTATCGAGGGTCGTATTTCCGGCAAATTCGGTGGTCAACGCATAATGAATAAAGTTCCTAAAAACCCGCATCAAGGTATGGATATAGCAGCCAAAGAAGGAACACCTATAAAGGCTTCGGCCGATGGCGAGGTTGTTTTGGCATATCCCGATTTGTTTTATTCGGGAAATGTCGTTGTTATTGACCATGGATTTGGGCTTCAAACTATATATGCTCATATGAAAGATATGAGCGTAAAAGTTGGTCAAAAAGTATCACAAGGAGATGTTATCGGAACAGTTGGAATGACCGGTCGCGCCACAGGACCTCACTTGCATTGGGGAGCCTCATTAAGAAACGTAAGGTTTAATCCTCAGTCCTTGGTTGATATGGAAAAAAATCAGCTAAAATGTTTAAAATTGTAAATAATTGTTAATAAAATGATGATATAACAACTTAAAACAAGAGAGGTCAACATGAATGAAACTAATAGCAAACAAATCAACTGGGATGCAATTACTTGTTTAGTTGTTGATGATGATAAATTTTCACGCACTTTTGTGAAAACAGCCCTGTATCAAATTGGAGTGAAAAATACCAAAGAAGCTTCAAATATAGCTGAGGCAATAGAAGTACTGCGTAACTATAAAGTAAATGTTGTTTTAATGGATCAACAATTACCGGAACAAAGCGGATTGGCACTTGCGCGCCAAATAAAAGAAGGAACAATAGGTGACAATAAAGACTTGCCGGTGATTATGGTAACTATCGATACTAAAGAAAATACCGTAATGGAAGCAAAATCTATAGGTATACATGAATATTTAGTAAAACCGATTTCACCTTTGGCCTTAAAAAAACGCCTGTGTACAGCTTTTGGAATTAAAGAAAATAAATCATGAGTACAATTCAAATTTTTTATCTATCTCTTCTTCAAGGTATTACCGAATTTTTACCTGTAAGCTCTTCGGGACACCTTATATTGTTGTCAAAATTCAGCTATTTTCCTGACCAAGGATTAGCCTTGGATGTCGCTGTTCATGTAGGCTCAATTTTGGCAGTGATGATATATTTTTCCGAAACAATATACGATATGGTAAAAGGTGTTTTTAAGACCTATTTTATACCAACATTTAAAAATCAAGGGGCAAAACTTTTTTGGTTGTTGGTTATCGGTACAATACCGGCCGTTATTGTCGGATATTTTCTAAAAAACTATGGAATGGAATGGGCAAGAAACACCAAACTTATAGGTTGGACAATATTGGGTTATGGTTTGCTTTTGTTTGTTGCCGATAAAATTTCTATGACAATCAGAAAAATTGAACATATAGGAGTCTTTGACGCAATTGTAATCGGTTGCGCACAATGCTTAGCTCTTGTTCCGGGAACTTCTCGCTCGGGAATTACAGTTACTTTTGCTCGCTTTCTAGGCATGGAAAGACGTGAAGCAGCCAAGTTTTCGATGTTACTGTCGATTCCGGCTATAATCGGGGCAGCTGTTTTAACAACATATGAAGTGTGGCAAGCAGGTAGCTTAAACGAATTGCGTTGGATGTTCGACGGAGTTTTATTCTCTTATGTTTCATCAATAGTTGCTATATATATAGTAATGTGGTGGCTTAAAAAATCGACATTTTTACCGTTTGTTTTATATAGAATTGCCTTAGGCTCGATTTTATTACTTGATTCTTACGGAATTATAAGTATAAATATCTAAAAACAAGCTCCGGTGGCGGAATTGGTAGACGCGCAAGTTTCAGGTACTTGTGAAGGTTTCTTCATGAAGGTTCAAGTCCTTTCCGGAGCACCAATTAAAAACCCTCGCAAAATGCGGGGTTTTTTATGCTCCGGCATAATTTAAGGTCATTTTTTCAAAATCCCTTAAAATTATGCAAAGGACTATCACTTGGGAACGTAGTATTCGTTTCGGTTCGATTTTATCTCCCTCACTCAACAACGTTTTCCAAGATTTTGCAGACAAAAACAAGCAGAGCAATGCTTGTTTTTACTTAGCAATTCTTTCCGGAGCACCAATTTTTGTATATCCTCGCAAAATGCGGGGATTTTTTGTTGCAAAATAGAGAAAATATGATAAGTAATGAACTACAAAATTAATTAGTATGTACAATTTAAAATTTTATAATTATGGACTTTTTAGATAAAGAAACATGGCATCGTCTAGGTCCTCCATTTGCAAATATGGCAATGATTTTTAAGATTAGAGTTACTGAAGAGGATATTGAGTATATAAACAATATCATAAAAAAAGATAAGGTTTATAACTTGATTAATACAAAAGTTGAATCCCCATATCCTCCTGATAGCAAAGATACACTGCTGTTGTATGCATACGGATATGTAAACACTATTCTTTTTTATGAAGAGTATTATAACTCACCGAGTTGCCCTAAAGGTGTAAAACAAATACTTTTTGCATATATAGGGTCTTTAAGAGGTTATTTTGAAATCTCATATCCAAATCTGTTAGAGCATAGACGATGTATCGTTGAACGATGGTTTGAAGCTGTTAGACACAACGATTAAGTAGTATAAAACAGTTCTGAGTTTGAAACTCAGGACTGTTTTTTATTGTAATCTACGCAAGTTATTATATTTTAATTATTGCCACTCATTTATCTCTTTTGTTTCATCTTTCAATCGAGTTCAACAATCCGTCAACTTTGGTGCATCAAGTTTTGTATATCTCGCATTTGCGAGATTTTTTTTATTTTATTCATATATTTCAATAAGTTACACCGCTTGACCTAGAGCGTAAAAAGTGGTATAATATACTTATGATAAAATATTATTCTGTCCTTATTATGTATTTCGTTTTCATAAGTTTTTGCTTTTTGCATTTGCTTTGTTAATGTTTGCGTTAATTTGTGACAGAATAATATTTTTTATCTTTGGAACTAATTAACAACAATAAAAACAACAATAAAAATAAAAACATTATGAAAAAGATTTTATTAGCGTTAGCTACTGTAGTAAGTGCCATCACCATTTCAGCACAGACAAATTCTCGTATTGAAAATATAACATATGATACAACATATGTAGAGGTATGTGATACAATATATCTCTATGATACAGTATATGTCTACGAGAAATACCGTTGGAATGAGGAGCATAGTATGCTTGAAAAAGTCTACTATGGGGACTTAGAAATGGCTGATGGTAAGCAAGATTACTTAAATTACTACATGCCAACAATCAATGTTGGTATAGTAGAAAGAGTGAAATCTTACTTTAGAGTGACCATCTAGGTCACTCTTTCTTTATGTAAAAATCAGATTCGAATCCGATTCGAATCCAAATATGGAATCCGAAATTTAAACGACTCGCTTTTTGTTGAGAAAATGGTTAATTTTTAGCTTAAATTACCTAAAATTTTAGACATATCGGAAATTCCCAAAAGTTGTTAAGAACTTTATCCCAAGGGTAAAAAAAAATTTATGACAGTTTTTTAAATAGATAGAGCAAAAACGCGTTTTTGTTAACTATTTAAATGTTGTTTGTGGGGGGCGTTTATATAAGAATAAAGCCAATGCAAAAATTGCTCAATTATTGTACTTTAGTTATAGAGAAAATAAAAATTGTGAATACTATATCTTGTGTCTTTACTTTTTATTAACTCTATATATTGTATGTTTAATGTCAGATTTGACATTGGAGTCTAACCACAAGAAAAAATAAGGAAGTAATTTAGGATATGTCAGAAGTAGAGTACAAAATGTCATCAGTAGCCGAAGAGAATATCGGAATTGATAACGTTGCTAAAAGAGACGGAACCTTGGCGCCGTTTGATAGCACAAAAATTTATAACGCCATTTACAAAGCCGGCACCACAACCAAAGAGTTCGGTGAAGAAGAAAGTTGGTTGTTGACCGCACAAGTTCTCAAAGTGCTAAAGCACAAATTCGAATCTGAATTGCCTTCTATTGAACAAATTCAAGACGTTGTTGAGCAAGTTCTTATTTCGGCAAACTATTTTGCAACTGCAAAAGCCTATATTTTGTACCGTGACCAACGTCAACGTGTACGTAACGATCAAAAAGTTATGGTTGATGTTGAAAGTTCCATCAATGAATATTTGGAAAAACTCGACTGGCGTATTAACGAAAACGCTAACCAAGGATATTCTAACGGCGGTCTTATCTTAAACGTATCAGGTAAAGTTACTGCTAACTATTGGTTAAGTCACGTATATCCTGCTGCTGTGGGTGAGGCTCACCGTAACGGCGATATTCATATCCACGATTTGAGTATGTTAGCTGCATATTGTGCCGGTTGGTCTTTGAAAAATCTTCTTCACGAAGGTTTTAACGGAGTTCCCGGAAAAGCTGAAGCCGGTCCGGCAAAACATCTTTCTGCCGCTGTCGGTCAAATGGTTAACTTTATGGGTACTTTGCAAAACGAATGGGCTGGTGCTCAAGCATTCTCTTCTGTTGATACTTATCTTGCACCATACGTCAGAAAAGATGGTCTTACATACAAACAAGTATATCAATGTATGCAAGAGCTTATCTACAATTTGAATGTTCCGTCTCGTTGGGGTTCTCAAACACCGTTTACTAACTTTACATTTGACTGGGTGTGCCCTGAGGACTTACGTGAAACTCATCCTCTTATCGCCGGTGTTGAACAAGAATTTACTTATGGCGAATTGCAAGAAGAAATGCACATGATAAACAAGGCCTATATGGAAGTTATGATGAAAGGTGACATCAAAGGCCGTCCGTTTACATTCCCGATTCCCACCTACAACATGACACCTGACTTCCCATGGGAAGATGAAAACACTGAATTGTTGTTTGAAATGACAGCCAAATACGGCTTGCCTTATTTCCAAAACTTTATCAACTCTGTATTAAAACCTGGTCAAATTCGTTCTATGTGTTGCCGTTTGCAACTCGACTTGCGTGAATTGTTGGCTCGTGGTAACGGATTGTTCGGTTCTGCAGAACAAACAGGTTCTATCGGTGTGGTAACCTTTAACTGTGCTCGCTTGGGCTATGTATACAAAGGAAACGAAGCCGGTTTATATGCTCGTGTTGACGAGTTGTTGGAACTCTCAAAAGTATCTCTTGAAATTAAGCGTAAATTGATTCAACGCTTGATTGATGGTGGTTTGTTCCCATTCACCAAACGTTATTTGGGAACATTACGTAATCACTTCTCAACCATTGGTGTTAACGGTATCAATGAAATGATCAGAAACTTCACCAATGACGAACACTCTATCGCTGACGAGTGGGGACAAGAATTTGCTATCAAATTCTTAGATTATATTCGCGACAAGTTGGTTAAGATTCAAGAAGAAACAGGTCACATGTACAATCTTGAAGCTACACCTGCCGAAGGCGCAACAACACGTTTTGCCCGTGAGGATAAAAAGCGTTATCTCGATATTATCCAAGCCGGCACTAAAGAAAATCCGTTTTACACTAACTCATCACAACTTCCTGTCGGTTATACTGATGATCCGTTTGAAGCTCTTGATTTGCAGTCAACACTTCAAACAAAATATACCGGTGGTACAGTTCTCCACTTGTATATGGGACAACGTATTTCATCGGCTAAGGTATGTCGTGATATCGTAAAACGTGTTTTGACAAATTATCGTTTGCCGTACATTACCATAACTCCTACTTTTTCCATCTGTCCAAAGCATGGTTACATTTCGGGAGAACACAAATATTGCCCAATCTGTGATGAAGAGAAAAAGGCAATAAAGAGAGCCGCTGCATCAAGAAAAGATGTTGCATAAGTTTAATGTTTTATAAAAAGAAAAATGGAGAAAGAAATGACAACTGTTAATTTTGAAGATATCAAACTTACAGACGAAGAAAGACAACCATGCGAAGTATGGACAAGAGTTATGGGTTATTTACGTCCATATTCAGAATTTAATGTAGGCAAAAAATCAGAATTCAAATCTCGCTTAAACTTCTCAGAGTTAAAAGCTGTTGAAGGTTGTGCTTGCCACTGCGAAGATAATTCTTATGCAATAGCAGCAGAATAATAAGCGAAGAGAAACATTATATGTCAGAAATCAAAGTTGGCGGCGTTGAGAAATTCAGCGCCGTTGATTTTCCCGAAAAACTGACTGCTGTTGTTTTTATGCAGGGTTGCCCGTGGAAATGTCCGTTTTGTCATAATGCATCTATCCGAGATTTAAACCAAGAAAATGATTTTTCTTGGGAGTTATGGATGAATTTTTTATGTTCTCGAGTAGGCAAACTTGACGCCGTAACATTTTCGGGTGGTGAACCGTTAATGCAAGATTGTTTGTCCGATGCAATTTCCGAAGTAAAAGATTTGGGGTTTGCCATCGGACTTCATACCGGCGGTTATCGCTCTAAACATCTTGAAAAAATATTGCCGTTAGTAGATTGGGTTGGTTTAGATATAAAAGCACCGTTTGAGACAGAGTCGTATCAAAATATTGTTGGTGTAAATCATCTTGCTCAAGTAGAACAAAGCTTAGACTTATTGCTTCAAAGCAAAGTTGATTTTGAGTGTCGCACAACCTGTGATCCTCGTTTTTTAACATCAAAAGATTTATTGAAAATTGCCAAGTCATTAAAAGCAAAAGGTGTAAAAAAATATTTCTTGCAAAAATACCGTCCGATTGAATCAGATAAAACAACAACGGATAGTGATTGCGAAAATATTTTTAGTGCTGATTTAATAGAATATTGCAAAAACAATTTTGAAAAATTTGATATAAGAAGATAAAAAGCGGAAGATGCCTAATCTCGCTCTTATCCTCGCTCAAGGCATGACAGTTTTTGTTTACAGCACTCCGCTAACGCTCCGCTTAGGCGATGACTAATTGACTTAAAAAGAATCAGAAACCGCGACTTTTTTGTCAGCTTTTTACAAACAGAGAGTCGATTTGTTAGCCGCTAAAGCTTCGCAATAATATGGTAGGCACATCTGTTTGGAAAAAGCGAGAAAGACAAAAATCGGAGCGGGAGTTTTTGGTTACTTTTTACGGATAAAAAGTAACGTAAGAAAAAG
>JAZUCK010000009.1:0-24032 GCA_045639065.1 Alphaproteobacteria bacterium | reverse complement strand
GGTTGGTTTTATTTGACCAGTTTCTTGTATTTTAGTGGAGAAAAAATATGTCTGTTATCGGTTATATTCGAGTTAGTTCAGCTAAACAAACCCTAGAACATCAGCGTTTTGAAATTGAGCAATTTGTAAAAACACAAGAGCTAAAAGTGGACAGTTGGCTAGAAGAAAAGGTATCATCACGAAAATCCTTAAAAAACCGTCAGCTTGGCCTTTTATTGGAAAACCTAAAAGAAAATGATGTTTTAATTGCTTGTGAAATATCTCGTCTTGGACGATCTCTTCTTGAAGTTATGCGAATTTTAGAAATTTGTTTGAGTAAAAACTGTCAGGTTTGGACTATAAAAGAAAATTATCGCTTGGGTAATGATCTGCAATCCAAAGTATTGGCCTTTGCTTTTGGTTTAGCTGCAGAAATCGAAAGAAACCTAATATCTCAGCGTACAAAATCATCTTTGGCAAACCTTAAAGCATCCGGCAAAAAACTAGGTCGTCCTTTAGCCGCCGAATCGCAAAAATTAAAACTTGCGAGTAATTATGCCAAGGTATGCAACTTGTTATCAAAAGGAAAATCAAAAACTCAAATTGCCAAAATTTTGTGTGTACAAAGAAGCACCTTAAGACGCTTTATCGAAAGAAACAATATTTCATATTAATATCAAAAAAAATTTTACCTTATCATAAAAAAAACCTACCGGCTAAGGTAGGTTTTTTATGATTTTTTTGAATTGAGTTAGTCAATCCAAAATATACACAATCGGATATTGCTCTGTCGCTCAATATCTTCTAGAGTCATGTTAGTGCTCATCTTATCTTTCTCAAGATAATAAATTATTTGCACACCCTCTTTTTCTGGTCCCCAGATCCATGACCCGTTACCAAATACGGTGATTCGGATACGGTTTTGACCGTTAGGTTTTTGCTCAAGACTAAGCACACCTTGAGCATCAATTGATCGTGTCAATTGACGTACCCCGTTTACAACGTTAACACCACGGGATATTTCTATGGTGTGGTGTTTTCGTTGCATTTCGACACCAATACCTCGATACACGTCGGTATTGTCAATAACAACTCGAGGAGATCTCATCATCTCGAATTCATCTTTGACTTGCTTTTTCATTTCTTGTTGTTTTAATAGTTATACTAATAATTTACGACTATGGAGCATAATATACACTAAAAAATGATAGCTGTAAATATTTTTTGTCAAAATTTTGCCTAAAACACAAAAAAACACCGATTTGTCTTGCAAATCGGTGCTTAGATAAGGACTTTTTACTCTTCTAATAGAATAGTAATGCTAGCCCATGTGCCTTGAGCAGGAATAAATTCCCATCCTACGACACGTTGTTTCTTTTTGATTTCACTCCATACCCCTTTTTCAAGTACATCAACATGAATTCGGTCGACAGCCGTTTTTACGTCAATTGATGTTACATAAACAGCTTTACCGCCAACGGAATCAGCTTCTCCGGAGCGACGAATAGTTACTTTTTTGTTGTTTTTCCCAACTTTCACCTTGTAGCTCTTAGCTTCCATGGTGGGTTTTAATGTCGCTTTCATATCTTTTTTGATAAGTTGGAGCCACAATAAAAAGTTTTATTGAGGCTGTCGTTTTTGACTTAAACACGAGGCCCATGGGACGGCGTGTAACAGGATTAACCAATGGAGCCCATCTTCCTTGCGCAGGAACTGTAACTTTTATGCTCTCGCACTCTGTTACAAGATGAACAGACTCTGTCCAGACTTTTTCCCCCTCAATGTCAGCATTATCATGATAACGCTTAAGAGATGTAACTCTGGTACCCACAACAGTTATAACCTTATCACTGTTGGGATTAACTAAAATTTCTTTCATTCTTACAATAATTTTGATAATTAGACTTTTAAGTAACGAGTAATATACACTAAAAAATGTTTACTGTAAACTGTTTTTGTCAATTTTTTTCTAAAAAAATGTTTAGTGCATTAAAAAAACACTGTATTTTTTGAAAAAAATACAGTGTTTACGTTTTTATTATATGATTATAACGTACAAGAATCGGATATAATGGTATCTACTTTAACACCATCGAGTTTTGCTATTTCTGATGACATTTTTTCCACTGTTTCGGAATCGGTATCCAAAACAATACTCATTACGCTTAACTTTTTCTCTCTATGAGGAATACCGAGACGTCCGATAATAGCGTGACGGTTTTTGTGCAATATATCGTTTAGAGCATCAACAGAAGCATAATTTTCAACAATAATTCCCACTAAAGCTACACAAGTTTTCATATTTTATCTCCTTAGTTTATGTAAACGATGTTTGTAATATAGCACATTTTTTATTGAATTTAAATAGCTAAAAATTAAAAGCGGTCTTTATTTGACCGCTTTTAATGCTTGATTAAGTTCATTTTTTAATAAGTTAAGCTGCTCTTGTAAATTTAACAAAATCTCACGTGTTTTCTCATCCATTTCGGTAGTATGAGGAGCTTCTTCAAAAAAGTCTTTTTGGATTTCTTCACCGATAAAGGCCTTCACGCCTTTTTCCTTAAACATTTTCTGCACGCCTTCAATAGTATAACGCTTTTCGTGCAAATAATGTTGAATAGTTCTGATTATTTCAACATCATCAGGACGATAGTAACGACGTCCTCCGGAACGTTTCATCGGCTTTATTTGCTCAAACTTTGTTTCCCAAAAACGCAATACGTGCGTAGCGACACCCAACTCTTCAGCGAGTTCTGCGATAGTTCGAAATGCTGCTTTACTTTTATTTACGGGCATCAGATAAAACCTTTATTGGTTTATAATTTTACGCATTGTTTGAGATGGTTTGAAAGAGATTACTCTTCTTGAGGAAATTACAGCCTCAACACCGGTTTTAGGATTGCGACCGGTACGGGCATTCTTATCGCGGAGAGAAAATGTTCCAAATGAAGACAATTTCACATCATTGCCGGCGCTCAATTCTTTAACAATCTCATCAACAATCATGTCTAAAATTTCATTAGAGTCTTTTCTTGACAAACCAACTTCGGTGTAAATTGCTTCGGCAACATCTAAACGAGTAACTGTTTTCATTTTCAATCCTTATTGTTAAGTATAATAAATCATATTTCTTGAAATATTTACCTTATATTGAGGCGATTGGCAAGAGATAATCCACAATTTTTTGCGTTTTTTTCAAAAAAAAGATTCCGCTAACTAACGGAATCTTTAATATTTTTTATCGAATCGTTCTTAATACACATCATAAAGAACTGTTTGCAACTCATCAAGGTCAACTTTTTCGATTTCCTCACGAATCGTCGAAACGAAGTTATTTTTTACCAACTTAGCAGCATTACCTACTGCACGTGAGAAAGAATAAGCGTCGGCACCACCATGGCTTTTTACGGATAGACCATTAAGTCCGACAAACATAGCACCGTTATATTGACGAGGATCCATAGTTTTTTTCAACTTCATCATTGCCGGAAGCATAAACAACACACCTAATTTAGCCAAAATTGATGATTTGATACAATCTTTAATCATACGTGTTAGCTGTTTTGCAGTTCCTTCAATTGATTTTAGTGCAATATTTCCGGTAAAGCCATCTGCAACAATAACATCTGCTATGCCGTTTGATATATCATGTGGTTCAATATAGCCGATAAAGTCCATATCAATCTTAGAATTTTTTATCATTTGGGCTGCTTGTTTAATTTCATCTTTACCCTTCATTTCCTCAGACCCGATATTAAGCAAGGCAACTCGAGGACGAGCAACACCCAAAGCATTACGAGCAACAATATTTCCCATAAAAGCAAATTCAACCAAATTGATAGCATCGCATTCGGTATTAGCACCCAAATCAAGCATTACATATTTGCCAAAACGATGAGGCATTATACTGACAATTGCCGGACGATGAATCTTGGTAATTGTTTTTAGTGTTAACTTAGAAATTGCCATTAAAGCCCCTGTATTACCGGCAGAAACCACAGCTTGAGCCTCACCTCTCCTTACAGCATCAATTGCCATAAACATACTGGTGTTGCGGTTTCTGATAACAGAAGACGGTTTATCTTCGTTATGTACCATTTCAGGTGAATGACGTACTTCGCATACTTTTTCTAAAATAGGAAATTGTTGAAAGATTGGATTTACCTTAGCAGTATCGCCAAAAAGGATAAATCTGATATCAGGATGCTCTTTTGCTGCAATAGCGAGTCCTTCTATAACGACTCGAGGGGAGTTATCTCCCCCCATAGCATCCACAGATATGACCATTTTATTTTCAGTCAATGTCAGCTCCGTTATATTCCCTTATATTTTAAGGGGTTTTTATAATAAGTTATTCAGCAGTTTTTTGAGCAACTACTTCACGACCATCGTATTGACCACATTTAGGGCATACGTTGTGAGGTCTTTTCAACTCACCGCAATTTGGGCATTCCATATAAGAATTTGCCTTCAATGCATCATGAGAACGACGCATGTCACGACGAGATTTTGATGTTTTCTTCTTAGGTGTAGCCATTTTTCTATACTCTATCTAAAGTTATTACAATTTGTTATCGGCAGTTGTAGCCTATTTAGTTTTAAAATGCAACTAAATAAATACAACTTTTTGTGAAATTCTTATGCTCTTTTAGCAAATATTTTATATTTTGCAAGGCTTTTTTATTATTTTTTTAATTTTTTAAGCACTGCAAACGGATTGTTGGCTTCGGTAGTTTCTTCATCAAACTCAGATACAAACGAAAACTCCTCGCCATCTTTACGTGGAAAATCGTCTAAAACCAACGCCAAATGTTCCATTGCAATTGCCGCTAAATCTATTTGACCATTATCCAAAATATCCAACAATTCGTCATCGTACTCGAAATCAATTTCTTTTAGATCTTTTTGCGTTATTTTGGTATCAAATTTTAGCGAAAATTCATTGTGATACGGCTTTATAAAGTTTTCCAAAGATATTACCGAAACTTGTTCAACATCGGCATCAACAAATCCTTTAACTTCAACTAAATGTTCTTTTTTATACAGCTTTACGGTAATTTCGGCGCTAAAACTTTTAACTGAAGGGACTTTCATTACTTCTGTAATATATTCTAATTCTTTAGCATTTGCCTTTAATTCATATTTTTTAGTTGAGGAACTCATATCCTCAAGTTTTAGGGGATAAGAAAAAAGATTTTGCATAAATTGTTTCCTTATGTTATATCAGTTTTAGACTAATGTTATTTAATTTGATATAATCGCAAGGAAGGTAATATGTCAACAAACAAAATAGTTTTAGGACTTTTATGTTGTGTAGCTTTGGGCGCTTGTTCAACAGCTAAACAAAATGAGTGGTTTGTTAACCATAACGGAAATATGCCCACAGAAGAAAGAATCGCCAAAATAACAACCGGCTCAACGAAAGATGATGTTCTGCAAATTTTGGGCGCACCTTCTGCGGTTATATCCTTTGATGAAAAAACATGGATATATATGTCATCTGACATTAAGCGTGTCGCTTTCCAAAAACCTGAGGAAATACACCGTGATATTTTGAAGCTCCGCTTTAATAATGAAGATAAGGTTATTGATGTTGCAAGACTAAATAAAGAAGATGGAAAAGAGCTTGTTCCATGTATGGATAAAACCGAGGTTAAAGGTGAAAATTTAGGTTTCTTCAGAAAATATTTTGGAGGCGTAGGACAATATAATCCTTTGGCAGCTCAAAACCAATCCGGTAAAATGTAGTTTTATTTATCACTTAAATAGTTAATTATACCATATAATGTATTTAATTCTTGTTCGGTTATTTGTGAACGAGTAAATATGTTGCGTAAATTGATAAGCAATTTTTCCTTTTTGTGTTCGTCTTTATAATTAGCAAAGTTGCTAAGTTTGCTTTCAATGTGTGAACAAAAAAGCATTACTTTTTCTTTATTTGCTATCGTGGTATGATTAGTTACAAATTCTGATGTAAACGCTTCGGTATATGCTTTATAAAATTCGTATCCGGCCAACAATACGGCTTGAGATAAATTTAACGAACAATGTTCTGGATTGAGAGGAATATTGATAATAGCATCAGCTAAAGATACATCTTCATTTCTTAATCCCGTTCTTTCGGGACCGAACATAAAACCACAACAAGCTTGGCTTTTAAGCTTTTGAGCAACCTCTTTGACACCGACATCGGCATTATATACCATTTTGGTCTGATCACGGTGGCGCGCTGTTGTGGCTAATACATATTGCAAATCGCCAATAGCATCCTTAGTTGAAGGATAAATTTTAGCATTTTGCAAAATATCTTCAGAATTTGATGACGCCGATAAAGCTTTTTCGGATAAATGATTTTCTCTTGGGTTTACCAAACGAAGCTCTTTTAAACCGCAATTTTTCATAGCACGTGCTGTCATACCGACATTTTCTGCCAGTTGCGGTTCTACTAATATAATACAGGGTAATTTATTGTTCATCGGCTATAAATGCGCCTTTTTTATATATGTATTTCTCAATATCTTTATCTTTTTTTACATTTATTTTAGGAACTTTAACAGATTCCTCAACGGTATTTTTAGCGTCTTTATAACTCATTCCTCCTGCCATAAGCTCGCGCATTTTGAGTTCTTTCTCAGCCCAATTCATAAGACCTAAAGATATTTCACGCTCTTTTGTATCTTGTTTTTTTAGATTTTTGCGAATGTTTTTCTTGCTTTCTGTTTCGATTTCTATTCTTTCTTCAGCTGTTACATTTGCCGGAGGAGGTGCTTCTTCTTCAACAGCCTCTTCCCCTTCGGTCAAAGCGTTTTCTTCAGTAACATTTTTGGGCGTTACGTTTTCTTTGACCTCTTCTTTTAACATTTCTTTTTCGCTTAAATAGGCACTTGATTTAAGTTGTTTTTTTCCGACATTAACAACTTGAGCATCGGATAAGGTCGGTATAATAACAACCGCCAACATAAAAAATACAAGTTTTTTTAACATAACTTTTTATACCTTAATCTTTTGACATCAATTCAATGCTGTTAAATAACAGATTTTCCATATCAAGTCCGGTACCATCTTCGACAACGCCCAAAAGCCCGCTAAACATTTTATCAAACGGGTTGTCTTGTGTACCTATACTATTATATGCTTCTCTTAATTCATCTCTATAGTCGCTTAAGAAATTAGCATATTTATCATTGTAACTTTCAGGAATTTTATATCCTAAGCTTCGCATATGATCGAGCATAATTTTAATATTGTGTTGATTTACTTCGGGAGCAAGCATTTCTTGTCCGTATGCGGTACCGTATGTCGTAACCTCGCCGGTATAATTTAATTTACCGAACTGACCGGAACCACGCCAACTTGTGCCGTTGTTTTGAATATCTTGTTGCAATGCAACACTGGTACCTGAGTTTTTAGCTTCTTGTTTTGCAACCATCTCCGGCTGAGAATCTGATATTTCGGATATTTTTTTCACTTTGACACCTGTTTTAGCATTACCTTTGGCGTCTATAGCCGGAACATATTTAGGGGCTTCGGCATCAGCATTAATCGGCTTATATTTTATTGAAGGAATATAAGAATCGGATACTTCGACATTTCTCGATATTTTAGCTACTCCGCCATCTTCTTGTGATTTGTTTGCCTTAACGACTTTTTCAAAGCCGGTAGTATCCCATGGATTTGCCGGAAGTTGAGCATAGGCGGTGCCTGCAAGCATAACAGCCATAAGGCCAAAGCAAAGATAAACTATTTTATTCATAGCAGATACCTCCCTATAAATTAGTTTCTAGTACTATAATAACATAAAATGTAGGGATATTGTATTACAAAATTGTTATATTTTGCTTAATTTTTCGTATTTTTTTGCTTTAGCTCTTTAATTTGCTTTTCCAAAAGCTCTAATTGACAAAGTATCGGGTCCTTATCCGTAGCGCAAGCACCATAAGCCGAAAAAGCTTCCGGCTTTATCGCACTTTTGTCAACAACATGAGCCGGCACGCCTACGACGGTCTTATTTTTGGCAACATCTTTCAAAACAACAGCATTTGCACCGATTTTTACATTGTCATTTATGGTTATTGGTCCTAAAATCTTAGCTCCGGCACCAACAACAATGTTATTCTTTAATGTAGGGTGACGCTTGTTCATTTGTTTACCTTTTTTATCAAAAACAGTTGTACCTCCGAGTGTAACACCATGATATAAGGTTACATTATCACCAATTTCTGACGTTTCACCGATAACAACGCCCATTCCATGATCAATAAAAAAGCCTTTGCCGATTCGGGCTGCCGGATGAATTTCAACACCGGTAAAAAATTTAACTATCAAAGATAAAACTCTGGCGATTAATTTCCAATTTTTGTTCCAAAGCCAATGATTCAGGCGGTAAAATATAATTGCGTGAAGCCCTGATGACAACAAAAAAGCCTCCAATTTGTTTGATGTTGCAGGGTCTCTGGCGATAACGGCTTCGGCATCTGATAAAATTATCTTGAATTTTGATTCCATTTTATGCTAAATTCCTTCAAAAATTAACTTTTTATAAGATTATAAGCAATATAATCTCTAAAACAACAATATTTTAGGTTAATAACAAATGTCAGAAGTTTTATTTAACGGCCACACCGGAAGATTAGAAGGTCGCTATCACCAAAGTGACAACCCAAATGCTCCTATAGCATTGATTTTACACCCTCATCCGCAATATGGCGGAACAATGAACAACAAAGTTGTATATACTTTGTTTAGTGTTTTTCAAAACCTGGGCTTTTCGGTATTAAGATTCAACTTTAGAAGCGTAGGCCGCTCACAAGGTGAATTTGAAGACGGACCGGGCGAGTTGTCTGATGCAACTGTTGCACTTGATTGGCTTCAAGCTACAAATCCTGAGGCTCGTCAATGCTGGGTTGCCGGATATTCTTTCGGCGCATGGATAGGATTGCAACTTTTAATGCGCAGACCCGATATCAACAATTTTATCGCGGTTTCGCCTCCGGCCAATGAAAAAGATTTTTCTTTCCTTGCACCATGCCCGACATCAGGCCTTATTACACAAGGAAACATTGATGAAATCGTTACACCTGCAAGTGTTACTACTTTGGTAAAACGTCTTAATACTCAACGCAACATTTCTGTTGATTACGCTTTAATAGAAGGCGCCGACCATATGTATAATAACCACTTGGTTGACTTATATAAAATTGCCGGACACTATATTATTGATGCAATGAAGAAAAAAGCTCCGGCCCGCAAACGTCGCGGAAGACGCAAAAAGTCGGAAATAGAAGATGAGACATTGCTGATAGAATCGGATAGCGATAATATGAATGACGATATCGAAACCGACGATTTTCAAGATGATTTTGATGATGAGGAATAAGAAAAAACTCGGAAGTATAAACTTCCGAGTTTTCTTTACATTTTTGCCAATTGTTGCAATTTCAGCTCTTTTAGAACATATAGTCTTATAGCACTGGATAAATTATTTGTTCTTTTATTACGGTCAATATCAGTAATAAGCTCATTTAAACTTTTATGCTTAATCAGTGCAATCCTTTTCAATTCATGCAAAAATTCCTCTTCCAAGCAAACGCTTGTAGAGTGACGACCGGCAATTACTACAGAAATTTTTTTCATTTATTTCTTTCTAAAAGCATCTATTGATACAACTTCGGCTGTTTCGCCGGAGACTTTTTTCATAGGTTGAGATGTTTGTGACTCGATGTTTTGAGAGCATTCACTCGGTGCAAAACTCAATGCAAATCTGGCATGCGGATCGGCAAAATAGGTTATCGAATCGTATGGTATACGCAAAGTATGCGGAATATTTGAAAAGCTCAAATCGACTTCAAAATAGTTTTCCGACAACATCAAATTGGCAAATTGGTGTTGCAAAACTATAGTCATGTCTTCGGGATATTGATTAAGCAAATCAGATGACATTCTAACGTCAGGATGATTGGTCTTAAAAGAAATGTAAAAATGGTGTTCGCCGGGAAGTCCTTCGTCAGATGCAATTTTTAAGGCCTCTATAACTACGTGTTTTAAAGCCTTTTCCATCAATTTGTCATAATTTATTTCGTATGTCATACAACCTCTTTTTTTATGTTTGTTAAACGAGGATTTTCTGTTGCTAGGAAATCCTCAAACCCCACTTAAAGAGCTAATTCTTTAAGAATTTAAGGCGTTGCAAACTACCAATTAGGCAGCCATAGCAACTGTAGCTACGTTATTATCGTTAGCATTTATTTAAATTTGAACCGATAACGGTGGTATCTTGCCGAACACAACTTACCTATCTTTACTGAACCCTGTCAAACCTGTATCACCCCCTTAAAAAAATTGGTGGAGGTGCCGGGAACTGCCCCCGGGTCCAAAGCACCTATTTCATAGAGCCTCTAGTGTCATAGTCAGAAGCAAGCCTCTGACAGAAAAGTAATATAATACCATTTTGTAAAAAATGCAATATGGAAAAAAGCAATATAATACTGGCGCATTAGTATATAATATCTATAATTATCGTCATATAAACTAAACGGAGTCGTTTAACATGACAAAAATTGCGATTTGGTGTCGTCATAGAGATGATAATATTATCGGAATCGGCCCAAATATCCCTTGGCACATATCTTCCGATTTTAAGCGTTTTCGCCGCATTACCGAAAATGCATGTATTACTTGCGGGCAAACTACTTATGAAAGTTTTCCGAATCGCACCTTACCGAATCGCAAAATATATGTGTTGACTTTTGATGAAAGTTACGAAGTTTCGGATAAAAATAACCATTTTGTCGTAAACGATGCAAAAGTTTTGAAAGAATTTGAAGAACCTTTGTACATTTGCGGAGGTGCCAGCATATACAAAATGTTTATGCAAAAAATGGCTCCGGATATTGTTGTTGACTCTTGTTTTATGGGTGATATAAACCAACAATTAAAAGGAAATCCAGTTGATATCAGCGAATGTATTGAGTTGATGAAAAAGAATTATAAACAAATATCGCCTGACTATGAAGAAGATAATGTAATCACGACGGTTTGGGTAAAAAAAGGCGAGTTTGTATCACAAGAAGTTTTAAAACACATAATTATTTCAATTATTAACTATTAAAAAATAAGGAGTCATTTATGAAACAGTACTTAGATGTCTTAAAGGACATTATGGAAAACGGACAAGATGCGGACAATCGTACCGGTATTTATGCCCGCAAGGTTTTCGGAAGACAGATGCGCTTTAATTTAAGCGAGGGCTTCCCGTTGGTAACTACTAAAAAGACCTATCTTCGTGCGATTATTCACGAGTTGATTTGGCTTTTGTCAGGTAACACCAACATTGGGTATTTACATGACAACAATGTGACCATTTGGGACGAGTGGGCTGATGAAAACGGCGACTTGGGACCTGTTTACGGTCATCAGTGGCGTAATTTTAATTCGCAAGGAATCGATCAAATTAAAGATGTGATTGAGCGTATTAAGAAAAATCCGCAAGATCGTCGTTTGATTGTCAGTGCTTGGAATCCGGCACAGATTGAGGAAATGGCATTGCCTCCTTGTCATTGTTTTTTCCAATTTGATGTTACTCCGGATGGTAAACTGAACTGTATGTTGTATCAACGCAGTTGTGATATGTTCCTTGGCGTTCCGTTTAACATTGCGTCTTACTCATTGTTAACCATGATGATTGCACAAGTTTGCGGACTTAAGCCTGGAGAATTTGTTCACACGCTTGGTAATGCTCACATTTACTCCAATCACTTTGATCAAGTTAATCTCCAACTTTCTCGCGAACCTTATCCGTTGCCTAAGATGAAGATTAACCCGGAAGTAAAGAATATCGACGACTTCAAATATGAAGACTTTGAGTTGGTTGATTATCAATGTCATCCAACTATAAAAGGTGATGTTGCCGTATAAATTACTTCTGTTTTAAAAAGCAAAAACGCTAACTAGGCTTATAATAAGCGAGTTAGCGTTTTTGTTTAGTAAATAGTGTTTTTCATCAATATTTTTCATGAGAATCAAAGCGAATTCCATTATGATAGCCTACCAGGTAACCTAGAACAACTTCGCCATTCCGACGTGTTGTTTCAACTTTCATGACCTCACAAAATTCTTCACGAGGAGATGAAATTCTTTGTCTTGTGTGCAATCCAATGTTTTTCATCTTTGATTTTGGATGTTTCCTTACAATTTTGTAAGTTTCGCAAAAAGCACGGAATCCATGTTCTTTTGCATAAGATACCATTTTCAAAAAACCATGCTTCATAGATGTTTCACTAATTTTTTTTTCAGCCATATTGTAATTTTATCTGCCGGACGACAGAAAGGAACGCTCCTAACGTACCCAATTAATTAATAAATCTAAAAAAATATTTCTTTATGGGTTAGTTATAACACAGAATCGAAAAACTCGCAATAGCAAAAGCTAATTTTCGACAAAAAAAATTAAAACAAAAAAAATCCCCTTAAAAGCAAGTCTTTACACGAAAGAGAGCAATTAAGGGGTGGTATTAGATTGAAAAAGATTGAGTAACAGGCGACTAAACCTGTTTTGTGTTTAGCGGCGGAGGGGCAAAAGAACAACAGAACGTTTGACCTCCGTCGCTTATCTTAAAAAAAGACAAGGCACCTTAAGGAATTACACAAAATTATGACAAAAGAAGGAGAGCATGGACCTTTTGGCACCTTGTCTTGTAACATCTAATTATCTAAGTAATACGTTTTGAATAGCTGTATAAAAGCACATTTTGTTTATTTTGTCAACATATTTTGTCAAAAAAAATACACCCCGTTGTTTGAGGTGCATTTTTTCGCAATAAAACCTAAGTTTAGCTTATTTTTCTTCGCCGTCGGCAATTATACCTTTCACTAAAATAAATTTCGGTGTTTTGCCGTTATATGAATTATACTTTTTAACCAAATCAAGCGCTTCTTTATCTTCCACTACATTAAACAGAGGTTTTGTCTTTTTCTCAACCTGAGGAACAGGTGCTGTTTTAGGGGTTGTATCAACCTCCTGTTCTTTGGTTTTATCAACCTTTATTTCCTCCGGTGCTTTTAATATTTTTTGCAAAATATCTTGAGTTTCTTTAGAACGACGATTGGTGTATACGATATTTTGTTTATCAGCCGGCAACAGCTCTAAAACCTTTTCAAGATTTTCCAACTGTTTGTTTTTCTTAATAAGGTTTATATCATCGACAACCAAAACATCAACTTTTGACAAATCGATTTTCTCACTATTTACCACATCCAACAACAAATCAGGTGCGCCGATAATAACGTTTGCCTCATCAGAAACATCCTCTTTAGCGTCTTGAATTGCGGTTGAGCTGATTTCGTGATACTTATTAAAAACTGCCAAGTTATCAGATGTTGTAACTGCTGATTGAGAGTTTGGCGTAACAATCAATATATTTTTGGCTTTTTTAGCGTGAATAATATCCAAAAGAGGCAATACATACGACATTGTTTTACCGCAACGAGCCGGTGCTATGGTAAAGATATCACGCCCTTGCAAAATTGATGGTATTACATCGGCTTGGACTGATGTCGGTTCGGTTATTCCAAATTCATCTATTGCCTTTATAGTTTCTTCACTTAAACCTAGATCCTTAAAATTCATTTTTTATTCCTCTTTTTATTTTGCTCTGCCATATTTATCTTCAAAACGGACAATATCATCTTCTCGTAAATTTTCGCCGGTTTGAACTTCGATAAATACAACATCTCTATCAGTATTATTTTGAATGCGATGTTTAGTTTCACAAGGGATATAAATTGCTTCATTTGCCTTTTTAACAAACATCTCGTCACCCAATGTAACCAAGGCTTCACCCTCGGTAATAATCCAATGTTCTTGACGGTAATGATGAAGTTGTAAGGATAGTATTCCTTTTGGTGCTACAGTTATTTTTTTTACGCAGTAATTCGGAGAAGATTCCAATACTTCCCATCTTCCCCACGGACGTGTATCACTATCGCCTTTTTTATATGTAGTTGCCACTTTTATTCCTTGATAAAATAAGTTTTTCTCTTGATGAATACGAATATAAATAATATAAGTAAAAACGCAAGGTAAAAAAACTTTATATGGTAAAAAAAATATGAAATCGCAGGTTGTGGACAAGGCTGTCGAAATGTCAAAGTTGTTTAATAAAATAATAAACAGCAAGAAATCTACGTCTGCCAAATTTTCTTCCGTTATTTCCATGATAGCCAAACAGCTTAATGTTGATGCTGCCGTTTGTTATTTGGTTATTGATGATAACTATATAGAACTATTTGCCTCACACAACATAAACCCAAAATTGATTAACCATATATCAATTAAAGTCGGCGAAGGAATCATCGGAGGTATTGCTCAAAGCAAGTGTACAACCGAAGTTGAAAACATCTGGCAACATCCCAATTTTTTGTACCGAGAAGGTGTTGATGAAGAAAAATATAAAAGCTTTTTAGGAACACCCATATTACGTTGGGGGCGCGCTATCGGCGTATTAGGACTTTATCAAGAAGACCTTTATAACTTTAAGAAAGATGAAGTGCATGCGTTAGAAATGTTGTCGATGGAATTTTCTGATTGGTTAGCATCGGACGAAATAAGAGAATATAAAAACGCATTTATAAAGAAAAAAGGACATAGTACCAGAGATGTATTTAAGGGATTATCCTTAAGCCGCGGTTATGGTTTTGGTCCTGCAGTAGTTCACAGAAGAAGACGTGCCGTCACTAAAATTTTTGCCGACAACAAAGATGTTGAATTAGAAAGGCTGCAAAAAGCCCACACCCAAATGAATATTGATTTGGATGAGAAATTCAACCAAAGCAAATTGGGAATTGGCGAACATGCCGATATTTTAGATGCATACAGAATGTTTGCCAAAGATAAAGGTTGGTACAACAAAATAGCCGGACATGTTGAAGGAGGACTCACATCTGAAGCCGCTATCGAGCGAGCCTATGAAGATATGTGGAACAGATTGTCTGCAACTCAAGATGTTTACCTTAAAGAACGTTTACATGATCTTCGTGATGTTGCTGACAGATTATTAGGTTATTTATGTGGTGATACAGGTGATATCACGCCGGCAAACTTGGACTCTTTTGTAGTTGTGGCTCAGATGATGGGCCCCGCTGATTTGATGGACTATGACTATCACAAAATCAGAGCACTGGTCTTAGAAGATGGTACTGCTACAATGCACGTAGCTATTGTGGCAAAGGCCTTGGGAATTCCTGTCGTTTCAAAAATTAAAAGCGTATTCAAAGAAATTAAAAGCGGCGAGATTTTGGCTGTTAATGGCGATGAAGGAATTGTCTATATTCGCCCTGATGAGAAAATAATTGAAAGGTTTGAAGCAAAAATTGCCGAAAGACACGCTCAAATTGCTCAATTAGAAGAACTGAAAAAACTACCGTCAAAAACTTTGGATAAAAAACGCATAAATACTTATATCAACGTCGGACTGGACTTTGATCTCGACTATATAGAAAGTACAAATTGCGATGGTGTAGGTTTATACCGTACGGAAATTCCGTTTATGGCCGCCGAAAAAATGCCTGATGTCGAAACACAAGTTTCATATTATAAAAAACTTATGGATAAGGCCGGTGATAAAAAAGTAGTCTTTAGAAGTCTTGACGTAGGTTCTGACAAGCTTCTTCCTTATTGGACTTATTCAGGCGAAGAAAATCCTGCCATAGGCTGGCGTTCAATTCGTATAACATTAGACAGACGGGCTATTTTGCGACAACAAATGCGTGCTTTTATTAGGGCTACCGCCGGAAAAGAACTTAATGTAATGTTTCCGATGATTGCCAATTTGAGCGAATTTAGAGAAGCTAAGGAAACTCTGCTTATAGAGCTGGAAAAGGAACAGCGCAGATCAAAAAATGTGCCGAAAAAAGTTAATGTAGGTTTGATGATAGAAGTTCCGTCAGTTGTTTTTCAACTTGATGCTATTTTACCGGAAGCTGATTTTATATCCATCGGAACTAATGATTTGGCACAATTTATGTTTGCTTGTGATAGAACCAATAATCGCTTGGCAGAACGATATGATGTTTTATCAGTACCGTTTTTACGAGTATTACAAGAAATTATCAACAAAGCAAATAACGCCGGTGTACTTTGCTCGGTGTGTGGAGAGATGGCCTCTAATCCGATTGAAGCACTTGTATTAATCGGGCTCGGATACCGAAATCTATCCATATCCGGCGCATCTTTTGGTAAAGTCAAAAAAATGATTCGTTCTGTAAATACCACAGAAGTTGAAGATTATATCAAAACCTTGCTTGATTACAACCAACGAACCTTGCGACCGCAATTAATTGCATATGCTAACGACCATGCTATTGATATTTTTTAAAATGTATGTATTATAGTGTAAAATTAAACTTATAACGAAAGAGATTGTGACGTGAAGAAAGAAAAGCAAAATACTTTGGAAAATGAAATTTCAAACAATGAAGAAGTTTTATTAGATGAAAATCAGTCTAATAAAAAAGAAAAAGCACCAAAAATTACAAAAATTGGCGCAATGCTTAAAGAAATGCGTCAACAAAAGGGCTTAAAGCTTATTGATGTATCAAAAAAATTGTGTATCAGAAAATGCTACCTAGAAGCCATTGAAGACAGTAATTATTCTGAAATTCCGGCATTTCCGTACGGTAACGGTTTTATTCGTTCTTATGCAAATTTTTTAGGCCTGAACGGTGAAAACATCGTTGAACTTTATAAAGAAGAAACAACTGCTTCTAAACAAAAAAATATGAATGTTTTAGAACCACAGCCTGAGGCTACAATGCCTAATATACGCCACATCATTATAAGTTTGTTAGCTATTGTTTTAATATATATCGGATGGTTATTCTACAACCAACAAAGCGAAAAGGTCTTGGTTACAACCAATAATGATAAATATACCGAAGAAAATAATAATGATTACGCTGACGTAATTATTGTCGAAAACTTTGATAACGCAGCCGTTGACACAAATAGCACCGAAGATGTTAAGCCTATTGACGATGCTTCTGAAAATCAAATTATGGTTTCTGAAGAAATTTATCAAGGCGATGTCACAGCTACAGAATCAGAATCAAAAACGGCAACAGAAGCAGAAATTGTAACTGAATCAGCAACAGAAAATAGCACCGAAGCTTCCGTTGATGATGCCGTAGAAAACGTCAGACAAGAAATTCCTGATACAGGTGTTTATATTGAAGTATTAAAAGCAACTTGGGTTGAAATTAAAGATAATGACAAGCTTTATTTGAGCAAAGTTTTACAACCAGGTGACCTTTACAAAGTTCCTGAAGGTAAGGGAAAAGTTTTGTCTGTTGGAAAATATGACGGCATCAATGTATATATTAACGGTGTTTTGACAAATGTTGTTCGCCCACAAAAGAAAATGAACATTTATTTAGATAAATTTATAAATCCCGAATTATAGATAAATTTATGCGCTTTGAAAATAGCAGTAGCCCCTCGGCCTGCTATTTTCGTGTCTTAAAAGTATTAGATTTGATTTTTGAGGAATATTTAAATGAATTTTAGTGAAAAATTGGCCAATGTAGTAAACAGATATAGCGAGTTAGAATCGCTTATTATTGATCCGGCCTTATCATCTGATGAAATGGTTAAGATGAACAAAGAATTGGCATCTTTAGCCCCTATTGTTGAAGCCATCAAACAGTTTAACTCTTTGGAGCAAAACTTAAATGACGCCAAAGAAATGATGAATGATTCTTCTTTGGATAGTGAGATGAAAAAATTGGCGGAAGAAGAGTATTTGGAACTTAAAGAAAATTTACCTGAAAAAGAAAAAGAAATTAAAATACTTTTACTGCCCAAAGATGATGATGATGAAAAAAATGCTATCTTGGAGGTCAGAGCCGGAACAGGCGGTGATGAGGCCGCTTTGTTTGCTGCGGTTTTGTTTGAAATGTACCAACGCTATTCTGTTTTGCAAGGTTGGCGTTTTGAAGTGAACGATGTTACCGAAAATGAACTTGGCGGATATAAAGAAGCTTCGGCAAAAATTACCGGTAAAAATGTTTTTGCCAAACTCAAATTTGAATCCGGTGCTCATCGCGTTCAACGAGTTCCTGTTACTGAAAGTCAAGGACGTGTTCATACATCAGCTGCAACGGTAGCTGTTTTACCCGAGATTGAAGAAGTTGATTTATACATAAATCCTGCCGATTTGAAAATCGATGTGTATAGAGCATCTGGCGCCGGAGGACAACACGTAAATCGTACCGAGTCTGCTGTACGTATCACTCACATTCCAACCGGAATCATTGTTCAGTGTCAAGATGATCGCTCGCAGCATAAAAACAAAGAAAAAGCCATGAATCATTTGCGTGCAAAACTTTACGATCAACAAAAAGAGAGTATTGACAGTGCTTATTCCGAAAAAAGAAAACTGCAAGTAGGAAGTGGTGATCGTTCAGAGAGAATCCGCACCTATAACTATCCGCAAGGACGTGTGACAGACCACCGCATAAATCTTACTTTATACAAACTTGATGATGTGGTTTCAGGAGATGCATTAGGTGAAATTATCGATGCTTTGATTACCGAAGATCAGGCTCAAAAATTAGCCGAATTAGGATAAACAAAAAGCGCCTCAAACAAGGCGCTTTTTTTTGCATTTATAAAACACTATTTCTGCTTATCGTAGTATTTTAAGAATTGATAAATGTGAGCAAAGAACGCTCCTCTAAAGCTTGCGTCCAGTACAGCCATCAGTAAAGTTATAATAACAAAACAAGCGTTTATAACAAAATTGTTTGCACCTATTAAAGCGTATATATAAACAAACATTTTTGATAACAGCATATAAGGAAACATAATTACAAACTGACCAAAAAATATAGCCATCTTGTTTCCTCTGCACATATTAAACAATTTTGACAAATTGATAAGATTGTAGTCATCAACAGCTAATGCCGGAAATGCCAAAATAAGAGGTGCAAGAGATGTACCCAAAATAAAGAACAAGCACATAGAAGTAAGTAACAGTATATTTATATCCACTCCTGTAATTGATAGGATGGTAATTACTATTGCAATAGGAATACCTATAATAAATGTCATTAAAAATGACCATAATATATAAAAACCGGCTCTTTTAAAAAAGTTCAATGACTTAAAATCAACTTTTTCTTTACAAACTATTGAACGACAATAGTTTATAATTATCCCTACTGCTGTCAAAACCAAAATCAAACCATTTAATGTGTTTTGCCAGCTATTTTCACAAAAACTTTCATTATATGCACACATAATCGGCGCTTTTAATATTAGTTGGATAACAGCCAAAACAGCAACTACCGGCAACAAAGTTATCAGTAATTTTCTGTTTTTTAATACATATTTAAAGCTGCGACCGACGGTTTCCCAAAATGGTAATTTTTTTATATCTTTATTACACATTTTAATTCCTTTCAAACAAGAATTTTTTCTGCATATAACAATAACACATATAAACAGAAACAACTAACATAAGTAATATATTATATAAAAACTCAGCTATTACAACAACAAATATATTTTCGACCATACTAAGTTGCATAAAATATCGCAAAACAGATGTCGTCAACATAAAGTTTATCAAAATTATCGACACAAAACTCATAAAAATCATAATTATTTTGTTTCTAGACGTTTGCCACAATTCTTTAATTGACGGTAATTTTTCACCTTCTACAACAAATGAAGCATATGAAAGAAGAGGCGAGGCAACAGCCGGTACAAAAAAACCAAGTGATACAACCGCAAAATATAACAACTCAATTATCCAATTAGGATTTGGCACTCTGATAAAAAGTAAAAATCCCGAGGCTAAAGCAATAAATATTGACAATCCGTATAACATTGCAACACCGAAAAGTTTTAAGTCTGTCTTATTTGGTACTAATGATTTTATTGAAAAATTGCATTTCTTTAATATTGCAGTTTGAGCAAAAATTCTGGCATAAACGCAAAAGATAAACCATAAAACGACTGTTGAAAGTATGAATGTATATATGTTTCCACCGCAAATAACATATTTTTTGAATGTTATATTAGCACACATTAAGCTTTGACCATTTAAATAACTAAAAAGCATAATGATAATAGAGAAAATACTACCTAGAAAGAGATAAGATCTAAAATTATCCATAAAAGTTCCAAACGAGCCAAATACTGACTTAAAAAACGGAAACTTATCTGTATTATCCACATTATCTGTTT
Source organism: Alphaproteobacteria bacterium (assembly GCA_045639065.1). Taxonomy (GTDB): domain Bacteria; phylum Pseudomonadota; class Alphaproteobacteria; order RF32; family CAG-239; genus CAZU01. The sequence goes on along the minus strand of JAZUCK010000009.1, from coordinate 3,811 downwards.
TATTTATCATGTTATATTTCCTTCACTTTGGTGATTCCGGGAAGAGCTCTTATTTGTGTTAAGATGTCGCCATACAGAGCAAATCCTCCGCTGAGAGCGATCCTTACATCCCATACGTCATTATCAGGTTTAATATATATTTTGTTTTTGCCATTTCTATCTTTACTTAATATTTCTCTTAAAGCTCTAACAGCGCTACTATCATTAACATATACTTCCAAGCCATTGGCCACTTCAGCTATTGCGTGATCCAAAATTTCGACAGTATTTACCATCATTCTGGGATTGGCATCTTCTTCTTTTTTGTCAATCGTAACGCTAATCAGCAACGGATTTCCCGAATTGATAATATCCTCATACTTTGAAAGTCCGTCAGAGAACAGCAATCCTTCAAAATTAGAGCTTCCGTCTGACATTTCCAAAAAAGCATATTTATTTCCGTTTTTAGATATGCGTTTTTGAAAAGAATTAACGCAACCGGCCAACTTGGAACGCAGGCTATCGCCGGTTCGCAAACCTTGCATTACTTCGACATATTTTTTCACTCCAAGTCGTTCCATACCTTTTTGATAACTGTCAAGCGGATGTGCCGAAAGATAAAATCCGATAGCCTCAGCCTCTTGTTGCAGTTTTTCCAATTCAGGCCAATCAGGTTTTTCAGCCAAAGTTACTTTTGAGTGAAGCTCTTCATCACCAAAAAGCGAATTTTGGGCACTGTTTTTTAGCTCAGTTGCGGCCGAAATATGCGATACAATCAAGTCGATATTTGCAAAAATTTTGCCTCTGGCCTTATCTAAACAATCAAAAGCTCCGGCTTTTACAAGTTGTTCGATTTGACGGCGATTGATATTTTTGGCATCAACACGGTGAATAAAATCAGATAAGTCTTTGAAAGCACCCTTTTCTTGACGATTTTTGACAATAGCTTCCATATTGGCGGCACCAACTGATTTTATTGCCGAAAGTGCATAACGAATATTTCCGTCTTCAACCGAAAATTCACTCAATGATTTGTTGATATCGGGGGGCAAAACTTTTATGCCCATTTTTTTGCACTCTTCTTTATAGAGTAAAAGCTTGTCTACGTTGGTAATATCCAAAGTCATCACCGCACACATAAATTCTACCGGATAGTGTGCTTTTAGGTATGCAGTTTGGTATGATATCAGCGAATATGCTGCAGCGTGCGACTTATTGAAACCATAGGAAGCAAATTTTTCCATCTGGTCAAAAATCTTGGTTGCGGTGTCCTCATCAATACCGTTTTTCAAAGCACCTTCGGTAAACATTGCACGTTGTTTAGGGATTTCTTCACGCAGTTTTTTACCCATAACTTTACGCAATTTATCGGCACCACCAAGCGTATAACCGCCAAGCACTTGTGCAATTTTCATAACTTGTTCTTGGTACACCATGATACCGTAAGTTTCATCAAGAATCGGAGCAAGCGCCGGATGAAGATAGCTTATTTGTTCTTCACCATGCTTACGTTTGATATAGGTAGGAATATTATCCATCGGGCCGGGGCGATACAAAGACACAATAGCAATCAAATCTTCAAAACGGTCAGGCTTTATTTGTTTGTGAACATCACGCATTCCCGGAGATTCAAATTGGAATACAGCCGAGGTTTCGCCTCGTTGCAACATCTCATAGGTTTCTTTATCATCTAGGGGAAGTTCTTCGACATTTATCTCAATACCGCGACTTTCTTTAATCCAATCAACCGCTTTTTTAATAACGGTTAGAGTTTTCAAGCCTAAGAAGTCAAACTTAATTAAACCGGTTTCCTCAACAAACTTCATATCATATTGGGTTACCGGCATTTCTGCACGGGGGTCTTTATACAAAGGCACGAGCTGTTCTAATGGTCTGTCGCCGATAACCACACCGGCGGCGTGCATTCCCGAGTTTCGATAAAGCCCCTCAAGTTTCATTGCCAAGTCAAAAAGCTTGTTTATTTGCGGGTCATTTTGGCGCATTTCTTCCAGTTCGGGCACTTGATCTAATGACTCTTGTAAGGTCGGGTTTTTACCCTGAACCCCTGGCGGTATCATCTTGGAAATGCGGTCGGCCTGAGAATATGGCATTTGCAAAACACGAGCCACATCGCGAATAACGTTTTTGGCCTGCAACTTACCATAGGTAATAATTTGTGCAACCTTATCAGCACCATATTTGTTTTGCACATACTCAATAGTTTTATATCGATTTTCTTGGCAAAAGTCGACGTCGAAGTCGGGCATGTTTACACGTTCGGGATTTAAGAAACGTTCAAAAAGCAAATCTAACTTTATCGGGTCCAAATCGGTAATTCTCAAAGACCACGCCACGATAGAACCGGCACCGGAACCACGTCCCGGACCTACCGGAACGCCGTTATTTTTTGACCAGTTAATAAAGTCGGACACGATAAGAAAATATCCGGGGAAGCCCATCTTTTTAATAACGCTTAGTTCATATTCCAAACGCGAATAATACTTCTCGTCTATTGCCTTTCTTTCTTCTTCGCTCATATCCTTGGTATAGACGTGTTTTTCCATCAATTTGGCCAAACCCTCACGAGCTCGCTTATCAATATATTCGTCTTGCGTCATTCCATCAGGACAGATAAATATCGGCAACAAGGGATCAACCTTGCTCGAAAGATAGTTACATCTTTTGGCAATTATTACGGTATTTTGTATTGCTTCAGGCAAATCGGCAAAAAGAGCGACCATTTCTTCTTCGCTACGCAGACGGTTGTTGGGCGAAAATTTGCGACGATCGTCATTACTTACATACTCCGAGGCAGCAATACATACCAATGCGTCATGAGCCTCGAACATATCAGCATCAAAGAAAAAGGCTTCGTTAGTAGCCACAAGCGGAATATCAAGTTCATAAGCAAGGTCAATAAATCTGTCTTCGGTTTGCTTTTCGGCATCTATACCCAAGCGAGCAATTTCCATATAGAATCGGTTTCCGAATATATCTTTTAATTTTTGCGTAACCTCTTTAGCCTCGGCGTCTCGACCTTCCAACAGCAAGCGCCCTATTTGACCTTCGACACCTCCGCTCAAAGCGATAAGACCTTCATTGGCTTCTTCCAAGTCGCTGATTTTTAAGTATGCCTTTTCGGTTGGGGTCGGGTTGTCCATATATGACACTTTCATCAAGTGCATAATGTTCATATAGCCGACATCATTCATCACCAACAAGACTATTTTATCATGCTCAATGTTGCGTCCTTTGGATTTTAGGACATCATCAGCGTCAGGATTTCTGAGATAAAATTGGCAACCTAAAATCGGCTTAATACCTGCATCGGAAGCAAATTTTGATACAGCCTTACCGCCATACATATTGGCAGTATCGGTCATAGCAAAAGCGGGAACATTGTTTTCGGTAAGTTTTTTAACCAAAGCAGGTACTTTCATTGCCCCTTCGGACAATGAGTAAGCTGTATGCACTCTTAGGTGTATAAACTTTGGATCTGCCATTTATTTTTTCTTATAGTTTAAAAGTACTTTTGTTTTGATAATAGCAGTTTAATTCTTAAGCACAATAGAAAATTTATAACGATTGACCAAAAAAATAACCTGCTGACATCAATGAAAGCAGTTTATTTGAGAGCCTTTCATAATTTTACGTTTCTACCTTTTTATCCATCTCTTAAAATTAAGAAAGAGTCATTCCTCGAAGTGCACCATGTGTCCGTGCGTCAAGGAATCTTATCTTTGCATCAGCTACTAATTAAATAAAAAGTTGAAGATCCCTTGACCAAATCTGACGATTTGGAGGGATGACTTTTTAGGTGTTTATTATAAAA
>JAZUCK010000008.1:0-21472 GCA_045639065.1 Alphaproteobacteria bacterium | reverse complement strand
TCCGGCAGACATTGAGCGTATGTCTACACCTTTGATGACAAAGTTGTGGCTTCTGTCTTCATTAAATACCACATTTAATTCATCACCTTTAAGTAAGTTTATTCCCTGATACGAGCTGTCCTCTACCATATCATCAAGTTGGTCTAAGATGTTTTGGTATTGATAAGAATATTCATCTAACTTAGCATTATCTTCTACAGTTTTATATATATGATTAAATGAGAATTCTTTATCATGATGTTTCTCAAATGAAGATATAGCATCTAATTTTGATGGTCTGGTAGGAGAACTCCATGATCCTGTAACAACCAAAGTATAGTCTTCTGATGTAACCCAAGATTTATCAGTGGATTTATATCTGTTTGATATCTCGACACCTTTTTCAATCTGTACCGAACCAGATCCTAAAAACAAGTTATTTGCATTTTTAATGTTTATTTTTGTTTCGGTTTCAATTGTTGATGTTTCACCTGAACTAACGAGTACTCCAACAGAATTTTGGTATTTGTCAGATGTAAAATCAATATTTATAACCGTATCCTTGCCTATATTTATGTTATCATACAGTGCAATTCCGTATCCAACAGTATTGATAAGGGTTTCTCCTAAATTTATATTAAGTTCTGTTTTTTCTTTTATATTCATATTTCCGCTATTACATAAACCCATTATATAACTACAATTATTATTGGTAGTATTTATATCAATTTTTCCGCTCACAGTCATATCTCCGCTTCTATTATCTATTGCGTGAAAAGTTCCTTGTCTAACAATATACCCGTTTAGTGAAATATTACCTATATTCATATTTCCGTTGTTTCCAATAAAGTAGCCAGATTCCGTGGTGTTGAAATCCAAATCTAGATCGGATATTTCAACTTTTGCTTTTGAGGCAGATACAAGAGGAGCCGTCATATTAAGTTGAGAGAATCTTTCTTTTCCGGTGTACCCGGTAAAGTATTCGGTTCCCACAAGCTTTTGATTATTTTTTAATGTAATGGACTCATTTTCAAAATAATCTATTTCGCCATAGACACAGATAGTCTCTTTGTTTGAGGCAATAGCATCTTTCAATTCTTGAGCCGTAGACACAACCGCACCGTTTTCTCCGATTTGGCTTAATATCCAATCCTTAGTCGGAATTACGGCTTTTTCATAAGCTTCTTCAGCTATGATTGTCGCTTGTTCTAGGAATTTGTCATATCTTTCCAAACCTTCTAAGGCAACGTTAATTGTTTGGATTCCTTGAGACATAGAATCCAACAAATTATTCAAATCAGCAGCTCTATGGGTAAGCGAACGTGCTTGATAATACGAAGTAGCATTATCAATTGCCGAATTGACTTTTTTGCCGGTAGAAAGGATGTTCTGAGTTTTTGACATTTGCGTTGCAATATTGCGTAAAGACAGCAAATTCGAACGCATTGACGAGCTTAAGGTGATATTATACGCCATAACGCACCTCGCCCGTATTTTATCCTATTTAGATACAACAAAACCCTCTGTGTCATATTACACAAAGAGCCTATCATCCGATTACTCGGGTATTGTTTCAATACTTGTAACAACTTCTGTTGTATCCTTAATTCAATAACGTTATTTTCTATATATAGAATGTGAGTTAATTACTCTCACACTAGTAATTTTGACATTTAAACTGTTTAAATAATGTTAATTGAAAGGGAGTCGTTTTTTTTAACGAGATTTTTTTAATAAGTAAATTTTTCTCAAATATTTAGAATCAAGACGAGCTATGATTATAAAATAGCCGATAACCACAGTAAGTGCGCCCAATAACCAGGCAATAGGGCCTGACCAAAATACACCCATATAGCCGATTTTTTCAGATAAAAATATGGCTATAATTATTCTGGCAATCAGTTCTACAACACTTGATAAAACCGGAACAAAAGTTTTTCCCATGCCTTGTATGGCATTTTTTACGATGAATATACATAGTAAAAAGAAGTAAAAATAAGAACTTAGCAACAGATAGTTTTGTCCGATATTTATGATGTTTTTATCTTCGTTTTCAATAAAAAACGAGATCATATTGATGCCATAAAATCGAACAATTATGCTTATTGCAACACTTAAAATAAAACCGGCAAATAAGCATTGACGGACACCTTGGCGTATTCTTTTTATAAGAACAGCACCGAAGTTTTGGGCAGAGTAGGTGGCAAAAGCAATACCTAAGGCAAGTAAAGGTTGGGTTGAAACTTGCTCTATTCGCATTGCGGCAGTAAATCCGGCAATAACATCCGTTCCAAAAGAATTGCAAAGGCTTTGAACAACCAAAAGCCCAATAGAAAGAATAGAAAATTGTAAGGCCATGGGGATAGCAACGTGTAAATGCTCCTTCATAATTTTATGGCTATAATGACAATCTTTTAACTTCAACTTAAGCATGGGGTATTTGGCGTATATAAATAATATACAAGCTAATGCACTAAGGCTGACGGAACAAAGTGTTCCCATGGCGGAGCCTTGAACACCCCAACCGAAAAATTTTATAAACATAAAATTAAAGGCAATATTGAGAACTGATGAGCCGATTAGAAAATATAACGGGGTTTTGGAATCGCCCAAGGCTCTGATTGCACCGGATAGCAGATTATATAAAATGATGATACTCATTGACAATCCGAGTATATAGGTGAATTTGTAGGCATCATCCATCAGCTCGTTTGGTACGTTCATTATAATTAAGATGTCTTTTAAGAAAAAAATAACACAAAAGCTGATTATTGCACTAAATATCATTGATGCTATCAGAGAGTGGAAAAATGATGATTTAACCCCTTTAATGTCTTTTGCTCCAAAGCGTTGTGCAGTTATTACCGTAAGTCCTCCGGTAAAACCGAATGCAACAATCAAAAACATAAAAAATATCGGTGCTGAAGCACCCAGGGCAGCTAAAGACTTAACTCCGAGTAATCTGCCGACAATCAGAATGTCGGATATATGAAAAAGTTGTTGGAAAATATTACCTAAAAGAATAGGTAATGCAAACCATGAAATCAACTTTAGCGGATTACCTTTAGTTAAATCTTTTATCATTTATTGTTTTCCTTTTATAAAACCAAAAAGCTTTTTAATGTTTTTAGTCATAAATGTAAAGTCGATTTTTTTAATAATGAGTATTATATAGTAATCAAAGGTAGGGTAATGAAAATGAAATCGAAAAAAGTATTAAAATCCTACAGTTTTTCAAAAGAGCAAATTAAAGAAAATTGTATTATCGAGTTTCTTTGTTTGTTATCGGATAAGCCTGTGCTTTCAATAAAAATTTTGATTGATAAACTGAGAAAATTATTTAAGCGCTAAACTTTCAATAATTCATCGACAAAAGCGGGAAGGGTGGTTCCGGCGGGTCCTATGATGTGTTTGTCAAAAAAGAAATTATTTGAGGTGTTTTCTAAATTAAACTCATATGTATCGGCACCATAATATTTTGCGGTTTGCACAAATGAAGCGGCGGGAAATACAACACCGGAAGTGCCTATTGATAAAAACAAATCACATTTCTTAAGCAGTTCTTCGACCTTGTCCATACAAAGCAAATTTTCTCCAAAAAATACGATATTCGGTTTCATGCGTCCGATTTCGTTGCAGTTTGAGCAAATGGTGTTTACACCGACGTTGCTGAAACTTTCTAAAATATGGCCGCAATTTAGGCAAACAGCCTGATTTATTTGCCCATGAATGTGGTAAATATTTTTGTTTTTTGCCTTTTCATGCAGGGTATCTACATTTTGCGTAATAACACTAATATTTGCAGGGTATTCATTTTGGAGCTTGGTAATAGCTAAGTGAGCCGGATTTGGTTTAGCTTTTTTTAATTCGATTTTTAATTCATTATAAAAATCGTGTACATATTTTGGGTCGCGTGCAAAACCTTCGATTGTTGCCACATCATCAACTTTGTGATTGTTCCATAAACCGTTAGATGCTCTAAACGTAGCTAAACCTGATTCTGCCGAAATTCCGGCACCTGTTAAAATAACAATATTTTTATACTTCTTCATTTGATAACCCTAAAATATGAATTGCTAAAACTTATAAGAATTTTATAATCAAAAGTTGAAAGGAATCAAGTATAAATGAGCTTTTTATTGCTGTCTTGTTGTGCACCATGTTCTTGCGCCGTTATTAAAAAACTAGCTAATGACGGTGTTGATTTTAGTGTGTTGTTTTATAATCCCAATATCAGACCTTATGATGAATATCGCAAGAGATGTGAGGAAAACAAGCGTGTATGTGAGAAATATGGCATAAAATTTATTGAGCTTGAATATGATAATGACAGATGGTGCGAGTTGACTGCAGGTTTATATGATTTACCTGAACGCCAAAAAAGATGTTCGATATGTTTTGGTATGAGATTAAGGAGAACATTTGAATATGCTAAGGAAAACGGTTTTGATGCTGTGGCGAGCGTATTAGGTGTATCAAGATATAAAGACCTAAATCAGGTAAATGAAGTTGCTCTGGCAGAGGCTAACCGAGCAGGAATGAAATATATTGAAATAGAAGGTCGTAAGGGTGGAATGCAAGAGCTTAGAAATCAGCTTATTAAGGATTTGGCTCTGTACAATCAGGATTATTGCGGATGTAAACCTAGGGAGAATAAAGATGTTTTTTAGTAAGTGGTTTTTACCAAAGCCATATAATGAAGGATATTTGCCGGAAGAAAACGGACATAAGGTGTACTTTGCCGAATATGGCAACAGACATGGAAAACCGGTGTTGTTTTTTCACGGAGGTCCTGGAGGAAGCTGTAAATCTCGTCATATAAAGAGAATTAGTTTGAAAAAATATCGTGTAATTACTCTTGATCAACGAGGTTGCGGTTTATCATTACCTTTGGGTAAAATAGAGAATAATACAACGCAAGATTTATTAAATGATTATGATAGGGTTGTTAATTATTTGAATATACAAGATAAAATAATCCTTAGAGGTGGCTCATGGGGTTCGACATTGGCGTTGTTGTGGGCTGAAAAAAATCCTCATAAAGTGGAAAAATTGCTATTATCTCAAATATTTTTAGCAAATGAAGATTTTCATAATTGGGAGTTTGATGGGACTAAATATATTTATCCAGAATTTGTTGAGTATATGCATAAAAAATCAAAAGGAAATATAATAGGTTATTACAACAAGTTAATCCAAAGCTCTAACAAGAAAAAACAGCTCGAAGCAACAAATGAATTTGGTTGGTTTGAACGAATTTGCGGTAGTATGAAGCCTGAGTTTGCTTGTTCTTCAGATGTTTGTGATAAGGAATTGGCTTCAAATCGTATTTATATACATTATGCAGCTAATAATTTCTTTCTAAAAGAAGATGATATTTTAAAAAATATAAGTAAAATCAAAGATGTGGAAACTATTATTGTGCATAATAGGCTTGATTTGATATGTCCGTTTAAAGGAGCGTATGATTTGCATAAAAAGTTGAATAAATCTAATCTTATTACAATAGATGAATTCGGACATGTGGGAAACAAAATACACAAGGCAATATTTAATAATTTGAATAAGGCTTTGAAATGATTAAAGATTTTTATATTTTTAGACATGGACAAAGTACATACAATGTTGCCGGTAAGATACAGGGACAAACAAATGATTCCTTTCTTACTGATTTAGGTAAGAAACAAGCTAAAATGGTTGGAGAAAAGCTTATAAATAAAGGTGTAGAAGTTATAGTAACGTCGCCATTATATAGAGCAATGCAAACGGCTGAGTTGGTTAATATGGCACTAAATAAGGAGATTATTAAAGATAATCGTTTTACGGAAGTTGATGTTGGGGTAGTTGAAGGAATGCATTATTTGGAAGCTAAAGAAAAGTATAGTATAGAATTTGAGAAAATGCATTCGCATGGTAGAGAATATGATGAAAGCTGTTATCCCGGTGGCGAAACAAGAAAGCAAGTCAGAGAGCGTGTATTCGATGGATTGGAATATTGGGCTGTAAATAAGAAATATAATAATATTGCAATTTCATCACATGGGATAATGTTGTCACAAATATTATTTGCATTAGGAGAAAATAAAACAGATATACCAAATGGTTCAATTTTACATATAAGAAAAGAAAATGGAAAATGGTCTATAGTCGGTTGGTTATAAAAGATTGTGGAATTTTACATTATTATTAGATTGATATACATGATTTAATATCTTATTATGCATAATATATATTATGCGACAAAATGATGTGAAGATATCAGACGGGTTTGAGACCTCCTTCTCAATGAATAATAATGATGTAGAAATATCAGATGGGGTTAAGACCACCTTCTCAATGAATAATCTATATAAATTTAAGACTTTATCCTCAAGGATTATTCAAGCGGATTTGATATTACCTTCTTTTTTAGGATTGTTGTGTGAAAATTGATACTTTATTACACCTGTTAAAAATTATTTATTATCAATATTTTACGCACTTTCGACGAAAAAATACAATAAATTTACAATAATATTATAAGGACTTTTACTTATGTTAGAAAATTTTTCAATGCCTGAAATTATATCGAGTGACAGAATCAAACTTGTTTCTCGTAACAATCATAATTATGACGAGCATTGTTGGCTTGAGGTTGATAATAATCGCCTATTCTTGCGTGAATATCTTCTTTGGGTGGATAAAACAAATTCTTTACAGGATGTTTCAAATGCAACGGATATGTTTATTGATATGTGGAATAAAAAGGAAAATTTTGCTTATTACATTATATTAAACTCCACCGAAAAACTTGTGGGCTCGATTGATATTCATAACATTGATTATGATAATCACTCAGCCGAAGTCGGATATTGGTTATCAGAAACATATAATGGTAAAGGTTATATGGCGGAAGCAGTAAAACTTATTGAAAAACAAACCTTTGACGGAGGAATGAATAGAATTTATATCAGATGTGAGACCGAAAATACCCCGTCTTGCAGAGTCGCTGAAAGGACAGGATATAAATTTGAGGGTACTCACAAGCAGATGCTTCTTAAATATGATAGATTTAGAGATGTAAATTGTTATGCCAAACTAAAAAATGCTTGATTTTATGCGGTTTTAACATAATATTGCTTCAAAAGTTTTTTTGTTAAAGGAATAAAATAATGGAAATAAGTTTTGTAAATGATGAACTTTCAACAAATATTGACGAAGTAATTGCTTTTGCTAAGAAAAATTCTCTTAAATATGTTGAGCTTAGAAAAATAAATGATAAAGAAATCGTTGATTTATCATTGGAAGAAGCTTCAGAATTATCAGCAAAGTTGTCATCTTCCGGCGTGTTGGTATCGGCTATCGCCTCGCCTTTCTTGAAATGGTCTTTAAACAAACAAGATTTTTCAATTATGGGTGAAAATGTTTCTTCTGAAGAAGAATATTTTACAAAACTTATGGATTTGGCTGATATTTTCGGTGCTCCAAATATACGTATATATTCTTATCTTAAAGAAGATATATCTATGGAAAATTTAGGTAAAAAACTTGATATTTACAGTCAAATGGCTCTAGACAGAGGAATTGCACTATTATTAGAAAATGATGGCTTATGTAATATTGATAGCCTGAATAAAATGCATCAACTTCTTGAATTGTATAATTTTTCCAATATATTCCCTCTTCTTAATATGGGTGTCGTTGTGGCGACCTCTGACGATTATAATCCTCAAGAATTACAAGATTTGGTAAATACATGCCAATATTTTCATATTACTGATTACGACAACGAATTGCAACGTAATGTGGTTGTCGGCGAAGGCAATGTCGACTACGAAGAAATATTAGCTGACAAATTTAGTGATATTTGTACTATTTTTTCATTATTACCAAATACAAAATATGCCGAAGATTTGCAAATGACATTAAATGTATTTGCGTCTTACGAGGAATAAACATGCTTAAAAACTGTCAATAAGCTCTTTTATCTCACAATCCTCAAATTGCTTGGCACATTTTTTAGCATAAGCTGAAAATTCATCTGTTAAAATATTTGAGGCTCTTTTGTTGTCATCATAATATTTTGCGGTCATAACTGTCTCAAGTTTATCAAGGAGAAAAACAAAACGAGCTTCAGGTGTTTTTTTATTGTTATATTCGGCGACCAAATCTATTAAATCTGGCCAGTCAAGTTCTTTGGATAGGTGTAGAGCCCCTTCTCTTTCAAGCTTTTCTTTGTCATCTTTTGATATATTGTCATGCGGAGTAAAATCGCCGGCATAAATTTCAGCTAAGTCATGAACTAAGGCTAATTCTATACATTTTTGTTTGTTAAGTTTTTGGGGAGCCAGTATCATTGCTAAAATAGCCACTCCAAAACTGTGATCTGCATCAGATTCTGGTAGTAACACATTACGCATTAACCAACCTCTACGTTTTAGATCTTTCATCTTACCTATTGTATTTATTATATTTTTTATCTGATTTTGTTTCATGACGTTTACCTATATTAGCAGATTGTATAAGTTTTTTTGTGTAAGAATGTATAGGATTGTATAAAACTTTAGATGCGTAATTAAGTTCTACAATTTTACCATCTTTCATTACGGCAATATCATCAGCTAATGCTTTTACAGCCTTTATGTCGTGAGATATAAATAAGTATGACAATCCTCTGGTTTCTTGAATCTTTTGTAAGAGCGATATAATTTGAGCAGCAATAGTAACATCGAGTGCAGATGTAGGCTCGACAAGTATTAGAATTTCCGGCTCGACTACTAACGCTCTTGCAATAGCTATTCTTTGGCGTTGACCTCCGGAAAACTCATGAGGATATTTATTTAAACAATCCGGTCTTAAGCCAACTTCAGTTAGTACTTTTTTTATTGTATTTAACTCTTGTTTTTTGGTAAAATTGAAATGAACCTTTAAGCCTTCGCCAATAATATCTCTTATATTCATTCTGGGGTTAAGAGAATTGTATGGGTCTTGAAAAACAATCTGAACTTTTTTTCTTAACTCTTTGTATTTTATATCTTTTATATTTTTTTTATTGTAAAATATATTTCCTTCATATGAATTTAGTCCGGCAAATGACATAGCTAATGTTGTTTTTCCTGAACCTGACTCTCCTACTAATCCTAATGTTTTACCTTTTTTGAGCTTTAATGATACTTTATTTACGGCATATAAATATTCTTTTATTTTTCCGAAAAAGCTTTTTTTAATTGGAAATTTCACGATAATATTTTTAGCCTCAACTATATCAGGCTGTTTAATATTATTATTTTTTTTCAGTCTATTAAGTGAATATATTAAAGTTTTGGTGTAGCTGTGTTGCGGAAATTTAAATATATTCTCACAAGTGTTCTCCTCCACTATTTTTCCGCTCTTCATTACCAAAACTCTGTCTGATATTCGTCTGATGATGTTTAAATCGTGACTGATAAAAATTATTGACATACCTATTTTTTCTTTTAATTCAATTAATAGGTCTAATATCTGTGAGGATACGGTTACATCTAATGCCGTGGTCGGTTCATCAGCTATTAAGATATCAGGCTTGTTAGCGATAGCCATAGCCAACATCACCCTTTGGCGTTGTCCTCCGGACAATTCGTGCGGATATGCTTTGAATTTTTCTTTGGCGTTTTTTATTCCTGTTAGCGATAAAAGTCTTGTGGCTTTTTCTTTTGCTTGTTTTTCCGTCATCTTTTGATGAAGAATAAGCGTTTCTGCTATCTGTTTTCCTATTGTATGTAATGGATTTAGGCTGGACATAGGTTCTTGGAATATATAAGAAATTTTACTTCCTCGATATTCACGGATATTTGGATTATTTAACAGCTCTATATCGTTGAATTTTATGGAACTTTCTTTGCTATGAAATGCTTTTGGATATGGCAGTAATCCCATTATTGATAATGCTGTCAAAGATTTACCCGAACCTGATTCTCCGACAATTCCTAAAACTTCGCCTTTTTTTAGCTCAAAACTGATGTTTTTAATAACTTTGTATTTGTAATTATCCGGAGAATGAAAACCGACACTCAAATTACTTACTTTTAATAAACTCATCAGTTATTTCTCCTTGTATCAAAAGCATCTCTGATACCTTCACCTATAAATATAAGCATAGTGAGTAAAGATGATAAAACTATAAAAATGGATATTCCTATCCACGGAGCTTGCAGATTATCCTTACCTTGCCTTACCAAATCGCCTAATGACGGATACTCGTAAGACAATCCGAGACCCAAAAAATCTAAAGCCGTCAATGCAACTATAGATTCTGACAAAATAAACGGTATAAAGGTAATGGAGGCAACTAAAGCATTAGGAAGAATGTGCTTAAACATAATCCTTAAATTGCTAACACCAAGAGCTTTGGCTGCTTTTACAAACTCAAAATTGCGAGTGCGTAAGAACTCAGCTCTGACTACACCGACTAATGCCGGCCAACCAAAAAACAACATAATTAATAGCAAAGTCCAGAAGTTTGGGGTAAATATACTGGCAATAATTATCAGTATGAAAAGTTGCGGTAAAGATTCCCATATTTCCAGTATTCGTTGTATTATAATATCTGTTTTACCTCCAAAATATCCTTGAATAGCACCGATTATTATGCCGATTGTTGAAGATACGGTTGTTAAGACAAATGCAAAAACCACGGAAAGTCTCAGACCGTATAATATTCTTGCTAAAATGTCCCTTCCCTCATCGTCAGTTCCAAGCCAATGATTTCTGTCAGGTGCTGATGGCGTAGGTTTATTAAGATTGTAGTCAACAGTATTAAATGAATACGGTATTAATGTTGTCCATAAATGGCCATTTTCTTTGATATTTTTGATAATAAGAGTATCTTTGTAGTCAGTAGTTGTCGGAAAATCACCGCCAAAGGTTTGTTCGGTATAATTATTCCAAATCGGAAAATACCAGTTATCTTTGTATCTTACGGCTAAAGGTTTATCATTAGCAATCAATTCAGCAAAAAGACTTAAAACAAACAGTATCAGAAATATAATTAACGAATATTTTGCACGCTTATTTTTGCAAAATACAGAAAACTTTTTTCTGAAAGAATAATTCGATGTTTTATTTCTCTTTCCAGCCACAAATCATATCCTCAAATATTTGAAAATTATTATCTTTCAATAACTTCTACTTGAACATTACTATTTTTGACTGCATTTTTAATTTTGTTACGATATATTCTTTTTAATTCTTCCGGAGACAAATCTTGGCCATCGGCAACAGGAGCTTCAAGAATTTCTCTTAATTCCTCGCTTTGTTGCGCAACTTTGGCTTTAACTTCTTGGTTGGCTTCGATAGTTTGTTGTCTGATTAGCGTATCTTCTTTTTCTTTGATAGCTCTTTTGGTTTTAGCAACAATATCTTCAACAACTTCTTGTTGTTCTTCGATTACATCTTCTATATCGTCAACCACTTCTTCGGTGTTTTGAGTTACTTCATCATACTTTTTAACAATTTCTTTCTCTACTTCTTTAATTTCTTTCTTTTCTTCTTTAATTTCAGGTTTAGCGCTGTCAAAAGCATCAACTACTTTATCTGTTACAGACTTAATGGTATTATCAATACTTGAAGAAATATCTTTTGTTACATTATTGATTTTATCAATAAGATTTTCATTGCCACCGGATTTAAGTTCTTTCTTTTTGAGATTATCAACCTTGGCACTTATTTCATCAAAAGTTTTTTTAGCCAATTCTTCTATTTTAGATGGCTTTTCATCTTCTTTTTTAGCTTCTTCTACAACTTCGTCTGCCACAATATTTTCTTCGTTGTTTTCAATGTATTCTTCATCAGAAGCCACACTTATTGATTCCATTTTGCTTTCTGGAATATCTTCTATTACTTCTTCCATTACAGGAGCTTCTTCAATTACAACGTTTTTGACAGTAGGAGATTTAGTTATTGTGAAGTCATTATGCACACTCCAAACCTCAAACCAATTATTAAATGATTTGATTGCATTATTTACATCTTCATCTTTGAATTTATTGGAATTAACAACTTTCTTTGCTGCTTCAATATTTTTATCAGATGTTTTTAATAGTTCATAGCTAATACATTCTTTTTTATCAAAAAATTCAGTATTGATAAATTCTTCTACACCACAAACCGAATAATTGATATCAGCTTGTCTTGCGTATGATTGTCTGATAGCAAAAGTAACGTTTCTTTTTCCTTGGAGTTGTTCGTAATAATCTAATTTTCTACCAATCAATTCAGTAGGAGTATCCAATCCTTGAATAACAATTGTTGTGTTCTCCAACTCACCCATAGAGTCAAGTTGTTTAATAAATTTTTGTAAGCTACCATATAAGCAATTTACTTGATCGGCATATGCTTGTTTTCGTTTATCTATGGAAACGTTTAAGTAAGGCATATTTTTAGAACCAACCCAGTGTTCAATAGGTTTGATGTTACAAAATTCATCATATATATAATTATCTGATGGTAAATCAATTATAGCAAAATATGCTTGATTACCTGATAATTTATCAATGGTATCAATTAGTTGATCAAATATCTTAATCGAATTGTATGAATATAATTTTCCTAAATGTACATTTTTAGGAGTAAATTCTGCCGGAATGAGCGGACCTGCATATTGCAAAGATTTTAACAATGGATTTGTTGATTTAATAAGTCCGGTTGATTCCAACCATTGTGATGCCAAAACTACCAATTTATCAAAGGTCGTAAAATTTTCTCCGTTAAGTGAAATCGGTAAGTTTATTTTTTCTTTACAGGAGCTTGCTGTAAGTTCGTTGTTTACATAACATGTATCAACATCACGAGTTTGGAAAACATTTATTTTGTAGTCACTTTTGCGTAATAAATCATATAAATCATTGTTTTTCAAATAAATCTTATCTGTTTGAATTGATTTAAAATCAAAATACGAATCTTTAATAACAGAAGAAAGAATATTATTTTCTACGTTATTATCGGCATTTTTAAAATTGTATGACAAGATAAGATTGTTAAAAGCTTCATCCGGATATTCTACCAATGCGTTAGGATATAATGTAAAGCCATTTGCATTATAAAAACCTACAGCATTTTTGTATGCTTTAGATAGCTCTTCATTGTTTTGTTTGCCATCGTTCATTGATTTTAAGTTATTTATTGAAGTCAAATCATTAAATGACAAAAAGATAATGTTTTTACCCATATTTTCTTTTTTAAAGTTTGGGAGACCTGCGACTTCGTTAAAATATTTAACATTTGGATTTAAGTATGCTTCACTTATCAACCAACCTAACAATGCACACACACCTAAGGTAGTGTAGAATAAAAAGCTTCTACTGAGTAATGACAAGAATATCCATGATATTAAAAATGTTGCTGTCAGTATAATCAGGTGAGAATGTTCGTACAAAATAACGTTCAAGTCCTCACTAAACACACCATTAAACAAAAGCAATAAGGCTGATTGTTTTTCAAAAGTAGCAAATTGATTTATTACAGCAACGGTAAATAAAGCAAAAACGACAGATAATACTATGTTTTCAAGAGGTCGTATAAATGATGCGATAAACATAAGTACAAAGCTTATAGCTGTAATACCTCCGTATATATACAAGGCTTCAAGGTTGCCATATACACCGGTTGAAAATATACTATAGCTTCCTGAGTTAGCGAACAAGGTAAAATCTATGGATAACACGGCAGAACACAATAATGTTTTGATTATGATATCAAACAAGTATTGCCACATTCTTCTTCTTTTTTGAATGTTTTTATTAGCTGGTCTTTTTCTTGAGGTCATTCGTATATCATCCATGATTATTTCCTTAATTACGCGCAATATATATTTATAGCTAACCTATAATAAAATAAAAATATTTATTTTTAAAACAAAATCCTCAGAGTTTGCACATCTCTGAGGATCTTTTTTGTTACAAGATATATTATTATCTTGAATAGAATTCGATAACCAAGTTCGGTTCCATAACAGAAGCATACGGAACATCTTCAAACTTAGGTACAAATGCATATTTTGCAGAAGCTTTTTTGGCATCTAATTCAACATATGAAGGAACATCACGTGTTGTAGATTCCAATGCAGCAATAACTATCGGTAATTGTTTAGATTTTGCTCTAACTTCAACAACATCACCGGCTTTTAACATATAAGAAGGAATATTTACCTTTTTACCGTTAACAGTAACGTGACCGTGGTTTACGAATTGACGAGCAGCAAAGATTGTCGGAACAAATTTTGCTTTATAAACGATATTATCTAAACGAGACTCCAAAATACCGATAAGGTTTTCAGCAGCATCGCCTGAGCGACGGATAGCTTCTACATAATATTTGTAGAATTGTTTTTCTGAAACGTTACCATAGTAAGTTTTCAATTTTTGTTTAGCTGATAATTGAACACCATAGTCAGTTGCTTTTTTTCTTCTTTGACCGTGTTGACCCGGGGCATATTCTCTTTTAGCAACAGATGAGTTAGGATTTCCCCAAATTACACCATATTGGCGTTCTTTTTTCTTCTTTGCAGAAATGATACTTTTCATATTATATTTTCCTTTTTTTATAAGCTTATATTGTTATTGTCCCGATAGTTTTGATTATTTTACTAATCAAACGAGACGAAAAAAAATCGTCTTCATTCTCGGAAGTAAGCGCAATTTATATCAATCTGTTTATAAAATCAAGCTTTTTTTTATAATTTTAGTGGATTTTTTACAATAAATTTGCTATAGATAGCATGGTGTTTGAGGAGAAATTAAAAAATGTCCTATAATAACTTGTTTAATGAGGCATTAAAGTGTTTTGATAACGGCGATTTTGATAGAGCCGAAGCTTACGGACGCCAAATTTTTGAAACGGTTCCGGATAATCCCGATGTGCTGAATTTATTAGGGCTGACAGCTCAAGCAAAAGGACTTCATCACGAAGCTTGTTCTTACTTTTCCCAAGCAATCCGAAATAAAAACAATGACCCTTCCCTTTATTTTAATCTGGCATTTTCATTAAAAGCATCAAAACAGTATTACGATGCATTATACAATTTCAATAAGGTTTTATCCCTTGCTCCTCAAGTAAAAGAAACTTATAATGAAATAGCTTGTATCTATGAAAATTTGTCTGATTTAAAAAATGCAAGAGATTATTGGGTAAAGGCTTTGCAATATGATAACAGTTATGCCATAGCTGAAATAAATTTGGCAAACAGCTACCGTTTTGATGATGTTGATTGTGCTATTTCTAAATTGAAAGATTTGAGCGAAAAATATCCTACGGAAACTCTTGTTTGGTATAATTTGGCTTGGATATATTATAACAAAACAGAATATCAAAATGCAATCAAATATTCATTAAAAGCTCTTGATTTACACCCAAATTCAGATGCTATAAAATATTTGATGGGTTTGTGTTACCTGGGCTTAAAACAAGAAGATGATGCAAAGTTATATTTCAAAGAAGCTGAAGCCATAAATCCGAATAATCCGGAACCTAAGATGTGTTTGGCTGATATATTAAGTCGTAATAACGAATTTGAAGAAGCAGAAAAAAGATATAAACGCCTTATTGAAATTGATGATAAAAATTATGCCGTTTATAACAATTATGCCGAAATGTTACACCGTCAAAAACGTTTATTAGAAGCTATGGATGTTTATCGCAAAGCTGTTATTATATTTCCATCATCGGCTGACGTAAGCAATAATTTGGGTACTGTATTACGAGATATGGAAGAATATGATGAAGCATTAGGATTGTTTTTTAATGCATTAGCACTTAATCCAAAACTTGTTGAGGCATTGATAAACATATGGGAAACACTGGTTTTAGTATCGGCAAAAGATGAGCAAAAAGCCAAAGATATTGCGAATAATTGGTATAAATCTTATCCTGGTAATCAGTTCGCATTTTATGCAAAAGCCGCTTTGGAAGGAGAAAATATTGAGGGTAATAAAGTTTTTACTGAAAGGTTGTTTGACAGTTTTGCTGATAATTACGAGGTGGTTATGCAAAATTTGGATTATACAGCTCCGTTGGTTATTGGAAGAATTGCAGGATCTTTGGAAGGTCGTATTGCGGATATGGGGTGCGGTTCGGGGCTTGTTGGTATGGCTGTTAAAAAAGCTCAAAATTATCTCATCGGAGTAGATATATCTGCCAATATGCTACAAAAAGCAAAACAAAAAAATGTATATAATGAATTAGTTAAATCTGATATTATTGACTTTCTGAGAACACGTAATGATTTTGACTGGATAGTTGCCGGTGATGTGTTGGGATATATCGGAAAGTTAGACGAATTTATTAAATGTTGCGTCGGTAAAAATATTATTTTTTCTATTGAGATTAACAACGACATAACTGATTACAAGCTTCAAACAAACGGTCGTTTTAATCATAATCCTGATTATGTAGAAAAATTGTTGATTAAGAATGGTTTTTGTGATATTTATAAAGAAGATATTGTGTTAAGAACCGAAAACTCAATTCCGGTTAATAGTATGATTTTTAAGGCGTTTGGAGTTAAGTGATGGATAACGAACTTATAGATATTTATGACACAGAAATGAATTTGCTCGGTGTTGCCGGCAAAAAACAAGCTCATGAAGAGGGTTTGTGGCATAAAGTGTTTCATTGCTGGATTATATCAGAAGATGGTAATATCTGGTTGCCTTTACGAAGCTCTGATAAGTTATTAAATCCTAAATTGTTTGATGTTTCTTGTTCTAAGCATCTTGTGGTTGGTGAAACTCCGAAACAATGTGGTATAAATGAGTTAGAAGAAACCTATTCCATTAAGATAAAAGAGCACGATTTAATCAAAATGTTTACTCAGTCTATGGTTTTTGATACACCTGATAAAAATTGCGAATTTTGCCCTACTTATTTATACAAAACCCAATACAAATTCAGTGATTTAATAATAAATAATGATGAGTTTGAAGGTGTCTTTTTGGCTGATATTCAAGAACTTATTGATCTATTTTTTGATGATGTAAAAAGTATTAGCGTAAACGGTGTTAAATTGGGCAAAAAAACTGAATTGAAGAAAAATATTACCAAAGCTGATTTTTGCCCTTATGGCGAAAAATATTATCAAAAAGTATTTACAACAATTCAACGATTTATTGATAATCAATAAAAAAAGCTCTGTACAAAGGAGAAAAACAGAGCTTTTAATTGGTGTGCGCAAACTCATAATTAAGCATTTGCAAAAACAGCCTTACTTTCTGTCATGTTAGCGTATATAAAATTAAAGTTTTTTTTACACTCAGCCAAATCTTTATCAAAATCTTTCATGTTGAATCCTGCCTTGATGTAAGCATGGATAGCAACATCGACAAAGTGGCTTTCAGTTAAATACGGGAGGTTCTTTTCAATAACAGTTCTAGCTTTTGAGGCATTGAACTTAATGATAACCTCTTGGAAAAAGATGTGTTTGGTGTTAACACCTTCTCCAATTCCGCAAACCTCAAACAATGCATTAAAAATCTGATCTTTTGAGGTTATGGGCCTGTCAATCTCATTTAGGAATCTAAGCCCTGCTTCTTTAGTAACTTTCATCATAATATCCTCCTAACAAAGAAGGTTCCTTCAATATAATTATAATATATCATATTTTGTGTTTAAATACAAGTTATTTGTAACAAAAGAGTAACTTTTTTTCATTGCATTAAACGATTGTAGATATTGTTATATATTTTTTTGTATAATGGTATATTATTGTTAGAAAAAACAGAATTTCTAAAGGTGTAATGAATTATATTTTCATTTATTCTAACCTTTGAGTTTTCTCTATCGCTATCAATTACCAATTTATTATCAACTGTTGTTTGTATAAATTCCAAATTGCTGCAATTATTAACCGTTAATGTCCCGCACGCACCATATTCTACAAACACACTTTCAATACCTGATGATGATAAATCGGTATTACCGCTGTAATATTTTCCAAACTTTATCCTTTGCAAGAACTCAGCATACAAGGCTTCTAAGTTACCGCAAAATTTTTTTCCTATTTCGGCTGTTTTAATACATTCATCGTTATTTAAGTTTATGTTTCCGGCAAAATTGTCTCCGACTACAATTTTTTTACATCCTGTAGCTTGAGATGTATTGTTGGTTTTGATGTTTCCTTTGCAGTCATCGCCTATTTTAATGACATCGGTATTTTGATCCAAAGCGTGAAGATTGCCACGAAAAGAATCACCAATAGTTATTTCTTTTTTTATAATGTTATTGGTTAAAACTATATCGGCATAGGAATAATAACCTACAGACATGGCATATAAGCAACAATTTGTTATGTTCATATTTCCGCTGTAAATATCGGCAATCTGTAAATTGAAACATTTTTTTGCATTACTTATTGATAAATTACAACGACAATTATTGGCAATAAAAATGCTTTCGATGTTTGAACGAGATAAATTTATGGAACCGGAAAATTGCTCTTTTATAACCAAACTTTCAATGTAAGGATTATCCCTCAAATCAATGTTTACATTACAATTATTTCCGACAACAAGTTTAGTAATCTCAGCCCTTGAAAAATCGTAAGAACAAGTGGTTGAATCGTCTCTTATGTTTATTGTATTACCTATAAGTTTTCCCACATATACTTTAGCAAAATCAATGCCGTTATTTATTCTTTTTTTAAGCATCCTTTCTGAGAGATATTCTTCCCTGCCGTCCATATATTTTATTATGGAAACATTTAAGAAGTCGGCCACATCTTTGGTTATGGAATATTTTTTTGCTCTGATAAAAGATAATATATATCCTTTTTCTATTGCACTTAAATCATCTTCCGATACTGAAATTTTGGTAAAAACATCGTTACAACCATCTAATGTAGCCAAAAGCTTGTTTTGGAAATTTTTAAAAAACAAGGTGCATTTATTTCCTTTTAAGCGAACAATTCGATAATCTTTGTTTATATTGTATACAACAGCTTCATTTTCTGACACATTTTTTCTCCACATATAGATTATAGGTGGCAATTATGTATTTACTAAAGTTGTAATAACTAGGTAGAAATTAAAAAAAATATATAATTTTTATCAGGTTTAAAATTTATATTTACGGATTATCTGTGGTTTGTAAATAAATTCAGGAGTAAAAATTATGCAAAATCAAATCACAAACGCGCAACACAAAACCAATATACCGACAAGTCAAAACTTTTTTACTACTTTGTTAAATCTTTTGGATACTCCGCAAAGTAAAAATTTTATTCAAATGGAGCCTAAGATAGAAGTGTCAGAAAACAAAGAAAATGTTATGGTAACGGCTGAAATTCCCGGTATTAGTGAAAAAGACATTGAACTTGAAATCTCAACCAACGGATATCTTACAATCAGTGGTGAGAAAAAACATGAGAATACTAAATATTCTACAAACGGCGGGTATTTTTCGGAAATTTCATACGGTCGCATCAGCCGTACAGTCCCTCTTCCTTGGGATTTGCAATATGACAAAGCCTTTGCCGATTATAGTAATGGTGTTTTGACTGTTACACTACCTAAAGCAACACCGGATAGATCATTAAGAAAAAAGATAAATATTAACAAGTCTGAAAAAGCAAATAAAAAGGTAAGAAAAAACAAAAAATCATAATCTTTTTAAGCACTCGAAAGAGTGCTTTTTTTTAGAATAAACTCAAAATAGATTTAGCGGATTGTGAAGCCAGTGACAACGAATTAATTGCTAGTTGTTGACGTGTTTGAAGCATAAGATATTCGGCCGAAGTTTCATTCATGTCGGCTAAGGTTAATTTGTCAGCACCTACTTCTAATATGTCTGTAAGAGCTTCGGTAAATGATTGGCGGGTTTGAATAATGGTATATTTATTGCCGAGCTCTGCGACATAATTTCTGATTAAACTAGTAGCATCCAAAATCTCTTTTATCGAAACTTTAATATCATCTTTATTTTTCCATTTTTTATCATTTATCCCTATTTTATCCGAACGCATATCTTTGCCTTTTACAGACAAATGATGTGTACGAGCCTCATTAAATGTTACTTTTAATTCTCCGCCTGTAAGTAAGTTGACACCTTGATATGAGCTATCCATAAGCAAATTGTTAAATTCGGTTAGTATGTTTTGATATTGTTCGTATTGCTTACTAAAATCATATTCTTCGTCATTTTCATTATTTTCATCATATTCATATAAATGATCAAACAGTACTTCTTTTTCTTGTTTTGAGAAATTTGAATTATTATCTAAGGCTGATGGTGTAATCTCTCTAAATCCGCTGGAAAAATTAAATGTATAATCATTAGATAAAATCCAAGATTTTATAACACCATTGTTTTCTGCAGACAGTTCAACATCTTTGGCAATATTGATATAACTTGCTTGACCGGATCCACTTGGTCCTCCTCTTAAGATGGAATAACAATTTTGCGCATTTATTTTTACACCGCTTTCTATATTCATTGTTTGCAATGATGAAACTGTAGAATATCCGCAAATTATTGCATAAGTGTTGTTGTTTATTCCTGTTATGTTGATTACCGAATCTTTACCTATATTTGCCGTTCCGTAATTAATAAATATACTTCCTTTTTCATCTTTTGCATTACAGTTGATTGCTAAATTAATTTCACAATTTTCGTTGATACTTAAATTACCTCCACTGTTATATATTGCAATAGCTGAATTATTAGGACGTTGCATATTTGTTGTAGTTATATCAATTTTCCCTTCTAAAAAAAGATTTGATACATTAAATAATCCTGTCCTTTGTGATGCTTTCTCGAGTGTATTATGAATTGTAGCATTTCTTATGGTCAATGTACCTTGATTGAAAATGCCGTATATATCTTGTGTTACGGTTTGAACATTAAGATCAGATATCTCGGCAGTATTACCTGAGGCAACATGAATTTGACCTGATGTATTAAGTGCGGAAAATCTGTTTTCATTACAGGTAAAACCGGTAAAATATTCTGTTCCGACCAGTTTTTGACCATCTTTTAATTCAATATTTTCTCCGTCAAAATAATCGATTGTTCCATAAATGCAAATCATTTCTTTATTTGAATTTATGGCATCTTTCAGCTCTTGGGCTGTTGTAACAACAGCACCATTTGAACCTACATTATCAATAAACCATTTGATATTATGATCTACCTTGATAATTTCGGTTTCATAAGCCTGATTTGCAATAACAGTTGCTTGATCCAAAAAGGAAGTAGCCCTTTCCAAGCCTGCGCTGGCTGTTTGAATTGTTTGAATTCCTTGAGACATGGAATCAAGCAAACTATTCAAATCAGACGCACGATTGGTCAACGAACGAGCTTGATAATACGAGGTTGCATTATCAATCGCCGAATTGACTTTTTTGCCGGTGGAAAGAATGTTTTGAGTTTTGTTCATTAGCGTTGATATGTTGCGTAAAGACAGCAAATTCGAACGCATTGACGAGCTTAAGGTTATGTTATACGCCATAACGCACCTCGCTCGTATTTTATCCTATATAGAGACAACAAA
>JAZUCK010000007.1:0-25412 GCA_045639065.1 Alphaproteobacteria bacterium | reverse complement strand
GTTGCTGTGTCCAGTTGTTTTAAATCTTTAATATGTATAGGTTTAATACTTTTTATAATAGTAGATGCTGTGTTTTTGAATAAAGGTAAATAATATTCAATAGTTTTGTTATTTAAATGTTGATGTGTTTTTTCATGTCTTAAAACAATATCATATTCACAAGAATCATCTACTAATTCTTTTGGTAAATAAATAATAGGAGAATCAAGGCCTAAAAATATATTTATTTCTTCTGGTAATATACAATAATCATTGTTTGTTATGTTTGTAGTATAGGTTTTTAATGAAATATCAAAATTTATATTTACAGTTGATAATCCGTTCGCAAAAATACCTGTTTCTATATAATTATGTTGTTTTGCTAATAAAGTAAGATCTTCTTTTGATTTTGACTTATCAATAGTTAATTTTCCATAAGAAGAGGTAAATTTTATATTAGGATCTATTTGTATATCAGAACATACATCAGAACTAAAAGCAGTTGATGTTAAAAAAAATGATAATGTTAATACAAAAAAAAGTTTTTTCATGATAAATTTATTATAAATGTTATTTATTAAAGTATGGTTGATAATATGAAAAATGTTGTTTTATTTTTTTTAGTTATGTTTTTTATGTTAAATAATGCTGGCGCTCAATATGTGAGAAAAATAAAGGAACCTGATTTTTTTATTCCTTATAAGGATAGAATGCATAAGCCGGAAGTGTTGAATAAAATAAAAAAAATTAAAAAAACAATAAATAAAACATATAAAAAAAATCAAAAAGATAATATTTCATTTAATAAAACTCCTTACTATAAAACAATTTATGATAATTATATAAAAGATATAAACGGTTATCTTATAACTAAAAAATTTGAAGAAAATGAAATTTTAGAAAACGATTTATTAATAATGAATAATGGTGAGATATTTGAAATAAAAGATGATATTTCAAATTCAATAGATACTAAAGAACAATATGATTTTTATATGTTAGCTAAGCAAATATTGGAAAATTAGAATTCTAGAGCATACATATCTTTTATATACCATTTAGAATCAATATTTTTCATCACATAAACAATATTTCCGTTACATAAACCAAACCAATTTCCATTACATGAGCTTTGAGTGTATATTTCTACAGCTCCATCTTCTCTGGGAGTTATTTTAGTTATTTTATAAGATTGAAATGTTGGTCTTTGTAAAGATTCATCTTCCATAAAGACAAAAGAAGGTAATCTGTCCTTTATTTTTTCACAATCTGCAAAATTTGGATTTAATATACATTTTACAGCGTTATTTATAGTACAAACAAGCTCAGAGTCATACTCGCACCCTGTTTTAATATTATTTATATCAAAAGAAAAGACAGTATTTTTATCTAAATTAGAATTTGCTTCTTTAGTTTTTTCTGCGGTGGTGTCTTTTTGTGAACAAGCTATTATAAAAAGAAAAGATAATAGAATAAATATATTTTTCTTCATTTTTTTATACCCTTAAAGTGTGTTTTTTTATAATATAGTTTAAATAAAATAAAAAGGAAGTTAAAAAAACTTCCTTTTTATAATTATAAAAATATTCTCTTAGAATGCGTATTTAACACCTAAAGAAAATTCTTTCATATCATCAACTTCTTCAAGTTTGTCAGCCCAAATTTGACGAGCTAAAGCGCGAACAGCGAGATCATTTGTAATGCTGTATTGTACGCCAGCACCTAAACGATAACCAAGACCGTTGTCTTCACCTTTACCTTCTACAGAAGATGTGTCTGTATCATAGTTAGCGATACCGGCTGTTGCAAAAACAGACCATACTCTGTCACAACCAAGTGGTAAATAAGCATAAGTGTCTAAACCATAAGCTTCAAAATCAGATTTTAATTTTACACCATCAACCATATCGTTAGATTTGTCTGAATTTTGATAGAAAACTTCTGTACCAAAATATCTGTTATATTCTGTACCAACAACTACAGAATAAGAATTCATATCGGCTTGAACATAGTCAGCGTCTACTTCTGTGTAGTTATATTGAACACCAACATAAGGTCTGAATTCCAAAGCGTTTGCATTAGCTGATAAAGCAAAAACAGAAACAGCTGCTAATAAAGCTATATTTTTATTCATTAGAAACTCCTATTTTTTATAAAAAACTTAACTCACGTATATGAGTATAAATAAATATAAAAAAAATAAAAGAAAAAAATGATATAATTTGTTGTTTATATGATATTTAGATGATAATGTATATTTATATTAGGGAGAATAGTATGTTAAATGCTAAAAATAATCAAAGAGGCAGTTCTTTAATGGAAGTATTAGCTGTAATATCCATAATATCATTATTATCAGCTTCTGCATTTAAGATTATATCAAATGTTCATAATTTATTAAAAGTAAGCTTAGCAACAAACGAAATTAAAGAACTGCAAAAAAATATATCCGGTGTTTATAATTATTCCGGAAATTATGATTATTTATTTCAAGATGATGTATACAAAACTCTTTGTGAAACTGATAAGACTGCACCAAGCCAGATGTGCGTAAAAACAAGTTCAAGTTATGTTTTAAGGCATAGATTATCAGGAAATGTTACTATTGAAAAATCATCAGATTCAAATAGCTATACAATTACTTTTGGTAATTTAAGTAGAAAAAATTGTGCTAGTTTATCTCAAATAGGATGGTTAGATAGAAAAAAAATAAGTATTTATCAGTTGAATATAAATGATACACCTGCTGCTTATTTTCCAAAAAAGAATGATAAAGAGTTTCCTATGCAATCAAAAGATGCTTTTTCTTATTGTAATAAAAAAGATGGAGAAAATGCGGTTACATGGTTTTTTTACTAAGGAGTAAGTGTTGTTTAGAATAGATAATATAAAAAAATCATCAGAATCAATAAAAACGAAATCAGCAAAAAATGTTTCGTCTGGTGAAAATTTTGCTGATTTTCTTAAGAATATTAACATTAACGAAACAACAAATGTTAATACTACATCTTCGGTAACTTTTACTGATGCTATTTTTGCAACACAAATGGTTGATGATGAAGAAGAGAAACAAATAAGAAAAAAATTAGTAAAAAAAGCCAATACTTTATTAGATAATCTCGAAGAAATAAGGCAAGAAATAATTTTTGGGGCTGTTTCAAAAGAAAAATTGATAGAAATATCACGTTTAGTTAAGCAAAAAGATGTTGAAACAAATGACGAAAAATTAAAAGAAATATTAGCAGAAATAGAACTTAGAGTCGAGGTAGAATTAGCAAAGTTAGTAAAATAAAAATATTTAAGTGAAAAAAAATTGTTTTTGCTTGAATTTATATTTGTTTATTATATCTTTAATAAAAATTTTATTATTGCAATTTAAGGAGTTAAACTTATGAACAGTGAAGTTGTTCTTTCACCTGATTACAGACCTTCTAAAGATGAAGAATATATGTGTGAATTGCACTTGGAATATTTCAGACAAAAACTTTTGTCATGGAAGAAGTCCTTAATAGGACAATCTAAAGATACTTTAGATGATTTGAAACAAGGCGGACTTAATCAACCTGATCAAATTGACAGGGCTTCTTTAGAATCTGATAAAGCTTTGGAATTGAGAACTCGTGATAGAGCAAGAAAACTTATTTCTAAAATTGATGAGGCTTTAAAAAGAATAGAAGATGGTTCTTATGGTTATTGTGAAGAAACCGGAGATCCTATCGGATTAGACAGATTAGAGGCTCGTCCTGTTACCACTCTTTCTATTGAGGCACAAGAACGTCATGAGAGAATGGAAAAAACTTATGATGATGAAGTTTAATTTTTAATTTTGCTTTTTAAGGGTTTTTAGGTTATATTACTAAAAACCCTTTTTTATTTTGGATTAAAATTATGGTAAAAAATTTTATTTTAGCTTCGCAATCTCCACAGCGAAAATTGTTGTTGTCGCAAATTGGTTTTGAACCGGCAATGATAGAGCCGGCAGATATTGATGAAACGCCAAAAAACAAAGAAAAACCAAGTCAATATGTTAAAAGAATGGCTAAAGAAAAAGCTTTGTTTGTTGCAAAAAAACACAAAGGTGAAGTAATTTTAGCATCTGATACGGTTATTGTTTGCGGTACAACAATTATTCAAAAATCAAAAACTGATGAAGAACAGCAAAAAGTTATGAAAATGTTATCTGGTAAAACTCATAAAGTTTTGACAGGTGTTTGTGTTGTAAATAAAGAAGGAAAAGCTATTGTTAAGATTAATACAACAAAAATAAAAATGAAAAAAATGACAGATGATGAAATAAAAAAATATGTTGCTTCTAAAGAATGGTGTGGATGCGCCGGATATAAAATTGAAGGAATGCTCGCAGGATTTGTAAAACAAATGATAGGATCTTATAGCGGAGTTGTCGGTTTACCTTTGTTTGAAACGAGAAATTTGCTAATAGGTGCCGGAGTTTATTAAATGATAGATAAAATTCTTGTAGAACAAAAAAATAATGTAAAAAAAATAGCTTGCTTAGATAACGGAAGTTTGGTTGAACTTTTTGTAGTTGATAGTAATAAAGCAAACGAAGGTAATATATATCTAGGTAAAATATCAAAGAAAATTGTTACTGCTAACAGTAAAACAGCTTATTTTGTAAATATAGGCGATACAAAAGATGCTTTTATAAATGCTGAAGAAAAAAATTTAGAGGATTTAGAGGCTTTAGAAGGGCAAGACGTTATTGTTCAGGTATCACAAGAGCAAAGAGCCGAAAAAGGCGCCAGATTGGTCAGATTTTTGCGATTAGCGGGTATATATTTGGTTTATGATCCGTATGGAGATGAAATAAATATATCAAACAAAATAGATGATGATGAAAAAGGAGAAGAATTACTTAATTTTGTTTCACAAAATGCCAAAAAAGGCGGGTTTACTATAAGAACTTCTGCAAAAGATGCAAGAAAAGAGGATATTTTGGAAGAGATGAATTATTTGGAAAATTTGTTTGATTCTATTGTTTCTAAAGCAAAAATTTCAAAAGCTCCTTGTTTATTGCATATAAAAGATAATGTGATAGAAGAAATAATTTCTCGTCAAGACACTGATTTACAAAAAATAGTCGTTAATAATCATATTTTGGAAGAAGAATTATCAAAATATGCCGACATTGAGTATGATAAAGATGTTTTTGAAAATAATGGTATTGTAGATAAAATTGATGAAGCGTTACAAAAAGATGTTAAATTAAAATGCGGTGGCAGAGTTATTATTGAAGAAACAAAAGCTTCTGTTTCTATAGATGTTGATAGTGGGGAAGGGTATACTCAAGGTGGTTTTAATAGGCTTAATAATGAGGCGGCTGTAGAAATAGCAAAGCAGATAATTTTAAGAAATCTGTCGGGAAAAATAATTATAGATTTTGCAGGTATTTCTGATTATAAGTTTTTGAAAAATAGTATGGAAATATTGGAAAAAGAATTGGATAATGATGTTTGTAAGGCAAGAGTTTTAGGTTTAAGCAGAGCAGGTAATGTTGAAATTATACGCAACAGAAGAAGACCTACTTTACAAGATTTGTTTTCTGAAGAATGTCCTACATGTAAGGGAACAGGGAGAGTTGAAAAATGATTTGCCCAATATGTAAAAAAGAATATAGTGACGATAAATATAAACCGTTCTGTTGTAAAAGATGTGCTGATATTGATTTAGCCAATTGGTTCAACGGAAAATATGCTTTTGAAGCAAGCCGGTTAGATGAAAATGATGTTGAGGAATTACAAAAAGCTTTAACACCAAAGGAAGACGAATAATAAAAAAGCCTCAAAATAGAGGCTTTTTTTATTATTGATTAGAATTTTCTTCAACAGCATCTTCCCCAAATTCAGCTTCATATTCGCCATAATCTTCGTTTTCGTCATAGTCAATACCAAGTTTTGATAACATATCATCGTTGATATCTTCACGTTGCGCAACAATCCAATCAGGAACATTTGGAGCAGCAGGAAGATTACGAAGAGCTTTCATTTTAGGATCCATATACCAACGAGGAGAATCTGCCATAATAGGTCTGTCAATAAAGCTTTGCATTAAGACAACTTGTTTAAGCATAGGTAAGCTCAAAAGTTGGGTTGTCGAGATAACAGGAGCTGCTTGCAAGCTATAACTTACGTTTTTAGCAAATGGATTAGATCCTTTAGATAAACCTTCTTGTTTAGAATAAGATGTTGTTTGGACAGTTTTGTTACCAATCATTTTTGAAAAACGCTGAGCAGTTACCTCGTTGTTTTGAGATAAAATAACTTTACATGCGGTGGTAGAAATAACTGTTTCAAGGTCGTCTTTACCATATTTACCTGAGATTTGTCCTAAATCTTGTCCTATAAGCAGATATGCAACTTTTTGACCACGACCTACAGCAGGTCCGTCAATAACGGCTTTTAATTTTGGTAGTGTTGGAAACTCGTCGATTGCAAACAAACAAGGGAACGGTCCCATTTTACCGTCTGTAGAGTTTACAAAATTTGGCGGATTGGCAATTAAATATGATGACATAAGGTCAAAGAAGGTACCTGAAATCACACTTAATGCTTGAGCATCTACTTGGTTTACCGAAAGGTATACAGATATAGGTTTAAATTGACCCGTAATAGGATCTTTCATTCCTCGCAAATCTTTAAAGATCAGATCAGAAAAGCTTGTTCGAGCAACAACAGCAGAGTTTTTAAATATACCGATACCTGCAAATGCGGTTGAAAGAACAGAACCGCGTTCTTTATCAGGCATAGAACTTAATTGGCTAAGTTCGACGATACAGCGTTGAGAGTAGCCAAATTTGCGAGCTTCTTCAATAGCTGCTTCAAGCAAGTCTCTCATCGGGTCGGCCATAGCGGCCATTTGGTCGCCTTCTTCCAAACGACGTTTTATATCTTGAGATTGTTTGATTTGAGCTTCTGTAATCCATTCCAAAATCATAGCTATGCAAGATTCATGACCAATCCATTTTTCAGGTAATAAAGCCCAAGTACCGATAGGAAGATAGTTATCAATATTTAAGGTTCCAGAACGGAGATTTTGTAAAGCTCTCCCTGAGGCTGGGTCGTTCATAGCGGTATAATAACCTTCAAGAACTTTTTTATCTTCATCATCAAGTTTACCCTCAAAAACTCTACCAATAAAGTAATCATTAGCACGAGCTTTTTCGCATTTTGAGACAATAAAGTGAATAAATCCGTTTAATGCTGCACGACCGGTCTTTGACCAGTGAGGGTCAGCGCCACCTTTAGGTTCTTCAACCAAGGTATTACACATAGAATCGACATACATATCTCGACCGGGGCCTTGAGCCGGTACAGCACTTGGCGAAAGAGGATTCCATGAAGGATAATAAATACCTTCAGCCGGATTATCTTCCATACCCCAGTTAATAACAAAAACAGGACCTACTTTTGCTCTGGCACCGGTTGTGGTATAGCAAAGCTCCGGTTTAGGGTCGTTTACAACGATACTCATTGTCGGGGAGTTAAAAATTGTAGGCATAACAACACCAACTGTTTTACCTGTACCCGGAGGTGCACAACATAAAACAGATAAGGTTTCGTTCATTCTTAATAAGCGACCTTTAAACTTACCGACAACGATACAAAATCCGTCAAAAAGCCCCATCTTTTTAACATCTTTTTCATTTGCAAGTCTGGCTGAACCATGAATATTTGATTGAAAACGATACGGGTTTGTGACAACGCCGATAAGAAAACCCAAAGGAAGAGTTAAAAATGGTAATACAGGAATCCATAAGCTTAAAGAAAAAGGACCGTTATAGTTCATGGCTTGTTTCATCCAAACCCAATAACGATGCTTTAGAAAGCCGTTTTTATGAATAATAAAAGAAAGAAATTTTGAAACATCATTTAAGCTTTCTTTTGATATTCCGTTTCCGACAAGATAGGCTAAAGGCATTGAAAAAATTGCAAAAAATACAGTTACAACTATAGATATTATAGCCGTTATAATCATCCATCTTACAGCGCTGTTATATTCTTTCCATTCTTCGCCTTCTTTTTCTAAAGCCATTTTTTCCTCTTTTTTATTTAAGCAATATTACGAAGCAATTTTTTGATTTTTTCTAACACTGCTTTATCGACTTTTTCATCAGCAGTTTCTAAGGATTTTGCAAACAAAGGAATTTCTTTAGGAGTTCCTCTGTCAATACGAGTAACGTTTACATTTAAATCGCGCCATATATCTAACATATCTTCAGCATTTATAATATTTCCTATTTGTTCTATTACAAAAGGAACAACTTCAAAAGAGAAATCTGCATCTTTGAGTTTTTCAACTAAAGTTAATCTGGCAAGGTCTGCTTTGCGAACAGGAGATATTCTGTGTGAACTTTCGGAAAACCATAAAGGTTCTTCGTCATTAAAACGTTCTTCGTCAGCTAACCAATCTCCAGGTTCTTTATCATTTAAGCATAGACAAATTTGGTCTTTTGAAACACCGATAAAATCGATGAAGGTGTTTTTGATTGTAGCACCGCTGATAACATCATATCCTTTTTGCTTAAGAAGTTCAAAAGTAGAATTTCCGCTTGCTGATTTATTTTTGTTTTGTGGTCTGTTTTCGGAAGTAACTTTTTTGGTATTATTTTGAGGACTGCTATTGTTTTGATTTGTCCTTTTTTCAGGTTTTTTATTATTTTTGGCCTGATCTTCTTGTTTTTCATAATCTTTTTTAGTTGGTTCTTCTTGTTTTTCAGAGGCAAAGTTTTCTTCAAACAAATCGAAATCAAGTACATCTTCATCACCATCCATATTAAACAATGAATGAGAAAATTCTTTCGGTTCTGCCGGTTTAATAACCGGTTGAGGAGCTCCTATAGGTCTTGGTTTTTGACGAACAGGCGCTCCAGAAAGAGCTGCTCTTTTTTCTTCATCAAAAATTGATCTAGGTGCAGAAATTGGAGAATCTATGGGTGAGCCGGCACTTTTAGGTCTGATTTCTTTATAGGATTTTTTCTTTTTAACAACTTTTACTGAAGCCATGTTTTTGTATTGTTTAAATTGTTTTCCAAAAACACTTCCGAAAAAGGCTAAAGGAATGTTCATTATGGTTTTTAATAGTTTTTCCCATTTTATTGCGCTTAGGGCAGCCCAAACAGTAATCCAAACAGGAACCATGCTTAAAACAATTAAAACAAAGGCCCATTCCTTAGGTTCGTCAATAACCCAACCTGATGCCCATAAATTCCAAGCATGAATCCAGTGAGATGAACGGAGAATATCAAAATGCCAGTTTGTGAGCATAATTACACGGATACCTTCTATGAAGAAAATGCTCCATAGAAGACCAACAATCATTATTCTCAACAACAAGAACGCAGGTTTCAAAAAATATCTCCTTAAAAGACCTTATTTGCTTAATTCTAATATATAATTAGTTAATAACAAATTATTTTTTTACTTCTTCATTTATTTTTTGCAATATATTTGAGCGAATAGAGCCGGCCTCTTTATTTTTTTCGGGTTTTAGGGATTCTATTTCGTTTTTAACATCATTAATAAGCTGTTGAGTTGTTTTCATTCCTTTTATAACAACTCTTTCAGGTTCTTCGATATTGTCTTTGAAAAACAAACCGAAGAATGATGTTATCAGTTTAATAAAATTTATTTTTTTCACTTTTATAAAACCTATTATGTATAAAAAGGGTAATAAAAAAAGTAAAATAAGTAAAATTATATCCGGAGCTGTTTTGAAAACACCTCCTCGATTCCAATAAGAAAATAGTGTTTGCCAAGAATGATTTGACAGAATATCAAAATTCCAAAGAATAGCAATTAGTGTCTTGATAAAACTTATAAAAAATAGTGTCCAAAGTATAAAGACAAATGTATTTCTAATAAATCGCAGAATTTTTTTCATTTAACTTCCTCTTTCTCCTTGTGGTTTACGAGGTAATCCGGAGCCTTTTGGAGTGGACTTTTGTTCTTCTATATATTGAATATATTGTTTTCTTTTCTCTTTATCAGAAGATTGTACTCGTTTTTTCATAGCTTTAATGTGATCACGTTTATTATCTATATCGTTTTGTTGGTTTTTTAGTGATTCTTCTTCGTTGTCTAGTATATTTAGGTTATTGCGTTCGATAGATAGAACATCATCTTGAGATAAATCT
Source organism: Alphaproteobacteria bacterium (assembly GCA_045639065.1). GTDB lineage: Bacteria > Pseudomonadota > Alphaproteobacteria > RF32 > CAG-239 > CAZU01. The sequence continues at coordinate 15,280 of JAZUCK010000007.1, read as the reverse complement.
TTTACGTAAGATTCTAAGTTTTTCGGTTCATCTATTTTAGTATTGATTTTTTCCTCAACAAGGTTTGGAGACTGAGTTCTACTATCTTTTTTGTTATAAAGTTTTTTACTTGTTTCAGCCATGTTTTCAGATAATTGGATCATTTCTTCAGCAGTAATGGCGTTTTCATCGCCTGAACGGAGAGCTTCAAAGTTTTTGAGCATTAGGATTTTACCTTCAGCCTCAAACTGAGCTCTTAGTTCTTTAAGTTTTTTAGGATCTTGCAGTTTTTCACGATCTTCAGGTTTTGATGATCTGCCCATTTCAAAAAGCTTGTATTGAGTGTAATTACTGGCAAAAATTGATGTGGCATTGTCAATATTTGCTCTAATATGAGCAAGACGTTTATGAATACAAGCTTTGTTTAGAGATTCTTCAAAACGGTTATTAAGCTCTTTTTCTGTTAAACCTTTTTGTGTAAATATTTCAGGAAGAGCTGGGTTTTTTTTCGAGGTTTTGCCGGATTCGGCTTCTTTATCGAGTTCTTTGATTTTGCTTATAAACCAAGTATCTATTGCTGTTCTCAGTTCCTCATTTTTTCCATCAGGATCTATAGAATCTTTGAGCATGATTAAAGCAGTGGCATTGTAGGAAATTTGTAGTGCTTCAAGAGTTTCTTTATAAGTTTCATCACTTAGATTAAGTCCGAATTTGGAATAAGGATAATTCTTGTTACCTCTTTTATAACCATTATCTTCAAGAACAATCTTGTGTTTTATAAGGTCATCATATAAATCAAGTTGGTATTTAAAAGGTGTTTTAACAATAAGTTTTCCAGCTTTTTGTTCTTCAAGACTTTTAATGGTTTCATCAAAAGATAACTCTTCTTTAGTATCTGACGGTGCCGTCGGTGTTGGGCCGTTTGTTTGAGATTGAGATGTATTCGGTGCCTGATTTTGTGCTTGCGGTTGAGTTTGTGAGGTTGGTTTTGGTTGTACAGAGGCTTTTGAACTGGTTAGGCCATCTACAATCATATCTAGAAGACGTCTATTTCCTGACTGGGCGATATGTATGGTTCCGCAAATAAGTGCTATCTCTTTATCGACAGCTTTATCTACCCATCTGTTTATTAATTCTTTTAAAATGATATCTTTCATCATCCATTTAATAATATCACCTTCTGTTGCTTCAACTTTTTCATCACTCCCTTTTGCGCCATCGGGGTCGCGATTATCTTTTTTTAATTTACCTGTAAGTTTCTCATCAGAAGCATTTGTTTTGGCTTTAGCATTTTTTATATTTGCTTCTTCAAAAAGTTTTTGAATGTTAGCTTTTTCGACCGGATAATCATCCAAACTATCTAAGTATTCTATTGCTTTTTTTTCGTCGGATTCTAATAAAGACAAAAAATCATGATCAGTAAGAAATGTTCTGTTACTCAAACCGCTGTTTATAGCTGTAAGTTCTTTCGGTGCCTCTTCGGGACTTTCCGGATTTTTATCATAAACATTTTCAATTTCTTGTTGAATATTGTTAAAAGCTTGTTGGTTGTCTTTGGTTTCTTTATAATATTCAAAGGCTGCGTATTTTAAAACTTCTGCTGGGCTCAGTTCGTTTGCAAGATGTTCTTTTTTGTAAGAGCCGTCTTGCTCCGGGGCAATACCTCTTTTTTCGGCAACAACTTTTTGATATTCTTCATAAGCTTTTTTTTGTTCATCAGTCAGATTAAAAGGTTTGTCTTGAGGAGCATTAAGAGCTCTGTTCATAGCAACAGCAGCAGAAACAGCAGTGAGGTGTGGTGATTTTGTAGCCGTAGAGGCAGATGCTGTGTTGGTAGCAGAGTTTTTTGCTGTTTGAGATGCTGTCGGTTGTGCAGACTGAGCTGCAGATTGTTGGCGATGCTGATCGACTTTGCTTTGAGTATTGCTAGCTGTTTTTCCGTGATTTGCCATAGTCTTACCCTCTGAAAAAAGTGTTTCTTTTGTTTAATTATAGCAACTTAAATCCTTTTTGTCTATAATTTTGTACCAAAACTATATTTTTAATTTTTTTAAGAATTTTCCTATTTTTTTATTTATTTTTTTACCATCTTCCGGTTTTGCTTTTATTAGTCCGAAAAAACGATCAGGAATCTTATCAACCTGAATTGGCGCAAAGGTTGCAGGGTTTACTTCCAACATTTTTTTTGCTCCATTCGGGTCTTTTCGATATGTCTTAAAAAAGTTGTTTACCAAAAGTTCTTCATCAATCGGAAATTTTTCTTTTTTTATCTCTTGGATAAACAGACGTATTTTTTCACGTCGATTCATTTCTTCTTCGTATATTTTTCTTTCTATCTTGTATTTTTTATATTTTACTTTGCGTAGATTGTATGCAATTTCACATGAATCGAGCTCAAGTAAACATTCTACATAAGAAATAAGAGCCATCATCAAATTTTTATTTGTGGTTTTTTCGGCGTATTGCAATATTTGTTCATCTGATGCGTTTAAGGGAAGAGAAGCTAATCTTTCCGGTTGGGATTTTATAAGTAAATCCCATGCAATTAAAATGTTTTCATTTATGTTATCTGTTCTTTTAGGATTAAATCTCGGAATGATATTTTTTATATCAAAGGTAAATTTTTGAACTTCAATGCTTGATTCCATAGCACAATCTATTGATGATTTCATAAGATTTATTATTGCATTATAAAGGCGTTGTTCTTCCATTGCCAAATTAGGCTCTAAAGAAGATTGGTTTTCAAAGTAGTCAAAATATGAATAATCTTTATCTTGAATGCTTTCTTGCGGTTCTACAAAATCATCATTAACTTGTTGTTCTTTAGTTTGAGTTTGATTTTGTGTTGAATCGTGGATATCAGCAAGAACATCTTCGGCGTCACTCAGCTGAGATGCAATAAAGTCGTCTAAAAGTTTATCAAAATCATCAGAAGAAATATCGGAAGAACTCATAGTCTTATTCCTGTGCAAGAGTTATGGTTATATTCGGATTTTTACCAAATTTATCGACAATAATAATTTTATCAGAGGTGTTTTTTTCTTTTACGTGTATATAAATTTCGTTTTTTTCTATTTTATAATCAGCAATATAGCTGTTTTTGGGTTGATTTAACGTTATAAGAGTTTCTTTCGGTTTTTCATTTACTTTTTTGTAAATAGTTCCAAGAGCGGTAAAAGCTCCCAGTACTAACAAAACAGTTAAGAAACATACAAGTATTTTTACAAATAACAACTTATTCATCAAAGCGCCTCTTGAAAGTTTGTTTTTTTCTATTATTATCGCATCAGTTACTAATTTTTGCCAAAAGCGATAATAAAAAATGTCTGATTGTAATATTTATAACACGCCAATAGTTAATAAAGATTTTAGAGGACTAAGAATCGATAAGTTTTTGGCCAAGTGTTTTCCTGAAATATCTCGTTCACAGATTCAAAAAAATATTGAGTGTGGTAATGTTGTTTGTGATGAAGTAACAATTATTGATAATTCTTATAAAATTAAAGAAGGAGAGTCTTTTGTTTTAACAGTTCCTGAGGCTATAGAAGCTGATCCGGTGCCTCAAAACATAGAATTACCTATTTTGTATCAAGATGATGATATTGTTGTAGTAAATAAACCGGCAGGAATGGTTGTTCATCCTGCGCCTGGAGCGTGGGATAATACAATGGTTAATGCCTTATTGTTTCATTGCGATAATTTATCCGGTATCGGTGGGGTTAAAAGACCCGGAATTGTTCACAGAATTGATAAAGAGACATCAGGAATCTTGGTTGTGGCAAAGAATGATAATGCGCATAAGTTTTTGAGCGAGCAATTTGCCGAACATTCAATAGAAAGAACATATTATGCCGTATGCTTTGGTGCGCCAAAATCTATGCATGGAACTATTGAGGGAGATATAGGCAGATCTCCTCATGACAGAAAAAAGATGGCTATTGTTGCAAAAGGCGGAAAAAGAGCGGTTACTCACTATCAGGTTATGGAAAATTTTGCAAATGAGGCCTGTTTGATAAAATGTAATTTGGAAACCGGAAGAACTCATCAAATAAGAGTTCATTTATCAAGTCTTGGACACAATCTTTTGGGTGATAAGCTTTATGTTAAATCTAAAAAAATTACGGGTAAAAACATCAAAGAAGAAATAAAAAATTATGCCAACAATTTTTCTCGTCAAGCTCTTCACGCTAAAAGCCTTGGTTTTATTCATCCTAAAACCAAAGAGAAAATGTTTTTTGAGGTTGATTTACCTGAAGATATGCTGAATCTTATAAGTATTTTACGTGAAATATAAATTTTAAATACAGTGTTTTGTAAATATAAAACTAAAAGCTAGGTTGCGTTTTGTAAGCTAGAGAAATAGTCTTGTTGAGGTAACGTTTTTGAACTCGGACTTTATGAACTGTTGATAAGTTTTGTAAATTCGGGAGTATAAAAATGGATAATAATTCAGGACTCAAAGGAATTGATTTTTCACCTGAAATAAATATGGCCAAGTATTTGCAAAAAATTAGGAGTTATCCAATTTTAACGCAAGATGAAGAATATAATTTGGCTGTAAAGTACAGAGAAACAAAAAATCAAGAAATTGCAAAAATTTTAGTCAATTCTCATCTGCGTTTGGTTGTAAAAGTGGCTTCCAAATACAGAGGATACGGGTTGTCTGCGGCCGAAATGATATCGGAAGGAAATATAGGTCTTTTGTATGCTATTGAAAAATTTGAACCGGAAAAAGGTTTTAGATTTTCAACGTATGCTTTGTGGTGGATTAAAGCATCAATTCAAAAGTATATTTTAAATTCATGGTCGTTGGTCAAAATAGGAACAACTGCAGCTCAGAAAAAACTGTTTTTTAATCTTAGAAAGATAAAAAATAAGCTAAATTTGAATGACGATAGAGAACTAACATCTGATGTTTTATATAAAATAGCTGATTCTTTAGATGTTTCGGTACAAGAAGTTAAAGATATGAACACACGACTAAAGGCTCATGACGGGTCGCTTAATACGATAATTGATGCTTCGGGTGATAATGGATCTGAATGGATGGATTTTATTGCAGATACAAAGCCAAATCAGGAAGATGTTTTTGCTTATACTGAAACATTAAAGTATCGAAAAAAATTGTTTTTACAGGCCTTGATTGTGTTAAATAAGCGAGAAAAAGATATTTTATATAAGCGAAGATTAGCCGAAAAAGCTATAACATTAGATGATTTGAGTAAATTTTACGGTATTTCAAAGGAAAGAGTTCGACAAATCGAACTCAATTCAATAAAAAAGATAAAAAAAGCTGTTGAGGCTATAGTTTAGCGGCTTTCGGGAATAATATTATCCCAAGTTTCTTTCAACTTTTCCAGCTTAGCATTGATAACTTTTAATCGGTGCTGAGCTGAATTTTTAAATACATATACAAAAATATCCGGTAAAATATAGTATAAAAACATACCTAAAGCTGCAGCCGATAACATTATTATAATATTATAGATGTTATCAAGTATAGAAAACTTTGAGGCAGAAGAGAATTGGTTGAATATGCTATTTAAGCAAATCATAATACCGGCAACGTTAAAGCATCCGACAGTAGTTATTTTGTTGATGTTTTTTGTGTCGGTTACCACAATGGTAAAAGTGGGTAACATTCCTAAAAACAGGACAACAACTGCGGGAAAAACTCTAAAAGATATAAAAAGAAGCAGAGCAAAAAGCAGAACTTTTTGAAAGCCACTGACCTTAGACTGCTTGTTTTTCTTTAATGATATTTTATTTTCTTTTTTCATTAGCTGATTGTCCAATAAATGAGGGTGAATACAAAAGCACTAAGCATGGTAAGTACTGCTAAAATTGATGAAAAACGCAAGGCTAAATCACGTGCTTCGTTTTCAATTTTAGAATCTCCAGATAAAATTTTTGCTTTTTCGGTAAGCAAGAAGTTTGCCATTTTGAGAGCATCAGAAAAGTCGCTTTTGTCTTTATCTCGGGCTTCTTCGTTTTCTAAAATTTCAATAATTTCCATTATTTTGCCATTTTTTGATATTTTAAATAATTCTTGCTCAAGATATTTTTGATATTTTATATTATGATAAGTGCTAATAATAGCCTTGGATACAACGATTAGCCATTGTGTAAGGTTAGTTAATTGCGCAGGTCCATGTTTGCTTTGAATATTAGCATATAACCTTAATATTCCGCTGGCTTTCAAGGCGTCTTGGTTGGCGTTTACATCTGTAATAATACCATCAATTTTTTTACCCATCTTGCAACGCAAAAAAGCAATAATATTTTTATCAAACGGCATTACCTGATAATCGCCCTTATAATTATTTAATGCTTTTAATAAACGTGATAGGTTGTTTACAAAACTATTGCTTAATAAAGGACTGATACAAGGTAAGTCTTCATCAAAATCGTACATTATTCTGTCAAAACCATAACCCATATCATTTCTGGAAATATATAATTTGAATTCGCCGGCATTTGATGGTGCGCGTAAATAGGGTTGTTCTTGGTACCAAACTTTTATAATATCACTCGAAATCAAGGATTGAAGGTAAGTGAGAGATATTGATTTACGCTTGTTATAAAAAATACATTTTGCCAATCCGGTCGGAAATAAAAAACCATCAGATGTTTTTAAAGGTAATGTGTAATCCAGAGCAATACAAATTTTATATAAAAGAAGATTTTTATTGCTGTTTTTTTCTGACGAAATCATTTTATCGAGTTTATTGTAAAGTTTTTCATTTTCTAAACCTACTTTTATCCACTCGAGTAATTTTCCACTTTGAATAACTTCGATACCAAAGTCAGGATATAAAAGCATATTTATTGCGGCTGCTTTTTGTGTGTAGCATTTTTCACCGTTAATAACTAATGATCTGTTCGATTTTTCAGCTGTATCATTAGTTAATAATGATGTTGTTTTACCTTCGTAAAAGTTATATAATTGCGAACTTGAACAACGATTTTCCGGTATATCGTCTATCAAGGAGCGAAGAACAACAGCTATTTGAGAGTTTATTTTTTCACCGGAAAGCAAATAGTTGTAAGATGTATTTTTAAGTTTTTGTTTAACTTGTTCGGCAACAGTTGCTTCAGAATTAAAAGATTTTTTAGTTATAATTTCCAATAAAGCAACACCGCAAGCATATAAATCTTGTTCAAAGGTACCGTTTCCTCGTGATTGAGGATCACATAACATATTTTCAACAGTTTCATAATGAATTGGCTGATAAAAGGAAGGAAAAGAAGCCAAGCAGTCACCCAAGACAAGCTCTTTTTTAGTTGTGTCTTTATAAAAAATGTTGTTTGTGCGGATAGCTCTATGGGTTAATCCGAAAGTTTTTAGCACTTCACATCCTGATAAAAGCGATAGAGCCAGCTTTTCAAAGGTTTGAGGATTTATGTTTTCATCGCTTTTTTCAAAATCATCTGCTCTGGGGCCGGTTGGCATATTATAAATTAAAGTCATACATTCTTCTTTGTTGTCTTTTTTTATAATACCGTATTCAACCAATTTTAAAATATTTGGTGCATCAATTGATTTTAGGTAAGCTAAATATGACAAACGGGGCGATGTTTCGTTTGAGCAGACAAGAGCAAAAAGGTTACGCTGAGGAGTTATATGGTCCTTTACCGCATAAGCCGTTGCTCCGTTTGTGTCTAACTCAGGCAACGGTTCTTTGAAGTTTATTTCAAAACGTTCTTTCAGTAAGAATACGTTGTTTACGGATTCTACAGCGTCGGCTGTAGGTTCATCAGTTTTTGCGGATTCGACAGTGATATCTTTTATTTCTTCGGAGGTTACCGCTGTTGATTCTGTGGTCATGACTTGCTTTCCTTGAGGATTCCTTTTATGCGGGCAGTCTATCAGAAAATTCTTAATAAAATACAAACATTACATTGTTTTTTTTGCACAATATGATTATTATCTTAGAAAAAGAGTATGATTTAGAAAAATGACAGAAAATTTTAATAAAATTATTGAAAATTTGGATGGTGGCGCTTTTTTAGATGATGTTTCTGATAAAAAAGCCGTCAATCTTGAAGATGCCAAAAAATATTCCGTGGATTTGGATTCTTTGGAAATGGTTACTTATCAAGAACAAGCCCCACAAATGAAAACTGATGAAGATTGGCATAATCTTGATGTTAGATTGATAGAAATTATAAACTCTTTTATTTCAACATCAGAAAGACCTGTTTTTTTAATCAGAGATGATAAACTCGTTTATATGAATCAAGCGGCAATAATGTTTTTTGAAATAGGGCCGGATAAAGACTTTATCGGAAACAGCTTTTTTAAGTTAGTTGTTAAAGAAGATTGGAGCTTGTTGTCAAAAAATATTGGTGAAATGATTACCGATTCAAAAGAGATTACTGTTAGAATAAAGAATACAAAAGGAAAAATAGTACCGGCTAAATTAAAAGCTATATATTTACCGGAAAGTGATCATTTCTCTTTTATTTTGATGGGCGAGCATAAAAAAAGTAAAAACAAATTTTCTTACAGTAGCTTATATGATGAAGTTACAGGTTTGCCGAACTTTTTTCTGTTTGAGGATAGAGTGCAGGTTGCTATCGTTAATGAAAATGCAAAAGAAAACATTAAAGATGTTTGTAGTATTGCTGTTATGGCTCTTAATATAGATAATATTGATGTTTTTAAGAGAATGCATATTGATGATGTAATCTTAAATAAATTAGCAGATAATTTAATTTTAAGTTTACCAAAAACAGCAACAGTAAGCGTTGGCTTAAAATATAGTTTTTGGATAATGTTGAAAGCACGAAGCGAAGAAGAATTGCGTAATTTTGTAAATAGAATATTAGAAGTGTTGAAAGAAGGCGTGAGTGATAATTTTACCAAACACGAATTGCTGTTTTCTATGGGAATAAGCTGCTTTCCTCAAAAATCTCGTTCTTCTAAAAAGCTTATGGAACAAGCTATTAAGGCTTTGGAAAACAATCAGAAAAATCACAAAAATTTGTTTGAATTTTTTGAAGAAGAAAAAATCTAGTGTTCAGACTTTAGCTTATAAATATATTCTATAACATCACTGTCATCCCAATCGACAGCACCTCGTATTCGTCCTATTTCCATAGAATCGGCCGTTATTAGAACTGTATGAGGTGATGAAAAAATACCAAAGCTGTTGGCCAAGGCAGATTTTCTGTCAGAATAAAACTCTATGTCATGTCCGCCATATTTTTTTAAGAACGATTTTTGCTCTTCCGGTGAAATCCATTCTTTTTCAGGTGATACGGTTATCAATTTTACACCTGTTCCTCGGGTCTTTTTTACAAAGTTGTTAATCTCGTCAATTTCTCTGATACAAGGAATACAGGTTCTCGACCAAAAAATAACAACTAAGAATTCTCCGCTAAAGTCTTTTAGGCTAAATGATTGTCCGTATTGGTTAAAAATTTTAGCTTTGGGAACTTCTCTGGGGTATGAAAAGATGTTGACACCGCTTTTGGCAAAAGCTGTGCTTATGAAAAAAACAAATAAAATGATAAGAATTATTTTTTTAATCATTTTCTTTTGTATAACTTATTTTTTAGTTACCCTTCATGATATATATGTTTATTATATACTCAAAGAAGTAAAGGAATTGTATATGAAAAAAATATTTGTGCTTTTTTTATTGTTTGTTGTTTTTAGTGTTGCTTCTTGCGGAAAGGCTTCTTTGCCTATTCCTTACGAAGAAAGCGGATACCCTCATACATATCCTTATAACCCAGATTAAGAGAGATAAACAATGGTTTTAGATAATATCGATAACGAAATGATTCCCTATGTGGAGTTTGCTGATAATGCAAATGAACGTACTCCATGTGTGTTGGTTTTAGATTGTTCGGGTTCTATGCGTGGAGAGCCTATAAAACAACTTAATATAGGATTGAAGGCGTTGGAACAAGAGCTAAAAGACGATATTGATGCATCATCACGTGTTCAATTACTTATCGTGAAAGCTTTTGGTAAGGATGAAGCTGTTGTTTCATCCGATTGGATTGATGCTATGAATTTTGAGGCTCCTGAAATGGAGGCCGGAGGTTTAACTCCTTTGGGCAAGGCTATGGAGTTGGCTTTGAAAAAAATTGAAGAACAAAAATGTTTGTATGACAGTTGCGGAATTACATCGAAAAGACCATGGATTTTTCTTATCAGTGATGGCGAACCTACCGATTATGATTGGGAAATTGTTGCTAAAAAGTGTCGTTTGGCGCAACAAAATAAGAAAGTTGTTATTCACGCGGTAGGTACTCAGGGTGCTAATTTAGAAAAACTTGCAATGTTTTCGACAAATACGCCTAAAAGGCTTAGCGGTCTTCGTTTTACTGAATTTTTCTTGTGGCTAAGTCGTAGTGTTTCGTGCGTTTCACGTGCAGCCCCAAACAGTTTGGATTTGCTTGATGATACGGGCGATTGGGATGAAGAATAAAACTCTTAAAATAAAAGTTGTTGCGGCAAGCGTTGCCGGTTTATTGCATGTTAATAAGAAAATAGCGTGCCAAGATTGCTATAAACATTCTTTGGGTAAAAACTTAGTGGCTGTGGTTTCCGATGGAGCCGGTTCGGCAAAATATGGCAAAATCGGAGCAAAAAATGTTTGTGAGACTTTGTGTGATTTATTAAAAAATGCGGATTTTACAAAAATTGAAAGTGAAGTTGTAAAAGCTATAAATATTGTTCGAGAAAAACTTTTTTTACACCGTTTTAACAAAACAAAAAATGAAAATGGTCTATCTTGTTTTGCGGCTACTATTGTCGGGGTGGTTTATAATAAAGGAAAAGGGATTTTTTTCCATATCGGAGATGGTGCAGCGTTGTCTTTGAGCGAAGATGCGGGGTTTGTTGCATCAAGACCGGAAAACGGATGCTTTTCTTGTGAAACTTTTTTCTTTACGCAACAAGAGTGGCGAGAGAATCTGCGCTTTACAAAAATACAGAATTCAAAAAGTATTTTGTTAATGTCTGATGGTTTAACATCATTTGCTTTTAGACCTGATTTTAATGAGATAGAACATAAATTTATTTATCCTATAAACGATTATCTTTTCAACGAGAAGAGTTTATTAAAAGCTAAAAAAGCCCTCATAAATACGCTTAATACCCCAAGAGCACAAAAGCTTAATTCGGACGATAAAACTCTTGTATGGATAGGAGGTTTATAGCCGATATGGAAAAAAAACAGGTATATAACGCGGTTTTTGGCGACGGTTCGTACGGAAAAATAACTCTTGGAAAAATGATAAACAAAGGAGGAGCTTCCGGAAAAATATATGAAGTTGAAGGAAGACCTGAGTCTGTTGTAAAAATTTTTCACAATACTGAAAAATCAGCAACTAACAGGCAAAAACTGCAAGCAATGTTGTTAAACAAGCCGAATTTTGAACCAGTAAAGGCAAACGGGGCTGATTATATTCAAATTGCTTGGCCGGAAGCGTTGCTTGATGATGAAAAGGGTTTTTGTGTCGGATATATGATGCCGTTGATTGATATGAACAAGGCTGTGTCTTTAGATCATTTGATGCAAAAAGCTATAAGAAAAAAACTTAATCTTTCCGAAAAATATGCATATCGAATTTATGCCGCTTATAATGTCGCCTTAATGGTTACCGAATTACACAAATGCGGACATTATATTATAGATTTAAAACCATCTAATTTATATGTTTATAAAGAAAATATGTTGGTGGCGGTAGTTGATTGTGACGGTTTTTCTATTAAAGGCGAGAGGAATAGGTATCCGGCTGAATTTGTAAGTGAAGAATATATATATCCCGAAGGTATGGAACTTTCTTGTGAAGAGATGGGTGAGGAGCAAGATAAGTTTGCATTGGCTGTTATTATATTTAGGTTGTTAAATAACGGAATCCATCCTTTTTCCGGAGCTCCGAAGAACAGCGAAGATGAAATGCTTACAATTCAAACAAGAATAGAGAAATACCATTATGCCTATGGTTTGTGGCCGGATAAGTATCAATATCCGCATCCTTATAGTATTCATGAATATTTTAATAAAGAAACTTTAGAACTTTTTGAAAGAGCTTTTACAAAAGATTGTCAAAGACCTACTGCTTATGAATGGCAAGAGCATTTATGGAAGTTAATGCATAGCTTGAAGCAATGTAAAGCAAACAAAGATCATGCATATTTTACATCTAAAGGCTGTGGTCTATGTTCGGTCGAAAGTAAATTTTATAAAGATTTAAGTAATATAAAACAGCAAAAACAGACTCCTGAAAAAATAAGAGGTATAGAAGTAACTCAATTATCTACGGAGAAAGTTCAGGCTGAAAAAGAAAAAAAACATAGCCAAAACATAAAAATGCAAAGAATCTTTGTAATAGGATTGTTTTTTTATATTCTCTTCTTTGCTTTTTTAATAAGAATGTTAGAACCTTTGAAAAATCTTGTTAAAGATATAAGCTTAGGATTTCAAGGACTTATAGTAATTTTTACATTGCTTGGTTTGCGTAAATTGTTTAGCACGTTAGCAAAAAGAATCGAACCACTCAGAAATAAAGTGGTTTGTGAAACGCTGTTGGTTTATGCATTTATTTGGATGCTGATAACGGTTGTTTTACTAAACGAGCTTCCTAAAAATCTTTTTGATTTGGCAAGTTAGTCGATTATTTCTTTATCATAGATACCGTAAATGTTTTGGCGTGACATCCAACCTTCATAATTTCCGAAGACGATTAGGCAAAAATCATTATCAGCCGGACATTTTTTTATTTCACCGACAACGTCGTCTTCAATTCGTGCAATGATTTTTGATTTATAATTATCCTTAGCATAAAGATTGTTTTCGCCTGGGGTTATTACTTTAGCAAATCGTTTGCGAGTTAAAAGTTGAGATAAAACCCAACTTTCACTGCCTTGCCAATCACGTATACGGCGCCAATTTTCGTACTCGGCAATAACTTCTACAGGGGCTGATTTTTGTTTATATACCCAATCTATAGGATATTTTGTTCCTGGTCCTGAACGAGCATTTACTGTTTCATCTCGTAAAGAAACAAATCTTGGAAGAGAATCGGAATCTTGTGATGGTGCGCTATTTTCTTTGGCGATAGCAACAAAAACACCGACCATGCAAAGAAGTACTATAAATAAAATTCTTTTCATAACACTCTTCCTTTTAAATCTTTTTTATACCTTTTTGACTTACTATCTCATTATTAAGTGAATAAATGGTAAAAAGGAGTAAAAAAAATGAAATTTTTAGAAGTTGCTCAAGAGCTAATGCGCTTTAGAAGCGAAACAGGTAATGAAGAAGAAATAAAGAAAACCATGGATTATATAAAAAATACAATGACTTTGGTTGGAGCTAAGGTTGTTGTATTTGAAAAAAAAGGTATTGCTCCGGTTATAATGATACGTAACCATAATTCACTGGATTTTGATGCTTTGGTGTTGGGACATATAGATGTAGTGCCGGCTGATGATAAGATGTTTAGTCCTGTAATAAAAGATGGTAATTTATATGGACGCGGTTCGTTGGATATGAAATCTTTTGCAGCAGTAGCAATGAATTCCATGCAATATGTTATTGATAATAAATTACCGATAAAATTTGGAATTATTTTATCTTCTGATGAAGAAAAAGGATCAAAAGGAACAAAAGCCTTTTTAGAAAAATATTCTAAAATTAAGGCTGATGTTGTTTTAGATAATGATGTTGGTGGTGATATTACGAAGATTATTGCTAAATGTAAGAATCCGGTTTTTGTAAAAATTAAAGCAAGAGGAAAAGAGGCTCACGGCTCAAGACCTTGGGACGGAATTGATGCCAACGAGTTGATGTTTAAGGTTATATCTAATATCAGAAAAATTTATCCGGCATATGATTTGGAAGGTAAAAAACCAAGAAATAAATGGATTGATACCCTTCATTTTGCAAAGATTGAGGGTGGTAAAGTTGCTAATATTATTTCTGATTACTGTGAGGCGTTGTGTGATTTTAGATTGGTTGAGACAAGCTCAGTCGACGGATTGGTAAAAAATTTGAAAAAATGCATGGTAAAAGGCGTTGAGTTTGAGGTTGTTTCATCAAGTACACCGGTGGTTATGAACGAAAAGAATCCGCAAATTTTGGAATACAAAAAATTAGCAGAAAAGATTTTGAATAAAAAAATAAGATTTGAATATGAAGGCGGGGCAACAGATGCCAGAGAGTTTGCCGTCAGAGGTTCTACGGTAATTATGCACTCGGGAAGTGGTGACGGAATGCATGCACCGGAAGAGTATGTAGAGATAGAATCGGTAGAAAAATTGGCAGAAATTCAGATTGCTTTTTTAGAAAAATTAGCTCTTGCCAAAGCTGAATAATACAGATATAAACTTGTGTTATGGTGCCGGCGTAGCTCATCAGGATAGAGCAACAGTTTCCTAAACTGTGGGTAGGAGGTTCGAGTCCTCTCGCTGGCGCCAAAAATTTTTAGAGGTTCAAATGTTTTATTACTTTTCGTTGTTTTTGTTTGTTTTAGCTTTAGCTTATAATATAAAATTGGTTTACAAATTTGTGAGTTGTAGAGGAAAAGAACCTCCTTTTATCAGTTCTTTCGGAAAAATAAAAAAAGAAATAATACTCGAGGCTAAAAGGTTTTTACAAGAAAACAAAGGTGTTAGCGTAACTGATTTAGGATGCGGTTCGGGTTGTTTATTGATACCTTTGGCAAAGGAATTTAAGGATAGTAAATTTGTCGGTTATGAATATGATTGGATTGCGTATTCAATTGCAAAATTAAAGACGTTCTATATACCAAATATAGTGATTCATAAGAGAAACTTTTTTGAAGTTGATTTAAGAGATTATAAATTGGTGTTGTGTTATATAACACCTGGAATTGCAGATGAATTAGGGGATAAATTGAACAAAGAATTATCGGATGAGGCATTGATAATTTCTGAGATATTTGAAATTCCCAAATTAAAAAAGATAGGCGAAATAATGTCGGCTATTGCTCTTAAAAAACTTAGAATTTTCCTTTATAATCCAAACAAATAGCAACAAATAAAAGAAAGCCCCGCAACATTAAGAAGCGGGGCTTAAATTTATATTCGGATTATTGTTTCAAATCTTACTTCAAGATTTTAGCAACAACGCCGGCGCCAACAGTGTGACCACCTTCACGAATAGCAAAACGAAGACCTTCGTTCATAGCAATCGGGTGAATCAATTTGGCTGTCATTGAAATGTTATCGCCAGGCATTACCATTTCTGTACCGGCAGGCAATTCAATTGAACCTGTTACGTCTGTTGTACGGAAATAGAATTGTGGACGATAG
>JAZUCK010000006.1:0-149723 GCA_045639065.1 Alphaproteobacteria bacterium | reverse complement strand
TATGTTATACGCCATAACGCACCTCGCTCGTATTTTATCCTATATAGAGACAACAAAACCCTTCGCATATTCTTATGCAAAGAGCCTACCATCCGATTCCTCGGGTATATGTGTCTCAATTCTTGTAACAACTTCTGTTGTTTCCTTATTTTCTAAAAGTACTTTTACATACGGATGGCCTATCCGTACTCGTATATTATCCAATTTAAAGTGTTTAAATTGAGTTAAATAGCCGAAGAAACTAATGTAAAAGATAAATAAAAAAAGCACTCTTTTGAGTGCTTTTTTCAAATGAATAAAGATATACTTATTTCATATCTTTTTGGTTTTGACCTTTTTCAACATAAGCCTCAACCTGTCTGGCTGCCTTTTTAGCTAAAGACATACATCCCGGACCTGCAATACAGCCGCCTTCACAACACATAACTTCAATCATGTTTGCTTCACAGCCTTTTGTTGCATATTTTTTCAACAATTTGATGTTTTCTTTATTCAAACCATCGATTCTTTCCGGTCTATAGTCGATTTTACCTTCAACCAAATTACCCACAGCACCGGCAACACCGCCAGACAAAGGATATTTTCTGGCCTGTGCTGACGAAACTTTAGCAAATTCCATAGGTTCACAATCAGCAATTTCAACTTTAGCACCAACAAACATTGCGCCGATTTCTTCAAATGTCAAAACATAGTCAACATTTGGATCATATTCGGCTTCGTTACGTTTAGCCAAGCAAGGACCGACAAATACTGATATGCAATCCGGTTGCTCTTTTTTGAGCATTTCAGCTGTATAATACATTGGTGTTTTTGTATGAGATACAAAAGGCTGAATTTCAGGAACATGAACCTTTGTAGCTCTATAATAAGCAGGACAGCAAGAAGTTGTCATAAACTGAGCACCCTCTTCCATTCTCTCAATAAACTCAGCAGCCTCATTTGCCGAAGTAATATCAGCACCGGCAGCAACTTCGACAACATCAGCAAAACCGACTTTTTTCAAAGCGCCAACCACTTGATTTAATTCAAACGGAAACTGACCGACGATGGCCGGAGCAAGCATTGCCACAACCTTTTTATCACTATTGTGAATAAGGTTTAATACATCAACCAATTGTGAGCGTTCAACAATTGCTCCAAACGGACAAGACTGCAAACACTTACCGCAAGATATACAAGCCTCTTCATCAATGTGTTCTACACCATTTTCATCTTTTTTAATAGCATTAACCGGACAAGCCTCTTCACAAGGAACCGGCAATTTAACGACTGCATGATAAGGGCAAACATCCATACATTTACCGCAAGAAACACACAAATCAGGATCGATATGTGATTTGCCGTTCACAAAAGAAATAGCTT
Organism: Alphaproteobacteria bacterium; assembly: GCA_045639065.1. Classification (GTDB taxonomy): domain Bacteria; phylum Pseudomonadota; class Alphaproteobacteria; order RF32; family CAG-239; genus CAZU01. The sequence continues at coordinate 148,361 of JAZUCK010000006.1, read as the reverse complement.
GTTTAGGGCAATTCATAACACAAGGACGTGCAAAACAACCACGACAAGCATCAGTAACCATATATTGTGACTTTACACAAGCCGAACAAGCAATATCAATTACCGACAAACAACTTTTTGCATGATTTTGACGCTTCAAAGCTTCTTTACCATATTCACGCAAAGACATTGCTTCATTAGTCTCTTCCTGCGGAGTAAAACCCATCGCAGCCATAAGACGATATTTTAATACTGCTCTGTCCTTATAAATGCAACAGCGGCTCGAATCATAATCTTTCGGGCGCATATCTATCGGAATTTCATCAGCAGTTTCAAATCTGTCCTTATAAAAACTTTCTACAACTTTAACCAAAATTCTGGTACGCATTTGGTTAGCATAATTCTTAGGTATTAACAATTCTCTTCTTCCTCTTTAGCTATCATTTCTCTAACTTTAGCAACTACTTTTTCCATAGTAGCTTCTTCAATCAACTCGCCGTTCACTTCCACAAACGGACCTTTGTTGTAACCAGATCCTTTGTTGCAGTGGTTCATGCATCTGACTTCGACGATTTCAATTTTATCGGCTATATCAGCCGGTGCATTAAATTCCAAAGCCTGAATTTGAGGTGCTCCCATAACAAAACAGGCAGTACCGGCACATATCTTTACCTCTATCTTTTTCATTTTAAGTTCTCCTAAAATATTTATACATATTTTACACTAATTTCTTTCAAGAACTTACTTTGCAGTAATCTGAAAATCTTTTTAACAATATTTCTGCGAATGTCAAGCTCCATTGGCAGATTCGGATCCTGATGAGCCTCATTTATTTTGGTACCTATTACAAAATCAATTTTATCAGAATCAAGTAATAGCTTGGTTAATCTTACGGCAGCATTATCCTTGTCCTCATCAATACCTTCTTTTAACATACGATATACATCGGTTAGTGTTAAAATACCTTCGGTAACAAGATCAACCCCCGGCATAATAGACGCCATCGGAATATTTGGATCAAAGGTAGTTTTATCAATTTCACATTTTAAGCATAATTCACGCTCAATAATATTTGCTGTTGTACCTCCGCAAATAGCTGTTTTACCATCATAATAATCTAACATTTCGGCAACTTCTTTATCTTTTTCCTCATCAAACGGAGGACCACTAAGTAGCATCAATTTTCTTGGTTTTCTAAAATAAATCACCGTACAACTGATATCATCTCCGGCTTTTTCTTCAGGTTCTTTGGTTAATGCCTCATGCACAATAGCCTCTGCTAAAGCCGACGCCGAGATATGAGGTTTTCGTCTTACCTGATTTTCGATAAAATTCCACACACCTTCTCTTTGCCAACCGAGCGGATATTTAGGGTTTCCAAGTCCTGCTTGAGTAACACCGTCCGACATTATGATAATTCTGTCCTCTTCTTGAGCAACGAACTGATAGACATTGATAATTCTGTCTTTCCAGTTATCTGCCGTAATTTCGTGATGAGATACATCTAACTTTTTTGCATCTCTGACTATGATACATTGAGGATTATCCATTTCATAGATACGGGTTTTACCGTCTAAAATAGCATCAACAATAGAAAAAGTCGCATAGCTTATTTTTCGTATTTGGCAAATTGGCAACGCTTGCATCATAATACCGGCAGAACGCACCAAATCCAAATCGCTTTCAATAAACTTCATTGCCATACGTGTTGTCATTGATGATAAAATATTGGCTTTAACACCGCTTCCAAGTCCGTCTGACAACACCGATATAATACGTTGTTCTTCCGGAACTTTTTTTGACAACACCGCATCACCGAAACAACTTTCGGTATGTTTATGCTCTTGATGCGATGATATTTCAATAAACAAAGAAGAATTCATCTAAAACTTACCCTTTTTGTTTCTGATAGTAATATTCGGTCTGTCATTAAGTTCCGAAGAGTAATCCTTTGCAATTGAGCGCAACAATACTTCGGTTTCTGCCATATGCTCACCCAAGGTACAAGCAATTTGTTGAACCGTGGCCAAGTTTTTCTCAATAACCTCTTTGGCTTTCTCAGCAATTTTTTCACGCTTTATTTCAACTCTGGTAACGTCTTCAATAACACCGCCGACAACTTGTTTAGGTTCGATATTAAATACCATAACATCATAAACACGACTGTTGTGCTTGGTATTTTCGCGTTTTACGTCTTCGCCCAATTCCAAAGAAGCAGAAAACAAGTTGGTAAAACTTATAAAATCGCGCAAATTTGCCCCAATAAGATTATCACGTTCATACAAATCAGCATGCTCCTCATCACGCCAAAATGCCTGAACAAATTGTTCATTATATTCAATGATAGACAATTTAGAATTTACAATAACAATCGGCGAAGGAATACATTTCAACAAGGCATTAGCTTTTTTCTGAGCTCTATGTTTAATATGAGAAACACACATATCGCTTTCAGCTTTTCCTGCCAACACAGCCTTAGCAAAATTACGGCAATTATCATAACCGCAACCATTACAATTTATCTCATCATCAATCGTATGTTTACCCAAACTTTCTAATACACGTTTTATTTGTTCTTCATCATACTTGTTTTCAGATATCGGATTTACATCATAAGTCTGTGTTATATCTTCTTTTTTAGCATCTAATTTTGCATTTTCTTCCAAAGCAACATCATTTAACACACAAACTCTTTTTTCAAACCCTGATTTTTGTTGTCTGGTACAAGGACCGTTTACACATCCGCCATCACAAGCCAAGCATTCTATAAAAATAGCTTTGTTATGTTGTTCATTACTGATATTGGAAAGTTCTCTTTTAATATTATCCAATCCTGTCAACTGCATCATATAAACATTATCGGTTTTACCATAATGTTTAATAGTTTCAATCATACCTCCTTCAATAGGATAATAACGACCTTTTGATGCGTGTTTTTGCACAAAATCAATTCCCTCAGCTGGCTTAATACTATGATAGTTTATACCTTTTTCTCTAAGCCATCTGCGCAAATCTCTAAATGATATACTCAAGTTTAATAATGAAGAATTTCTATCAGCCTCTATTTTTTTAGCAATACAAGGACCGACAAAAACAATTTTAATATCTTCGCCCAACTCTTTACGCATCATTTTACAATGAGCCAATAACGGCGACATAACCGGTGTCAAATTAGCATTCAATTCCGGTTGATATTTATTTATATATTCAACAAAAGACGGACAAGCTGTTGACAGATAAACACCGTCTTTTTTATCTGCCAAAAAGTCTGCAATATGAGCAGAAACTTCTTCTGCACCCAATGCTGTTTCGGCAACACCTGCAAAACCCAACATTTGAATAGAAGTCAATAATTGTTCTTTTGTAAGATTATTAAATTCAGCAACCCAAGAAGGAGCCAAAGAAACATAAACTTTTTCACCTTTCGCAATCAAGTTTTTTGCACGTGTTACGTCATCTCTGTCTTGTTTTGCTCTAACCGGACATACTTTATAACATTTTCCGCAAGCAACGCACAATTCCGGCACAATCTGGGCGGAATTATCCTCTATTTTAATAGCTTTTACGGGACACTGTCTGACACATTTGTAACAGTCTTGACAGTTATTTTTTATTGTAAAAAGAGGAAAATCACGGTTAGACATTTATTTATTCCTTAAAGTTTTTATCCAAAATATCAATCAAAGTTCCGCTATCAACATTGTCGTACTCAACTCCGTCGATTGAAATATTAGGGCCTTTTGAACAAAAGTTACAACATCTCAAACCCGAAAGTTCGACAGTTGCATCAAGACCATTGTCTTTAAGATATTTTACAATTACTTGCAAATTTCTGTTATTGCCTCTGGCAAAACAAGAACTACCCATGCAAACTTGTATTTTTTTACTCATAAAGTCCTCTCATATTTAACAATCGACAGAGTTGATATATATTATCTTACGATACTACAGTTTTCCTTCAAAAGCATCAAGATAAATCTTTCTGATATCTTCCATCAAAGGATATACCGGATTTGCGCCGGTGCATTGATCATCAAAAGCATTTTCGACCAACCAATCAAGCTTAGCCTCAAAATCCTTTTTGCTTATACCCCAATCCTTAATAGAAGCAGGAATATCAATTTGCTTTTTCAAATCTTCAATAGCCTCAATCAAAGAAACAACCTTATCATCATCGGTTTTGCCTTTTAATTTAAGGTTACTTGCAATTTGAGCATAGCGTCTTTTTGCCTCAGGCATTTTATATTGTGGGAAAATCGCCTGTTTACGAGGACAATCCGTAGCATTGTATTTAATAACCTGGCTGATTAACAATGCATTTGCAATTCCGTGAGGAATATTAAATGCCGCACCAAGTTTGTGAGCCATAGAGTGACACAAGCCTAAGAAAGAGTTTGCAAATGCCATACCGGCAATAGTTGCGGCATGATGCATTTTTTCTCTGGCTTTAGGATCATTAGCACCATCATGATATGCTCTCGGCAAGTATCTGAACACTTGTTTGATAGCCTCTAACGCAGTAGAATTGGTAAAGTTTGTAGCCATAACCGAAACATAAGCCTCAATAGCATGAACCAAAGCATCAATACCACCGGCAGATGTAAGACCTTTTGGCATATTATCTACAAAGTTAGCATCAATAATAGCCATATTAGGCGTTAAAGCATAATCAGCAATAGCATATTTTACATGCGACTTATCATCTGTTATAACAGCAAAAGGAGTAACCTCCGAACCGGTACCTGATGTTGTCGGGATTGCAACCATGGATGCTTTTTTACCCAAATCACCGATTGTACAAATACGTTTTCTTATATCCATAAAGCGCATAGCTACATCTTCAAATTCGATTTCCGGTTTTTCATACTTAAGCCACATAATCTTAGCAGCATCCATCGGCGAACCGCCACCAAACGAAATAAACACATCCGGTTTAAATACATTAACCATCATCAATGCTTCTTCAATGGTAGAAATTGTCGGATCCGGTTTAACATCAAAGAAGATTTGATATTCAATATCCATATCTTCCAAAACATCGGTAATAGAACTTACCATACCCGAATCAAACAAATATCTGTCAGTTACGATAAAAGCTCTTTTTTTGCCTTCCAACTCACGCAAAGCAACATCTGTTGCACCACGTTTGAAATAAATTTTTGGCGGTACTCTAAACCACAACATATTCTCTCTCCTCTCTGCAACAGTTTTATAGTTCAACAAATGTTTAACACCGACGTTCTCACTAACCGAGTTACCGCCCCAAGAACCACAACCCAAAGTCAAAGAAGGTTCTAGTCTAAAGTTAAACAAATCACCTATTCCGCCTTGCGATGACGGAGAGTTAATCAATAAACGACCTGTTGGTAATTTTTTAGCAAAATAATCAACTCTGTCTTGTTTTCTGGTATCTGTATACAAAACAGAAGTATGTCCCATACCGCCCAATTCGACCAAAACCAAAGCCTTATCAACAGCTTCTTCAAAATCATTTGCTTTATACAAAGTCAAAATCGGTGACAATTTTTCATGAGCAAACGGATTAGAAACATCTGTAGATGTTTGTTCAGCCAACAAAACTTTGGTATATTCCGGAACATTTATACCGGCCATTTTAGCAATCTTAACAGCAGGCTGACCGACTATTTCGGCATTAACACCTTTTGGTGTCAAAATAATTTTACTTAATTTGTTAGCTTCTTTGTCATCAAGCAAATATGCACCACGCTTAACAAACTCGGCTCTAACTTTTTCATAAACCGATTTAATAGCAATTACAGACTGCTCCGAAGCACAAATCATACCATTATCAAAAGTTTTTGACATCAAAATATACGAAACAGCCATTTCCAAATCAGCCGTTTCATCAATAATCGCCGGAGTATTACCCGCACCGACGCCCAAAGCAGGCTTTCCTGAAGAATAAGCAGCCTTAACCATTCCCGGACCACCGGTTGCTAAAATACCATTAACATCAGGATGCTTTAATAACATATCGGTCAATTCCAATGACGGTTCATCAATCCAACCGATAATATTTTTCGGAGCGCCCGCCTTAACTGCTGCTTCATATATAAGCTTAGCGGCTTCAATAGTAGATTTTTTAGCTCTGGGGTGCGGCGAAAAGATGATTGCATTTCTGGTTTTTAGCGAGATCAACGATTTGAATATAGCCGTTGATGTCGGGTTTGTTGTTGGAATAACACCGGCAATAACACCCAAAGGCTCAGCCACGACTTTTACACCATTGGTTTTATCTGATTTAATAATTCCGCATGTTTTTTCATTTTTATATTTGTTATATATATATTCCGATGCAAAGTGATTTTTAATTATCTTATCTTCAACCACTCCCATACCTGTATCCTCAACAGCCATCTTGGCCAAAGGAATACGAGCCTTATCAGCAGCTGTTGCTGCCGCCTTAAAGATTTTGTTTACGGTTTCTTGATCATATGTAGCAAAAACTTTTTGAGCAGCTTTTACATTTTTAATCAAGGCTTCTAAATCTTTAGCAGTTTTTATAACTTTATTTTCCATTATACAAACCTCAATACATAAGTTTAACACAACATTTTATTCTACAATAAAAAATATTAAGAAAGGCTTACCTAAAATAAGATAAGCCTAATAAATTAAATTATTTTAACTGGGTATGATACAACGAAGCGTAAATTGAATCTTTTTTATTCAACAATTCGTCATGACTTCCCAATTCAACCATTTCTCCGTGATTTATAACGGCGATTTTATCAGCATTTCTGACCGTCGACAATCTGTGTGCAATAATAAACACTGTTCTGTCCTTCATCAAATTATCAACAGCCTTCTGAACAACCGCTTCTGACTTATTATCCAATGCCGAAGTTGCTTCATCCAAAACAACCACTTGCGCATTTTTCAGAAATGCTCGAGCAATGGCAATTCTTTGCTTTTGACCGCCGGATAATAATGTTCCTCTTTCACCGATAACGGTATCAAGACCTTTTTCCAAACTGTCAATAAATTCATCTAAGCAAGCATTTTTTATAGCCTGTTTAACCTCATCTTCGGTAGCATTTTCCTTACCAAGCATAATATTATCACGAATAGTTCCGGAAAAAAGGAAATTATCCTGAAATACAACGGCAATATTTTCTCTTAATGAATCAATATCTAAATCTCTGACATCAACACCATCAAACAACACACCACCTGACTTAACATCATAAAATCTGGGCAACAAATTTACCATCGTTGTTTTTCCGCCACCGGAATTACCGACAAAAGCAACCGTTTCGCCTTTTTTAATCTTCAAGCTTACATTTTTCAAAATCGGTTTTCCTTCATCATATTCAAAACAAACATCTTTATACTCAATACCTTTTTTCAATCCTTTTAGTTTTTTGGCATTTTTCTTATTAGTAATATCAGGTTCTTTATCCAAAAGTTCAAAAACACGATCCATTGCCATCAATGCAAGCTGAACTGCATTAAAGTTGTTTCCAATAGCTTTAATCGGTGTATAAAGCATAATTAAAGCGGCAATAAATGAAACGAAATTACCTGGAGTAATAGTATTTGTAACAATCAAATAACTTCCCAACCAAATAACCGCAGCAATACCCACAGATACTATAAAATGCATCATTGGTGATAAAATACCAGTTCTTTGTGTCATTTTAATACCAAGCTTAAAACAAGTATTTAACGTATCTTCAAAACGTTTTGACTGATGATCATATAAATTATACGAACTTATAATTCTGTTACCCGAAAAAGTCTCATTAAAATGAGTAACTACCGCAGAACCGGAGAATACCGTATCACGTACAATATTTTTAATTTTTTTCTTAACTCTGGTAAGTGGAAACAAAGCAGCACCCAAAACGACTACTGCAACTATTGCCAACTGCCACGAATTATAAAATAACACCACAACCAATGATAAAGACGAAAACAATCTGGTTGTAAACAATTTCAAATTTGCCAACAATCCGTTACAACTTGTATCAACATCAGAATTAAAACGATAAACTATTTGTCCTGAGTTTTGTTTATCAAAAAAACCGGCATGATAACGTAAAAGCTTTCTATACAAATCTTTTTTTAATCCGATTGAAATCTTTTGACCGACCCATGTATTCATATAAGTTGCCGTATAATTAAATATACTTTGAATAAGTGTAAATAACACAATCAAAAGCGGAATATACGCAGTATAAGATGCTCCTTTTTGCACCATAACCACATCCATATACGGTTTTAGTGCCCAAGCAATAACCGCATCCATAGCACCGATTGGAATAGTAATTAAAATTGCCAACAAAGCCCTACCCCAATAAGGCTTTACATAAACCCACATTTTTGAATAATTTATATACAAATTACTCGACTTAAATTTTTTAAATATATTCTTAAACATCAGACACCGTCAAATAGTTAATACACGGCTCAAGTCTAAGCTCAAATTAAGCTAAATGCAATTATTTCGCCAAACTTATAAACACACCTTAAATGCAGTATAATACTCCTTGCGTGATTTAAGCTTTATTTCAGATCCAATCAACCAAGCATAATAGCTTACAATCCCCAAACCAAGTCCGGCACCATCATTATTTTCACAACTTAATGTATTGCATCGAAACAAATCTTCAAATACTTGTTTTTGTTCGTTTTTTGATATTCCGCAACCATCATCAATAATCCAAAAACAATTCTTTACATTTCTTATTACAATTTTTGATTTTGCAAATTTCACGGCATTATCCAATAAATTTCTGACAATTTTTTCTGTTAAAAATAAACTTTGATAAACCTCATATTTTTTTAACTTTACTATCAGTTTTATACCTTTCTTTTCTATTTTTTCAAAATATTCATCACATATTTTTTCAACAACCTCTTTAATATCAAATTTTGTTCCTATAACATCATTATTTTTTGTAAATTTCAGAGTTTCATCAAATATATAATTTAAATTATTGCAGGCAATTTTTAATCTTTTTAACAAGCTTTTACCTGCTTCTGTAACATACTCATCGACATCTTCAATTAACAAATTCATCGCACTTATAGGTTGTCTTAAATCATGAATTGACTTAGCCAACATACAATTAAAATTATCTGATAAGAACGTACATTTTTCACATCCGTTTATAAAACAATCACTCACATCAACAAAAACGCCGGCAATTTTTTCTTCACCGTTTTCATAAACCAAACCTGCCCCGAACCGACATTTTTTTATTTTATTATTTTTAGTTATTATACGAATATAACCGTTAATATCACTTTTGCTTTTAAGCAAATTTTTCAATTCTTTTTTATACAAATGTATATCTTGCGGAAGTATAAGTTCTCTTATTAAATTTCTTTGACAATTCAAATTATTATCATCTATTTCAAAAATTTTATACATTCCGGAAGACCAATAAAATCTTTTTTGGGATATATCCAATTCCCAATATCCGCATTGAGAAAATTTTTCTATAAAAATATTTTTTTGCGAACAACTGTTCAACAAATGAGATAATTGCCTTTTTTCTGTAATATCGTCAAAACCTATCCATATAGAAACATTATCAGGATATATATAGACCGTATAAAACCTGTTTTTATAATCCCAATAAAAATGATGAGAATGTTGATTATATAAAGCTGTGGCAATATTTTTTTCAAAAACAAACCAATCTTTACTTTCTAGAAACGACTTTAAATTTTTATTTATATCAATATTGTTAAATATACACTTTGCTTTATTATTTACAAAAAAAACCGTTCCGAATTTGTTTATTTCCACTAAAACAATATTCGAAATATTTAAAACAAATTCCGGTATTTTTAAAACATTATCAACCATAAAATCCTTTAATTATTATAAACGAAAATCACGCAAGATATGTCCTTGGTTGGGAGATATTTCAAAGTACCACCCCTCATACAAAAACTTATTATCGTTTATATAATCATTGACAACGTATATTGGAAGAGATGTTGTTGATAATTTTATTTTTCCCCACACTTTATCGACATCAGAATAATACAAATTCAACTCAACAACTAACCCCATAAATGTGTTGATAGTAATTTTTTTTATTTTAACATCATCGGTAATATTTTTTTCAAACTCACTTGCGGGAATAGCATCAACAGCAAATAATTTAGTTAATTCATCGATAAAAAACTTTATATTTACCACTTCATTTTTTTCATTATGAAAAGGTGTAAACTCATCGAAACGACCTACACTTTTATCATCAATTTGTATTGTTTCAATCAGCTTTTCAGGAATATCAATTATTGGTTTTACTATCCAATCTCTTGAATAAATAGGAAAATTAAATCGTTCACTGATAAGCCAAATATTATCATCTTTTAGATTTCTTGCAAAATAATAGTTTTGATTTTCATCAGGTAATCCGACAACAATCTCATCAATCAACTTATCTTTAATATATGTTTTTATAAGTAACCCTGAATCTTCACTTATTTTTTCAGGATTATTCAACAATTTTTCTGCGACCACATTTTTATCATAGGGAAATTTTGTAGAATATATACTTTTATTCAAAGAATTAAGTAACATACTAACCAACACAAAGTCGGCATAATAATTATTTTTGTTTTCAATCAACCAATAACTATCATTTTGTAACAGCACTACAGTTTCATCACTTGATTGTAACACAATTTTATCAATTAAATTACCATTATTATAAGTTTCAGAAAAAACAAGTTTGCCTTGCAATTTGCTATCGTTATTCCATACATATAAATAAACGATACCAACGACCAAAGTCAAAAATGCAACAGACGCAATAAAAAATTTGACAATATAATTATTTTTAATCATCAACATATTCCTTTGTTTTTTTCACTATTTTACGATTATACAAAGCATAAATTTGCCAAACTGACAAAACAACTAACATAGGCAAAACAAAAATTACAAACACTGAAAAACACGTCATAAAAAACTTATATTTTTCACCGGTTAAGTAAACTATCTTTCGCAAATTTTGGCTCAATTCCATTTCTTTGCGAACCAACTTTTCTTCGTCTTTTAATTTTTTCACTGAGAGAAGATCCATTTCAGCTTTATTATCTCTGAAAGATATAAGCTTATTCTTAACATCATAAAGCTGTTCAGTTATTTCACGTTTATTTTCTGCATAAAAGTCAACTGACCATCTTTGGAAAACATCAACTAAATTTATACTGTCATTATCAATATTTTTCTTAGCAATATTAGTATATTTACTAACGCTCATATAATCCAAAATATTTCTTAAAAACAGCAAGTTATCAGATGAATAAGTTATGTTGAAAACGCCATTTTTATTTCCGAGATTTTTATTCCACAATGCTTCGTTTACAAAATCAGCATCGCCAATAAGCAACAATTTACCATAATTTTCCGGAGTTCCGATAAAGATAGGAAGCTTAGAAATCAAATCAGAATCATTTATCGGCGGATAACTGTAATAAGGATTAAATTTTCCCTCTATCAGCAAAGATAAAATATAGTTTTCATTGGTAACCGCATAATCTTTAATTAACTCATTATATCCCAAATCAGTTATTTTTCCGGCAAGCAAAACACCTGAATTATTTGAAGTTTTTGCAATAACCGTAGCAACCATATTATCACGTTTTTGATATTCGAAAAAACCACCATGATTATAAAAAACCGTTTCAACATTTTTGTTAATCAAATGATCAGCCAACATATCATTTTTTATGTTAATTTTCATAGGATATTGAACTTTTTTTCCATCCATAATCACAGTTCTAGAGTTCACATTATCGCCAACCAAAACATATTCATTATACAAAACACCATAATGTTCCAAAAACTGGGTTAATCCGCTTTTATAAGAATAATATTCTTCTTGATCACGGAATCTTTCTTCTGAAAAAGCATCCATCAAAATAACAAGACTTCCGCCTTTAACCAAATATTGATCCAAGGCATATCGAAGAGAAGTATCAACCTCAACAGGATAAAGCAAAATTACGACATCCATAGCATCATCAATATATGGAGTAGTAGCTCTTATAGGAACCACATCATAACCGAACTTTTCTATAGCATCGACAAATGGCCAATTACTCACATTTCTAACAGGATTGTTTCCATCAGCCACACTAAACAAAGGAGAAATAATTCCCACATAAGGTTTTCTATCTTCAGTAATCACAGATAACATTCTGGTAATATCATCTTCAACAATATTTTTTCTTTCTGGGTTTAGCTGTGATATAGATTGATATCGACCATCAATATTAGAAAAACTTACCCCTAAATATTGATATTTAATTCCATCACCTAAATTAAATTCTGTTATACCATATTTTTCAGCCTCGAATTGAGAATTTTCAAACGGAACGACATCGACCATACTCAAATCAATATATCCGTTGCTTTTATTTTTATATTCAACAAACAACTTACGTAAATATTCTGCATATTCAGCTAATTTAGGATTTTTTGACTGCAAATCTTTAGAAACAAAAAATCTTATATTAACTTGCTTTTTATTTTTATCCAAAAAACGTACTGTTTCATTACTTAAGCTATATTTTTTATTCTTAGTCAAATCAATATTGGTATCACCAAACAATAAGAAAAACACCAAATTCAAAGCAATCAAAAAAATAAGACCGCTAAATATCAACAAACTAAATTCGCTAAACTTTTTAACATTAAGTTTAATCATAAATCAATTCCTCTTATAATTAACAGCGATAATAGAAAAACTCAAAGCAAAAGCAATAATAAGTACAAAATACAACATTGAAGATACGCTGATTTGTCCGTTTATCATATCATTATATTGCAATGAAAAATTAAAGGCATTTGTCAATTTCATAAAAATAGCACTATCAGGTATCAACTTATCGACTAACCACTTGAATGACACAGATATTATTGCCGAGCAAGATACCAAACCGACCAAAAATGCTCCCAACACATTATAACATAAAGAAGCAACCAAAAAGCTTATTGCACACAAACACCCTGACATTACAAACACTATAAAATAATTACCCAGCACGATAATATTTTCCGTATCTGTAAGTAAATCAACACACCACCAAACAGGCATTGAAGCAAGTAGCATCACACCGACAACAGTCCATGAAGCCAAAAATTTACCCAAGACGACACACACATAAGACACAGGCTGAGCCAATATGACCTCCAAAGTATTTTGTTTATATTCATCTGCCCACAACCTCATAGTAATAGCCGGAATAATCAAAGCCCAAATACCTGGCTGAAACTTAAAAAACTGATACATATTATTAGTGGTATTAACAAAAAAATCCGAAGCATAAAAGGTTATAGCTCCGCACAAAGCAACATAAATAAATAGCAAAAGATAAATCATTTTACTTTGAAAATAAAATTTAAAATCTTTATAAAAAAAGGTCAAAATATCTCTTTTCACTTTATTTATCTCCATCAATATCACCGACAATGGTATAAAAAGATTCTTCGATTCTGTTTTGTGAGGTAATTTTTTTCAAATCATCAGGCGTAGCATCACAAACAATTTTTCCGTTCTTAATCATAAGCACTCGATTAGCCAAAGCCTCAACCTCTTCCATAATATGAGTAGAGATAAGAATTGTATTTTTTTTACCATAATTTTGCAAAACTTCTCTAAGCTTAAGTTTTTGTTGCGGATCCAATCCTTCTGTAGGTTCATCCAAGATTAAGAATTCGGGTTCACTCAACATTGCACCGGCGATTGCCACACGACGTTTATAACCTTTTGATAAAGTTTCGCATTTTTGATTAACAACAGATTCCAATTCCAAATTTTTGATGACTTTTTTAACATTTTTTGTAAAAGTAACTTCATTCAAGTGCTTAACATCACCCATAAAACGCAAAAACTCAAAAACACTCATATCCGGATAAATTCCGCCATGTTCAGGTACATAAGCAATATTTTCTAAAAACTTGGTTCGATTATTTTCCAAAGAGACATCATTAAATAAAATTTCGCCTTGTTCCTGTTTATAAAAACCGCACAACAAACGCATCAGAGTCGTTTTTCCTGCTCCGTTAGGGCCGACAAGTGCCACAATTTGCCCTTTTTTCAAACAAAAATTTATATTATGTAATATCTCTCTGTTTCCTAGGGTTTTCACTACATTTTTAACTACAAACATTACTGATTTAAGCTCCAAACAATAATCAATTTATATCAATCTTAGCAGATATTTTTAAAATTTTAACAATTATTTTCATTTTTCAAAATCTTTGATGACAAAAGAATAATTTTATTTTATATATATGTAAGCGTTAATATAAAACAACAAATATAAGAGCCATGAAAATACTTGAATTATACTCTAAAGATGAAACCAAAAACCTAAAAGTAGGTCTTTGTGTTCTTATAATGATTATTTTAGCTGTGTTTATTGTAGCAATTTCAAGAAAAGATATCTCGCATAAAGGAGATGGCAATTACTACAAAGTATATGCCCGCTACAACAGAACAGACGGACTTTTGGTCGGTGATTTGGTACGTTTAGCCGGAATGGATATCGGACGAGTTGTTGATGCCAAGTTAGATGACAATTTCAAAGCAATATTAACTTTGGAACTAAATGACAATGTAAAAATTCCCGATGACAGCTCTGCAGCCATTGTAAGTTCAGGTATTATGGGAGCAAAATATATTGAGATTGAACCTGGCGGTTCCGAAGATATACTTACCAACGGCAGTGAGTTTGCATATACGCAAGATGCCATGGTATTAGAAGAACTTATTGAACGAATTATCGGCATAGGCAAAGCAAAACGCCAAGACAAAAAGGAGAAGCAATAAAATGATTAAAATAGACTTTTTAATGTACAAACGTCCTGTTGAAACAATTATGGGTATATTGGTTTTGGCAGTTGCCGGCTTGTTTTGCTATTTTGCTTATTCAGTATCAGATCTTCAGGTTGTAAAAGGATATAATGTTTCAGCCAGTTTCTTAAAAGTCGGCGGACTAAACACCGGATCCGATGTACGCATCAACGGCATCAAAATCGGTACTGTTGTAAGCCAAAAACTCAACGATGAAGACTTTACTGCTAATGTTGTAATGAGCTTAGCCTCGGACATCAAACTTCCGAAAGACAGCGTCGCATCAATAGTTTCTGACGGATTGATGGGTAACAAGTTTATCAAGATAGATCCGGGTCATTCAAAAGAATATTTACAAGACGGCGACAAATTAGAAAAAACCAAAGACTTCAAAACCATTGAAGATTTGGTCGGCGAAGTAATATTTATGGTAACAGGTGATGAATAAGCTATCTAAAATTGCATTATCATTTTCTTTGGCGCTATCACTGGCGCCAAATGCGTATGCTGCCAATATTGAAATGAATACCGCCCATATTCAAGCAATGGACAAGATAACCGGCCGTGTAAGCGAATTAAATATTCCGGTCAATGGGTTGGCCAACTTTGGTACTTTTTCAATTTTAGTACGTAAATGCGTTACAAAATCTCCGGAAGAAACTCCGGAAAACACTGCATTTATTGATGTTGTTGATAATTATAAATCTCAAAATCCTGTCAACATCTTCAAAGGATGGATGTTTTCGTCAACACCGGGCATCAATGGTATAGAACACCCTATTTATGATATATGGCTGTTAAAATGTTATAATTCCGACGCCTCAAAACATCAGGTCCTAAACGAAGAACAACTCAAGTTTCGTGATGAACTTCCTATGCTTCGCCAAGAAAAACAAGAACAAAACGTAAAATTATCTGTTCTTGATGACGAAACGACAGAAGAAGTAAATTCTGATAAAAATACCGATGATTCTAAAGTCGAACCCCAGACTATAGAAGAAAATAATAAGCCTGATGCTGTTAAAGACGATATAATTCAAATTGATATTGATGATAGCGCAAAAGATACAACATCAACTCAACCGGCTGAAGAAATAATAGAAGAAGAATTTGTAGCCGAAGGTGAAGAAATAGTCAGCGAAACCATTGTCATCGACAATGAAATTGTCGCTCAAGATGAAGAAAACCAAAAAGCAATAGAAGAAGAAAAAAAACGATAAAGAAACTGTCGAACAAACAATTGCTGACAAAATCTGATATCAATTTCAAATCATCAAAAAAACACCGCTTGAGCACAAATCCCAAGCGGTGTTTTTAAGCTATTTACGACCACATTGTTCCGTAAGTTTTGCCGTAACTATAGATTGCGAAGATGCCGTCGGTGTTACTGGAGAATCTGCCTTAGGAGCACGTCCGCTTAGTTCCATAAATCTTTTAACTCGATCTTGACTAAGATTATCATTTTCCTCTGATGCTTTTACGTTTCCATTTTCATCAAAAGTGAAGCTAACATCAATTTTTCCGTCACCGGTAGTATCATATCCAATACCGGTAACTTTATCACCTTTAATATCAACAACAATATCATCTTTTCCATCACCATCAACATCTTTAGTTATCTGTGTAAGCTGACCTTCTGCATTAAATACTTCCGTTTTAGAAGCACCACCAGTTCCATCTTCATAGCTAGTTACGGCTATTTCTTCAATATTATTATTACGTTCAGCTGTATATATTTTTTCACCAGTTGATAAAGTTTCCAATGTATCTCTTGTAGAAGACTTTTCTCTAACATATTTATCATCTCGTTCACCATCATTATCAAGATCGTAAAGTGTCTCAGTCGCTCCGTCAGAATTTTTTATTACTTCTTTATCAAATCTGTTAGTTTCTTCATTCAAATATATTGTTGTATTCCTATCTGTTATGATACCCTCACTAACAGTATTAGGATTATATAACTGACCATCTGCACTACGTTCTAATCCTAATTTACTAATCAGTTCATTATGTTGTTGCTTAAATTCCTCAGCATTAAATCCATGTTTACTACTGTAATCATCAATATTAGCCATAATTTTCTCACCGAGTTCTATATTACATGACATACTGGATAAGAAAGAATTTGCCGCTTCATAATCTCCTTCAACTAATACTATACCGTTCACAGAATATTTCACACCTTCATTTGTATTTTCTTGTTCAACACCTAAAACGGAGCGCATTATATCAGGATTTAAGCTTAATTTTTCACCAGAATTAGCTATTTTCATTGAAATATCTCTGACCATCTTTTCATAATCATCAGATATTACAGCTTTTGACTCCAATTCTTGAGAACTAGTTTCTTTATCATTATCATTATCATTCGACGTTCCGTTACTTCCTTGCTGAGCCTCTTGAGCCTTCACCCAAGCACCATCTTTAAAAACTTCTTCCTGTCTTTGACCATTTTCGCCATAAACTGTACGTGTCGCAGATCCGTCAGAGTGTTCAACAGTTCTACTTATCAAATTTTCTTGATCATCAAAATGACTTATTACTCTTTCATTTTTTACATAATCATCGGTTGTATATACACTTCCTCCATTTTCCTGGATTACACGACTACCTGAGGCTAGTACTTTGCCATCAGGATCTACAACTTGGTGTGACACGGGGTTGCCATTAGCATCTGTTACGTGAGTAGCTTTTGTTCCTTCCTCATAATCACCATGATTTACGACATAAGATGCTTTACCATATGTTTCTTCACAAACCTTATGACCTTGTTCATTAACATAATCTTTTGACAACACATCAAGTTCATGATTTCCATTATACCTAGCATTTATTGCGACTCCATCACTCGTCACTATAGAATCTCTATAGGCACCATCCTTAGAAAATGTTCTTTCGGCAAATCCGTTGACCGATTCGGCATTTTGAAAATTATGATTATATTCACCATTAGAAGCCTTTTCAGCATAATTTTCCATAATTTGATTGGCTTCTCCCGGAGTTTTACCGGCAGCTTCAAGAAGATCATTATTTATCACAGCCATATTTCCGTCTTTGTCAACAAACAATACTTCTTGTTGACCTCTACCCAAATCGGCAATAACAGTTCTTTGGCCATCATGAGCAATAATCTTTACTCTATCTTTATCACCATCATGATCATAATCAGCTCTTACGTTCGTTTCACCATCTTCTACCCTAGGCTGAATATTTTTAATTTCTATTGGCTCAGGATCTTTAACATTTAATAGCGTAACTGTCGTTTTAATCTCGCCAATTTTAGAGTTTTCATGCAATCGCAAATTTTCTTGACGTTGAGCTTCTATTTTCGCTTCTTGAGCTTTTTGTTCATAAAAATTTTTCAAACCATCATCGGTAATATGACCTTGTTCATCAAAATGAGAAATAGCAAGAGCATGAATTTTTTCTATCTGTTCATCAGAAAATTGATCATTTTCCATCATCCTGTGAAGTTCTGCCGAACTATGCCATTTACCATCATTCAACAAAGCATTTACATCTCTTGGATTAACGTCAAACATTCTATCTAACTGAGTTTGGTTTGCTACAGGGTAATCAACAACTATTACCTCTTCTTCATTACTTTCCTCATTAGGATTAGCAGTTTCATCTTGGTTTGTGGCGACATTGGCAGTAGCCGAACCTTGACCGGCATCACGATCTATCATATCAGAAAGACCATCTTTATCTGCATCTGCAGTTACAGCAACAGCCTCCGTTTTTCCCGATTCAAACGCATCCATAACTCCGTTGCCGTTTGTATCTCTCATCTGAAGCACATCAAAAATACCATCACCTTGAAGATCACCAGGTATACTTTTTGCAGATTGTATATTGGCATTTGCACTACTTCCATTATTGCTTGGCGTTTCATTGCCCTGCGCATTTTCTGCAGTTACAGCATTGCTTGGCGTTTCATTGCCTTGTACACCACCAAATCCATCAATCAAATTATTTTCAGCAACATTCCAAGCAGCCAATGCAGCACCGGCACCGGAAGGAAGTGCATCCAATAAAGAATCTAAGACAGTTTTTGGTGGTTCTTTATCACTACCCTTTCGTGCTCTCTTATATGCATTTATTCCCGAAGTCAAACCATTTGCAAACGCAAAAATACTTCTTTTGCCCACACCTTTTGATAAAGCTTGTCCGACTTTTGTTTCTTGATAGAATCCGCGTACAGATGAACCTAATCCTCTCAATTCTTCATGATGTTCTGCTAACTTAGCCAAACCATCAAGTCCGGAAGCAACAGACAAAGTAGTCAAAACAACGCTTCCCGCTAACGCAAGATTACTTAAAAAGCCTTGCTCTTTCTGATATTCAAAAAAGCCCTTTCCTTCTTTTTTTGCAGTTTCGTTAATTGCTTTAATTTGCTTTCCGGTATTATAAACAGCATATACCGCCAAACCCGGAGCTCCGGCTATAGCACCTATTGCACCGGTCTTTGCAAGTCCCCAAGCAAACTTTCCGGTCATTTTCAAAATTTTTCCGGCAACTTCTTTTGCCTTTTTATATGTTCCTGGATAACTTGCATCTAATTTTTGATCTAATTCCTTAACCTTAGTATAAATCTTAGTACTTTTAATCTTATCTTTTAACTTACCAAGTTTAGCGTCTATATCAGCCATTTTAACACCGAAAACAGCAGCTGTAACATTTTTAGCCAAAGTAAACGGCTGGCCCTTAAATTTCGGATCTTTAATTATCTGATATGCCTCTTTTAATCTCGAACCTAAGTCTCGTTTATTGTTTCTTGCATTTTCATCAGGATTCTTTCCTTGTTCATAATCTTTTTGGGTAACAATAAGATGGCAGGTCGTTTGCATAACATTATCGGCGACCATTTCCTTGTATTTATTTATTTTTTCATCCTGTGTTAACTTATCATAATCAGGAGATTGCGACAAATCAATTACTGCATTAAGAACAGCTTCGTCATATATCTGCTGTGTCAAATCTTTATATTTTTCGTTATTTTCATCTTGAACACGAGCAAAAAATTCATTTATTTCTTCAGTAGATACCTCTTTATCATTGCTCTCAAACGTAAATTTTCCGTCTTTATCAATCAGCGGATTATTTTCGGCAATATTTAACAACTCATCTTCAGGAGACAACGTATCTTGTTTATTTTCTTTTTCGAAGATCTCAGCCCAATATTTTTTATTATCATCATTTTGCAAATAGCTATCAATCTCAGGCTCAGCTCCATTATTATCATTCTTAAACTTTTCAACATAAGCTTTCCATTCATCACTGCCCATTATTCTGTCTTTGTGTGATTGTGTAAAAATAAACTCAGCCATTGTAGTTCTCCAAAGAAATTGTTTTTTTCATAATAACATTTTTTGACTATTTTGTCAAATACCGTATTTAAATAGAATTTTAATACCAATTTATTTAACAAATGCTTAGCAATTTGCTGTTTCGAAAATATTTTATAAATATCTTAAATGATTTTATAACACTAGAAAAAAGATAAGATTTAGCGCCAAAAACTCTTGGTAAATAACACCAAAACAGTCAAAACTTCCAATCTTCCCAAAATCATGGTAAAAGACAACAAAACCTTAACATAATCGGATAAACTTGCATAGCTTCCTGCCGGTCCGATAATCTGTGTATTTCCGGGACCTGAGTTGGTTATTGCGGCAATAGTAGCACTAAATGCCGTCGAAAAATCTACTCCGCTTAATGCCACCAAAGAACAAATTACTACCACACTAAAAACATAAGCCACAAAAAAGACAAATATTGAGCTTGCCACATTATGACTGATACCAATTCCGTCAACCTTAAGCGGTAACAATCTGTTAGGCTCGGTCGTTGTAATAAACGCCCTTTTCAACTGTGCCAACACAATCTGCCATCTAAATATCTTAACACCGCCCGATGTCGAACCTGTACAACCGCCGGTTAATGCAAAAATTACAAATGCCGTTGCGGCAAAAGCGCCCCAATCAAGCCAATTTGCCGAATTATAACCTGTAGATGTTACAACCGAAACAATGTTAAAGGCTGAATATCTCAAAGCATCAAACGGGGCATAAACTCCTTTATAAACCAGCCAAGTAGTCATTATCGTAATATATACGGCTAAGATTTTAACAAAAGCCACAACTTGACTTGAACGCAACGAGTGTACATCTTTGGTTGCCAACAAACTATGATACAAGGTTAATGGAATCGCACCTAAAAACATAAACAGAGTAACCAACCACTCTATTGTCGAGCTTTTGAAAAATCCAATCGAAGCATTTTTAGTCGAAAAACCGCCTGTCGAAATAGTGGTCAAAGTATGACAAATTGCATCAAACCAAGGCATTCCGGCCATTTTCATCGATATTGCACATGTAATCATAAGCAATAAATAGACTCCGATAATTCTTTTGGCTATATAGCTGATTTTCGGCATAAATTTTTCATTCACATCAGAATTTTCTCTCTGAAAAATCTGCATTCCGCCAATTCCCAAAAACGGTAACATCGCTATTGCAAAAATAACAATTCCGACACCGCCCATTCCGCTTAACAAAGCTCGCCATAACAATATTGATCTTGGCAAAACTTCCACATCGGCATATATCGACGCACCGGTTGTTGAAACACCTGATGAAGCCTCAAATATAGCATCAGCCCAATGTGTCCCATAAAACATAAACGGTAATGACGCCAACAAAGCAACTGATACCCAGCTCAAAACCGTAAGCAAATATGCTTGTTGAATAGAAATATCTTTAATTTTACCTCTGTTTGCCAAAAACAGCGACAAACCGATAAACATTGTAACAATCGACGAGCTTAAAAATATCGACCAATTAATACCGGTATAATACATATCTACCACTGCCGGAAACAACATCGCTATTCCCAATACACTGATAAAATATCCGCATATCATTAAAACCGGTTGCCACATAAAGAATATCCTTTTTATCTCAAACTAACGTTTTGTGAAAATCCCATATCAACCATCTTATGATTGATACTAAAACCATCAACAGCACAAACAGCCGTCAGTTCTGCATTTTGAGTAAATGCCACCACATGACACTCAACTTCTTTATCCATAACCAAGCTTTTCAGATATACCGCACCGTCTATTCCTCGCGTACTTGTCGGTTGAGAATAAATACCATACAAAAACATTTGTTCGCCGTTAATTTTGATTTCATTAACATTCACAACTTCGACACTACCCTTAACAATTCTCGGCTCTTTTCGATATGTTAAGCCCAAACTGTTATTACGTTTATAAGCAAACAATGGATCTTTATCAGTATTCATAGCTTTAGCCTGACCATTTTCCAAAGTAGCTTTAACATCTATCGGATTGTCTTGAGATCTTCTAAATGCTTTTCTATCAATAGCTCTGACAGTCTCACGTACAGGTTTTACTTCTTCTTGCGAAACATTATTTTCAACCACATCGTTTTTCTTCCAAAGCCCACTTGCCTTATCGGTCATTTTAGTAATTTTATCAGAAATATTGCTTATAAAACCGGTATCAACTTTTTGAGAAACATCTTCATAAACAATATTTCCTTTATTAGCTATCCACGACGGAATATCCTTGTATGCCACATCGGCAAAATAATGTATTCCGACAACAGCACCGCCCAAAACAGCCAATACTATTACAAAACATAACGGATGGATAAAGGGAAACAATAAAAATCTGATAATTTTATTTATCCACTTCATCGCACCTGTTGCAGGTCCGATATAATCGTCACTCTTTCGTCTTCTGGGTATCATTATTTAGAACTCCCATATCTTTCTTTCAACTCGTTTAATCTATCATCTGAAATACGTTCAAACAACATTTCACCGACTTCAAAAGCCTCGCCGCCTTTTAATGCACTCATTTCTTTTCGTACGTCAAAGTCTTTTAATGAAATAAGCTTTTGACCTAATTTATCCAACATTTTTTGAGCAACATCAGGCATAACGGGTGCTGATAAAATTGCAAAAATTCTGATTAAGTTAATACAGTTGCGCAAAATAACTTTTGCACGTTGTTCATCAGTCTTAACCACTGTCCAAGGCTCTGTAACCGAAATATAGTTGTTACCCTCAACCCAAATTGCTCTAAGTTCGGCCATAGCCTTTCTAAACTCCATCAATTCCATATACTTGATATAATTATCGACTTTTTCTTGAATTGTCACAATAAGTTGATTATCAACTTCAGCATTTTCACCACCCTCAGGAACAATATTGCCAAGCTTTGATGATGTCATCTTCAAAACACGTGATACAAAGTTACCCAAAACGCCGTTCAAATCCTTATTAACCGCACCGGCAAACAAATCCCAAGTAAATGCCGAATCTGAACTTTCCGGAGCATTAGCCATCAACCAATATCTCCAATAATCAGCATCAAACTCTTTTACCGCATCTTCAGCAAAAACACCTCTGTTTTCCGATTTAGAGAACTTACCGCCCTCATAGGTTAAATAGCTAAAGCCTTTTAAGAAATCAACCTGTGTCCAATTTTCCTTGGTACCTAACAGTGTGGCCGGAAATGTAATTGAGTGATATGGCACATTATCTTTTCCCATAAATTCAACATGACGAACATTTTGAGGGTTCATCCACCAATCTTTCCAATTACGTTCAGCCTTGTTTTGAGCTTCCCACTGCTTTGTAATACCGATATAACCGATTGGAGCATCAAACCAAACATAGAAGACCTTATCTTCATAGCCTGGTTTATTTACCGGAAAGCCCCATTTCAAATCGCGAGTAATACATCTGGCTTGCAAACCTTCTTTAAGCCACTTTTGTGCAATAGTATAAGCCACATCAGGCCAGAAAGGCTCTTTAGTTTTTACCCAAGCAGCTAATTCTTTTTCCAGTTTTGGCAAATTCAAGAAAAGATGTTTTGTTTCTCTTACTTCCAAATTTTTAGAACCGGAAATAGAACTTCTGGCATCTTTCAAATCTGTCGGTTCCAAAACCTTTGTACAATTTTCACATTGATCGCCTCTGGCCTTGTCATATCCGCAATACGGGCAAGTACCTGTAATATAACGATCAGCCAAAAACATTCCATCATCTATCGAATAAACTTGTTTAATGGTTCTTTCTTCAATATAACCGTTTTTATCCAATTGTTCAAAAATATGATAAGTAGCTTCTTTATTTTCTTCTGAGGACGTACGACCGAAACAATCAAATGACAAACGAAAATCTTCATATGTCTTAGCGTGTCTTTGATGGTACATATCGCAATATTCTTCAACACTCATACCGGCTTTCAAAGCCCCTACTTCCGATGTCGTACCATGTTCGTCTGTTCCGGCAATGTATAAAACTTCGTTTTCCATCATTCGCATAAATCTGGCATATATATCCGATGGCAACAAACAACCTACCATATGTCCCAAATGGGGCACTCCGTTTATATAAGGTAATGCAGATGTAACTAAGACTTTAGACATTTTTATTCATACTCCTAAAAAAATTATTCATTTAACCTACATAATCTACTACATTTTACATATTTCACAAGCAAAAAACATTATAACATCTTGTTTTACACAATTTATATTTAAAAAAGCAAGAAGCTTCTCATCATTTTCATGACAAAAAGCTTCTTTTTTTTTAGAATAGGCATTTGAGTGCAGCAATTACGCAAGCAATCAAAAATATTACTATTATTCCTCCTAAGATTGGCTTTGCCCAGTTCCACAAGAAACCAAGAAATACACCAAATTTTTTGATTAAACCAATCACAAAGAAAAATACAAATAAACCTATTACAATAAATCCGATTGTTACCATATCTAATAAAATTTTGTGCTCTTACGTTCCGATAAAAGCTTGTGAATAATAAATATATATATATCTTAGAACGCGCTGAACAAAAAAAGTTCAAACGAGATATAGATTATAAATACAGAATTCATTAAAACTTTAATCAAACGAAAGAAAAAATCTCTCAAGATATGACAAAATAATAAAACAGAATCTCAAATATATGTATAAATAACCAATTATATAATATCATTTTTTTATCTCTTAGTCAACTACATAAAAAAGCGCCTACTCTATTGAATAGACGCTTTTTTTACAATTATGTACGGCTTCTGTACCACGCCGTCAAAATCGGCGATTTCATAATGACACCCAAAACATCAGATGAAAAATCTCTTTGTTCATTGAGTATCTCTTTGGCCATATCACCTTCTTTTTTAAGATGATACATAATAGCTTTTTCTCCCAACTCATAATGCGTTTCTTTGTAAATTTTATACAAAGGAACTGTCAGGTAGCATTGCGCCTCATAAGGAAGTTTAACTCCTTTAAGCAATAACTCTCGAAACACTTCATTTGGTCTGCTTCTTTTAATAAAAGCAACTGCTCGATGTGTTTCCAAAGCTTTTAGCGCTACTTTTTTGGCAATACAATCATGCGATTGGGTCACATACGATATTAACCGAGGTGTAAGCCCTTCTCGTACAATATAATCCACAAAAACAGACAACATATCAACAGCATCGTTTTCTATGGCTTTTTCCCAAAACAACACACAAAATTCATCAGAAATCGTTTGTTTTACAATCTCTTTTACGACTGAATGTTGCCCTGTTTCTAAAACATATTTGAAATCAGCCACATTTGGTTGGAATCCTTGTTTTATCATATGGATTCTAAAGTCCTCCGATAATACATTATTGTTCCAAAAGCAGAACCTTTTAACTTGATGATTCACATTTTTATCACTGTAAAATTGATAAAAATCATCCTCCTTCATAGTCTTACACACCACCATTACTTGCATACCAATCGATGCATATTTTAATTTGGTGTAATAGTGAAACCAATACAGATTTGCATCACCGCTATGGCATGAAGACCAAATTACAAAAGGCCACAAAATTTGGCATCTTTTTTCTAACATATTGCACGCATGCGCAATAATATGTTTTCGAAAAAGCAACACTAATAAAGGATATATCAACGGATTAAAAACAATCCAACAATACACCCATTTAGCACAACTGATAAACGAATTGTCCCTTCCGAACTCATCGTAGACTTTTTTACGTTTTTTCATAAAATTTTAGATTTTTACCCTTATGTTCCGATAAAGGCGTTTGTAAATACATATTTGTCTTGAAGAACATCCTTGCCAAATAACAAGCAAGACAAAAGCTATTCCTTCGTTACGACACTACTAAGCCATTTATTTTTACCGAAATTTCAAGCTATTAACCTAAAAAACGATGAAAAACTCTTAAACCCAATAATATCCATACTTATAAATAACCGCGTACAATATAGTATTATAAAAAAATTTTGTCAATATTTGACATAAATACACATATCTTCACTTTTATTGTTGACAAAATCGCCAAAATTCACTATAAGAAATCCGGATTTAAATTTTTTAGATTATGAAATATCTTATAATTTTGTTTGGTGCCCCCGGATGTGGAAAGGGTCACCTTTGGGGATGTTTGCATGACAAGCTCCTCAAAAGAGTTCTTCCTGAGTCAATCAATTATATCGCTACCGGCGATCTGATTCGTGAGGAAATAGCTAAAAAGAGTGAAATCGGACTGCAAATTGCAGAATTAGTCCAATCAGGACAGCTTGTTCCCGATAGTATCGTTGATACCTTAGTTGCTAATGCACTGGGCGGTGATCAAGTGATTAAAGTTCTCGACGGCTATCCTCGTACCAATTCTCAGTTTGATGCTTTGAAAGTTCAGCTTGATGAAGAAACTGAAGTAATCGCCGTATTCCGCGATACTCCGGTTGACGTGATTTTAGAACGTGTTGCCAAACGTCGTGTTTGTGCAAAATGCAAAGCAACGCACACCTCTGACGATGGTTGCTGCCCTCGATGCGGTGGTGAATCCTTGATTCGCAAAGACGATGCGGTTATTGAAACTCGTTTAGCCGAGTTCGAAAAGAACACGCTACCAATCTGGGACCGTATGTTTGAAATCGGAAACACCCTTCGTGTTATGGGTGATCGCGAATCAAGCGAAATTGCCGATGGCATCATCACTCTTATTTTCGAGTAATTAACAAAGCCTAACTATCAAAGTTAGGCTTTTTCTTTTGCTTATATTCCTTTATCTAAAAATTCGGGTAATTTCTTTAATCCCGAAGCTCCGGCAGCTTTCTTATGTCCGCCTCCGCCAAAAGTTGAGGCAATTTTTGATACATCAACATCATCTTTTGCCGTATAAAAAGACAAATTCCAGCTGTTTTTTCCGTTCATAAAAAAGTTGCACATAAAGTCATATTCTTTAATATTTTTTACCCCGTCATAAAATTCGGAATAGCCCTGTGGCATATTGGCACAAATACATTTATATCCCATATATTCGCTATCAAATGACATAGCTTTACACAAGCGGTGGTTACGATTTTTAATATACGACAAAATCGCCATACCGTTTGAAACCATCTCGTTTATATCCAATTTTGAAGCTAACAAATCTTTCCAATTTTGATCATTAGGCTTATTAACCCCCATAGCCTGAAAAGCATATTCAAACGGTCTTACTCGATAATCCCTTAGATCAAATATATCGTTTAAGCCCAAAAGTTTTACCCCTTCCGGTGCTTCTTCATCAGGAAAGAAATATTCCCAAGTCAGCATAATCGCAGCCGTTCCGTTACGTCTCAGACCTTTGATTTCTTTAGCACCCGAAGCAATTCTTTTTTCATATTCTTCAATCATTGAGGCGTGATGATCAATCCAAGTCAAATCCTTACTTTCATTAAGCTCAAACATCAAATCCATCGGCAAAGATATATCGCAGATAATGATTTTATCGTGTTTTTTTATCTCCTCTATTGGCACGTCCATATCGTGATTAAGCCCGAAAAACTCGACACCCTTAAACTTTTTCCCTACAATTGCCGCCGAACCTTTGCCGTCATGATCAGCTAAATGATATATACAAAGCATCTTTTACCACTCCAATTTCATATTATCATACGCCGGCATAACATAATCCGGAGTAACCTCATTCACGTAATCATAATCACATTCTATTGCCATGTGATTAAACACAACCTTTTTTGCATCAAACATTCTGACATATTTCATTGCCTCTTCTAATCCCACATGATGTATATGAGGCTCTAACATAGTCAAAGGTACAACCATCAACTTTGGCTTTATTTCATTTATACGTTCAATTGCCGAATTAGAAAGCGTCTTAAAATCGCCCAAATGCACAATCTCATCATTGATAATATAACCATAACTTGGCGAATTATGCCCCAATAGTTTTAATGGCATAATTCTGATACCCTCAAAATAAAATTCGTGATTAGCCTTTATTTTCTTTGTTACCAATCCGCCTTTAGATAAATAAAACTTCGGCTCATTGTCCTTAATTATCATATAACCGTAACGACGTTTAATTTCAGCCATAGTAAACTTAGATGCAAACACCGGTATCGGCTTACAAGTAATTCGATTTATTTCTCTAAGCTCATCAATTCCCGAAATATGATCAAAATGTGAGTGAGTATATAAAACCACATCAACACCAGTAATATTATTATCAAGTATTTGTTGACGCAGATCAGGCGATGTATCAACCAAAATCCTAACACCGTTAACTTCATAATAGGTCGAGGTTCGACTTCTGATATTTTTTGGATTATTGGGATTGCAATTACCCCAACCGCAACTTATTGACGGAACACCCGGAGCAGCTCCAGATCCTAAAAAAACAACTTTTGTCATATTCCAAATAACCTCTTAAAATTTTGCGTTGTAACCTTTGCTAACTCATCAAAGCTTACATCTTTTATTTCAGCCAATTTTTGCGCCGTAAAAATCACATTTGCCGGCTCATTTATTTTTCCTCTTTTCGGCACCGGAGCCAAATAAGGCGCATCTGTTTCCACCAACAATCTATCCAACGGAATTTTAGCAAAATTATCTCTTATATCTTGCGATTTCGGAAAAGTAATTATTCCCGATGCCGATACATAAAATCCCATTTTCAACGCCTCTTCCGCCAACTTCAAAGATGATGAATAACAATGCACTACCGCCTTAAACTCTTTTTCATCATAAGCTTTTTGCAACAATCTTATCATATCATCATCAGATTCACGATTATGAATAATCAGCGGTTTTCCTGTAATTTGCGAAGCTTTAATATTTTTTTCAAACAGCTCAATCTGCAATTCTTTTGGTGCAAAATCATAAAAATAATCCAACCCCGCCTCACCTATGGCAATCACCTTGTCGTTATCAGCTGCCTTAACAATATCATCGACGGTAATTTCTGCATATTCCTTAGCCTCGTGCGGATGAGCCCCTGAAGCGGTATAAACACCGTCAAATTCTTCACAAATTTTTATATGTTCGTCCAAATTATACAATCCGCTTCCGGCATCTAAAATATATTCAACACCGGATTGTTTTGCATTTTCAATAATATTTTGCAAATTTTCGTTATATTCCAAATGACAATGACTATCGGCTAACATCTCTAATAAACCCTGCAAATAGCCACCATAACCGTCATAACAGCCTGACGTTTATCAAGATTAAGAGCTTCGGTTTCTCTAAATGTCTTAGTTGCTTTTTCATACATATCTGCCGTATCTTCAACCTTATTCAAAGCTCTTGCTTGTTCTCCCAAAAACTTTAACACCAGTTCCTTAAAAAGATTATAGCTCTCTTCATCAGCAACAGCCTTGTCACAAAAATCCAACATATCAGCAGTCTTAAACTTTTTCCCTGCTGTTGCTAAGGAATATATTTCTTCGTACATATCTAAAGCATTACCATCGGCATATGAAATGGCTTTTCCTATACTTCCGCCCGAAATCGAAGCCAATTTTTTAACAACATCTTCGTTCAAACCTGAGCGATATCGTCTCAACAAACTGGCAACCTGATTTTCTTTCAAAGGTGCAAGATGTAACTTAGCACAACGAGATTTAATTGTCGGCAACAGTACTGCCGGATTATGCGAAACCAATAAAATTATAGATTTATGCGGTGGTTCTTCCAATATTTTTAATATAGCATTAGCCGACGCCGAGTTCATCTCATCGGCACAATCAACCAACACTACACGCCACTTACCGTCAGCAGATTTTTTTGATAAAAATTCATTTATGGTTCTAACATCATCAACCGAAATCACACTCGATTTTTTTAAATCGGCCAATTCATCATCACTCAAATAATTACCGTCTTTAATGGCCTTAACAATTTTCTTACGGTCCTTTTCAATATACCCTCTTTCAATAAGCTTAAATTCGGGGTGCGAACCTCTGGCAATTTGGCGAAAAGTGTTAGAATTAGGCGAAATATCCAACGATGACAAGTCATCTCTTTTTTCTTTGTCATCACTAAGTAAAAAACGTGCAATTTTATAAGCAAAAGTGGCTTTTCCGATACCCTTTATACCGGATATAAGCCACGATTGATGAAGCGAATTATTTTTCCATGCTTCCAAAAACATCTCTTCAGCCTCTTCACAGCCGACAAGATAAGTATTGTCCTTAGGTTCAAAAGATGTTTTTTCTTCTTCAATCACAATTACAATCCCAATTTTTGATTAACAATATTTACAATATCTTGGTGCAATTCTTCTATTGTTTTATCAGCATTCAGCACCACACAACGATTTGGCTCATCTTTTGCTATTTCTAAGAATCCTTTACGCAAGTTATGATGGAACTCAAGTTCACGACCTTCAAATCTCAACTCCTTAACTTCCATTGTTTTTGCCTTGTTAAACGAACGCTCCAATCCGATTTTCGGATCAATATCAAGAATAATGGTCAAATCAGGCTTAAAATCGCCTACGGCAATATCATAAAGACTTTGCAAAGTTTCTTTAGACACACGTTTGTTATACCCCCAATATTGATAGGCAAAAGTTGAATCGGCAAATCTGTCTGACAATACAACTTTTCCCTCATCCATAGCCGGCCATATTTTTTTGGTCAAATGGATATGTCTGTCAGCAAAATACAACAAAGCCTCGGCAGTAGCATCAAATTTGTCTTTATCACCACAAACCAACAGCTTTCTGATTTCAAGCCCAACTTCTGTTCCGCCCGGTTCTTTTGTGGTGACAACATCTTTACCTTTTGCTTCAAGATATTTCTCTAACAGTGTGATTTGTGTTGATTTTCCGGTTCCTTCACCACCCTCAAAAGTAATAAAATATCCGCTCATCTTAAACTAGTCTCCCATAAGCAAATATTTGATATTTGCCCTCATCTTACCCCACAATCCGACCTTGTTAATCGTTTGACCTGCTACCAACGGAACAGTATATGGCTCAGCTTCGGGAACTTCAATTTTCAACATTCCGATTTGCTGTCCCATATTAACCGGAGCTTTTATCGGCTTATCATAAACAGCTGTCATTTTCACATCGTTACGATAGCTTTTTTTCATAGTTTTTACCACATCTTGTGATAACACCATTGGTACTGTTTTATCAACACCATACCAAACAGGAACATCGGCTATTTTATCGCCTTTATTCTTTAACTTATAATTATCATACTCTCTAAAAGCCCAAGACATCATCTTATCAGCTTCATCAGAACGCTCTTTATTTGACTTTAATCCTGTCATAACACCGATAATACGGCGATTACCCTTTTTAGCCGAAGCAGTCAAACAAAATCCGGCTTCATCTGTATGACCTGTTTTAAGTCCGTCGGCATAAGGCATTGAATAAAGCAAGGGATTACGGTTTCCTTGTTTAATATTGTTATAAACAAATTCTTTCTGAGAAAAAATGTGGTAAAACTGGGGAAAATCCTCAATAATTTTGCGTGCCAAAATTGCCAAATCCTCAACAGACATTCTATGATCAGGATGCGGCAAACCGGTAACATTGGCAAAATTAGAATTATTCATACCCAGCTCTTTGGCTTTTTCATTCATCTTTTCAACAAACGAATCTTCATCACCGGCAATATTTTCGGCTGCAACAATACATGCGTCATTACCCGACTGAATGATAATACCTTTTAGCAACTGATCAACCGTAACCTCATCACCGATAGCCAAAAACATTGTTGAACCGCCACTTGCAGCGCCACCTTTACGCCATGCATTTTCACTAACCTTAAATGTATCTTCTAAAGAAAGACTACCGTCACGAAGTTTATCAAATATCATATAAACCGTCATCAATTTACTCATAGATGCCGGCGGAATCGGTTGAGTAATATCTTTTTGATACATATATTCGCCTGTTTCAAAATCAACCAAAATCATATTTTTGGCCTTAGTATCAATAGCCCAAACATTTGCCGATGCCATAAGCACCAAAGAACTCAAACCGCCCAACAATACCTTATTCAACTTCATTGCTTTATCCTTTTATCAAATTTTAATCCGACACTACCTTGGCATCATAAATGCCTTTGCTTCTGATATTAGACAACATCTCATTAGCACTTTGTTCATCAGTAAACGGTCCTACTCTTACTCTGTAAAAATTTTGCCCGTTTACGTTAGTATAAAAAATATTGCTTTTAACATCCAGTTGCGAAGCTATACTTTGCGCTCCGCTTTCCATTGAAAACGAGCCGACTTGCACAAAATAACTGCCCTTAGGATATGATATATTATTTTGTGCCATAGGCTCCGGTTCAGATGTTATAACAGGAGCAGTTTCTTGCACTTGATAAACATCTTCCTCCACAGGTTCTCCAGTCAAGGCTGCTTTCAAGGCCTTACTTTCTTTTTCCATAACCTCAACTCTCACTTTTGTTGTTCCTTGAGTATAGAATCCCAAAAGCTGAGAAGCACGTTTTGATACATCAATAATTCTGCTTTTTGCATACGGACCTCTGTCATTTACACGCAAAACCAAGGAGCGACCGTTTTCGAGGTTTGTAACCTTAACGATTGACGGCAAAGGCAAAGTTCTGTGAGCTGCCGTTAATGAGTTCATATCATATCTTTCGCCGTTTGCAGTACGCTTTGCATGAAAATCTTTACCATACCACGAAGCTGTACCAACTTCAGAATAGCTGTAGTCTTCTTTCGGATAATACCATTTACCCATAATTTTGTACGGATTACCGACTTTATACGTTCCACCCTGACCTGTAATAGCTGACGCCTGCGAATATTTACCATCGCCCAAATCCACGCTTCCGTAAGCACAAGCGCCCAAAACTAACACACTCGCCAAATATAAATATTTAGTTCCAAACATTAAACTTATCCGTAAGTTAATTCATTATCACAATTAACTTCAATCTATAATCTTTTTTTAAGCTCGTAAAGCGATTATTTTGCCTTGTGTAATTTTCTTTCCGGCACCGGAATGGCAAAACCTTTTTTGGTATTATAATTGTTAATTTTACGCATCAACTGATAGTCCGGATAACCGTCTTGAGGCAGCATAGCTTTTTTTTGCACTTTTTTAATTGCGTCTCGTGTTTTTGTACCCAACTGTCCGTCTTCATCAAGCTTAAACCATCCAAGTTTATTGATAAATGATTGGATTTTTAACACATCATCGGTTTTAACCTTTTGCACTTTGTTTTGTGTCAGTTTTTGCCATTTTTTACCGCTTTTTACATAATCAGCCAAAATACCCACAGCCAAAGCATAGTTTTCCGAGCGATTCCAGTGCATTATTTTATAAAAATTATCAGTAATCAGATAAGCATTTCCCTTTTTGCCTTCCGGCGTAATGATTGATACTTTCAATTCGGGAGAAAGCTTAATTTTTTTGCCCGAAACTGTCCTAACCCCGATTTTATTCAAAGTCTTAACTGTCAAATCTTTGTGCCTACCGGTAAGTTTATAATCAAAATTCCACGGCAAAGAAACTCTCATTCCCCAAGGAATATCTTTTTTCCAACCGATAGTAGTCAGATAATTTGCCGCCGAAGCTGCTGCATCATCAAAACTGTTCCAAATATCGATTTTTTTATCATTATCAAAATCAACGGCATAAGCATTAAAAGTCGATGGCATAAATTGAAAATGCCCCATAGCGCCGGCCCAAGAACCATGCATTTGCGTAAAATCAATGTCATAATCATCAATTATTTTCAAAGCATTAAACAGTTCTTTTTTGAAAAATTCCGAACGTCTTTTGTCATAGCTCATCTCGGTTAAGGCATCAATAACATTATGTCCGCCGAAATTGGCACCGAAATTTGTTTCAATTCCCCAAAAAGCTACGATATATTCAGCCGACAACGCATATTTTTCTTCGATTTTCGACCACAAAGGTTTTAATTTTGCATAATATTCCTGAGCCTTTTCGGTTCTTATTTGATTAACCACACGATTTATATACTCATCAGATGTTAAGACAAACTCTAATTGTTTTCTATCATGAACAACAGCCTTTGGCTCGTGATAATAGCTTTGAGCATAAACTTTTTTTATGGTTTTCTTTGAAATTCCCTTTTCTATCATCTCAACTTTAAGTTTTTCGAGCCATTCCAAATATTCTTTCGGTGGCTCAATCGTTAAATTATCCGTAGCACAAGCCGTTGCAGACCAAAGTGCAATTAACGAAACAGCCAACATATTTTTAGGAAATTTCATATTTCAAAACCCTACAATTAAATCATATTGGTATATTGTAAGACAGATTGATTTAAAAATCTTTAATCAACACAAAAAAAGTCCCTAAGCATTTAAGCTTAAGGACCGAAAAATTACGCTAACAAATACCTTGCGCTCATAAACGCGATAGCGACAATCCATGCCACTACTCTTAAGGCCTTTGTTGCGATTTCCAAATCAACACTTCTTTTTTCTTCACTCTGCTCCGCAACAATAGCGCAAATATGAGCTATCAGCAACAAGGAACACGTGATTGCCGCTCCGATACAAAGTATCGGCGTATAATCCACAAGCTCGGTACTGTGATTTGCACCGAATGTCAGCAACAGATAAGTCACTAACATCAAGAAATCTCTTATCTTCATCGTTTTGTTACTTAAAAACCTATAACAACCATTGCTAAATAAAAAGCAAACAACAACCAAGATATAACCTGAAAGGCAAGTGCCAACCTGTTATATTGCAGGCTTTTTTCTTCATCATTCAAGTTAGCAGACTTTTCTCGCAATACACAACTTGCAAGAATAAACGATAAAATCAACAATCCACCAATTACAAGCTTGGGGGTGTAGAAAGATAATGTTTCAGTTTGTGAGATTCCTGCCACAAAAGGAACGTAAAGCAAGAGCATGATAAGTTCTGATTTTTTCATATCACAAAATTATTTATAGTTAATACTTAATTCAATATTAGGATATTACTACATTTTAAACATCAAATCAAGACAAAAAAAATCCTCAAGCCACTAAGCTTAAGGATTCTTTTGATACGTTACAGAAAACTGATGATAACAGATAATATTACAGTTATCCACGCCAAAACTTCAAAAAATTTACAAACTTTCCAAAGATTTCTTCTTTTCGAAGCCGTTTCCATGTTACAAACCTCTATTTTGTTTCTTTTATCGTAACACCAAACTGATATATACAATAAACAACAACAAATAAAAGCACCAATAATCAAATTGGTCATAACATCTAACGAAGCTCCGCAACAGCATCTTACTGCCATATAAACAGAATACAGCAGAATAGGAAGCAAATGTCTTAGCATAGGCCTTCAGCTTCTACTACTTTTACTTTTTCGGGGCCTCTCTGTATTTTTCTGGTAGTGTACGTCAACCAGCCAATACAGAATAACATCCATAATGATGTCAACAAGATACATGCTCCGAAGAATGACATACTGCTGGTCCACCAACTCAATAGCCACTCCTTAAAGCAGAAAAATACTACAAGGGCAAAAGCCCAAAACACCAAGAATACGAGCACTGAAACAATAGAAATCACGCCCGTTTTTTTCATGATTAGTTCTTTTTTCTTCATAAACACTAATTTTTTAAAACAAACTTATCTGATATAACAATGTACACAAGTGTACATAAAACATAAAAACAAAACGCAAATACACACGTCAGAAAACAATTAAAAATGAACTCCAATCGTTTATGTTTCAAAACAAAAGTCCTTAACTCTTCCGGTGTATATTCTCCCGAAAAGATTTCAATTCCTGAACAAAAGAATTTGTCATCTTCTATGTTATGCTTAAAATAATACACTTTCATATCAGGTGTTTTATCAACATCAAGATTAAAAATGTCTTTAACGATTTTAACCTCAACCTGCTCTCCCATATGTTCAACAAAAAATGTTGAGTCTTGTTGGTCGTAGAGCAATGATTTTTCCTCGAAATTGCCGATATTTGTCGTTGCAATCTTGTAGGTATTAAAAAAATAACCAAACGCAATTACAAAAACAAATAATAACAAGGTATTTAAAAACTTTTTTAAATTATCCAAACCTTTCATAGACTTAATATTTAATAATTGTACATAATCATAATAAATTTATGCAGTTCTTATACTACAAACTATTACAAAATCAAGCCATTTTTTTTAATTACGACGACAAAAACTTTACAAAACAAGTGACCGAAGCGAAGTTGTTGAGCATTTTATAATGCGAAACTTACGAAGCTAGACCGAACCCTTGGGTTCGAACAACCACGCACAAAAAAAGACCTCATAAAGAGGTCTTATTTTTATGGTAGGCGCTTTTTGTGGGGGGCTACTCTGCGCCTCGCTTGAGTTGCTACTGCGCTCGTTCACTTCGTTCACCGGCATACTCCCGTCTGTCTCTCGCTTGTAGTCAAACCCCAGTTCTTTGGGCTTCTCACCCTACTTGCCTTAACCATAAAAAAAAGACCTCATAAAGAGGTCTTATTTTTATGGTAGGCGCGTGGGGGTTCGAACCCCAGACCCACTGATTAAGAGTCAGCTGCTCTACCAACTGAGCTACGCACCCATCATCATTTCGAAAATGGACTATAACCCACCTATTTTATTTTTCAAGTCTTTTTTTTACTCTTTTGATTTATTTTTTATACACGCCCACCCGATTGACGCAAAAACTCAGCCATATTCTTTTCATTATTGGTTGGATATTTACCTTCGACATATCCTTTCCACAAGGCTTGCGATTGTGAAGCAATTCTTTTAGCAAATAAAGTTCTTTTATCTGAAGCAGACAAATTTTCCATATCATCTGCTGTTAACAATATACCCTCTTTGCAATTAGGATTAACACAAACTGTTTCTTTTGGCTTATATCCAACATCATAAGTTGTAACATATATATCTCCGCAAGTTTGCATTGCACATTCTACAAGATATTGATCATCATTATAATAATGAACCGTAATACCTGCCTCTTTGGCCGAACGACCTAAACTATCTTTAGACATACGCATAATCGCTTTATTTACTTTCATATTTGGAAAACAAAAGTCATTTCTCTTAACTTCAACACAATCATTACGTAAAGCCTCTTTCTTATCTGTAACCTTTTGTGAAAATTTTCTAACCATAATTTTTCCTTATATTTTGTTAATAATGAAATTATAAATAACATATTTTTGTCTATTTTTCAACAAAAAAAATACCCTGAGTAATCAAAACTCAGGGTATTTTCCTATCAAACCTTAAATACTAAAATTTGTATTTAGCATTTAACAAAGCCGAGTGATCTTTATAATCTTCACGGAATTTACCTTCGTAACCGACAGAAAGTTCCCACTTATCATTAATATCAGCAGAAACACCTGCGCCAAATTCAAATCCGAGACGATCCAAATTTTCGCCCTCAACAGCATAAGATGAACCGTTTGCTAAAGATATAACAGATGTGTCTTCAGCTTCGGTTAAATCATATGTTAAAGCGACACGAACTTCAGGTTTCAAAACTTTACCGTTTTCAAGTTCCCAATTTTTAGCAACTTTTGCACCAACAACAGCTGTTAAAATGTCAGATTCATCAGCATCAACTTTTGATCCGAGACTGTCAGTATAAGAATCCGGATCAACATGCAAGTATCTCAAACCGGCAGACGGAGTAACTGTCATACCATTTTCAAGAACTCTTTCAAATCCGCCCATAACTTGCAAACCATAAGAATTTACATCATAAGAAGCAGATTTTACGGAAGATGTTTCATCATAATCAGCAAATGAGTATGACAATACACCATTTACGAACCAATCAGCCGGTTTATATTCGCCATAAACCATCAAAGTGTGAGTATCGCCATCAACATCACGGCTGTCAGCATCAATATCACTTTGAGTATAAGCATAACCTACACCGACTTTTGTATCTCCGCCATGAACAACTTTTTCAAAACCGAAAGCAACACCTTCTGAGTCGGCTTCAAATCCGTTTGCTGTATCAAGTTTAGATTTGTTGAACAAACCTTGAACCCAAGCAACACCTTTCTCAAGCCAACTGTCGCCTGAAGACATACCTTGTTGTGCCGGAGCAACCGAACCACCTGTAAAACGAGAACCTACGGCAGCCAAAACTTGAGCATTGTTGGCAACAGCAGAAGATGTAACGGCATTACTCAAGTCAGATGACATTTTATCAACCATTTCCAAAGCTTTTGCAACATCAGCTTTATTTGAAGATTGCATCAAACTTTGTACTTCGCCGGCAACAGCATTAAAACTTGCATTAGCGGTTTCCGTACCGCCTGAAATAATAGCATTTACACCGGCAGCTTGCGAAGAACTTGCACCTGTTTCAGCAGAAATCTCACCAGCAGATTTAGCGGCAAATTCAAGTGCATTTCTACCATCATTAATAGACACATTAAAGATGTTGTTGGTTAAATTATGAGTCCAGTCACCATCACCGGTAACATTTCCATCAATGAATGTATAAGTTTTTGTAGCAGAAGTAACATGACTTACATCAACATCTAATGTAACGTTACCTTCTAATACAACATCACCAACAATTTTATCGCCGGCATCAGCAGTTTCATTTATGCTGAATTTTAATGCAGAGCCTTCCTCAAAAGTAATATTATTTGCGTGAAGAGTTTTATCACCTTCCTCACCTTTCCAAAGGTTTACATTAGCACCTTCTCCTATGGTCAAATTACCTACTTTAAGTTCACTGCCAACAACTAAACCGCCTTTTCCTGTTGTTTCGTTCTTATTAACAACGACATTTACACCTGACAAATCAGATTCGCCGTTAACATTATCAACAGTTTGTGTCAAATAACCGTTTACTTTTAAATTACCGTTACCGGTAATATTTGTTTTTGTATTGATTGTAGCTTTTCCGTCGACAGTAACATTTTTGTTTAATGTAACTGTTCCGCCATTAGCATCAAATGCAACTACACCATTTGCTGCATCAATATTAAGAGCATTTTCGCCATTACCGTCAACAACGGTATTACCTCTAAAGGTCAAACCTGTTTCAGCATCTTTAACGGTAAGTTTTTTGTTTCCGTCATTATAAAGCCAAAGTTCTGTACCTTCTTTTAATTCTACTTTTCCGACAGTCAGATCATTACCTAAAACCAAACCGCCTTCACTAATATTAACATTTATACCTGATATATCGGAACCGGAAGCTGTTTGTGTTAAATAACCGTTCACGGTTAAATTTTTTCCGCCGGTAAGAGTTACTTTATCATGTAATGTCAATTTTTTATCTGCAACGAAATCACTTGTTAATTCAATGTTTCCAAGATCTTCTTGAGCATTTTCTTCAATTCCTATATATTTATCAAAAGATATTACATTATATAATGATTTATCTACATTGGAATAGTTATTTATATCTTCTGTATTTTCAATACGATAAACTTTATCGCCTTGTTGAACAGTCAATTCGGCATTAGCAGTTGAACTAATGCTTAATGTTGCAGCCACCAAAGCCGTAGTAAATAAAAGATTTTTTTTCATATTATTAAACTTCCTTTTTTTTAATTGTTATTAAAAAAAACCACCTAAATATTTTCAGGTGGTCGGAGAGTTCAACAATCATATAACCATAAATGACTCCTCCAGTCTTTAGAACAAAATTTACAAAGAAATATGGTTCCTGAACATACACTGGAAGCTCCCCAACCATATCGCTATGTATTGGGGATATATTTACTGTTATCTATAAATTAAACAGGTAACAGTTTTACGATGTTATATCCTAACACCGATGGTTATAAGAGCCGTTGAAAGCCCCGCACCACTAGGGTACTAATACAAATAGAAATTTGTACATGGCAAAATGCTACTTCTTTAAAAATAAAATGTAAAGCACAAAAACAAAAAAAGAATAACTCTACATTCAATAGAGTTATTCTTTATTACTTAAATCAATGCATTAAGCTTTTTTATCTTTTAGTATAGAAAATACAATTCCGCCAAACAACAAAGAGAATGTTACACTAAGCGAATGTACGGCTTCCAATTCAAATCCGAATAACTTCGGAACAAATATTTTCAACCCGATAAATACTAAAATTAAAGCTAAAGCAGGCTTCAAATACTTAAATTTGTGTACGACGGCTTCTAACAAGAAATACAATGCTCTCAAGCCCAAAATAGCAAATATATTACTTGTATAAACCACAAACACATCTTGAGTTATAAGGAATATTGCCGGAATTGAATCAAGTGCAAAAATCACATCCATTGTTTCAATAACCAACAATGCAAAAAACAACGGCGTCATATAATATTTGCCTTGTTGTTTTACAATAAAATGTTCTCCGTGCAAATTTTTAGTAATTCTAAAAGTTTTTGCTATGAATTTATAAACCTTACTATTTTTAAAATCGCCCTCTTTTTCATCTTTTGTAGCAAGCATCTTAATACCGGTATAAATCAAAATAGCCGAAAATACATACAACACTCTGTGGAAATGCATAATTAACGCTTCTCCGACATAAATCATCAAAGCACGCATAACTATCGCGCCCAAAATCCCCCAAAACAAAACTCTGTGTTGATATTCTCTGGGAACTCCGATAGAAGCAAAAACCACCGACATAATAAAGATATTGTCCAAAGACAAACTTTTCTCAACCAAAAAGCCGGTAAAGTAGTCCATTCCTAAATCAATACCTTTTTCATACATAACAAACAGACCGAACAAACATGCTGCCGCAATATATAATATGCATAAAACTAACGTATGAGTAAAATTAGGAACTTCGTTTTTACGATTAAAAATAAAAAGATCAAAAAATAACAAAGCCAACACGACCACGCCAAAAATTCCCCACATGGCTTCTTGTGAAATTACGGCATGATTTGCAAATAATTCATTTAATTTTTCTAACATTGAAATTCCTTTCGGCACAACATTTACAACCTTTATAATTTCATCCATTAAAAAAGACCATAATTTATGAAAAAAACAACAAAATTTAATTCTTTTTAAACAATTTAAATGTCAAATTATCTATGTGAGAATAATTGGCTCACATTCTATATAGAAAACTTAAGTTTAGTAAGGATACAACAGAAGTTGTTACAAGAATTGATACAATGCCCGAGGAATCGGAAGGTAGGCTCTTTGCATGAAGTTATGCGAAGGGTTTTGTTGTATCTAAAGCATAGCATCTATTCGTCAAATAATCTAATTTTTACGAAGCAGATATTTAAGAAAAACTCGAAGAACAGTTCAGATAAAGTCAAAATAAGAAAGTCGGCGAGTGAGTGTAGATATTACCTACATGACCGAGACGACTATTCGCATATTTTGGCTTTGAGATGGGCTGTTATGCGAGTTTTCGAGCGAGGTAAGTTATGCCATATAACATAACCCTAAGCTCGTCAATGCGTTCAAATCTACTGTCTTTACGCAATATTGCAACGCAAATGTCAAAAACTCAGAATATTCTTTCAACCGGCAAAAAGATAAATTCGGCACTTGATAATGCAACTTCGTATTATCAGGCACGCTCACTTACCCAAAGAGCTGCTGACTTAAATTCTTTGCTAGATTCCATGTCTTTGGGAATTCAAACTCTGCAAGCAGCCTCGCAAGGTATTGAATCCGCGACTGCTTATCTGGAACAATTAAAATCGGTTGCCGAACAGGCTTTAAGTGCTGAAGAAAAGCAAAAAATCTTAACATCACAAGTCGAGCTGACTGATAACGCATCAATTTTACAAATACAAGGCTACAAAGCGGTTTACACCTCAGATGATTTGATAAATTCTCTATCTGATAATACCAAAATAGTGTTAATGAATGATATAAAACTGGATTCCGTATTAGATATTTCCAATTCTAACATAGTAATCAACGGTGGCGGACACAGCATAAATCTGTCAAACGAAAACGGACAAATTTCCATCAGCGGAGAAAATATTACACTAGAGAATATGTTTATCTATCATGACGGTAAAAGTAACACTTTAATAAACTCATCAAACAATGGTTTTTGCTTAAAAAATGTTAATATAAACCATGAAACAACCAATTCTGCAAGCTCACAAACAATTATTCTAAACAATGGCGGAACATTGGAAAATGTTAATATAAATACGACTTCGACAACAAGCATTGTCGGTATAAACTGTGGTAACAATAAAACAAACATCAAAAATTTGACCATGAAACTCACCTCAAGTGATGAAAATATAATCGGCATCAATTCACTTGAAGGAGACATCGACATAGATGGCATAAGTATAATTACAAATTCTGAAAATGCTGTCGGCATAATGACCAGAGGATCAATAGCAGGCATAAAAAGTACAATTCATATGAATCAATCCGTTTATGACGGTTATACCAACACGCAAATAATCGTAAATCAAGTAGGTACGTCGGCTAAAGCAGCTTACTGCACCACACAATATTATGTCGGAGACAAAGACGGAGAGTTTGGACAAGGAAAATGGTATTTACCTTCCATTGGCGAACTGATGGAACTACATGGAACAGATTTTGATAGTATGACCACAGGAAACGGAGACAGCGCCGCAAAAGGATATAATTTAAAAGCGATAAACGCCACCCTGACCGAACTTGCAAAGGACGGAATAGCCGAAAAAATGAATGGTCACTATTGGTCTTCCACCGAATATAACGCAAGTAGCGCATGGTTATATTATACATCTGTCGGAAGTCGTTATTACACAGGTAAAGCTAATCCTCTGAATGTGCGTTCACTAATGACTATAGAGAACTGTTTTAATCAGTATAGCGTCGAGCAACCCAAAATCGGAGATATTATGTATTTAGACGGTTCATGGGGAACATTAGAAGGCTATAACTCATCAAAAGCCGAACAAGTTGCCGGTGTCATTTGTGATGTTAATGATGACGGTTCTGTCAAAATTGTATCATTAAAAGATTTAACATACAGCTCAAGTGATGACTCAGGCACATTTGACCCTG
Source organism: Alphaproteobacteria bacterium (assembly GCA_045639065.1). Lineage (GTDB taxonomy): Bacteria > Pseudomonadota > Alphaproteobacteria > RF32 > CAG-239 > CAZU01. The sequence continues at coordinate 105,228 of JAZUCK010000006.1, read as the reverse complement.
AAAACCCATACGGCGGAGCACAAAAAAGTAATAAATGGAGTACGACTGCAACAAATATTAATGATGTGTCAAATATTATGCCTGATGACCTTTTATACGAGCTCCAAAATCCTTATTCAATATCATCCATCGAAGATGTAAATGACTATTTATTTATTGATGCAACATTTTACAGCGATCAATTTAATAATATATTATCAGAATATGACAAGCTGATTAAAGATACCTCATATCAAGGTATAAACCTTTTGAGCGGCGGCGAGATGAAAATTATATTTAACGAAACCCGCAGTCACGAATTTTTAGTAAAAGGCAAAGACATCAGTTCGAATAAATTAGGATTAAAAACAACCAAATGGATAAACCGAAAAGAATTGAACAAAAGTATTGATGAAGTAAAAAATGCCATTGAAGAATTGCGCAATTTAGCAACCGATTTAGGTAATAAATATACCATTATTCAAACTCGTCAGAACTTTACCGAAGCCTTAAGCGATATTTTAGAAACCGGCGCTGATAATTTGATCTTGGCCGATATGAACGAAGTATCAGCGGAATATCTGATGTTACAAACTCGTCAGCAATTAGCGGTTAATTCTTTGTCGCTCGCTTCCCAATCCTCAGGTTCGATATTAAGTTTGTTTTAAGTAGACTGACATACAAACAAAAAACCACCTAAATAAGGCGGTTTTTTTAAGTGGCGGAGAGTACTGGACTCGAACCAGTGCATCGCTATTCACGATGACGGATTAGCAATCCGCTGCATTACCACTCTGCCAACTCTCCATGTGATAACGGGGTAATATTTAACTTAAGTTTTTTATCTCGTCAATATATTTTTTTATTTAGTGGAACAAAATTGTTATATAAGTCATCAAAATAAAGCCCGAAAACACTGCCCATACCGATTTTGTATTTTCTTTTTGCCCATAAGTCTCCGGTAAAATCTCGTTTACCACCACAAATAGCATTGTTCCTCCGGCCATTGCCATGCCATAAGGAACAACATCAAAATCTACTCCGGTCAACAACAATCCCACTACAGCACCCAAAGGTTGCATCAAGCCAATAAGTAACGATGCAAATACTGCTTTTATCTTAGAATAACCGACACCAACCATCGATATTGCTATTGTTAAACCTTCGGGAATATTGTGAAGTGCAATACCAATAAGTAATGACATAGGATTTGCCAAATCTTCTGCCCCATACGCAATCCCCACAGCCAAACCTTCGGGAATTTTGTGTAAAGTAATTGCTATAATAAAAAGCCATATTTTTTTGACATCAAAATGTGGGCCATGATGCCCTGTTCCATTATGTTCGTGAGGCAAAACGACATTTAATACACCAACCAACACAACACCGACACCTATTGCAATCGCATATTTTAATGCATCAATATAAATTGTTTCATCTTTGCCGATTATACTGTCAAAAGCCGGCATAAGCAGTGAAAAAAATGATGCTGACAACATCACTCCGGCTGCAATATTAAGCAACAAATTTATTTCGGCCTTATAATATCTTTTTTTGATAAATACACACAAACCACCGATACCTGTAACCAATCCGGCCAACAAAGCTGCTAAAAATCCATGTATAAAAACATCATTCATATCTCTTAGTTCCTATCAAACAAATGTGCAATATCTTTCATCTTAAGCTCGACATATGTCGGTCGTCCATGATTACATTGTCCCGAATGAGGTGTTTTTTCCATATCACGCAAAAGTTTATTCATCTCCTCAATGTTAAGTCTGCGTCCTGCTCTTACCGATCCGTGACAAGCCATAGTTGCACAAACCAAATGTAACTTTTCTTTCAAATCAAAACCGCTTCCCCACTCAAGTACCTGTTCAGCCAAATCCTTTACCAAAGCTTTTGCATCAACCTCGCCCAAAAGTGCCGGAGTTGCTCTGATTAGAACTGCAGTTGTACCAAATTCTTCTATTTCAAGACCTAACTTTGCCAAATCATCAGCCACTGACAAAATCTTATTTTTTTCCGACATTGATAAATCAACAATTTCGGGGATTAATAATATTTGTGAAGCTTGATTTTTTGCCTCTAAACCGGCTTTTAACTTTTCCATAACAATACGTTCATGCGCCGCATGCTGATCAACAATAATCAAGCTATCCGGAGTTTGCGCAATAATATAAGTATCGTTAATCTGCGCCTTTGCCAAACCGAGTGCTCCGATATCATCTTGCGGAGTATTTGAATAATCAACATCTTCCGTTTTAACCGAAAACTTATATTCCAAATCAGGCAAATCAGCCTGTTTTTTACCTCCCCCATACGAAAAACTTTGATAATTACCGATTTTAATACTCGGATTATAAATTTCAGGTTCATTCAAGGTCAAATTTTCATCAAACGAAACATTTTCAACTCTGGCAATTTGACTCAAATCCAATGTGTTAGACGTTTTTCCTGAAGCTCTGGCTAAAGCATTTTTAATTGACGAAACAAGCAAACCTCTAACCAAATTATTATCATAAAAACGTACTTCTGCCTTTGTCGGATGCACATTAACATCAACATCTTGCGGATTTACATCAAAAAATAGCGCACACATCGGATATCTGCCCGAAGCCAATACATCACTGTAAGCCCCTTTTATTGCACCAAGCAATAATTTATCTCTAACCACACGATTATTTACAAACAAAAATTGCGACAAAGAATTAGCTTTATTCAACGTTGGCAAAGAAACATAACCGCTTATCGACACGCCATCTCTTTGGGTATCAATCAATATCGAATTTTCTCTAAATTCCTTACCCATAACCGCGACAAGTCTGTCCATACGTGATGAAAACAAATCACCGTTTCCTGCTGGATAAAACAACTTTTTCTTACCCTCGGCATACAAAATAAATGTAACTAAAGGATTAGCCAAAGCAATTCGCTCAATCACATCAACACAAGAAGCTGTCTCACTTGACGATGATTTCAAAAACTTTAGTCTGGCCGGTGTCGAATAAAATAAATCACGCACTTCTATTGTTGTGCCTTTGTTACAAGCTACAGGCTCAATTTCAGATTTTACACCACCGTCAACATTGATTTTCCAACCGTTTTCATCATCAGCCTTTCTACTTAAAATACTCATACGTGAAACTGATGAAATTGAAGGCAAAGCTTCTCCTCTAAATCCGAAAAAGCAAATATTAAACAAGTTATCATCTGGAAGCTTAGAAGTTGCATGACGTTCAACAGCAACCTCCAGCTCTTCTTTGGACATGCCTTTACCGTTGTCAACTATTTTAATAAAAGTTTTACCCCCGTCAATCAAATGAATTTCAATTGAAGTAGCACCTGCATCTAAAGCATTTTCAACCAATTCTTTAACTACAGATGCCGGTTTTTCAATAACCTCACCTGCAGCAATTTGGTTTACTAAATTTGAGGGTAAAATTCGGATAGTCATTATTTTCTCAAACCCTTAATAAGTTTAATTAAAGCCGAAGTTGAACAATCATGTTTCACATCATCCTTGTTACCTTGTAATTCAGGCAATATACGTAAAGCCAATTGTTTACCAAGTTCAACTCCCATCTGATCAAAAGATGCAATATTCCAAACCACACCTTCAACATAGGTTTTGTGCTCATACATAGCCACCAACATACCCAAAGCAAACGGATCTATTTTTTTGAATATAATGGTGTTCGACGGACGATTACCCTTAAATGTCTTATATTTTTTCAACTTATTGACTTCGTCTTTTGACAGTCCTTTTGCCTTTAATTCTTCGGCTGCTTCTTTAGTCGTTTTACCCATCATCAAGGCTTCGCTTTGAGCTAAAATATTAGCCAACAAAATTTCATGATGTTCACCCATTTCATTATGAGAAATCGCCGGAATAATAAAATCACAGGGAATAAATGATGTTCCTTGGTGCAACATTTGGAAAAATGAATGTTGAACATCGGTTCCTGCACCACCGAAAATTACTGGTGAAGTCTGATATTTGATAAAACGATTATCTAAATCAACATATTTTCCGTTACTTTCCATAATAAGCTGTTGCAAATATGCCGGCAAATAAGTCAAATATTGATCGTATGGTACCACAACATGATTTCTGATACCAAAGAAATTATTATACCAAATAGAAATCAAGGCTAAAACAACCGGAATATTTTTATCCAAATCAGCAGTCTTAAAATGATTATCCATAGCAAAAGCACCTGACAACATCTTTTCGAAATTGTCATAACCTACGGCTATTGCAATAATCAAACCGATTGCCGACCACATCGAATATCTTCCGCCGACAAAATCCCAAAATTCGAACATATTTTCAACATCGATACCAAATTTTTCAACTTCTTTGGCATTCGTAGAAACAGCCACAAAATGCTTTGATGTTGCGTGTTCTCCCAAAGCATCAATCAACCATTTGCGACAAGTTCTTGCATTAGTCAAAGTTTCGATTGTGGTAAAAGTTTTGGAGCAAACAATAAACAATGTTGTTTCGGGATCAACTTTGTTCAAAACCTCGGCACAAGCTGTTCCGTCAATATTTGAAATAAAATAACAATTCATTTCTTTGGGCATATATTTTTTCAATGCTTCAACCGCCATTTTCGGTCCCAAATCAGATCCGCCAATTCCGATATTAACAATATTGGTTAATTTTTTACCGGTATAACCGACAAATTTGCCCAAACGCACAGCTTCGGAAAAATCTTTAATCTTAGCCAAAACCTTGTTTATTTCGGGCATAACATTTTCACCGTCAACATAAATCGGTGTATTTTCTCTGTTACGCAAAGCCACATGCAAAACAGCTCTGTTTTCGGTAATATTTATTTTTTTACCTTCAAACATATCCATAATCTTATTTCTGATTTTTGCTTTTTTTGCTAATCCGAGCAATGCCTTAAACACTTTATCATCAATGCGGTTTTTAGAAAAATCAACCAACATATTTTCTAATTCCAAACTATACTTTTCGGCGCGCTTATCATCTTTGGCAAACATATCACGCATCTCAATTTTACGCATTTTCTTAGCTAATTTTTCCAGCTTTTTCCATTGCATAGATTTATTTATTTCACTTTTCAAATTAAACATTTAATTTTACTCCTTTTAATTAAAATTTCCTATTTGTGCTTGCAACATTTTATCTGTAAAATATTTCTTCAAAGCCTGATTAACTGCCTCTACACTTACACCTTTTACATAATCATTTCTTTTACTCAAAAAGTCTAAACCCAAGTCCATTTTTTGTTGCATAACTAATATATCAGCAATTCCCAAAATCGAGGCAAAACGAAGATTATATGAAGCAATTAAATAATCTTTGGCAAAATCCACATCTTCTTTGCTAAAACCGTTTTGAGCATAGTGTTTCCATTCATTCTTAAACATTGAAACAGCTTTTTCAAAATTATCTTTCGTTGTCGAAAAACCTACTGTCAACAAATTTGCCTTATCCGTCAAAATCATAGCCGAATAAGCACCATAAGTAAGACCTTCTTTTTCTCTTATTTTTTGATTTAGTTTAGAATTAAGACCGGCACCTCCGAAAATATGATTTGCTATATACAACGGATAAAAATCTTCACATTTTCGACAAGTTCCTTCTGTCGTAAAACTTACAATATTTTGTCCGTCTTTACGACTTATTTCCAACACCGGTTGATTAAAATTAAGCTCAACATTATCGATTGTTTTACCTTGTTTTTTATCTCTCAAACCACCAAATATTTCATCGACTACAAACTTTGCATCATCATTGGTCAAATCACCGGCCACACCGACATATAAATTATCTTTTGCCAATCTTTCTTTTACAAATTTTCTTAAATCCGCTTGCGATATATTTAACACATCTTGCTTGTTGCCTAACGGGTTTTGAGCATACTCATGATTGCCGAAGACCAATTTATCATTTGCCAAGGATAATTCTTTTACAGGATTTTCTTTTTCAACTTCCAACGCCTTAATTACCTGAGCTTTAGCAACTTCCAAATACTTTCTCTCAAACTTAGGTCTGATCAAAATATCTCTTAACAAAGCCATAGCATCTTCCAAATATTCCTTCGGTGTAACCAAGCTACCGCTTATACTGTCCTTAGAACTTCCAAAAGAAATTGAAATTCCTTTAATACCGATCTCATCTCTGATTGTATCGGCAGACTTAAGCATTGTGCCATCAGTAATTGTTGAGGCCATAAGCGAAGCTATACCTTTTTTTCCCATATCATCATAGGCCGAACCTGTATCGGCAAAAATAAAACTTACAGCCACAATCGGCACTTCATTTTGTTGCATAAAATATGCTTTTATTAGTGATTTAGGTGATACAATTTCCTCAACCTTACCGGCAAAACTTCTACCGTTTAGTTCCGAATTTTCTACCAACGACTGCAAAGAAAAGTTTTTATTATATCCATAAACAACAAAAACCAAAACAAGCAACAGCGCTATTATCATCAGATAAGAGTTCGTTCTGTTTTTCATATAAATCGGTCGTCTGCTCATTTTATTTATCCTCACCGGCTAACAAAATACCCGTTGCTTTCGGTGCCTTATTCCACACAAAATCAGCCATATTTTTTACATCATCAAGTTTTACGTTTTTGATATTTTCCTCATACTTTTGTAGCTCTATAACAGATACTCCCGTCGAAGCCATCCAACCGGTTGTTTGCGCCAAAGTAGAAGGATTATCTTTCATATAAACCAAATCAGACAACATTTTTTTCTTTGTTCTATCCAACTCAAATTCATCAAGTTTGTTAATTGCATAATTCCACGCCTCATCAACATATTTCTCAAATCTTTCATCAAGCTTTCCTACAGGAACCGCACTAAATGAAAAACTTCCCAAACTGCGACTGATGCCATCATAATAAGCCCCGACACTAAGAGCCTTTTTTCCTTGTGCCACCAATCTTTGATACAAAGGCGAATTTTCATCTTGTGTCAAATACTTAACCAACACATCTAAAGCATAAGCTTTATTTTTATCTTGAACAAACGACGGAACAGCCATCATTTTAACCAAACGAGAAAGCTTAACTTCACTCATTTTCATCCTAATTTTTGCTTCAAAATTTTCCGGTAAAGTTTCAAAATTATTTACATCAAACTTACTTGGTTTTATTTTACCATAATACTTTTCGGCCAAACGATTTGCCTCATCAAATGTTATATCTCCCGAAAGTATCAACACCACATTATTCGGAGAATAATATTTATTATAAAAATCTATCACATCTTTTTTGGTTAAATTTTTGATTTCATCATCAAGTCCTGTAACCGGATTTCCGTAAGGATGATTACCCCACAAAGTTTTACGTAATATTTCATAAAACTTAGCCGACGGATTGCTGTCAACTCTTTGCTTTCTTTCCTGAAAAACAATATCTCTTTCGATAACAAAATCTTCATCGGATATACTCAAATTTTTCATTCTGTCAGCTTCTAAAAACATAGCCAACTCAAGACGAGATATATCTAAAAATTGATGATACGCGGTAACATCTTGCGAAGTAAAAGCATTACTTTCCGCGCCATTTTGTTCCATTATTTTATTAAATTCCTGTCCCTTTACTTTTTTAGTACCGCGAAACATCAAATGTTCCAACAAATGAGCTACTCCGCCCTTTCCTCTCGGCTCATCAACAGCACCTGTTTTATAAAAAACCATATGCTTGATTATCGGTGCTTTGTGATTCTCTATCACAACAACCTGCATACCATTTTCTAAATAAAACTCTTTTATATCAAACTTTTCTGCTTTTGCATTACTCTCAAAAGCAAATAAACCTATCAATAACAATAAAAAAAGTTTCTTAAATTTCATCAAAAAAGCACCTATTCTTCCATTAAACTGCTAGGCAAAACCAACGGCTTTCTTTGCTCAACCAATTTTTCGTTCGGTGAAACTCTGGCCAAACCCAAATCTTCTTTTCTGATGTTCGAACAACTGCAAATAAGTAAGACCAAACACGCACTAAACAGTAATCTCATTTTGTTTCCTCATTTTTTCTGAATTTAGCAATAATCGACATCAAAATAATCAATCCGGCACCTATACAAATAAAGCTGTCTGCAATATTAAAAGCCGGCCAATGAGAATCACCGACGTGAACATCTAAAAAGTCAAACACAGCCCCCAAACGCAATCTGTCTATCACATTTCCGATTGCACCGCCCATGATCATACCCAAGGCAACCTGAACAACCTTATCCTTTTCACTTTTTAACCACCATAAAAGCGCTAAAACAACCGCAATGGCAACACCTGATAAAAGATATACTCCCAAATTACCATAGTCATTAAACATCGAAAAACTCACACCGGTGTTCCAAGCTCTGACAATATTGAAATAATCGCCAAATTGAACGTATGAATTTAAGCCTAAAAAATGATGCAAAATATAGTATTTACTAAGCTGATCGGCAACAATTATAAACCCTGCTACAACTAATCCTAACAACACGTCAAAAATCCTTCTTATACAAAACGTTTTAACACAGCAAAACATTAAGCCAAAAATGATTTCATCACAAGTTGACCGTCAAAGATACTCACAAAAAATAAGTCAAAAATTAAAACATTTTTTTCTTACGGAAGAACAAAATAACCAAAATGGTCAAAATCGTTGAAATTGCAATCACATACCAAAAGCCGAAATTAGTATCTTTTAGAGGCAAATCAACATTCATACCCCAAAAACTTGCCAACATTGTCGGTATTGATAAAATAATTGTAATTGCTGCCAAAAATTTCATAACTTGGTTAACGTTATTATTGATAACCGAAGCAAATCCGTCCATCATACTTTCCAAAATGGTACGATGCATATCAACCATTTCAATAGCCTGTTTATTTTCAATCATAATATCTTCCAACAAATCAATATCATCTTCGTTAAAAGTCAAAATAGGACTGATTGTCTTAGCCTTTACCATACGAATAAGCTTTTGTAAAACAAGCTGATTATCTCGCAAAGCCGTTGTAAAATACACCAAAGATTTTTGAATTTCCATCAATTGAAACAGCTCTTTGTTATTGGTAGTATTTCGCAAACTGTATTCAATACTTTCGGTTTTGCGATTGATAATCTTCAAATAACGCAAATAAAACTGAGTTGCCTTATACAAAATATTAAGCAACATATTGGTCGGCTTTTTTGTATCAAAACTATTGGATGTAGCTTTGGTAAACGAACCGATAATACGATTTTCACGAGAACACAAAGTTACCATATTTTTGGGAGTAAACACTATAGAACAAGGCAAAGTATCAAATTGTCCTTCATCATCAAGCAAAGGCAAGTTTACAATTACCATAAAGTTCTTGCCGTCTTGCTCAATACGAGAGCGCTCATCAATATCCAATGATGTTTTCAATGCATCAACATCCCACTTTGTCCAAGCGGATATTTTTTCCAATTCTTCACTAGAGGGGTTGATAACATTTATCCATGAGCCGGCATATAATCGATTCTTTTTCAATTTGATTAGTTTTTGATTAGCATCAGTTTTACAAACTTTAAACATGATAATTAACCTCCTCTAATAACATATTGAAAAATATAAAAATTGAATCGATAGCAACTCCGTTACAATAAAAAAAAAGCTTTATTTGGTGCGGCCAAAAGGACTTGAACCTTCACGGGAAACCTCCCATAACGACCTCAACGTTACGCGTCTACCAATTCCGCCATGGCCGCTCGCACTTTCAATAAAGCTGTGCTTAGTGATATAGCACAATAAAAAAATAATCAAGAACTTTTTTTCATCCACATTATATTTTTTATCTTATTCATTACTTTTAGACATTTATTGACAAAAAACTGTTGCATACCCTCCAAATTTGTGATATATTACTTTTCATAAACAAATAATAATTAAAAAAACTATTAACAAATTAAACTAATATGATTCTATCACGCAAGAATTGGAGCAACGGCTCCGCTTTTATTAAGCTACACGAGAACGGCAATATCTCAGTTTATTGCAAGTTTTATGATGATTTCGGGAAAGGACATTTCGGTTGTGAAACCGATGTTCTCGGAAAATTGGAAGGTTTCCCTGAAATTCCTCAAGAAGTAATCAAGAAAATAGAAGTCAAGAGCTTCACAAACTTCTTAAGAAAAATCTTCGCCCCCGAAAAGGTTAAGTACCAAACAAGAGTACTTAATCAAAGTGAAATTATGAATGCAGAAAAACGAAGAAGCGCATTCATGAAAAAGTTCTGGGCTCAAAACGAGCTAGAATTAGTAGCTTTCTTCAACGATATTTGGAGAAAGGGAAAAGAAAACGAACCTCTCCTTACATATGAGGTTGAGGGGTAATTCAAAGAAAAGGTCTGCCATAAAAGCAGACCTTTTCTTTTAATATAACCTTACCCTAAGCCAAAATAACGCCACATTTCCAAAATTTTTCAACCCCGGAACATATGCCGCCTGCAAAGCAATATTTTTATATTCAATACCTATAATCGGCAACGGCATTGGTATCGGAATATATGCATATTCTTCACGCTGTGTCATACCCAAAGTATAACCTATTCCAACCCGCCAATCGCTTCTGTAGCCTATAGTCCAATTCTTTTGATAGGCAAAACCGGCAACTGTTTCCAATTTTGAATTAGAATCCTTAAAGGCAAAGGCATACAAACCATACCAATTGCCCTTTTCATCATATATTGATTTACCGATTCCGAAACCGAAAGCATTTTCATTATATTTTGCAATATGTTCATCATCATACGCCAATCTGTTATGCCATGCAAAAAACGGAATATACGCATCATAATGATCAGAGCGCCACACAGCACCAACCTCACCCAAAAACTTATCCTTCCATTCATCGAAGGTCAAAGCTCTTGCACTGGTTGCATAGAAGCACAAACCGATTAAAACAAGCAAAATTTTTTTCATATAAACCGACTCTAAAATTTAATTATTTTAGTTTTACATTATATAAGTCTGCTTTTTTCAATAGCTGCTTTTACAAAAGATACAAAAACCGGTGACGGATCAAACGGTTTAGATTTCAATTCCGGATGGAACTGAACAGCCATAAACCACGGATGATCTTTTATTTCAACGATTTCCGGCAATTTACCATCAGGCGATTTTCCGGTAATATACATTCCCGAACGACGTAATGTATCAGCATAAGTCATATTAACCTCATATCTGTGGCGATGGCGTTCAGAAATAAGTTCTTTACCATAAACCTTATGAGCCAAAGTATTTGGTTCAATTTTACATTCATAAGCCCCCAAACGCATTGTGCCACCCAAATCACCATCTTTTGTTCTGATTTCTTTAGCACCTTCTTTATCCCATTCGGTCATCAAACCCACAACAGGTTCACAATTTGCCTCAAATTCTGTAGTATTGGCATTTTTAATACCGGCGACATTGCGCATTGTCTCAATAACAGCCATTTGCATACCCAAACAAATTCCCAAGAACGGAATTTTATGTTCACGAGCATACTTAATGGCAGCAATTTTACCCTCTGTTCCACGTTGCCCGAAACCACCGGGTACCAAAATAGCGCTAACATCATTCAAATGCTCTTCAACCGGCTCATTTTCAAGCAATTCTGAATTTATCCATTTAACTTTAACCTTATATTTATTGGCGATTCCTCCATGTGTCAAAGCCTCGTTAAGTGATTTATATGCTTCCAACAATTGAGTATATTTACCCACAACACCAATTCTTACTTCTCCTTCCGGATGTCTGATATTTTCCAAAATATTTTCCCATTTTGATAAATCCAAATTATCCGAAGTAGCAATATTAAAATGACGACAAACCTGACGGCCCATACCTTCTTTGGCATAAGCAATAGGCACTTGATAAATACTTGATGCATCCAACGCTGTAATAACATTTTCTTCTCTGATATTACAAAACAGAGCAATTTTACGTTTTTCATTTTGCGGAATTTCCATTTGTGAACGGCACAACAACATATCCGGTTGAATACCATATTCCTGAAGTTTTTTAACCGAGTGTTGTGTCGGTTTTGTTTTCAATTCACCTGCTGTCGGAATATAAGGCAACAAAGTAACATGAATAAACATAGAACGCTCACGTCCCAATTCATAAGCCACTTGACGAATAGCTTCCAAATAAGGTTGTCCTTCAATATCACCCACTGTTCCGCCGATTTCACACAAAACAAAATCTTCGTCGGTAATATCTGACAAAATAAAACTTTTAATTTCGTTGGTAACATGAGGAATAACTTGAATAGTAGCCCCCAAATAATCACCATGACGTTCTTTATCAATCACTCTTTGATAAATTTTTCCGGTTGTAATACTATCTGTTTTGCGACAAGGAACACCCGAAAATCTTTCATAGTGTCCCAAGTCCAAATCTGTTTCGGCACCATCATCGGTAACAAAAACTTCACCATGTTGATATGGGCTCATTGTACCGGGATCAACATTAAGATACGGATCAAGTTTTCTCATTCTGACCTTAAAGCCTCTGGCCTGTAAAAGTGAAGCCAATGAAGCCGAAGCCAAACCTTTTCCAAGTGAAGAAACAACACCACCTGTTATAAATATAAATTTTGTATTTTCAGACATTTATACAACCCTTATTTTCTATTCTTAAAAGTGAATAAGGCATCTTCCTTATTAAAAAAGAAGATGCCTTTCCAATCATTATTTTAACTCCGATATTTTCATTACTTTTCAGCCGTCGGAACTACAGGAGCCTTAGGGGCTTCAGGAACGCTTTGTTCCTGAGCGGCTTTATCAACCAAAGAAGCACTTGGTTTTGCCTGTCCTCTGTAATACAAAGCAAGCGAAATACTTGTAATAAACAACAAAGTTGCCAAAACAGCAGTAGTTCTGGTCAACAAATTGCCTGTTCCTCTGGCAGATAAAAAGTTTGATGCTCCCGAACCTCCGCCAAGTCCGTCAAGTGCACCACCTGTTGAACGTTGCATCAATATGCAAGCCACCAAGAAGATACACACCATCAAGTGAACAACCAACAACAATGTACCCATTTTTTTATTCCTTTTATTTACAAATTAACTTAGCAAGAAGCATTATCGGCAATAGCCATAAAATCAGCAGATTTCAAACTTGCGCCACCGATTAAAGCACCATCAACATCGGGCAAAGACAAAAATTCTTTAGCATTTGACGGTTTTACCGAACCACCATACAAAATACGCATTTTATTAGCTTGAGCTTTACCCAATTTCTTAGCTAATACCTTTCTGACCTGGGCATGAACTTCTTCAACATCTTCAGCTGTCGGAGTTTTACCTGTTCCGATAGCCCAAACAGGTTCATACGCAATAACGGTATTCAATGCCGTTGCATCATCAGGAACAGAACCTAAAACCTGATTTTTACAAACATCAACAGTTTCTCCTCTGTCGCGTTGTTCCAAAGTTTCACCTATACAAATAACAGTTTTAAGACCGGCTTTGTTAGCTGCAACAGCTTTTTTACAAACCAACTCATTCGATTCGCCATGATCAGCTCTACGTTCTGAGTGTCCCAAAATAACATAAGAACAACCCAAATCAGTCAACATCAACGGGCTTACATCACCGGTATGAGCACCTTTTTCATTAAAATGACAATCTTGAGCACCCAAAGCAACTTTTACACCACGCAAAGCTTTTTTAACTGTACTTAACATTGTGAACGGCGGACAAACCAAAAATTCACAAGCTCTTTTCTTAGCTTTAACAGCGGCTTTAATTTCTGTTGCCAAAGCAACACTATCAGCTGTCAAACCGTTCATTTTCCAGTTTCCGGCAATTAACATTTTTCTAGCCATATCATTTTCCTTTATAAAAAAATCAACATAATTAGCAATTTTTTAACACAGTCAAAAAAACTTTTCAACACCTATGTTTGTATGGTTGAATAAAACAATAAAATGTTTATAATCGCACGCAATTGGAAGTGTTTTTTATTTACGAGGAATTGAATAAAAATGATAAGCAAAATAAGAAAATATCAAGATTCTTGGTTAACAAAAGCTATTTTGGCCCTTACCGCTCTTAGCTTTATGTCATTGTTCGGAATTACCGGCTATGTTAATTCTGCTAACAAAAACCGTGCCGTTATAAAGGTTGACAATCTTGAAATTCTTCAAGATGAAATGAACGTAAAGCTAAACAACAGCATCCGTAAAGCAAAAAATATGTTTGGCGATTCGGTCGAAGTAACAGACGAAATTCGTAAAAATATTTTGTACGGTTTGGTAAAGGATAATCTTAGAAATATGATTATTCAACGTGAGGCTCATAAAGAAAATGTCAGCATATCTGACGAGCTTATCCAAAAAATCATTTCTACTCAACCCGAATTCATGGATGCTTCGGGACACTTCAATCCTGATTTATTACGTCGTCAACTTTCATATTTTGATATGAGCGAACAAGAATACATTATGGACCTAAAACAAAATATCATCAACCGTCACATTGTATCATCACCGGTTGAAAACATAGCTTTTCCTGAGTTCATGAACAAATATGTTGCTCAAATCGAAAATCAACAAAAAGTCTTTTCATATGTTACCATAAATCCGGCAACACTTAAAATTGACCGCAAAATTTCCGATGAAGAAATACAACAATACTATCAAGACTTCGCACCTCAGTTTGAAGAAAGCGAAAAACGTGATATTTCATTCATCGAACTTAAAATAGATGATTTGTCAAAGAATATTATTCCTTCTGATGAAGAAATATCAGACTTTTATAAAGAAAATGAAAGTCAGTACGTTGTTGCAGAAAAAAGATATGTATTGCAAATGGTTTTAGACAGCAAAGAAAATGCTGACAAAGCCTTATCAGAACTTCAAAAAGGTACTGATTTCTACAAAGTAGCATCTGATGTTGCCAATCAAGACAGAGAAACTACAAAACTTGGAAACGTTACAGCCGATTCTTTATTACCTGAACTTAGCGAAGATGTATTCTCAAGTGAAGAAAATAAGATTATTGGCCCTATCAACTCAGAATTTGGCTGGCATATTTTGAAAGTTACCCAAATCACTCCTCAAAAAGTGACTCCGCTTTCAACAGTAAAATCAGATATTATAAATACCATAAGACAAGAACGTGCTTATGAAGAAGCATTAAATATTATCAATGGCATTGAAGACAGTCTCGGTGCCGGCGAAGACTTAGAAAGCATTGCAAAATCTCAAAAAGTCAGAATAAATAGAGTATCTTCATTAAAAGAAGATGGCTCATACAAATCTTTAAGCAATAATAAATACAAAGATATTGTTGCCTCCGGTGATTTTATTGAAACCGTATTTTCTTACAATGTAGGTGAAGTAAGCCAAGTTATCGAAACAGAAAACGGCTTCATTTTGGCAGAAATTACACATATTTACGATGCTCACACCAAACCGTTAGATGAAGTTAGAGGTGAAATCGAAAAAATATGGACCGAAAACGAAAAATCAGCTATCGCTCAAGAAATTATCAATGATGTTGTTGCTGATTTGGATAATGGTGAGAGCTTAAAAGATATTGCTTCTCGTTTCAAACTTAACCTTATTACTACAAAACCTTTGAAACGCGGTGAAGAGTTTGCAAAATTAAACTCTGCTCAACTTACCGAAGCTTATCAGACTCCGACCAATGAATATCGCTTACTCACATCTGCCGGTACAACAAATATCGTTACCCCGATAAAAGTCATAAATTCAAGTGATAACTCTGGTAAAAAACAACTTGATGCCATCAACCTAAAGATGAAAAAAGCTCTTGAACAAGACCTTAGCAATGAGCTTATCAGCAACTACTCTAAGAAAATGGATGTAAGAGTTAAATATCGTCTTATGGGACTTGATGAGCTCTAATATCAACACTCTACAAAAAAAACTCCAAGCAAATAACTTGGAGTTTTTTTTATATAAATTACAAACATCACCTAAGCGATAATATTGGGCACAATCTTAGCTTCTACAGTTTTAATCTTCTTTTTAACACCTGTTTTCAAACTATTTAGCTGCTTAGCCTTAAAAAAGTCAATAGTATGATTATTTTTAACCAAATGTCTGATATCAGAACAAACTCTACGTTCTTCCAATTTTAACTCGCATAACTGGTGTTGTAAGCGGGCGCTTTGGTTTTGATTAAACATACGGCATAGTCCTTTCAACAAATATCTTGTTAATTGTTATGTTTTTAGTGGAAATCTATTTCAAATCTGTAATAGTATACTACAAAACGAAGAATATTGCAACTAAAAAACAGGAGTCTTTTTTACAATGAGTGAAATTAAAAGAATTGGTGTTCTAACTTCAGGTGGCGACTGCGCTGGTCTTAATGCTGTTATAAGCGCTGTTGTTGCCTCTGCAGAAAAAAAAGGATGGGAAGTATACGGTATCAAAGATGGTACCGAAGGTATTACAGATAAAAACCATCGTTATGAAGTTCTTACCACAAAAAACTTTTGTGATATGCCTTGGCCACGCTTGAGCGGTTCATATCTTGGCTCACTTAACAAAGGTTTACGCATCGAATCTTTAGAAGAAGTTTCAAAACAATTTTCTCAAGGTGTTAAAGACTTAGGTCTTGACGGTATTGTAGTTATCGGTGGTGATGGAAGTATGAATATTGTTTCCAATATGAGCAAAAACTCTTTGGTTAAAATTATCGGTATTCCAAAAACTATTGATAACGATACCCCTATTACCGAATTTTCAGTCGGTTTCCAAACTGCTACACAATTTTGCACCACATCTATCGACAGTTTGGAACTTACGGCTCGTTCTCACAATCGAGCAATAATTGTCGAAGTTATGGGTAGAGATGCCGGACACTTAGCATTGCACTCTGCCTTGGCCGGAAATGCTGATGTATGCCTAATTCCTGAAATTCCTTATTCCATTGACGGAATTATCAACAAATTAAAAGAGATTAAGGCTCGCGGACGCAACCACGCCATTATTGTTGTATCAGAAAGTATCAAAACCGAAAGCGGTAATGTTGTAACCAGCAACAAAAATATGGTCGGTGAGGCTGTTTACGGTGGTGTCGGTCAATATTTGTGCGCAGAAATTGCTAAGCGTTATAATGAATTCCAATTCCGCGTAACCACACTCGGACACTTGCAACGTTCCGGCGTTCCTGTTGCCTTTGACCGTATGCTTGCTTCTGTTTTCGGTGCAAAAGCTGTAGAATTGCTTGCAAACGGCGAAGATAACAAGATGGTTATTTGGAAAGACGGTAAAGTTGATGCCGTTTCCTTAAGCGACGTTGTAAAAGCTGGTACAACTTTGGTTGATGTTAACGGAAAATACGTTACAGCAGCTAAAGACCTCGGTATGTATATCGGCGAATTATAATATACACCAAACTGATTTAGCAAAACCCTATCCTTTGTGATAGGGTTTTCTTTTATTGAAAAATCCTTTTTGAAAAATATCTAATAAATCGACTTACTTATGTTTTAACAATATATCAAAAAGGAGATTTTATCATGACCGAAGGTGTTCGTTTTCCCACTTTTGCATTTATAACCGGTGGTTCAGGCCAAGCAGAAGATGGTATTCCGCCCCAACCTTTTGAAACATTCTGCTATGATTCTGCTCTTAAAGATGCTCGCATTGAAAACTTTAACATTGTACCTTATACATCAGTACTTCCCAAAGAATTACACAACAAAATTATCCCGTTAAACGATAAAATTGTAAGCCAATTCAAACATGGTGCTGTTTTAGAAGTTATTATGGCTGCCAATGGCGCTTCACGTGATGAACATAAAGCTATTGCAACCGGTTTGGGTATCTGTTGGGGCAAAGACAAAAATGGTGAACTTATCGGTGGTTGGGCAGCTGAATACGTCGAATATTTTGACACCTTCATTGATGATGAAATCGCAGAAGGTCATGCTAAAATGTGGCTTAACAAGTCATTGAAGCATGAATTAGAACTTCGTGGTGTCGAAAAACATTCTGATTTTCAAATATGGCATAATCACACCAACATCACGCAACAATTTGGCTATTGTTTGACAGCTATGGGATTCTTAAACTTTGATCACGCACCTGTCGTAACACTCTAATGGGAATAAACATTATGAAAGAAGAAAAAAACAATAACGGCAAGCTCGGTGTTCTGGCTTTAGCAGCTATTGTGGTCAGCTCAATGATTGGCGGAGGGATTTATTCCCTCCCTCAAAATATGGCAGCTTCCGCATCTGCCGGAGCGGTTTTCCTTGCTTGGTTGATTACAGGTGTAGGCATATATTTTATTGCTCGCACTTTTTCTATATTATCTATGGTAAGACCTGATTTGACAACCGGTATTTACTCTTATTCCAAAGCCGGTTTCGGGTCATATACCGGTTTTACAATCGGCTGGTCATATTGGCTATGCCAAGTATGCGGCAATGTAGGCTATGCCGTAATTACTATGGATGCTTTAAACTATTTCTTCCCGCCCTATTTTGCCGGCGGAAATAATCTTGCCTCAATAATCGGCGGTTCGGTTATCATATGGTTTTTCAACTTTTTGGTTTTGCGCGGCATAAAGCAAGCCAGTATTGTAAACACCATAGGTACGATTATTAAGATTATCCCCTTATTCTTATTCATTATCATTATGGGATTCTTATTCTCTATTGATAAATTCGATATGGATTTTTGGGGTGATGCAATTGCTAACAAAGCAAAACTTGGAGATTTATCGACCCAAATCAAAAGTACAATGCTTGTTACCTTATGGGCATTTATCGGTATTGAAGGTGCAGTTGTAATGTCTAATCGTGCCAAATCACCGAAAAATATCGGACCTGCAACAATTTTAGGTTTCTTAAGTTGCCTTGGTATCTACATTTTACTTTCATTACTGCCTTTTGGTTATATGTCGCAAAGTGAACTGGCTCAAGTTGCCAATCCCTCTACTGCCGGAATTTTGGAAAAAGCCGTAGGGCCATGGGGTGCTTGGGTTATGAACACAGGACTAGTTATATCTGTTTTAACC
Organism: Alphaproteobacteria bacterium; assembly: GCA_045639065.1. Classification (GTDB taxonomy): domain Bacteria; phylum Pseudomonadota; class Alphaproteobacteria; order RF32; family CAG-239; genus CAZU01. Next base: position 86,241 of record JAZUCK010000006.1, on the reverse strand, counting down.
AGCTGGTTAGCTTGGACAATGGTAACAGCCCAAATTCCACAAGCAGCAGCTCAAGACGGAACATTTCCTAAAGCGTTTGCAAAAGAAAATAAAAATCAGGCACCTTCTGTTTCATTAGTTGTTACCTCAATAGCCATGCAACTGTTCTTGCTTTTGGTATATTTTTCTAACAACGCATGGAACACAATGCTTTCAATTACTTCAGTAATGGTATTACCGGCATATTTTGCTTCCTGTGCTTATTTATGGAAACTTTGTGAAGACGGTGAGTTCCCTGAAAATACACTATATTCTCGAAGCTCGGCCTTGATTACATCAATACTCGGTTCAATATATGCATTGTGGTTGATATACGCAGCCGGCTTAAATTATTTATTGACGGCCGTAATTATTATTGCTTTGGGAATACCTGTATATGTCTGGGCAAGAAAACAAAACGCCCCGACTGAGCGAGTATTTACTCGTCCCGAATGTAAATTAGCCTTTTTACTAATCATAATCGGTCTTTTTGCAATTTATGCATTGGCGCGAGGAATTGTAAGTATATAACAAGAAAGTCCCGATTTTAATAAAATCGGGACTTTCTCTTACCATTTATTATAATGGATCTTATCCTTTTTAAATCTGTCATTCGGTTGCGGAGGAATCTTTTTAGGATAACCGACAACGACCAAAGCATTAGGCTTAATATTTTCAGGCAATCCGAGCAACTCTTGGAACTGTTTCATTCTTTCCTCATACGGATAAATAGCACACCAACAACCACCCAAACCTTTGCCGTGTATAGCTAACAACAAATTCTGTGTTGCTGCCGAAGTATCAACCACCCAAAAATTTTCATCTAATTGCTGATTAACATCACCGCAAACTATAATTGCTGCAGACGCATCTTTCAAAAATGAAGCATGCGAATGAATTTGCATAATCTTATTTTTCGTATCTTCATCATCAACTACAACAAACTCCCAAGGCTGTTTATTGTATCCTGATGGCGCATACATTGCGATTTTAAGCAAATCTTCAATATCTTCTTTTGATATTTTTCGTCCGCTCTCAAATTGACGTACTGAACGTCTTGTCAAAAGTCCGGCTTCTAAATACATTTTCTTATCCTTTAATGGTTAACTTTATCGTCCGTCTTTTTGCTAAATGATCTGAAAATAAATTTTTTCAATACGCTTTTTCTTGTTTTCAACTTTTTATTATACAATTGAAGTGTTCTCAAGTAGCGACGTCTTGTTCCACGTTGATAATCCAAAACCATCTGATAGAACAATTTCATTTGTTCACTTTCAGCTTCGGCAAGTTTTTTCTTAGCATCATAAGCCGAAACTTCTTTTGCCGAAATAACACCTTGCGTCATAATTTTGCATTCATTATCAACAATTTCGGCCATTCCTGGTTGAATAAAGTAACTGTCTTTTAATGTACCGTTTTGATTCAATAACTTTACCAAGCCAAAATCCAAAGCAAACACACTGGGGGCTCTGTCAGGCAAAATATCAACATCAGCACGAATTGCCGGAACAATTACGCTGGCAACTTTTTCTTGTAAATAAGTTCGTGCCGGCAAAATTATCGAAACATTAACTTCATTTACCATTTTCAAACAATCCTTTATTCTTATCCGCCAATATAAAATAAACTATTTTATATTATGCAGCGTTTTTCATAGCTTCTGCTTTTTTCAAGGCATCTTCAATAGTACCGACCATGTAGAAAGCTTGTTCCGGTACATCATCATAAAGACCATCTAAAATACCCTTAAAGCCTTTGATTGTGTCTTCTAATTTGACAAACACACCCGGAGTTCCGGTAAATACTTCGGCAACATGGAAAGGTTGAGACAAGAAACGTTGAATCTTTCTGGCGCGTGAAACAACCAATCTGTCATCATCAGAAAGTTCGTCCATACCCAAAATTGCGATAATATCTTGCAATGATTTGTATTTTTGCAATATTTCTTGTACACCACGAGCAACTTGATAGTGTTCTTCACCCACAACCGACGGATCCAAAATTCTTGATGTCGAATCAAGAGGATCAACTGCCGGATAAATACCGAGTTCTGCAATTGAACGAGACAACACTGTTGTAGCATCTAAGTGAGCAAATGTTGTAGCAGGAGCCGGATCAGTCAAGTCATCGGCAGGCACATATACTGCTTGAACAGATGTAATAGAACCGTTCTTAGTCGAGGTAATACGTTCCTGCATTGCACCCATATCAGTACCCAATGTCGGTTGGTATCCCACAGCAGAAGGAATACGTCCCAAAAGTGCCGACACTTCTGAACCTGCTTGAGTAAAGCGGAAAATATTATCTACGAAGAACAACACATCTTGATGAGCCTCATCTCTAAAATACTCAGCCTGTGACAAACCTGTCAAAGCAACACGAGCACGAGCTCCCGGAGGTTCGTTCATTTGACCGTACACAAGCACTGTTTTAGAATTAGCACCTTTCAAATCAATAACGCCTGATTCAATCATTTCGTTATAAAGGTCATTACCTTCACGAGTTCTTTCACCCACACCGGCAAATACTGAATAACCGCCATGACCTTTGGCAATATTGTTAATCAATTCCATAATCAAAACCGTTTTACCCACACCGGCACCACCGAACAAACCGATTTTACCACCCTTTGCATAAGGTTCCAACAAATCGATTACCTTAATGCCGGTAGTCAAAATTTCGGTATCGGTAGATTGATCAACAAACGCCGGAGCATCACGATGAATAGGATAATAGCTTTTAGATTTAACCGGACCACGTCCGTCAACCGGTTCACCAACCACATTGATAATACGTCCCAACATATCAGGACCTACAGGAACTTCAATTGGCTTACCGGTATTGATAACTTCTTGACCTCTGACCAAACCGTCGGTTGCATCCATAGCAATACAACGAACAACACTTTCACCTAAGTGTTGAGCAACTTCCAAAACCAGTCTGCTATTGTTGTTTTCACAAGTCAATGCTGTTAAAATAGCCGGCAAATCATTTACGTTATCAAATTTAACGTCAACCACAGCTCCGGTAACTTGAAAAATTCGACCTTTAGCAAGGTTTGAACAGGCAACTTCTTTTACTTTAGTTTTAGCAACAGCAGTCTTAGCCTTTTTTTCAACCTTAGCCTCAGATGTTTCCACCTTTTTAACAGTTGTTTTCTTTACAGACTTTTTTACGGTTTCTTTAGCCATTATCAAAATCTCCTAAATCTAAAATCCTTATAAAAATTACAAAGCCTCGGCACCCGAGATAATTTCAACCAACTCGGTTGTAATCGCGCTTTGACGTAAACGGTTATATTTCAATGTTAACTTACTTATCATATCCGCAGCATTACGTGTTGCATTATCCATTGATGTCATTCTAGCGCCTTGTTCACTTGCCTGAGAATTTAGCAACATCTGAAACATTTCAGAAAACATCAACATATAAATAACATCATTAAATACTTTTTCCTCAGCCGCATCATATTCATAAAATGCATTATTAAATTTACCCTCAAAACGAGGATCATCTAAATCTACATCAAATGAATAAGGCAACAACTGACGATGTTTTACTTCACGGCTTATCGGTGAGTTAAAATGAGTATAAATCACTTCACAAACATCAAATCCGCCGGTAATATACTCTGTAATCAACGGCTCAATAATTTGTTCGGCATCTCTGTACCTAGCACCTTTTTGAGCCACGCCGACCAAGACATCCCAAACAGATTCGGGTTTTCTTGCTTTTAAGGCATCGCCGATTTTTTTACCGACACATAAGACCTTAACATTTTTACCTTGAGCTTCTAATTTATCTATTCTTTTAACTGTTTCGCGCAAAACATAACTGTTATAACTGCCACACAGTCCTCTATCAGAAGAAAATGCAACCAACAGATAGTTTTCAACCTCAGCTCTTGACTGCATAATCACAGGATAATTTATCGGTTTTCCGGTTTCTTTTTCATCATCTTTCATATTGTTGAAAAGTCTGCCGGCAATAGTCAATATTCCCTGATGATATTTTTCTGATTTATCAAGCGATTCGTTTGCTTTTCTTAGTCTTGCAGCAGCAACCATTTTCATCGCCGAAGTAATTTTTTTCGTCGAAGCAATGGAAGAAATGCGAACTCTCAGCTCTTTTAAACCTGCCATATTTTAAGCCGCCTTTTCTAATGTTGCAACAAACTCAGAAGTAAAAGTTTCATAGAACTTCATCAACTTAGCTTCCAGATCATCTGAAATTTTATGTTCCTTTCTGATTTCTTCCAAAAATTCAGGATGATTTGCTTTTATTGATGCCAAAGCTCTTTCTTCATAATCTTTTACTTTGTTCAAAGGAAGCTTATCCAAAAATCCTTTGACACCTGCAAATATGTCAACAACCTCTTCTTCCACACTCATAGGTTCATACTGTGGTTGTTTAAGCATTTCTGTCAAACGAGCACCTCTGGCCAGCAAGTTTTTGGTAGATTGATCCAAATCCGATGCAAATTGAGCAAACGAAGCCATTTCACGATATTGAGCCAAATCCAATTTCATAGAACCTGAAACTTGTTTCATCGCCTTAATTTGTGCCGCCGATCCTACACGAGAAACCGAAATACCGACGTTAACGGCAGGTCTTACACCTTGATAGAACAACGATGTTTCCAAGAATATTTGACCATCGGTAATCGAAATCACATTCGTCGGAATATATGCTGACACGTCACCGGCTTGTGTTTCAATAACCGGCAAAGCAGTCAAAGAACCGGCACCTTCTTCGTCATTCATTTTTGCCGCACGTTCCAATAAACGAGAGTGCAAATAGAACACATCACCGGGGTAAGCCTCACGTCCTGGCGGACGACGAAGCAACAAAGACATCTGACGATAAGCCGTTGCTTGCTTCGACAAGTCATCATAAAAAATAACTGCGTGCATTCCGTTGTCTCTGAAAAACTCTCCCATTGCACAACCTGAATACGGAGCAATATATTGCATTGGAGCAGCATCAGAAGCTGTCGCTGCAACAACAATTGTATAATCCATTGCGCCATAATCTTTCAAAGTTTTAACAACTTGTGCCACGGTAGAACGTTTTTGTCCTACAGCGACATAAACACAGAACAATTTATCTTTGTCAGATTTTGCCGCATCATTTATTTTCTTTTGATTGATAATTGTATCAACGATAATTGCTGTCTTACCTGTTTGTCTGTCACCGATAATAAGTTCACGCTGACCTCTTCCGATAGGAATAAGCGAGTCAACAATTTTAATACCTGTTTGCATAGGTTCATGAACAGATTTTCTGGTAATAATACCTGGGGCTTTAATATCCGAACGACTATATTCTTTTGCCTTAATCTCTCCCAAACCGTCAATCGGCTCACCCAAAGCATTTACAACTCTGCCGAGTAATTCTTTACCGACCGGCACGCTAACGATAGATTCGGTACGTTTAACAATATCACCTTCTTTAATATCGTCATCATCACCGAAAATAACCACACCGACATTATCTTCTTCCAAGTTAAGAGCCATACCCTTAACACCACTGGAAAACTCAACCAGCTCACCGGCTTGAACTTCGTCCAACCCGTAAACACGAGCCACACCATCACCAACCGACAAAACCTTTCCGACTTGAGCCACATCAATTTTAGATTCGGATTTGGCAATTTTGTCTTTAATGATTGAAGATATTTCACTGGCAGATACAGACATAATTACTTACCTTTCATTACATTTTCTAAATAATTCAGTTTAGAAGCCAAACTGCTATCAAACATTTTCGAACCGCATTGAACACGCAATCCGCCCAATATTTTGGGATTTAATTCATAATTTATCACAACTTGCTTTCCAAGCATCTTTTCCATAACTTTTTTCAGCTTATTATTTTGTGATACAGAAAGCTTTTTAACGGTTTCGACATTAACTTTTACGACATTATTTTTGGTGTTATATATCTTTTCAAAATCGTCCAAAATCAAATTCAAATCAGAAATTCTACCATTTTCCACAACAACATCTAAACAGCTCAAAGTCTCATTTTTGAGGTTTAATAATTTTGCTGTTTTTTTCAAAACATCATATTTATCTTGCTGTAACCATAACGGATTTTCTAAATAATCTCCAAACTCTTTGCTCTCGGTAAGAAGTTTTTGCAATACTGCAACATCTTCTCTAACCTTTTCGACAGAAGCATTTTCGAGCGATGCCTCATACAAAGCAGTCGCATACACATGAGCAATTTTGGTTTTAGATACTTTTTTCAATTTTCAAGCACCTTTATGTACATAAAATTTTATCAACACGAAACATATTACATAATAATTAGTTTCTTTTTTATTAACAAGTATCAATAAAAGGAATAAGGATCAACATCAACTTCAACCCTTACCGAAGCAGGTATATTTACCCTCTTCAGCCACTGTCTCAAAACATCTTGTATTCTTATATTTTTAGCCGTTTTAAGCAACAACCGATACCTGCATTTTCCCCTTAACATAAATATCGGAGCAGGAGCCGGACCGAGTGTGGATATTTTATCATCATTAAATGCCCTTTGCCCTAACAATATAGCAACTTTTTCCACCTCTTTTTGCCTCATACCCGAAACAATTACAGATGCCAATTTTCCGAACGGAGGCATTTTAAGTATCTTTCTGGTTTGTTTCTCAATATTATAAAATTCTTGAGCATTGCCATCTTTTATTGCATTTAATACGGCATTATCAGGATATAACGTCTGTAAATAGACCTCACCTTTTTTATCCCCACGACCTGCACGTCCTGATACTTGAGATAATAACTGATACGTTCTTTCTCCTGCACGCAAATCACTTCCCATCAAACCCAAATCGGCATCAACGATTCCAACGAGTGTCAGCGACGGAAAATGGTGTCCTTTAGCCAAAATTTGTGTTCCTATTAAAATATCGATTTTTCCATCTTCCATATCCTTGATAATTTGATGGACTTCCTTAAAATTAGTTACAAAATCAGATGATAACACCTTAACCTTTGCCAAAGGAAAGCGATATTTAACTTCTTCGGCAATTCTTTCAACTCCGGGACCGCAAGCACACAATCCGTTTGCTGAATGACATTCCGGACATTCATCAGGAATAGTTTGAGTATATCCGCAATGATGACAAACAAGCTTATTGGCATTTTTATGTTCGGTAAGCCAAGCCGTACAATTAGGACATTGGATTCTATGTCCGCAATCACGACAAATCATCAAAGGAGCATACCCTCTTCTGTTTAAAAATAATATAGTTTGTTCACCCTTTTCATAATTTACTTTAATTTTATCACACAAAACAGGCGATAACCACGATGTTCCCCAACTTCCCCTTATCGGTTTATTCTTTTTCAAATCAATTATCTTTATTTCAGGCAATTCTGCAGATGCAAAACGTGATTTAAGCTTAACCTCGTCATATTTACCCTCATCAACATTACATACAGTCTCCAAGTCAGGAGTTGCCGTTGATAATATGAGCGGAATAGCTTCGTATTTTGCTCTGACGACAGCCATATCTCGCCCCTGATAATTAACCACGTCTTCTTGCTTAAACGAAGCATCATGGCTTTCATCAATAACCATAAGTCCTAAATCTTTGTAAGGTAAAAATAATGCCGAACGAGCCCCGATAATTATTTTTGCTTCACCGGATATAACAGCTTTCCAGTTATCGATTCTTTCTGTTTGGCTTAAAGCTGAATGCCACTCAGCCGGTTTTACACCAAATCTTTTTTCAAAACGTGACAACCATTGCGCTGTCAAGCCGATTTCCGGCACCATAATCAACACTTGTTTGCCTTTTTCAAAGGCTTTTTCTACTGCTTCAAAATATACTTCTGTTTTACCTGATCCTGTAACACCATTAAGAAGAGTCACGCTAAAACCGCTCTCCACTTTTGCACATAATCTGTCAGCTGCATTTTGTTGTTCATCAGTAAGATTAACTTTTTGAAATTTACAAATCGGTTTTTGATACTCTTTTTTTTTCTCAACCAACACTTCTTCTAAAACACCGGCCTCTATCATATTTTTTATAACTGACTGAGATACACCGGCACCCTGCGCAATATCAGAGCGATTAAAAGGACCGACTTTCAAAAAATCCATAACCCGCCATCTGGCATCCGAATTTTTTAATTTTGCTTCAGCTAAAGTTTTACCGCTCAAACGATAATATTTAAGCATTTTCGGATCATCAAATACTTGTTTTACACTAAGCACCATTTTTAACACAAGCCCCAAGTATGCCATATTATAACTTGCCACAAATTCCACAAATTTGCGCAAATCATCTTTTATCGGTTCATAAGGCAAAACTTCGATAATTTTTTTAATTTTTTTATCTTCAAGCGCACTGGTTTCCGAAACACCCCAAACCACACCGACCAAAGTATCTTTACCGAAAGGAACTTTAACTATTGAACCTAGCTTAACCTCCTCATCGATTTTGTAATCGAAAGGTTCATTAAAAGGCAATGTCAACAAAACTTTGGCTATCATTTCAAACTCCTTTTTTGATAATAGCAAAGCCTATAAATTTTACCAATATTTCTCAAATTTACTAACAAAAAAAACGAGCAAATTACTTTGCTCGTTATTTTACTTTATATGCCTTTGAAGTCTTCTTATACTTAACCGTATCTCCTACTTCATAGTCATATTTGACGATGCAGAAAAGGTATTAGTACAAGTAACAAATACTTTTGTCTTTTGAACCGTAACCTGTTTAACTTCGGCATAACCAAATAACGATATAGTATCACCATTTGCTCTTACAGCCTTAAAAGGATTAGCAACAAGATTCAAAGAAACAAACAAAAACGCTAGAGAAAATAATAAATTTTTCATAATCTTATGTTTTAAACGCAGAGGTGTATCTGAATTGTTGGCACATGCGAGGTTTAATTCATATAAAATAATTTTATACAGTTATTAGTATATCATATTTTACACACCAACGTAACTTTTTTATCAAAAAAAAGACGCACACTTAATGTGCGCGTCTTTTTAAGTCTCTTCCAAGCGGAAACTCTTGGATTGAAGTCCTGAAACAAACGGTATCACCCAAATTGTATTCATAACGAGGTTTTATGATAATTACCCCGTTTTCAAGACAAAGAGTTCCGTCTTCATAAATTCTCAAAACCACGGATTCACCGCAACCTGCTACATTCTCATCAAAACAGGCATTTTCTTTGCCTAAGAATCTAACTCTTCTGACCATATAATCAAAGTCAGGCGTTAAACAGAAATCCAGCTTGTCACCTACTTCCAAATACTTAACGAAGTAGTACTCACTTTCTTTGACAACCTCGTTCATTGTATCAGGCGGAAAACTTCTGTATTCATTGCGATAGGAAATCTCTATGTTTCCGCAACAAACGTTCTTAGCTATCACTGTGACTGTACCTGAGTAGCGCACAGTTTGTCCGTTTGCATCAACACCAGTGAATCTTTCTGCATTTACGTTTACCATTGCCAAAACGGTAAACATGATAAATAAAATCTTTCTCATTTCTTTGAAATTTGTGACTTCCATGTTACAAATGAACACTTCCGTCTGGTTAATAATAAAATTTATAATTCTTTTTGATACGAGATTTATACCATAAAAAACATCATAGTTCAATAGTTTTTTTCACAAATTAGACAAAATAAATATTTTTTTAATAAATTCATCATAAAATTATTGAATATGAAAGAAGAAATAATATACAAAGCCTCAGATGAGGTCAAAAAACATATCAACGGATGGCTCACATGGCTAAAATCCGAACGTATGTATTCACCTCACACTATAGATGCTTATGCCCGTGATTTATCTTCATTTTACAAATTTTGGTTTGATTATATAAAAAAAGAAGCCGATATAAATGATTTACAAGAAATAGATATCAGAACATTTCGTGCTTTTTTAAGCCGACAAAACTCTCGTCATTTAACAAAGACCACCTTATCACGAGAACTTTCTACCTTAAAAAGCTTTTTTAAATACCTAAACCGTAATCATATAATTGATAACACATCAATATCAGTATTATCTTCCCCTAAAAAAGATAAAATTTTGCCAAAATCATTAGATATTGAACAAACCTTAGAACTATTAGATAAGGTTAAAGATTTTTCAAAAAAAGATTGGCAAGGGCTTAGAGATGTCGCCATTTTGACAATTATTTACGGATGCGGTTTGCGAATTTCTGAAGCCCTTGCGCTTAATATTGGTGATATTACTCATAACGATTTCCTTAAAATACATGGAAAAGGTAACAAAGAACGCTATGTTCCCGTACTTCCCATAATTAAAACAAAAATCGATGCCTACCTTACGGCATGTCCCTATGATCAAAGTAAAGGAGAACCTTTGTTCTTAGGAGCACGAGGTGAACGTATAAGTCCGCGCATTGTACAACGAACCTTAGAAAAGGCGCGTAACATCTTAAATCTTCCGGATAATGTTACCCCACATGCATTGCGCCATTCATTTGCCACTCACCTTTTGGCAAAGGGAACTAATTTACGATATATTCAAGAACTGTTGGGTCACGCGTCCCTTTCGACGACCCAACGTTATACAAATGTTGAGATATCCCACCTAAAAAAAGAATACGAAAAAGCAAATCTTTTAGACGATTAACTCTTAAAGTCATAAAAAAAACCGGTTATAATACAAACCGGTTTTTATTCTGCAAATCAAAAAATCACAAAGAAAAATTATTTCAATTTCTTTTCAACGAACTCTTCATGCTTTTTAGACTTTTTATCATACTTTTTCAAAGTCAACTTTTCAGGATGAGTTCTTGGATTCTTCTCAGCAAGATAAAATGTACCTGTACCGGCTGTACTTTCCAATTTTACTTTAACTTTTACTGCTTTAGCCATTTTCTACACTCTTAATTAAAGGTTATTATTCAAAACATTTGAGCGTAATATACATTTTTTTTACGCTATGTCAACCATAATTTTTAAATTTATTTGACTTTATTGGTCTTTTTCTAACAATTTTCGAACAATACTATACTCTAAAAGGGAATCTTCCCTGCTTTGCTTATGGCAAAAAACATCTTTTTTCCTAAGCAAAGCATCAATATCATAATTATCCGACAGCTCAAATGTACAAATATCAGGTCTTATTCCTTTTTGATTTATTTCATTATTTGCCGGTGTCTTAAAATAGCTGTTAGTAATTGCCAAAACACTACCTGTCTCAAGTCCGATTAACTTCTGCATCGATCCTTTTCCCTTGGTAACAGTACCGATAATCTTGGCAATTCCCTGTTCTTTCAGTGCTCCGGTTAAAATTTCGGCCGCCGATGCCGTATTCTCATCAACAAACACAAAAACCGGCTTATTTTTCCAGACAATTTCTTCTTTTGCGGTATAATAAACTTCTTCTTGTTTGTTGCGTCCTTGCACAGATGTAATTATTCCGCTATCCAAAAACAAATCGGCAAGCAAAATGGCTTCACTGCTCATTCCTCCGGCACAACCGCGTAAATCAAGTACCACGGCCTCAATCTTTTTATTTTCTGAAATAACATTTGTTAACTCGGCAACCGTCTGCTTATTAAACACAACAATTTTTACAATCAAAATATTATCTTCAACTCTGGCACCGAATGTACGCTTATTTCTCAAGCTTCCGCTTCTGGCATCATCAATATTATCATAAAACTTTGAATCTTCATCCAAAATCTTTATCATTTCTTTAGCCATTGTATCAAAAATCATAAAATCTTTTTCTGAGGCAACTTGTGATTTTTCTATTGCTCTATCAATAAATCTTTGGGTTATTTCATCCCATTTATCAGCATCATTCTCATCTTCTGGCTTTTTAAGCGAATCAACAACTTTTCCCTTATAATACAGTGTTATCGTATTTATTCCGCTCCCTACTCGCAAATTTTTATCAATATGACCTAACCCTATCAAAGCCGATGAAGCTAAATCTTGAATTTTTACAGAACCTATATATGCATCTTTAACATCTTGATAAACATTTTTCCACGATGCAAAAGCAATGTTTGAAACAAACATCAACGCAAAAAATATCAAAATGAAAATATATTTTCTCATCTTATTTCAACACCGCTTTTAATACCGTATGATCAGAAGGCTTAACATCTGTTCTGGTTGATTTATCAACCTCTACATTTTCCAATCTATCAACTGCATACGAGTTAAGCCACAAATAATCAATTCTCATTCCCATATCATTTTGTAAGGCACCGCCGGCATAATCCCAAAAAGTATAACCGGAACCCTTTTTATGTTTAACTCGGTAAGCATCATAAAACCCCAAATATTCAAAAGCTTTCAATCTTTGGATTACTTCCGGCTTAAACAAAGCATTATTTCGATATTCTTCCGGATTATAAACATCATTATCCGTCATAATAACATTAAAATCACCGCCTAAAATTATCGGCTTGCGTAATTGAAGTAAATTTTTGGCATGTTTATAAAAAGCTTCCATCCATTTTAATTTATAAAACCACTTACTTTCATCATCAGGATTATTATACGGAGGATTACCGTTTGGCAGATAAATCGAAGCCACACGATATTCTTGCTCACCGACTGTAATATCAGCTTCTAAATAACGAGAATTTTCATCATCAAAATCAGGCAAATTTTCTTGAATTATTTTTATTTTATGTCGAGATAAAATAGCTACGCCGTTATAACTTTTTTGACCTAAAATTTTTGTTTCATAACCTACAGCCTGCAAATCAAAAAACGGAAACGAATTAAAATCACATTTAATTTCTTGCAATAAAACGACATCGGGCTGTTCTTTATTCAACCAATTTATCAAATTTTCGATTCGAGCATTTATTGAATTCACGTTATATGTAGCAATTTTCATTTGATTAACTCTTTATTTAATCTGTTTGTCTTAAAGTAAAAATATAATATTTTTTTCAACATTGAAAGTAAAAAAAATGACTCTTGCAAAATATGCTTCTTCAAACGAAAAATCTAAAGGTCGCTTATATCCCGATTATCACAACATCATTCGCTCCGATTTTCAACGCGACAGAGATAGAATCATACACTCATCGGCATTTCGACGTCTGGAAGGTAAAACCCAAGTTTTTGCTTATCACGAAGGTCGCAATTACAGAACTCGTTTAACACATAGTATCGAGGTTGCCCAAATAACCAGAACATTGTGCAAAAACTTATCATTAAATGAGGAATTAGGCGAAGCAATAGCCCTTGCTCACGACATCGGACACGCACCGTTCGGTCATGCCGGCGAAAGAGGTTTAAAAAACTGCATGAAAAATTACGGCGGTTTTGATCATAACGTAAACTCGTTAAAAATAATGACCGAAACTGAGACACACTATCCTAAATTTAAGGGATTAAACCTAACTTGGGAAACTTTAGAAGGTACCGTCAAACACAACGGCCCCGTAAAAAATGTAAACGAATGGCTCAAAGCTTTTAACAAAAAGTTTCCTCTCGACTTAAAAAAATATCCTTCAATCGAAGCCCAAATAGCATCTTTTGCAGACGACATCGCGTACAACAATCACGATATTGATGACGGCTTCAGAGCCGGATTTTTCAGCATAAATGACTTATGCAAACTGAATTTTGTAAGAGAAATATTAGCTAAATTTGATTATGAAAATCCTAATATGGATGACAATATCAGAGTGTACGCAATTACTCGCTCGCTAATCAGTGCCATGGTCTTTGATCTGATAAAAACAACCAATGAAAATATTGTCAAAAACAACATAACAACAGACAGTGATATCAGAAACGCAAAATCATTCACCGCTAATTTTTCTAAAGAAATGCACCAACAAATTTTTGATTTACATCAATTTTTAACAACTCATTTTTATACCCACAGCAACATAACTCGCATGGATAAAAAATCGCAACAAATTATCGAAGATTTGTTTAACGCATTTATGGATGATTATAAGCTTTTACCCGAAACATTACGTCTTGAAATTACAAACAATATGTCTGACAAAGATAAAGCAACTTACGTATGTACATATATAGCTGATATGACTGATGCAATGGCAGTTGAAGAACATCAAAAATTATTCAATATTTCATATCGTTTTTAATTTGTTTTGTTAAGGTATTGTAAAACATTTTGTAATATAAATACAATATCTTATAAAAAATTTATGCAAAGGAGATACGGCAATGTTAGATGATTTTCAAGATAATGACCCTGTAAAAAACAGCGAATTTCTTGATGAATTCCGCCAAAGATTGAACTCTCAACCCATTGAAAATCTTGAAGAAAGAAAAAAAGACATATCAAAATCTCAACATATTTTCTTGGGTACAATCTTAGGAGTCGGACTTGCCGGTGTTGCCAGTTGGTTCATCTTATCTCCTGATTATGAAAAAACAGAAAATATTGAAATTCCGGTTGTTCGCCGTACTAATACAGCCGTAAAAGTTCAACCGGCAAACCCCGGTGGAATGGAAATTCTAAATCAAGACAAAGCTGTTTATGATATTGTCGAAAATAATAATACAGACACAGCAAAAGTCGAAAACATATTACCTCTTCCTGAAGAACCTACTATCCCTGCAATAGCAGAAAATACTCTTGATGAAAAAACAGAAACTGTTGTTGCTGAATCAAACAAAGCTATTGAAAACGCAGAAAAAATAATTGCTCAAGAAGAGCTGAAAAATTCTGTTACGGAGCAACCTAAAGAAATAAAAAAAGAAATAAAAGTTGAAGTTGTTGAAAACAATATAGTCGCTGATAAAGTTGACACTACAGCTCCAAAAGAAAACAGCGAACCAAAAGTTAAAAAAATTGCTGAAGCTCCGGTAAAAGAAGCTATTGAAGTAAAAGAAGTAGCCAAAGAAAATATTACTACTGAAACAAAAGTTGCTTCAGGAATGTGGCAAATCCAACTTATTTCATCACCAAACCAAGCAGCAATGGAAAAATCTTGGATTGACTTAACTAAAAAATACTCACAATTAAAAGATTTATCGCATGAAATAGAATCTGCCGATTTAGGAGCAAAAGGAACATTTTATCGCTTAAAAGCAGGCGCTTTTTCAACTAGAAGCGAAGCTGACAAATTGTGTAATTCAATCAAAACCGCTGGCGGTACTTGTTTAGTGAAGAAAAAACAATGATTATTCAAATCCTGATATCTGTAGCCTCTATCTTTATAGCAATTATATCTCATGAGATTGCTCATGGTTGGGTGGCATGGTACTTGGGAGATGATACAGCAAAAAAACAAGGACGCCTTTCATTTAATCCGATAAAACACGTTGATCCATTCGGTTCAATTTTCCTACCCATCCTAATGTTTTTATCGAAATCGGGAATTGTTTTCGGTTGGGCAAAACCGGTTCCTGTAGATTATTCTAAGTTAAAACATCAAAAAAGAGACTTTATACTGGTATCTGCAGCTGGAGTTGTGGCCAATTTTATATTGGCTCTGCTATCGGCCCTACTATTAAAAATCTCTCTTTTAATACCGGTAAATATGTTAAGCGGAATTTTAGCGGCGTTCTTCTTAAATATGATATTTTTCAACGTATTACTAGGAATATTTAACTTATTACCTATTCCTCCGCTTGACGGATCAAAAATACTACTTGGTTGGTCTGATAACAAATACATACAAAAATATATAAATTCAGAACGTATCGGAATGATGCTTTTAATTATCATACTTTTTGTAATTCCGGTTATCATAAAATATGCTCATATCAACTTTAACCCCATTACAGCATTTCTTCAACAAAGCACCAAAGCAATCGTAACGATGCTGATATAATGAGGTAAAAATGAGTAAGCCAATATTAGCAGCAATTCTATCAGTAGCAGGAACATCATTAACTGATGAAGAAAAATTCATACTTGAAAAATACAACCCTGTTGGTATAGCTCTTTTTGGTCGTAACATCCAAAGCAAACCTCAATTAAAATCTCTTATAAAAGAAATAAAAGAGGTTATCGGCAGAAATGATGTACTCATTGCCATAGATCAGGAAGGTGGTCGCGTACGTCGTTTAACTCCGCCTGACTATCGTCCGTATGCTGCTCATATCGAAATCGGACAATTGCCCTTTGAACAAGCCAAACAGGCAGCACAGTTTCACGCCGAACTTATTTCAAATGATTTTCACGAGTTAGGCATAAATGTAAACTTTGCCCCCTGTATTGACAGACTTTATAACAACACCACAGAAGCGCTAAAAAGCAGATGTTTTTCTGACGATTTAAATGTTGTTTCTACATTAGGAAAAACAATGGTAGATACCTATATGAAAAATGGTATTCTTCCTTGTATAAAACATATGCCCGGGCTTGGTTCCGCAATAACTGACCCACACCTTTCATTACCTCAAACCTCTTTGTCAAAAGAATTATTTGAAGCTGATTTAAAACCTTTTATAGAATGTAATCATTCGCCCTTGGCTATGACGGCTCATCTTCTAATTCCTCATATTGACAAAGAGAATGCACTTACTCAAAGCAAACAAGGAATAAAACAACTTATTAGAGAAAAAATAGGATTTGACGGATTTTTAATCTCTGACGGTATTGATATGCATGCCCTAAAAGGAACGCTAACTCAAAAAACATTAAAAATAATAGAAGCAGGTTGTGATTGTATATGCTATTCCATGGGAACTATAGATGGTCTGCGCGAATTAAGCGAAAACTGTCCAAAGTTATCCGACGCTGCTTATCAACGACTAGACAATGCATTACAAATTTTGCATAATGTGTATGAAAAGCCGAATATTAAACTTATTTCGGATAAATACTCAAAACTTTTAAGCGACATAACACCTTACAAAGAGACTTATGACGCTACAGAAGTCTTACATAAACTACAAACAAAGGAATAAATAATGTTTACATGGATTTTAATTGCTATTGTTATTGCCTTCATTTTTGGCGTTATCAAAGTTGAACAAGTCAAAAGTGCTGCAAAAAAATATGGTCCGCAAGCCCGCGAACTTTTGAACAAAGCAAAAACTACAGTAGAAGAAAAAGCTACTGAAATAAAAAAGAATATTGATGCTAAAAAAGCTCAAATGACCGCAGGAAACAAAGCTGCTGAAGCCACTAAACCTGCTGAAACAACAGTAGTTTCTGAAGCTCCTGAAGCCACTGAAACCACTGAAGCAACAAGTGAGCCACAAAAGCAAGACACCGATAATCAATAAAATTTTATTGATTATCATCATATTATTATGTTTTTTTTAACTAAATTATCGTAGCATAATTACGTAATTTATGTTATATTGTACTTATAAAGCTTAAAGAATCTAGGCATTTTACTATGGGAGAATCCATATGAGTATGAGTTCAACACGTAAAGTATCATCATCTGCATCTAATACATCTCGTATAGATAGACGTTCTCTTTTGGCTAACAATCATTCCCAATTCGTTGAAAATATTGACACCACAAACAATGTTTTGGTTAGAGATGAAAGCAACGGTGAAAGCCATAAACAAGAACATCAATCACCAAACAACGAACAATCAACAAACTACAAATCATCAAATCCTAATATAATCAATGGTATAGAAGCCATTGCTTCTTCAATTGCACCAGAAGATCAAGGATACAACCAATTTCATAAAATAGATGTATATTCTAACAATCAATCTATTGTTCGTGACGAAGAAGTAGAACATACCGGACGCAACTATCTAAAACATTTTTACGAGAAAAATGAACATATGGTAGATATTGATGAATTAGTATAAGTTTTTACTTATTTACCGAATTTTCCACTGCCTTAGCAGTATCGGATACCATTTTTTCTGCGCCAGATTTAATCTCTGTACCGACCTCACCTACAGTGGTTGATTTATTTATACTACCATTATACATAGCACTTATCACAATGTATAAAATAGCAATTAAAACTAGATAAAATACATATTTAATAACTGTTTTCATAACCCCCTCCAATAAATAATCAATCACTAAATATATATTTCTTATTTAACAAAATTAAAGCCGTCCAAACTAATGAACGGCCTTAAATATATAAAAAAGATAAAAACTAGTTCAAATCATCAGGCTTTGGTAAATCAACAACCACTTTTGGAGCATTTTCATCTTGCGGAACCAATGCCTGCAATGTACCTACAGCCTTTTTACGTTTTAATTTATTAACAAACTTCAATGAACGTTGAGCATCCCATTTTTTCTTACCCTCTTCACGTTGGAATATTTGTTGATAAACCTCAGAGGCCTGATCAAATTCGGATAACTTTGTCAAACAGGAAGCCAAACCGTCATATAGTTTGTGATGATAACGATTACCGATAATCATTTGAGCTTTTTTATAGCACTTCAAAGCATCATTAAATTTCATCATTTTTTGATAAACGAAACCGATAGAAATCCAAGCTTGAATTTCTCTACTGTCAATATTCAAAATTTTAGTAAAACACTTAATTGCCGAAGCATTATCACCCATCAATTGATAGGTAACGCCGACACCATTCCAAGCTTTTATATTATTTTTATCAGTTGCAAGAACTTTCTTGAAAAAAGAAATTGCACGTTCATATTGTTTAAGTTTTTGCAAAGTAACAGCAACACTAAGCAACGACTGAGAGTGTTTAGGGTCGATTTTCATAGCATCTTCCAAAACATCTAATGCTTCTTTATACGCAAACATATGTTGCAAAGCAATAGCTTTACCGTTCAAAGCTTCCAAAGATGTTTTATCAAGTGCCACAGCCTCGTTAAAACAAGCTATTGCATCTTTATACAAGCCACGCATACTAAGCGTAACACCTTTGTTATTCAAAACCTCAACAGAAGTCGGGTTGATTGCCAAAGCCTTATCAAAACATTCTACGGCCTCAGTATATTTACTCAATTTTTGAAACGCAAAACCTTTAGAGTTTAAAGCTTTCCACGAATCAGGTTGTTCAGAAATAGCAACATCAAATTGAGAGATTGCTTCTTTATACATTCCTTGGTCAAGAAGCTCCTGACCTCTTTTATATGAAGTATTATCGTTTGATTTAACCATAATTTTCTCTTTTCAATTATAAAGTTCAAAATAATTACAGATTAAAAAATAGCACAATTATCTAATATTGTCAACAACTCAACTACAAAATTTTTAAATCACCGGCAAAGCTCATCTCAGAAGAAAAATTTATGAAATTACAAGACATTTTACGACAAAATGTTTCTTTTTGTTTAAGCTTCGATGAAAAATATTCAGCGTAGTTTTTCTTATAAGTTTTTGACGATGTATCCATAAGAAGTTTTTCACCGTTATATTCAACCATGTATTGTCCGCTCAAAGGAGCTTTTTCTTCCAACTTATCAAATACATTTATCATAAACAAACCTGTTTTCTTAGCTAAAGATGCCCATATTTTATCATATTCGTCTCCAAAGTAGACAAACGATGATATAACGAACACGTTTGCTCTATTTTTGACATTTGCTTGCAACAACTTTAATGATTTAATACGTTCTGCATCATTATTTTGTTCTTGTTGCAAAATATTTTGGCTTATTTCTGATATTTTATTAAAAATCGCCCCCAAATATGCCCTGTCATTTTTCGGCTTAAACACCCACGATTTTTTACCGTCAAATATCACACAACCGAACCTGTCTTTATTATTTAGAGCCACCCATCCTATAAGTGCCGCAATTTTTGAAGCCGTTACCGATTTAAGTTCAATATTAGAACCGAAAAGCATTATCGCTGACAAATCAAGCCACACAAATATCTCTCTATCCCGCTCTTCGGTATAAAGCTTGGTATAAGGCTTTTCTTTCCTTGCCGTTACACGCCAATCAATATCCCTGACATCATCACCGAACTGATATTCTCTAATCTCGTCCATTTCAATTCCTCTGCCCTTAAAAGCAGACTTAACATCACCGACCTGATTAGAATAAGTTTTTTTCTTTTTTCCGCGTTGCAAATATGTTGCATATTTTCGCATATTCATCAACTCGTCCAAATTCACAAACAGACCGTTTCCCGAAACAATTGATGTTTTAGGTTTTATAAGTTTTGAAGTAATTTTTTTCAATTTACTCAAACTTTTAATCCTTTTACGGTAATGGAACGAGTTTTAACAAAGAAGCGATAATATCATCAGTTGTATAGCCCTCAGCCTGAGCTTCAAAGCTTAAAATAATTCTGTGGCGCAAAACCTCATAAACAACGGCATGAATATCCTCAGGTGACACAAAATCCCTACCCTTAAGCCAAGCATGAACCTTAGCACATCTGTCTAATGCCAATGTAGCACGAGGACTTGCTCCATAAGCAATATATCCCTTAAATGATGAATTATATTTTTCGGCATGTCTTGTTGCACCGACAAGTTGCACCAAATATTCCTCAACTTCGTCACTCATATGAACACCCAAAGCTTCCTTACGAGCCTCTAAAACATCATCAACCGATACTTCGGCTTGTTTAACCTCTTTTTTACCGGCAACTTCATCTCTTATAAGGTGTAAAATTTTCTTTTCGGTTTCACTGTCCGGATGATCAACTTTAATATACATCAAAAAGCGGTCTAACTGAGCTTCCGGAAGATTGTAAGTTCCTTCATGTTCAATCGGGTTTTGCGTAGCCATAACCATAAACAACTTGGGCAATTCATATTTTTTACCGCCCACACTAACCTGACGTTCGGCCATAGCCTCCAACAAAGCAGCCTGTACTTTCGCAGGAGCACGGTTAATTTCATCGGCTAAAACCAAATTCGCAAAAATCGGACCTTTTCTAAACTCAAATTTTCCGCTTTGAGCCACATAGATTTCGCTTCCGGTAACATCTGACGGCAACAAATCTGGAGTAAATTGGATTCGGTTATATTCCCCCTTAATCATTGAAGCCAATGTCTTAATAGCCTTTGTTTTAGCCAAACCGGGAGCACCTTCAACCAACGCATTACCGTCAGCCAACAAAGTAATCAGAAGTTTGTTTACCAAATCTTCCTGTCCTAAGATGTTTGAGTTCATATTTTTTTGTAATTCAACGATTTTAGAGCGAATTTCCGACATTTTCATTTCCTTTTTTTTGCTAAAAAGTCCAATTTTGTTCTTTTCATATCATTTTATATTATATATATTGCTAAAAAGTAAAAAAAACAAGAAGATTAGCAATGGATAATATTTTTGAATTAACCGACGACGATTCTGGCAATATGGATAACGCATCATTTTTGATGCCATCTTTTGCATGGCTTAACGAGCTTAATGCCGAACAAAAAAGCGCTGTCCAAACAACTCAAGGTCCTCTTTTGGTATTATCCGGCGCCGGTACCGGAAAAACAAAAGTTTTGACCACTCGTTTAGCCTATATCTTGTCCAAACATTTGGCTCAACCTTGGGAATGTTTGGTTGTTACCTTTACCAACCGTGCCGCCAAAGAAATGAAAGAACGTGTTTATAACATGATTGGCGAAGCAGCCTCTTCTGTTTGGCTCGGCACATTTCACGGAATCTGTGTCAAAATTTTACGCAACTATGCCGAACTTGTAGGCATTCACAACAACTTCACCATTCTTGGCGAAGATGACCAAAAGCGCCTTGTTAAACAGGTTATGGAACAACTCGGCATCGACGACAAAAAATATCCTCCGCAATCTATTGTTGAAAGAATAAGCCTGTGGAAAGACAAAGGTATTACGGTCGAAAAATGTTGCCAAAATTACAAAGAAACTAACTTAACCAAAATCTATAAATTATATCAGGCTCGCCTAAAAGAGCTTAACTGTGTCGACTTTGGCGACATAATTTTATACACCTTAGAAATCTTGCTAAACAACAAAGATGTTTTGGATAAATATCAAGAACGATTCAAATACATAATGGTTGACGAGTATCAAGACACCAACGTCACTCAATATATGCTAATTCGCTTGCTTGCACAAAAGCATCGTAACCTGTGTTGTGTCGGCGATGACGACCAATCCATTTACTCATGGCGCGGTGCCGAAATTGAAAATATATTACGTTTTAACAAAGACTTTGACGACGCTGTTATTATCAGACTAGAACAAAACTATCGTTCAACTCAGCATATTTTGTCAGCTGCATCATCGCTTATAACCAACAATTCAGGTCGCTTAGGTAAAACATTGCGAGTTGCCGAAAACTCGCCGGCGCAAAAAGTTGATAATTCCAAAATTAAAGTAGTAAGCACTTATTCCGGCGATGACGAAGCCGGTTATATTGCCGATGAAATCGAAAACGCTCGTCGTGATGGTTATCCCTACTCTGAAATGGCTGTTTTAGTCCGCACTGCCTCACAAACTCGTGCCATTGAAGAAAAATTTGTTTCCGAAGCCATTCCCTATCAAGTAATCGGCGGATTAAAATTCTACGAGAGAGCCGAAATCAGAGATACTCTCGCCTATTTCCGTGTTATTATCCAACCGCATGACGACTTGGCTTTTGAACGCATAATCAACAAACCTGCTCGCGGTATCGGCGCCAAAACGGTAGAAAAATTTCAAGCAGAGTCACGCTTAAATCATATTTCAATGTATATGGCTGTCGAAAAAATGCTTGCCGAAGGTGCTATTTCAGGAAAATCAAAAGCTTCACTCCAAAACTTAATGGATAATTTTAAGCGTTGGCGTGATATGGCAACATCAATTTATCCTGACGAATTGGCAGGTTTGGTATTGGAAGAAAGCGGATATTTTGAGATGCTCAGAAATGACACTTCTGCCGAAGCTCCCGGAAGACTTGAAAACTTAAAAGAGCTTATCAACGTGATGGCAGATACCGAAAATTATCCTAACTTAGCCGCCTTTATGGAGCACGTTTCTTTGGTTACCGACACCGACAATCAAACAGAAGAAAACAAAGTTAGAATTATTACTTTGCACTCAGCCAAAGGACTGGAATTTAATGTGGTATTTCTCCCCGGCTGGGAAGAAAATTTGTTCCCTCATCAACGCTCTCTTGATGAAGGTGAAAATGCTTTGGAAGAAGAACGTCGTTTAGCCTATGTTGCCATAACCCGAGCTAAACATCGCTTATATATTTCGATGGCACACACTCGCCGAGTTTACGGACAATGGCAAAATAACATACCTTCTCGTTTTATCAACGAATTACCCAGGGCTAATATCGAACTGATAAACAAGTGCTCATATTACAGTTCCAATCAATCATATTTCCGCCCGAATTATAACAAAAACAAATATGATAATCCTTACGAAGAAACAACTTACGACGGCGACAAAAGATATAGCTACACCAAAGAAAAAGTGCATAACAATGTGGGCAAAAAAGTATATCATCAAACTTTCGGTTACGGCCAAATTGTTGCCCAAGACGGCAACACCGTGCAAGTATGTTTTCAATCCGGCGGTATCAAAAAATTGATGAGCTCATATTTGAAGATAGTAGGATAAAAAGTAAGCTTCTAATCCTGATATCACATAATTTAAAAAGAGGTCACACACAAGGTGTAACCTCTTTTTAAATTGGCGATCTCGAGAGAAGTGCTAAGTAAAAACAACCGTTGCTCCGGTTGTTTTTGTCTGCAAACTCTTTGTAATATCTTGTTGAGCAAGCGAAATTTTTTGAGCTGTTGCGAAACTAGATACCTAAGAACGAACCCTAGGTTCGACCTCAAGAGACGCCACAAAAAAAGTCCTACGCGAAGGTAGGACTTTTTTTTAATTGGCGATCTCGAGAGGATTCGAACCTCTGACCCACAGCTTAGAAGGCTGTTGCTCTATCCAGCTGAGCTACGAGACCATCTTTTATAAAAAAATGGTAGCGGGTGAGGGATTCGAACCCACGACACAAGGATTATGATTCCTCCGCTCTACCGACTGAGCTAACCCGCCATCAAATTCGAAGTATTTAATAATATTTATATTCGCCTTTGTCAATAAAAAAATTTTTGATGTATAAAAAAAGTTTATTTCATAAAAACCATTATAAAAAATTTTAATTTTTATTCACCTTACCAATCATGTGTTTTAACCTAAAATTAAGTTATGCTCAATATAATGTATATGAATTAAAATATTTACTTTTATGGGATAAAAAAAATGGAAAAGTCTACTTTAATCGGTATTGTTGGTGGTGTTGCTTCTGTTGCAGTAGGTATGGCATTAAAAGGTGCCGACCCTCATGCTTTAATTAACCCTGCCGCTTTCTTAATTATTTTTGCCGGTACTGCTGCCGCAATTTTTAACGCATTTCCTATGAGTGATTTAAAAAGAGTACCAAAACTTTTTAAGCTACTCTTCAGCGGACAACAACTGATTTCAAAGCAAGAAATTTTGGAATTATTTGTAGCTACTGCCAAAGCTTCAAAACAAGAAGGTGTTATGGCTATCGAAAAGAAAGCTAACGATGTTGCCGATCCTTTTATCCGTTCTGCAATGACAATGGTTGCCGACGGATTCAACGCTGATTTTATCTATAATGTAATTGATGCTGAAATCAAACAAATGGAAGAACGTCATCGTTCAGGCGCTCAAGTATTTGCTCAATGCGGTATGTATGCACCGACCCTTGGTGTGCTTGGTGCGGTTATCGGTTTGATTGCAGCCTTAGGAAACTTAAGTGATATTGATCAACTCGGTCACTCTATTGCTGCTGCATTCGTTGCTACACTTTTGGGTATTTTTACCGGTTATGTATGTTGGCACCCGTTTGCTAACAAATTAAAACAAATGAATGCCAAAGAAGTTGAGATAAAACGTATGGTTTTAGAAGGTGTTTTAGCTCTACAAGAAGGTGCTTCATCAATCGCTATTGAATCACGTCTTCAAGCCTATATTCCATTGGCTGAACGCAAATCTATGCGTGATGAATAATAATTTATAAATTTTAAGGATAATAAAATGGTAAAGAAAAAACCGCATCATCCGCCTCATGAAGAACACGCTGACGAAACATGGCTGGTTCCCTATTCCGACCTTTTGACACTTCTCTTAGCGTTATTTATCGTGTTGTTCGCTTCATCAAGTATAGACAAAAGTAAAGCCGCCCAAATTCAATATGCTTTGGCGGCAGCTTTTGGACAAGGTGCTATAGATGAAGACGATGGCAATATCATCAGCTTTATCAACGATGCTAAAGACCTAAATCTTGAAGATGACGGAGTTATTATTTCATCTGATGCAAATGGTGCAACCTTGGAAATGACTTCAATTAACTTGTTTGATACAGGTTCAGTTATCTTAAAGGCTGAAGCAATTCCGGTTATCAAAAAAATATCTTTGCTCCTAAACTCAAGCAAATACAAAAAATATCGCATTGTGGTTGAAGGGCATACTGACGATACAAACGAATCAGAAACGCTTCCGTCAAACTGGGAATTATCTGGTGCTCGTGCTGGTGCGGTAACTCGAGAAATGATATCAAACACCATGGATATCAATCGCTTCAAAGCTGTTGGTTTAGCCGAAATTTCACCGGCCTACCCCAACAAAAATCCTTATGGTGAGCCAATTCCAGAAAACAGATTAAAAAATCGTCGAGTTATTGTTAGAATCGAATTTTAATATAAGGATTATACTATGAAAACAGCAATTTGCCTACACAACGCAACTGTAATTACCGGATATTCAATAATGCGTAATTGCGCTGTATATATTAAAAACAACCAAATTGCTGATGTCTATAACGAAGAACGATTTAAGAATAAAAAATTTTCGCCAAAAGTAAAAATTGTCGATGTCAAAGGCGCCTACGTTATGCCGGGTATGATAGATACTCATATTCATGGTATTGGTGGCAAAGGCGCCGATGATGCCGACTACAAATCGATTCTTCATATGTCCGAAGTTCTTCCCCAATATGGCGTAACATCTTTTATCCCAACTTGTTGCACTGCGAAAGAAGATAAACTCATTGAAAAAATAAAAGCTATTGTCAAAGCTTGCGGAAAAGAAAAAGGTGCTAATATCTTAGGTATTCATCTGGAAGGACCTTTTATATCTCCGGAAAAATGCGGATTTCAGGCAGCTGACGGAATTTATCCCGTAAGTCTGCCGTTAATGAACAAACTCTACAAAGCAGGTAAAGATAAAATTATAAATATGACGGTTGCTCCTGAATTAAAAGGGATGCGTGAACTGGCCCTGTTTTGTAATGAAAAAGGCATTATTTTACAAGCAGGACACACCAATGCAACATATGAACAAATGCTAGAGGGCATGCAAGCGAATATTATGCATGTAACTCACCTGTTTAATGCAATGAGCCCCATGCACCACAGAGAACCGGGAACTGTGGGCGCCGTGTTAATTCATCCCGAAATTTCTTGTGAAATTATAGGTGACGGTGTTCATATAAATCCAAACCTTATTCACTTACTGATGAAAAGCAAACCATTAAGCCAAATAGTCCTTATTACCGATGCTCTATATCCGGCAAAAGCAGATATTTCTCAAGACAACGAATTATATTTAAATAAGTGCTTTTATCGCAAAAAAGACAACGTTATCAGCGGATCGGCAATATCAATGCTCGACGGTTTTAGAAATCTTGTTAATTGGGGTATTCCTATCGAAAAAGTCGTACGTATGGCTTCAACAAATCCGGCGCAAATCATGAAACAAAAAAATAAAGGCCTGCTTTTACCCGGATATGATGCCGACGTTATCGTCTTAGATAAAGATTTAAATCTAGTTCATACAATTATCAACGGTCAATTTGTAAAAGGAAAAGAATAATGCGCGTTATAATAAAAGATAATTCTATTGATTGTTCAGCTTGGGTTGCCGGCTATATTGCATATAGTATAAAAAAAGCTAAACCTACAGCAAAAAAGCCTTTTGTATTAGGTTTGCCCACAGGCTCTACTCCGCTTGGCGTATATAAGGAACTTATAAAATTATATCAAAACAAAAAAATATCTTTCGAACACGTCGTAACATTTAACATGGACGAATATATCGGTCTTTCACCTGAAGATAAAAACAGTTATCACTACTTTATGTACGAAAACTTTTTTAACTATATCAATATCAATCCCAAAAATATTCATATTCTAAATGGTCTGACTAAAGATTATACCAAAGAATGTGAAGATTATGAAAATGCCATCAAAGCATATGGCGGAATTGACTTGATGCTAGGTGGTATCGGTTCCGACGGTCACATTGCCTTTAACGAGCCGTTTTCTTCATTTACTTCAAGAACACGAATCAAAACTTTAGCTCCATCAACTATCAAAGATAATTCACGCTTCTTTGATAATGATATTTCAAAAGTACCAACTCAAGCCTTGACAATTGGTATTGGAACAATAATGGATGCCAAAGAAGTTATAATCATGGCTACAGGGGAAAATAAAGCCGAAGCTATTCGTGCCACCATTGAAGAAAGTATCAACCACAAATGCCCTGCTTCAATTTTACAAACACATCGCTACGGAATTATAGTTTGCGATGAAGGAGCAGTTAAAAAGCTTTCATCACCGACAGTTCAATATTTCAAAGATATCGAAAAAATGTAATAAAAAAAGCTTCGTTTCTATAACGAAGCTTTTTTCTTAGCTGTTATAACAATTAAGCATCGCGCAACTGTGCATTACACTTAGTTTTTGCCGCCTGTTCTACTTTGCTCATCAGCACTTCCAAATCCTGATCGCTAAATGTAGCTTCAACAGGTTGGAAGGTAATGCTTAAAGCAATCGATTTTTTGCTCTCTGAGAGGTTTTCTCCCTCATACACATCAAACACTCTGACATCTGCAATATAACGTCTGTCAGCTGTTTTAGCGGCCGCAATCAAGTCATCTGCCTTAACCGACTTATCAACGATAAATGCCATATCTTTATCAACCGGTTGGAATTGTGATAACTCCAGCTTTTTCTTAGCCTTACCTTGAGATGCTCGAGGAAGAGGAATATTATCGGTATATACCTCAAAAGCAACTACGCGTTGTTTGATACCGAATTGTTTTAATATCATCGGATGAATTTCACCGAAATATGCCACCACATTAGCACCCAAACGAAAAGCTCCGCTTCTGCCCGGATGATAATAGCTTGGAGCATCAAGCGAAATTCTAACCGAATCATACGGACCATTAGCAGCAGCAATCACTGCCAGAGCATCAGCCTTAACATCAAAAACATCAAATTGACGCTCATCTTTTAACCAATGTTTTTTAGATGTTTGACCACATCTGATACCGCCGGCGACAAGTTTTTGTTCTCCGGGTTTTACGCCATAAAATTCCGGTCCGACTTCAAACAAGCTAACATTACCGTAACCTCTTGCCATATTGTTTTTACAACCGGTTAACAAGTTAATCAAAACAGACGGACGCATCTCATCCATTTCAGCGGTAATAGGATTACATACCAATATCGGATTGTTACCTTTTCTAAAATCTTTAGCCAATTTTGAATCGGTAAAGCTCCAAGTAACAGTTTCCAACATACCTCTTGCTGCAAGCTCGTGTTTTATTGTAACGATTCTGCGTTGAGCCGGAGATAATGTTTGTGCCGGGAAATAAGCTTTTGGCATAGATTCAGCCTTAATATTATCAAGACCTATCATTCTGACCACTTCTTCAATAAGGTCGTGTTCGCCTTCAATATCTCCACGCCATGTCGGAGCTGTTGCAACAATTCTATCACCCTCTTCTTTGGTTTCAAATCCGAGAGATGTTAAAATCTCGTTTATTTTAGCAGCACTGACTTCCATACCGATAAAGTTTTTAACTCTTTCCGGTCTTATATATGTGGTTACAGGCTGATAATTTTCATCACCGTCCATTACCATTTCATAAACTTCACCGCCACAAATTTGCAAAATCAAATCTGTAGCATAATCCGAGCCCAAAATGTTTGATTTTGGATCAACCCATCTTTCATATCTGTAACGAGAATCAGAATCAATTTGGAATTTTCTTCCTGTTCTGGCCACACATACCGGATTAAACAAAGCGCTTTCTACAAACACATTAACGGTATCTTCACAACATCCTTTAGAATTTCCGCCCATAATACCGGCAAGGCATTGTATGCCTTCGTCATCACAAATACCCAAAGATTTATCATCAAGATTATATACTTTTTCATCTAAAGCCACAAATCCTTCGCCATCTTTGGCCATACGTACACAAATATCACCTTTAAGCTTATCAGCATCAAAAACGTGAAGCGGACGAGCCATATCATAATTGATATAATTGGTAATATCCACCAAAGGCGAAATAGAACGCAAACCGATAGCAGTCAATCTGTCTTTCATCCATTTTGGTGTTTCAGCTTTGTTGTTAACACCCTTAATATAACGACCTACATATGTCGGGCAGGCGTTTAAATCTTCAATTTTAACTTTAATTGGAGATTTTAAGGTGCTGTTATGCTTTGTAATATTCAAAGCTTTCAATTTACCCAAACCGGCAGCAGCCAAATCTCTGGCAACACCTCTAACACCCAAACATTCGGCTCTGTTCGGTGTAATAGCAATTTCAATAACCGGATCAGCTTTATACACTTCAGCCAAGCTCAAACCGATGGGTGCTGTTTGCGGAAGTTCGATAATACCATTGTGGTCACTTCCCACGCCGATTTCATCTTCGGCACACATCATACCAAAACTCTCAACACCTCTAACCTTACCTACTTTTATTTTCTCGTTAAACAACGGAATATATGCACCAACATGAGCCAATACACCGATCATACCTTTTTTCACATTCGGTGCACCGCAAACAATTTGCAGTATTTCATTACCATCATTTACTTTCAATACGTGTAAATGATCAGAATCAGGATGGTCTTCAACTTCTTCAATACGAGCTGTTGTAAAACCTTCCATATTTTCAAACGGATTTACAACTTCTTCGACTTCCAAACCGATTTTGGTAAGTGTTTCGGCAATTTTATCGACATTTGCTTCAGTATCCAAATGTTCTTTTAACCAAGATAATGTAAATTTCATTTCAACAATCTCCCCTATCTTACCAAACCGCCATTATTGCTCAATCCTCCGGTCATGGAAGATTCATCTAAAGGCATAAATCCATAGTGTTTAAGCCAACGAACATCTGATTCAAAGAATGTACGTAAATCAGGAATGCCGTACTTTAACATTGCCAGTCTGTCCAATCCCAAACCGAACGCAAAACCTTGGTATTCATCAGGATCAATTCCGCAGGCTTTCAAGACATTAGGATGCACCATTCCGCAACCCAAAATCTCTAACCAATCATCACCTGCACCGATTTTAAGTTCAGTCTTACTTTTTTTGCAACCGATATCCATTTCAGCCGAAGGTTCGGTAAACGGAAAATATGACGGACGATATCTCACAGGCAATTCATCGACCTCAAAAAAGGTCTTAACAAAGTCATACAAACAACCTTTCAAATTAGCAAAAGATGTTTTCTTATCAACGACCAATCCCTCTACTTGATGGAACATAGGAGTATGAGTAGCATCATAATCAGAACGATACGTTCTACCCGGCGCAATAATTCTGATAGGAGGTTGTTTTTTCTCCATAGTACGAATTTGTACAGCCGAAGTTTGTGTTCTAATCACATAACTGTCATCAAAATTATCACTTTCCGGATTAGTAATATAAAATGTATCTTGCATTTGTCTTGCCGGGTGGTTAGCCGGAGTATTTAACGCATTAAAATTATGGAATTGATCTTCAATATCAGGGCCATCGGCAATTTCAAACCCCATTTCACCAAAAATAGCTACAACTTCTTCATAAATTTTTGAAACAGGATGGATACGTCCGATATTTTCTTCTCTGACAGGCAAAGTAACATCAATAGTTTCTTTAGCCAATTTTTCATTTAATTCTTTAGCAAACAAATCTTGCTTTTTTACTTCCAATGCTTTTTCGATTTCAGATTTTACCACATTGAGCATTTGTCCCATTTGTTTTTTTTCTTCAACCGACAAAAGAGCTAATTTTTTCATTTCTTCAGTCAAAGCGCCTTTTTTACCCATAACTGCTACTTTAATATCCTCTAAGGATTTTATATCTGAAGCCTCATCGATTTGTTTTAATGCTGTTTGTTTTAACTGTTCAATATTTTCCATAATTTCACCATTTTTTTATTTAAAAACCAAAAGGATCCTGACCTGATTGCTCAAGTAGGACCCTTTTTTATAAAATTTTTAAGAAAATTATTTGCTTAAAGAAGCCTTAACTTGGTCAACCAATTTAGCGAAAGTTTCGGGCTCTTTAACAGCGATATCGGCCAACACTTTACGATCAAGCTCAATACCAGCTTTGGCGAGCCCGTTCATAAATCGAGAATAGGTCATATCATGCAAGCGTGTGGCAGCGTTAATACGTTGAATCCACAAGCTACGGAAGTTTCTTTTCTTAGTGCGTCTGTCGCGATAAGCATATTGCAAAGCTTTTTCAACTTTTTCAACTGCAACGCGGAAAACATTTTTATTGCGGCCGCGATAGCCTTTAGCCATCGACAACACTTTTTTGTGACGAGCGTGAGCTGTTACACCTCTTTTTACACGAGACATTCTTTTATACTCCTACAAATATGGTAAAAACTGTTTAACAATCTTAACGTCAACATCAGCAACCAATGTTGAACCGCGAGCTTGTCTTTTCATTTTTTGTGTTTTGCAGAAGAGGCAGTGTCTCTTGTAAGCAAAATTTCTTTTCAATTTACCTGTACCGGTAACGCTGAAGCGTTTTTTAACGGCACTTTTAGTTTTCATTTTTGGCATTTTAAATCCCTTTCAAATATTTGGATTATTTAGGAGTCGACAGGCATACCAACAGCCCGCCCACTCGGTTCAAACGACGTTATAATGCTTTTATTTACAAAAATCAAGCACTTTTTTTAGCTTTAGATTGAGAAGACTTCGTTTTTTTGGTTGTTGCTTTCTTCTTATCACCCTTTTCTGATTTTTTCTTATCTTTAACCGCAGCTTTTACTTTCTTTTTGGTTTCTTTCTTCTCAGCCTTCACTTTTTCTTCTTTTTTTGCCTTTTCAGCTACTTGTTTTTTACATTCATACATCTTTTTTGCTTGCTCGGCTACAGCCTCTTCAACTATCGGCATATTGCAAGTATCACCGCCAATCAATCTGAATTTTTCATTCAAGCAACCGGCAACTGACTTTTTGTTAATAAATACCCAAATGGCAGCCACCACAAATGAAAACAAAATACAGGCAATTTTTGCTACTGTTAAAACAGACAAAGGTGTAATCAATGTCAAAACTACTCCATCTATAGTCATCGCGCCGCTATATACTACGCTAATGGCATAAATTGATGTAACTATAAACAATAAAATAGACAAATATGGCACCCAGCCTACAAAAACCAAAAATGTTGATAAAATAGGCAATTTATTTATCAATTTATCAATCCATTTAACAGGCTTTATAAAATTCATCGGAATAAGGAAAATAGCTAAACCTAAAGAAAATATAAAATCTGCAAAATATGTTTCAAAACTATCTATAGATGTCAAAATAAGCGATAATACCCAGTATACACCACCTAACCACAGACTTTGCTTCCAATAAACACTCATTTTTTTACTCCTTATTTTAATAAAAATTCTCTATACTTACAAACTTTTCGGCTCGCAAATCAAGTAGCTTTCCTTCCTCTAAGCTAACTTTTCTATCCATACGATCAGCTAAATCAAAATTATGCGTTGCAACCAATGCACTTAGGCCTGTTTCCTTAACTATTGACAACAGCTCATTAAACACAACCTCCGATGTCTTAGGGTCTAAGTTACCGGTAGGTTCATCAGCCAACAACAACTTCGGTGTATTAGCCAAAGCTCTGGCTATTGCCACTCTTTGTTGTTCTCCACCCGACATTTCTGCCGGTCTGTGTTTTAAGCGTTTTTCCAATCCCATCTTCTTCAACAACCATTTGGAAAATTCTCTTGCATCTTTTTCCTTTTTACCGGCAATAAGCTGAGGCAACATAACATTTTCCAAAGCATCAAAATCGGCCAACAAATTATGATATTGATACACAAACCCCAAACAATCACGTCTTAAAGAGGTACGCATGGCATCATTTAGTGTCGAACATTTTTGCCCTTCAATATAAATATCACCTTTTGTTGGTTTTTCCAACAGTCCGGCTAATTGCAACAGCGTAGATTTTCCGGAACCTGACGGTCCGACTAACGCAATTATTTCGCCTTTTTCAATATCTAAATTTACGCCTCGCAAAACTTGCAAAGTCTGATTACCTTGCTTAAACGAACGATAAACATTTTTTAATTCAAGTATCGGAACATTTTTACTCATAACGCAGTGCCTCCACAGGATCAGTTTTTGAAGCTTTCCACGAAGGATACAAAGTAGCACTGAAAGACAAAACTATCGAAATTATAACCACACTCAAAACCTCCGTAGCATCAATCTTTGCCGGCAATTTTGACAAGAAATAAATCTCTGCCGAAAACAAATCTCGTCCCAAAATAGTTTGCAAACCCTGACGAATTGTTTCAATATTTTCACAGAACAAAACACCTAAAACAAAACCGATTAAGGTACCGACAACACCGATAAAAGCACCATCCATAAAAAAGATACGCATAATCATTCCTCTTGTAGCACCCATTGTTCTTAGAACTGCAACATCTCGACTTTTATCTTTTACCAACATAATCAATCCGGTAATAATATTAAAAGCTGCCACAACAATAATCAAAGTCAAAATGATGAACATTACATTACGTTCAACTTCCAAAGCATTAAAAAATGCCGAATTGCTTTGTTTCCAATCATATATATATGCACTAGAACCTAAGCTTTGCTCCAAAGTATTTTTAACTGTCTTCAAAAACTTGTCATCATCAATGGTAACATCAATATTTGTAACAACACCCTTTAAGCCAAAATAAATCTGAGCTGCTTCCAACGGCATAAACACAAAATTTGAATCATATTCATACATTCCCGAATCAAACAATCCCACTACCTGATATGATTTCATTCTCGGAACTGAACCGAAAGCCGTAACTTTTCCGTTTGGCGAAAGAAGTGTAATCTTATCGCCTTCTACCACACCCATTTTTCTAGCCAATCTGATACCCAAAATAACACTATCGCCTTCAAAATAACTCATATCAATATTCTTAACAGCTTCTGCCATTGCTTGTTTTTTTAACAAATCATCTTTTGTAATACCTCTGACCATTGCACCTTCTGCTGATTTTCCGGCAGTAATCAACAACTGATTTTCAATCATCGGTACCACTAGCTTAATATGTTCTATATCAGAAATATCTTTGACTGCACTTTTATAATTATTGAAAGGATAACCGTTTGGCGCAACAATTCCGATATGACCGTTCATACCTAAAATACGCCCTAAAAGTTCTTCTCTAAATCCGTTCATAACGCTCATAACAATGATAAGTGTAGCTACACCGAGAGCAATTCCCGTAAAAGCAAACGCCGTAATAACGGAAATAAATCCTTCTTTTCGCTTGGCCCTCAAATATCTTCCGGCCGTCATTCTCTCAAATTTACTAAAAATCATAAATCTACATTACCTATAAAAAAATAATTACTGTAAAATTTATATTATCTTTACTCACAACTTACAACTGTCAATAGTAACTTATTCAACAAAAAAGCTCCGATTTACTAACCGAAGCTTTTATTTTTTACAACCCTTATCTATGTCCGATAAGACCTTCTGAAATATGCTTGTTAATTGTAACAAAACTATTTAGCATTTTTTCATCAATATTATCTAAATTTTGTCCTAATTTAATAGTATTTACAGATACATAATCCGCCAACCTTACCAAATTATTTCTAACTTCTTCTGACAACTGTGTTTTACCATCCTTCATCAAAGCCTTTATCATAAGCCACATTTTTTGGTTGTTATCAAGAGCCTCAACAAACGAAGCGTTGTCTTTATTCTTGTAAGCCTCCATCAAATCAAGGCCATTTTTAGCGATATAATAAGCCTCCTGTTGAGCCATGTTCATATTAACAGATTCTAATAACCCTTCTGCAATTTGGTTATTTATATTAGCCAGCGTTTTATATGTTTCTTCTTTCATATCAACACCACGACAAACAGTAACCATTTCAACATACTTAGAAAGCTTGTCTAAATTATTTTTTATCTCAACCGGCAACAAATTGTTTTTATTTTTCAAATAAGAGTCAATCTCGACCCACATTTTCATATTTTCATCCAAAACCAACAATTTATACCCATCATTATTTGATGTTGAAGCCTTTTCCAAGTGTTGAGCATATTCTTTCAATAACATTGCTTCTCTTTTAGCATCTTCTATTTGATTATTTATCTCAATCATTTACAAAATCCATATTGTAACAATTAAACCAAAAACTTTCTAAACCAAACTCAAAACAAAGAAAGAAGCAAAAAACTTGGCTCTAAAGCGATTGGGGAATAAAAAATGCCCTAGACTTAAATTTTAAGCTTCTTTCCTTTTGTTTTATGTAATCAATATACTTTCGACTACATTAATCTTTTTTAAGAAAAAATTGGGGAGATTTTTCCAAAAAAAAGCTTTATCACATAATAATAAGGGAAACCTTTCAATAATCATTATCATAAATGTAATATCATTTTTTTTAATTAAAACGGTGCCACTATATCAAGAATTTGTCTGCCATATCTTGGTTGTTGAACATCAGATATTACACCCTGACCGCCATAAGAAACTCTAAGCTCGGCAATTTTGCTTGATTCTATGGTGTTATCTGAAGAAATATCAGCACGTCTTATTATACCTCTCATCATAAGCTGACGAACTTCATAACTTACTCTGATTTCCTGAGTACCTTCAATTACCAAATTTCCGTTTGGTAAAACCTGAGTAACCACCGCAGCCAAAGTAACATCAATATTTTCTTTTCTGTCGATTTTACCATCACCGGCAATTTCTCTGTTTGAAGTAATATCAATCAAACCATCTTTTGTAACTGTATCAGGGAAAACTTTTCCTAAGTATTTTTCATACCCGAACACCGAACCGATACCTAATGAATCTTTATTATCATCTCGATTTTGTTCCATTTCGTTTTCCATCAAAGCATTATCTTTGGCTGTAATCTTAACGGTAATAATATCACCGATTTTAGAAGCTCTCTGATCCTTAAAAAATCCGGCAGAACCTTGACTCCACAAGGAGTTTGCACCTTGTTTTTGCACCTCTTCATGAGGCATTGGCATTGAAACAGGTTCATATCCTCTTGCCAAAGTCGGATTAGAAATCGGCGACAATGGAGGTTCTTGTCCAACTTGAGATAATCTTGATAACATACCACATCCGGACAATGATGTTGCCATCATCAAAACAAATGTACATTTTATAATACCGTTATTTAATCTGTTCATTTTATCCCCCATTATTCAGCCTTAAGCTCAGCTGTATTTTTATCAATAACTTTTGCTATAATTTCTTTATTGCTTTTAGTATTGATAAATTTTATAAAACTACCTTTACTGCCATCTTCAAGAGCCTCCATTTTAGAGGTAATTTGAAGTCCTTTATTCTTGTATATTATGGTTACTTCCTGACCTTTTTTTATAACTATTTCATCTCTTACATCTCTAACAGAAATCAACTTATCTTTCTTTAATAGTCTGACTGTTTGCTTACCGACGATATTATCCGCCTCAACAAGAGTATCGTCTTTTAATCTATTTTCCCTCATCAAAACGGGCTTTAGGTCGTTCATTTTTATAACTTCACCTTTAGCAATATCATTCAAAGGTATAAAAACTTCTTTCATTATAAAAAATCTTCCCAACAATTCCGTTTTTTCAATCAAATTGCCGTCGGCAAAAATTTCCGCCATAGAAGTAAACTTATTATTTTCAGCATCAACTTTTAAATTGCTTACTAAAATTTTTACATTTTCGCTATCAATTTCAAAATTTGTCTTTCCGCCGAATATTTCCAATTCTACTGTATTGGCAATACCCTGCTCAGCAAATTCTGTTTCTACTGCCTTCAACAAATCAATGTTGCTAATTTCTTTGGCATTAACCTCCAAAGGCAAAAGCATCAATCCTAAAAATATTGCAAGCAATTTGTACATAATCTATCTCATTTGATTAATTGTATTAAGCATAGAATCAGCTGTTGTAATAATTTTAGAGTTCATCTCATAAGCACGTTGCGCAGAAATCAACTCCGTAATCTCACTAACCGGATTAACGTTAGAAGTATTCAAGTATCCTTGTAAAATAGAACCGAAGCCTTCACTATCCGGATTATCAACAATCGGATCACCGGAAGCCTCTGTTTGCATGAACAAATTATCTCCCAAAGCTTCCAAACCTGCTTCGTTTACAAATGTAGCCAATTCTAATTGACCGACGTTTACTTCATCTGTTTCGCCGTCTTGCTTAACCCAAACTTCACCGGAGCTGTTTACATATACTTCAACGGCATCTTCAGGAATTGTAATTTCAGGCTGAACGACATATCCGTCATGAGTAACGATTGTACCATCACCGTTGCGTTGAAAAGCACCATCTCGTGTATAAGCTGTACCTTTTCCTTCAGGAAGTTCAATAGTAAAATAACCTCTTCCTCTGATAGCCAAATCCAAATCATTACCTGTAGATGTCAAAGAACCTCCTTCGGTAATACGATAAATAGCCGAAGTTCTGACACCCAATCCCATTTGAATACCGGCAGGAACAATTGTATTATCGGCAGTCGAAGCAGCTCCCGGTCGAACAATATTTTGGTATAACAAGTCACTAAATTCGGCACGTCTTTTGGTATATGCCGTAGTATTCATATTGGCGATATTGTTCGAAATAGTATCAACATTGGTTTGTTGAGCCAACATTCCGGTAGCGCCTATTTGTAAAGATCTCATAATCTATTCCCCTTTATAATTTATGCCAACTCGGCATAAGTTGAAATTGTATTTGACAAACGATCGTGCTCTTCATCAATCATTTGTTGTACGTAATCATAGCTACGTTGAATTTTAACCAAATTGGTCATTTCGTTAATTGCATTAACATTCGAACTTTCCAGCATTCCCTGTGCAATTCTCATATTGTTTGAACCAAAACTAACCGCATTACCGGCAACATTTTCAAACAACACACCATTTACTTTTAATAATTTTTGATTATCGGCAAATTTTGCCACCTTCAATCTTCCGATAACTCCGTTTTCGGAAATAACATCACCACTTTCGGAAATTGTAATTTCATGCTCGTCAGGAGCTATAAAAATCGGTGCATTATTTTCACTTAATACATATTCTCCGGCATTTGTTACTAACGCACCGTCTTTATCCAAGGTAAATTGACCTTTTCTGGTATACTTTTCACCGTCCTTGGTTTCTACACAGAAAAATCCGTCACCCTTGATAGCTAAATCAAAAGTATTTCCAGTACTTTTAAAAGCACCTTCCATAAAATCCTGATAATCGGCAAAATCTTGTGTAAAAAACAATGGTTGTAAACCGATACCTACGGCATCTTCTGTCTGATTCACATAAGAAGTAAATAAAGCATTGTCTTGTTTGTAACCTACAGTATTCATATTTGCCATATTATTGGAAACAATATTCATCTGTTTCCAAAGAGCCATTTGGCGTGACAATGCAATATAAGATGTATTATCCATTAACTATTCCCCTAATTTTTATCTCAACCGTTTTCCCCAACGGCCAATAAAATTTTATAAGTTAAAAAGTTATATGCAAAAGTCGTGCCAATTTTTAACAAAGTATAAAAAAACCCGCAAAATTGCGGGTTTCTCAAATACAAAAAATATTCAACTAAAACGGAATATCGTCATCTAGACCTGCCGGTGCAGATGCCGGAGTAGAATCCCAACCGCTGTCCGATGCACTAAATACATCATTACCGCCGGCCGGAACACCATCGCCCTTACCATCCAACATTACCAAATTACCGCTAAAGTTTTGTAAAACAACTTCGGTAGTATAACGTTTTTGACCGCTGTTATCTTCCCAACTGCGTGTTTGCAATTGACCTTCCAAATAAACTTTAGAACCTTTACGCAAATATTTTTCAGCAACATCAGCCAATCCAGGATTAAAAATAACCACCCTGTGCCATTCGGTTCTTTCTTTACGTTCACCGGTTGATCTGTCTTTCCATGATTCTGATGTAGCCAAATTCAAGTTGACAATTTTCGCACCGTTGTTTGTGTTGCTTACTTTAGGATCATCACCCAAATTGCCAACTAAAATAACTTTATTTATACTTCCAGCCATTTTTCTTACCTTACTATTATTAAAAATTAAAACTAATGCGGATTCTAATAGATTTTTTTCTTTTTATAAAGCAAAAAATCAGTCTGCCTGTGTATATTCACCATTTTTTATCTGATATAAAGAATACTCACCGGTTTTTACTGCACTTCCGTTCTCAAATTTGGTCATTCCCCAAGGCATTTCATATTCATTATTATTCTTTTGTGTTTCTATCTTGTCAAAATCAACACTTTTTGCGTCCATAACCATCTGCGCCCACAGATTAACCGCAGCATAACCGTAAACACCCAATCCTTTTGGTTCTCTGCCCTTTATACGTAACTCCACCAGTTTTTCAGTAAAACTCGGCTCATCTTTAATATTTTTATATGAAAGAAAATATATTCCCTCTACAAAATTACCCAGCTCTCTATATAAATGACTTGTTGCCATATAAGCATCAACAAATATAGATGTTTCAGAACTTTCTTCTTGAATTTTTTGTACCACAATTGCCATTGGTTCAGCATCAGTTAACACATACACAACCTGACTATTGAATAAAATTTCTTCAACTAAATCATCATACTTCTTATCATATGCAGACAAATCAAACAGCTTTAATCCATGCAATCCTTTGTCATTAAACAACATTTGAGTAGCAAATGCCGTTTCCGTTGTCTTAGGAAGCATACTGTCATAAACTAGTGCCACATTTTTGCCTACAAATTTATTTTGGTAATAATCAACAAACACTTTTGCCTGATTACTCATCAACCCGCCGATTTTTATCATTCCTTTAACAGTAATACTGTTTTGTTTTTCATTCAAAGGCATAGGCACAATTCTGACAATTTTATTTTGCTCATAAATACGTGCAACATCTTCAAACTTATTATCACAATATGGACCAATAAGTAAATCTATCTTGTCTTTTTTAGATGAATTAAGAGCAATCATTTGAGCCGTAGAAACGGAAAAAACATCTTCACAACGATCATCAATAGAAATTAAATTTATCTTATCGCCTAACAATCCGCCGTTTTCATTTATCATATCTACTGCAATTTGCGCACCATCAATAAGCTCATTACCGAAACGAGCCATATTTTCAACCTTTGGAGCAATTACCGCAATATTATAAGCCTGTGCAACACCGGCAAAAAGCAACATCGCAGCAAATATAAAAAAACGAACAAATATCATATATTAAAATCTCTTAATTTTTTAAAATCCTCGAAATATTAGCATTTTATTTATTATTTGCAACAAAATTTATAACTCATATCGACAAAATATTTGACTTAAACAAATAAGTTCATACAATACCAAAAAAACATCAAATAAAGGGAATAATATGATTTTAAGAAAATATACCTTCAAATCAGAAAAAAACGGTCCGTCTGTTTTATTTTTAGGTGCTATTCATGGTAACGAACCAGCCGGAAGCAAAGCAATCTATATGGTATTGGAAAAATTTGCATCAAAAGCTCTCACACCGCTGAAAGGAAGTGTGTCTTTTATTCCCGTGTGCAATCCAAAAGCTTTTGAACAAGATATTCGTCAAATTGATGAAAACCTTAATCGTATCATCAAAAAATATGATAATCCTAAATCTTACGAACAACAAATCGCCAATGAGTTGGTTGAACACATCAAAGAAGCAGATATAATCATTGATTTGCACTCTACTTTTTGTCCTTTGGGCGAACCGTTTATCTTTAGCGACTACCCCAATGAAATGGCCGACAAAATATCTTCGGCATTAAACATCAAATACATAATCAAAGGTTGGCCACAAATTTATGCCACAAGCTCAACAATTCAAGATTTATCTACCGGTGCTTGTGCTGAAAGTTTCGGCAAAACATGCCTTACCATAGAATGTGGACATCACTATGCCGAAAGCACTGTTGAAATCGCATATTATTCCATTATGAGCACTCTTCTTTGTTTAAATATGCTACAAGGATACCCGTCTCAACCGATAAAGCAAGAATACATTATGATGGATAGTATACTTTTCAAAGCCAAAGAAGGAAAACTATCTAAGGACTACAACCACTTAGATAAGGTAAAGGCCGGCGAAGTTATCGCAACATATGATGACGGCACAACTGAAATATGCCCTTATGACGCCTATATTTTGCTTCCCAAAGCAGAAGCTCCGGTTAACTCCGAATGGCTTTACCTTGGACATTTGTATAAAAATTTGTAATAATCTGCGGAAACATTTCATTACAATTTTGTTTTTCCGGTTTTGCCCATACAATACTATTGGTGGATTTATCAAGTCTGACGCCTCTATAACCTTTGGCTACAAAATAACGCATCTTATTAAATAACGCCGGAATTTCTTTGTGAATGTCTTTACCTATATACATTGAAAAAGCACTATCTTCTTGCATACAAACATTTTGTTTGTCATCAAGTTCTTTTTGCAGATACAAAACTTTTGCATCGTCTTCTGGATCATTATCAACTTTTCTGATAGACATTCCGTTCTTTAGTGCGTTAATCCAACTTGCCGGATTATCAATGGCAATTTGATTTATAGCAACTTTTTTTCCAGCTTGTTTTGCTTTTGTTTCACGATATTCCAAAAGTCTTTGCATCAAACCCAAACCACGATAATCTTTATCAACCAATGTAGCTTTGTAAATAACCAAATCGCTGTTTGGAATATCGCCGGCAAACTCTTCTAAATCTCTTTTTTGATTATCTTGCGGAAACTCAAAAATACTTTGAGCAATCAGTTTATCACCGTCAAAAACACCTATCATATGGATATTTTCGCTATCCAAAGCTTTCATAAAATCTTCAACGCTTCTTTTTAAGATAAAGTGTTTTTCATCTTCATGAAAACCGGCAATAATTTTATCTTGCAATTTTAACACATCAGCCAAATGTTCAATATTCAAATCTTTTATTTTTAAATTATTATTCATTTCATACTCCCAAAAATTTTTTTTGTAAAAAAAAGGTTTGAAACTTATCAAATTTCAAACCTGCAACGACAATTAAATTCACACATAAAAAATCATCGTCGCAGATTACCTCGGCGAGCACGTACAGAATTTTTCATATCAAAAACAATAAAATTCATTTTACATTTAACCTTTCACAAAAACTAAAATGCCATAATACCAAACTATTGTCAATAAATTTTTGTTGCGATTCAATTTTAATGAAATTATATTATTCGAAGATATCAGGAGAAAATTTATGGCAAACGATTTTATCGAAATAAAAGGTGCAAGAGAACACAACCTCAAGGATATTTCCGTAAACATTCCCAAAGGAAAACTTACGGTTATTACCGGACTGTCCGGCTCCGGCAAATCTTCGCTTGCTTTTGATACTATCTACGCCGAAGGACAAAGGCGTTATGTCGAAAGCCTTTCATCTTATGCCCGTCAATTTTTAGATTTAATGAAAAAGCCCGATGTTGATTCAATCGAAGGCTTATCGCCGGCAATTTCTATCGAGCAAAAAACAACTTCACACAATCCCCGCTCAACTGTCGGCACTATTACCGAAATATATGACTATATGCGACTTTTGTGGGCTCGTGTCGGAACACCCTATTCTCCTACAACCGGTCTTCCTATCGAAAGCCAAACCGTATCACAAATGGTTGACAAACTTTTAGAATATCCCGAAGGTACAAAATTTATCCTACTTGCACCTATCGTACGAGGTAAAAAAGGCGAATACAAAAAAGAATTTGAAACCTTGCAAAAACAAGGTTTTCAACGTGTCAAGATTGACGGTGAAATTTATGATTTGGAAGAACTGCCCGAATTAAACAAAAATCAAAAACACAATATCGAAGTTGTTGTTGACCGCATAATTATCAAAGACGGTATTTCCGAACGCCTAAGCCAATCATTTGAAACAATTTTAAAATTAAGCGACGGCCTAGCCTTTGTTGAAAATGCCTCCACCAAAGAACAACTTACCTTTTCTTCCAAATTTGCCTGCCCCGTATCCGGTTTTACCTTAGAAGAAATTGAACCTCGCTTGTTCTCTTTCAATAATCCTTACGGTGCTTGTCCGAATTGTGATGGCATTGGCGCAAAACTTTACATGGATCCGTTACTTGTTATCCCAAATCCTAACTTATCCATTTCGCAAGGTGCTATTGCTCCTTGGTATGGTTTCAAAAGCTCATTTTATGATCAGGCACTTCAATCTTTGGCCGATTGGTTAGGCATTTCGGTAA
The DNA here is from genome assembly GCA_045639065.1 of Alphaproteobacteria bacterium. GTDB lineage: Bacteria > Pseudomonadota > Alphaproteobacteria > RF32 > CAG-239 > CAZU01. The sequence goes on along the minus strand of JAZUCK010000006.1, from coordinate 42,795 downwards.
AAACTCCGTGGAAAGACTTGCCACAACAAGCTAAAGATATAATTTTATACGGCTCCGGCAACGAAGTTGTACCTATGTACTATTCTCGTTTTGCCACCCACAAACCCTTTGAGGGCGTAATACCTAACATGGAACGCCGTTTCCTAGAAACCGATTCACAAGCCTCACGTGAAGAATTATCCCGTTATCAATCAGCCGCGCCTTGCGAATTTTGTCATGGCAAGCGCCTAAAACCGGAAGCACTATGTGTAAAAATTGCCGGACTTGACATTATGGAAGTAACCGAAATGTCAATCAAAAAAGCACTTCTTTGGTTCAACGGAATTTTGCCAAATCTAACACCTAAAAAACAAGAAATCGCCGCCAAAATAATCAAAGAAATCAGCGAAAGATTAAATTTCTTAAACAACGTCGGTCTTGATTACCTCACTCTTTCTCGTCAATCAGGTACCTTATCCGGCGGTGAATCACAACGCATACGCTTGGCCAGTCAAATCGGTACCGGCCTAACCGGTGTTTTATATGTTTTGGATGAACCGTCTATCGGACTTCATCAACGCGATAACAATCGCCTTATCGATACCCTAAATCGTCTTAGAGATATAGGTAACTCTGTTATTGTGGTCGAACACGACGAAGACGCTATCCGCTCGGCTGATTATATTATCGACATCGGCCCAAAAGCAGGTTCTCAAGGTGGCGAAATAGTTGCCAGCGGAAGCTTAAAAGACATCTTAAAATCTGATTCTATAACCGCCAAATATCTAAACGGATTAAAGAAAATAGAAGTCCCCAAAACCCGCCGCAAAGGTAATGGCAAATTTCTTGAATTAAAAGGCGCAAAAACCAACAACCTAAAAAATGTCGATGTCAAAATACCCCTCGGAACTTTAACTTGCGTAACCGGCGTTTCCGGAGGCGGCAAATCATCGCTTATTTTAGAAACTTTGTGCAAAGCCTTGGATAAAGAGATTAACGGCGCACGTATTCATGGTGCTATTTATGATAAAATAATCGGTGCCGACAATATTGATAAAATAATCAATATCGACCAATCTCCCATAGGACGCACACCTCGTTCCAATCCGGCAACCTATACCGGTGTATTTACCAACATTCGTGATTGGTACGCCGCCTTGCCTGAATCAAAAGCTCGAGGCTACAACGCCGGACGTTTTTCATTCAACGTTGCCGGTGGCAGATGCGAAGCTTGCAAAGGCGACGGCGTCACTAAAATTGAAATGCATTTCTTGCCCGATATATATGTAGAATGTGATGTTTGTAAAGGCTCGCGTTTCAACCGCGAAACCTTAGAGGTCAAATACAAAGACAAATCTATTGCCGACGTTTTGGATATGACAATCGACGAAGCTTACACCTTCTTTGAAAATATCCCATCAATTAAAAACAAGCTTGATTTATTACGTCGTGTCGGTCTTGGTTATGTAAAACTCGGTCAACCGGCCACTACCTTATCCGGCGGCGAAGCTCAACGCATAAAACTATCCAAAGAATTGTCCAAAAGAGCAACAGGTAAAACTTTATATATCTTAGATGAACCCACTACCGGCCTTCACTTTGAAGACATCAACAAACTGCTAAAAATATTACATTCCTTGGTTGAACAAGGCAATTCATTGATTGTAATTGAGCATAACTTAGATGTTATTAAAACAGCTGATTATATAATCGATATCGGCCCCGAAGGTGGTGACGGTGGAGGTCAAATAATTGCCAAAGGCACACCCGAAGAAGTGGCTAAATCTACCATCAGCTACACTGCAAAATTTTTAAGAGAAAAGTTGTAATATTTTAACTGCGTATAACACTTTGTTGCAATCTTCGTTGCATTGTCCTATGTTTGGTATATCCCAATGCTATGCCGTCGGCTATACTTGACATAAATCTTTCATCATTTGCATTAGTAACTAAAGTTTCTTTTAATTCTTCAACCTCATTTAGAGTATAATGATACTTAGTTACAATATGAGTAAACATCTTTTTCATATTATTATCAAATTGTTCATTATTTTCATCACAAGATATTGCATCTGCATCTATATTTTGAGCATAAACCTTAGCAACTTCTAAAACCATTTTCTTATTGATTTGTTTGGTCTCTTTAGGCTCATCGAATATTGATGCTTGTGTAGCGTTAAAACCGTTTAGAGATGAATTCCTTTCCAGCAATTCCATGATGTTTCCGGCAGAAATAATTGTTTCATTATAATCTGAAGCACACTCACAAGTATATTTAACATATTCTCTTATCAATTCGGCAGTTGGTACAGATTCATGAACAAATTTTGCTTCTAGCGGATCACTATATCTTTTAGCTTCCAATCTTTTGCGAGCTGTATCAGATATTCTTGCCAAAGCTGACTCATTTTTTACACCTTTAATATATTTTCCGGCTCTATCTCTACCAAGTTCGGTCATCGGATGATTTTCTGCAATTTGACAAATAAGCTCTAATCCGTCATCAAAAAAAAGATTTTTAACCTTGTATGACTTACCGCTTTTTTGACTTACTTTTTTATCTGTACTAAGATGCATTATATCAAAAGCAAGGCGACTTGCTACGTATTTCTGATCTTCCAAATTAAAAACATTTTGAATGTAATTGCTGATTTTAGGCTTAATCTGAGCTCTGCTTGATTCTCTTTCAGTTTTTCTGTATTCTCTTTTTCTGAGATTATGATCATCAAGATGTTTTTGACGATCTAATTGCTCTGTGGCAATACAAAGATCTGCATATTCATTAAGTTCTGCTATCAGTTGTTTATATTTTTCATCATTTGCTAAATCAATCATTGCAGCATCTCAATTTTATTAAACATAGCCTTATAATAGCACTTTTTTATTCAAATAACAAGATAAAATAATGCTCGGATTGGTGAGCAAAATAAGGACGCAAAATATAAATCCCACCAAATCCGAGCACTTTTCTTAAAACGGGAGCAATAAAACGAAGTAACATTGCCGCCGTTAAGAAACTTTTTTTAAGACTAGAACTTGTAGTTCAAAGACAAGCCCCACATCTTAACCGAGTTTTCATATTCGGCCGATACCCCTGCTTTGTTAGGAATATCATTTTCAAGATTAATCTTAGCCTCTTTTGCTTGGATATAGGTAAAGCCCATATCAAAACTCAAGTTTTCATTATATTGATATCCTAAACCTGCAGAATACCAAATACGTCTTGAATCAGGAATACGAGGAGTACGATAATCCATCTTAACGGCTGAATCATCATAAGCCAAACCTAAACGCAACTTCCATTGATCATCAATTTTATAAGAAGCACCGAGAGCATAGAAATTAGCATCTTCCCAATTTTCAGGTGTATGACTTGAAAAAGAAGAATCTTCTGCACCATAGATGTCAATAGAATCAAAAGAATTCCAAAATACACGTTGATATTCGGCCATAACTGCCCATTTATCGTTAATTTCGTGATAAGCACCAACCGAGAACATTGCCGGAGTATCAATTCGAGCTGTGATGTCTTGGTTTAAATAAGGTATGCCAGATTGAGACTCAATTTCACCCTTTAATTTGTGATTAATTTCACTACGATAGTTTACACCAAAACGTGTTTTTTCATCTAATTCATACAAAGCACTTAATTGGTAACCCACATCAACGGTATCACCCTCTAAAGATGTATCAACATTACGCATTGCTGCTGTAGATGTTAATCTTGCTTTGAAATATTGTATCGGTAAGCCAACACCCAAAGATAATTTATCGGTTGCTTTGTAAGCAAGCATCGGGGTTGTAGTTACAGATGTAACTTTTGATGTAACACCATGATCCGAACCTGCCCAACGGGCATCATATTTGGTAACCATACCAAAAGGAACATTAATACCTAAACCAAATGTATATTTATCGTTGATTTGTTGTGAATAAGACATATTCGGAGCAATAGCCGAGTGAACAATATTATGAACATCAGATTCTTCACCGGTATATTTTTTTTCTATATTGCTGGCCGAAGCTTCTGGAGCAATATATGTACCGCCGATATTAAATTGTTTGCCTTTTTGGCGAGTAAGACCGGCAGCGTTAAAATAAGCGTAAGAGTTGTTTTCTGCACCGGCAGTAGCACCAGCAAAAGCATTACCCATAGCAGCTGCAGATTGTTCACGAAGATGGAATCCGGCAGCATTGGCATTAGCAACGGCCATAATAGAAGCCATAGCTGTAAATGTTAGAAGTTTTTTCATAAATAAAAATCCTTTTTGTTTAACTACGAAAGTCGTTATAACACAAAAAAATAAAAAATCAATCAATCGATTGAATTATTTTTCAACTTTTTTGTTTTTTTATTGTTTTTCAAAATGTTAGACTGTTGAAAAAATTAAAAAAATATAAATTTCATATAAAAAAAGACTTTTTTTCATCTCAAACTTATGCTATATTAGAAAAAGTGCTTGATTTTTAGTATATGAAGTGCTACAAACCAAATGATTTATTGGATTAACCTTAAAATTTATATGAAAAGGGGTGATTTAAGTGGTTCAAGTTACTGTTATTGGTAATGATGTCGGACAATCTTTGAAAGTTTTGAAGAAAAAGATGCAACGTGAAGGTATCTTCCGTGAGATGAAACTTCGCCGTTGTCACGAAAAAAATTCTGAAAAGAAAGCTCGTCGTCAAGCTGAAGCCGTTCGTCGTGCTCGCAAACAGTTGCGTAAACGCTTAGATACTGAAGGATTCTAATTTTAGAATTTTTTTAGAAAATAAAATCTTAAACCGTCTCATTAACTTGAGGCGGTTTTATTTTTGAATTAAAACATAATCGAATGTTAAATAATGTATCTGATAAAAGTAAAAAAAGAAGGCTGATTTTTTCAGCCTTCTTCTATTTTTGCAATTAGCAACTAATTATACAAGTTTTAGGCAATATTTAATTCTGCCATAACCTCTTTCTTCAAGGTCACATTATCGGCCTTACCTGTTGCAAACACAGGCAAAGAATCGCGATAAATAACAACTCTCGGGAGATAAAGTTCCGGAAGACCGTTTTGCTTAATATAAGCATGCAAGCGATCATTGGTAGCCTTTTTATTGTTAGTAGCCAAAACAATTTGTTCACCTTTGGTTTCGTGAGGAACGGCAACGATTCCGTATGCCCACTCAACACCATCAGCTTCAAAAGCTTTTACCACTGTTTCGTGAACGGCATTCAAAGATACCATCTCACCACCGACTTTAGCAAAACGTTTAATTCTGTCACGAATATAAACAAAGCCGATTTCATCAATTTCTACCACATCACCTGTATGATACCAACCGTCTTTCAAAGGTTCTAAAACACCCGGTTTATCAGGATGAATATATCCCATCATAACGTTTGGACCTTTAACCCACAATTCACCACCATTTTTAATTCCGTCAACCGGAACAATCTTGTGTTGAATCTTTGGCAACAATTTACCGATAGAACCAAAGCGGTTAAAGATTCGGTTATTAGCTGTAACCACCGGAGCACATTCGGTAGAACCATAGGCTTCTTTAACCGAAACACCCAATCTTTCACCCCAAAGGTTACGGGTATCCGGTTTAACGGCCTCGGCACCACCGTACATAATACGAAGAGAGTGGAAATCCATCGGGTGAGCAATTTTAGCATAACCTCTAAAGAATGTATCTGTTCCGAGCAATGCTGTCGCACCGATTTCATAAGAAAGCTCGGCAATAACACGATAATGCAACGGAGAAGGATACAAGAACAGCTTACATCCGTTAAACATCGGGAAGAATGTACCAACCGTTAAACCAAAACTGTGGAACATAGGCAAGGCATTAAGCAAAGTATCTTTGTTGTTCAGTGTTTCGATACAGTTCAACTGATCCACGTTAGATATAATGTTAGAGTGGCTCAAAACAACGGCCTTTGGAGCACCTTCCGAACCGGATGTAAACAAGATAATAGCCTTTCTGTTACCACCTTCCGGATGAGGAACACGTTTAACCTTATATCTGATTAAAGCACCAAGCTTGTCTTTTAATGTCAAATGCTTGCGCAATTCTTCCAAATAGAAAACTTTGTAACCGGCATCACGAATTGCTGTAATAACATCTTCCATTTTAGCATTACGAATAAAGGTGTGAGATGTAATAACTGTCTTAACTTGAGCTGTATTACACATCGAAACCATATTCTTTGCGCCAACAGAGAAGTTTAACATAACCGGTACACGATTATAGGCTGACAAACCAAAGATAGTGCAAACAGTAGCCAAAGTATTAGGTAACAATACGGCAACATGTTCATCTGGCTGTGTCATTTTCTTAAAGAAACGTCCCATAACAAAAGATTTAACAACAATATCTTTGTATGAATTAGGTACACGGTTAATATCTTCAAAGAACTTAACACGACGAAACCAACCTTGTTTAGAGTTAATTTTTGCCACTTTCATCAACATACCGAACAATGAAATATTACCATTGTTAGAAGCATCAAAGCACATATCACGCATAATCATGTATACTTCGTTGCTGATGTGGTCACGTTGACGACGCAATTCGTCTTTCAATTTGAACTTAACCGGTTTTCTTACTGTAATAGTAATTCTTGGCAAAGGACGATGAGGCAATTTACCTTTGGTTTTTGAGAAATAACCAAACTGCGGACCGTCAATCCAAACCGGAACAATAGGCGCACCGGATTTATCAGCAGCCAAACCGGGAGCTTCGTAAATTTTCATCAATCCGCCGTTTTCGGTCATACGACCTTCAGCAAAGATAACACAGCATCTGCCACTATCAATTTTAGCGATCAATTCTTTCAAATCAGATGGCTCAATCGGGTTAAACGGCATAATATCTGCTGTTTGCATAATCATTCTAATCCATTTATTACGATATAAATGGCCGTTTAATGCAAATACCGGATTACCCGGCAAAAAAGCAAACAACATAATCGGATCCAAGAAAGACACATGGTTCGATACATAAACAGCCTTAGTCGGAAGTTTATTTTCGTCAAACTGAATATTACATCTTACCTTGAAAACAGTAAAAATTACACGAAGACAAAAACGTACAAAATTTCTCACGATATATTTCTCCAATAGTTCACGTTAGCTCTTTTTTAAACTACTTTATAACTAACTGTAAAGAAAAAAAAATCAATCCACACATTCAATCGATTGATTTAATTTATAAGTAATTGTTTTTACTGGTAAAAATAAGTTTTACACAAAAGTGGATAAAACTTGATTGTATTTTTTTTATATCTGTTATAAACAAGTGAAAGTGTCTAGACAAATATATATTTAAAAGGAGTACCCTTACCAATGCCTGCAGATTCAAAAAGCAAGCTGTTGTGGTCAGCGTTTGAGGAATTTGCCAAAAACGGCTTTTCCGGAGCTTCGACCAGAGATATCGCAGCCAAAGCAGACATCAACATTTCTTCAATTTTATACTATTTTGGCGGTAAAAAAGGTATTTACACCGCTGCTTTGAAAAAAATTGTCGATACCATCAATGAAATGACAGCCGAGCTCAACTCTCGCTATGTTGATGTTATTGAAAAACAGGATTCGAAAGAAGCACGAGTTTTGTTAAAAGAAATGTCCGAATATTTCTTAAACATTTTGTGCTCTAAAGACTTATCTCCAAATGTCAAAAAAGTTTTCTTAAGTGAATACTCAAGTCCGACTGACGAATTTAACATTTTATACGATGAGCTGATTCGCCCTGTTCATGATCGCATGTCAAATTTGCTTCATTTGGCCAGCAACAAAAACATTGATTTGAAAAATTGTTATTTTTATATCTTTCCTCTTTTTTCACAGCTTTTTGTATTTGCATCTCGCAAAGAATCAATCTGCAAACTTATGGAATGGGAAGACTATGATGATAAGGCTCAGCTTGAGTTACAACGATATACAAGCAATCAAATTGACTTCATTTTAGACTACTTAAAAAAATAAATATCAACAAAAATCAATCGATTGATTGACAAATTGAAAAATATGATATAAACGTCCTTATGTGTGTTTAATAATAAGGACGTTTGTACTATGAAAAAACTACTTACTTTTACAGCATTGGCCTCTGTTTTAGCCATTGCTAATGCTAATGCTGCCGGATTCCACCTTCGTGAACAATCCGCCGCAGGTATAGGTAACGCTTTTGCCGGTGCTACTGCCGGTGCAGAAAACAACTCTTATGCATATTTTAACGTTGCCGGTCTTACCCGTCAAAAAGGCAAACAATTTAATATTGGCGGTTCATACATTGCTCCTGAGGCTTCTGCCCACAACATTAAAGAAGGCACAACTCCGGGTTCTACAAGTGACGTTCACAATATTGTTCATGCTGCCGTTGCTCCTAATATGACCTATTCACAACAAATTGATGACAAATTAACTTTCGGTTTGGGCATTAACGTACCTTTCGGTATGGTTACCAAATACGATTCCGGTTGGGCCGGTGCTGCTGACGGTGTTACATCAAAAGTTACTGCCGTTACCACAACCCCGATGCTTGCTTATAAAGCAACCGATAAATTATCTCTCGGTGTAGGCTTGCCGATACAATATTTCAAAGCAAAATTGACATCTACAAAATATGCCGGAGATGTAAAAATAGAAGGTGATACCGTTGATGTTGGATACCAACTCGGTGCCATGTATGAATTTAATGATAAAACACGCGTTGGTGTAAACTATCGTAGTGAAATCAACCACAAAGTAAAAGGCGAAATTGAATCAAAGATTCATACAGTAAATCCTGTGTTTAATCAAGATGTCAGCGTTCGTGTTGATACTCCGGCAATGCTTTCTGTCGGTGCATATCACGAAATCAATGATAAATGGGCTGTTATGGCTGAATATCAACGTGTATTTTGGAATTCTTTTGACTCTATTGATATTTATGGTCAAGAAAGAGGCGGAATGATTAGTACAACTCCTGAAAATTGGGAAGATGCAGACTTTTATGCAATCGGTGCGTCTTATCAAATTGACAACCAATGGAAGCTTCGTTTAGGTTTGGCTTATGACGAAGCCGCTGTTAAAGTTGACTATCGTACAGTCAGAATCCCTGATTCAAGACGTATTTGGTACTCAACAGGTCTCGAATACCAATACAATGAAAACTTGACTTTCGATATGGGCTTTACCTATATTCAAGCTAAAGAAGCTCATGTTGATTTCGAAAACGGTGGTTCTGCCGATTACGAAAACTCAGTCAAAATTTGGGGCTTGTCTGTAAACTACAAGTTCTAATTAGAACAACCATTAAAAAAACCTCCGAAATTTCGGAGGTTTTTTTATAATCTGTAATCACTTTATTCAATACAGCAATCAACGGCTTTTTTCACAAAAGCTTTCATTTTTGCCAAAGTACCGCCCTCTTCTTTTACTTCTTTTTTTACTTCTTTTTTCTTAACCGGTGTTTTATTTTCTTCCAATTTTTCTGATATCTTTTTAATATCTTCCAAATTATCTTCAACCCACTTAACATCAGACACATCAAGCATCTTCATATTAAGCCCCCAGAACAAGCAATATAAGTCATAAGCTTGATTAAACAAATCATAAGCCAAATCTTTATGACCAAGCGATTGTTGTTTTGTACCGACTTCCATCAAACGCATAGATGACGACAACAAGTGCTTAGAAATACACCAAACTTCGCCCTCATATTCGGGAATAACACGTTGCATAAGATTTTTACGAAGCTCTCTGACACCTTCGACCAAATCATAGAACGAATTTTTACCGGTTTTAGCACCAGAAAAAACCAAATGCTCTTCTATTGAAATCAAGTTCATAATAGCAATAGTCAAATCCTGATCAGATGACAAATCTTTCGGATTCACTTTTTTTGCCTGATCAACTCTTTCAACAAATTCTTTTACGTCTTTTGCTTTTTTCATCTATTTATCTCCCGAAAATTCATATAATCCCGAAGCATCTAACAAATCAGCTTTACTGGGCATAGCTTCGCCCAAAGGATAGTAATTAAAATATACACTCAACAAGGCAAGAGCCAACACCGGCAACACAACTTTTTCAAACGGAAAATGGGCGTGTCCGCCGTTTCTGGCTTTCATCCATTGATAAAATTTTGATACATATATAAACGTCAAAGCACCCAAAATTGTGCTAAAAAGCAATGCATCCATATAAAATACACCGATTACTTTTGGGGTATACGGCATTTCAAAATACATAAAACCGATAGAACCGACTGATAACACCATCAAAACAAAATTACGACCGACAAAGTTCCAATTTTTCTTTTCAAACCAAAGTATCAACCAATATCCCAACAATGCCAACATTGCACCGGCCCAAACTCCGACAACGGCATCATCAACACCATACCTTCTGGCAACTTCCAGTGAAGCACCAACTGCAACCGTACAAACAGCACAAGCAGGATTAGCCCAAGCTTTGACGGTATACAAAACAGCCAACACTAAACCTAAAAATACAACCATAATCTTACCCTTTTTTTAAGTATTCAAACTAAGTATATTTTACCTTATAACACACAATTATTAAAAAAACGTCTACTCGTCTTTCGGCTCAACCAAACCACCTGACACAATAAACTTAATTGCATCTTCGACACTCATATCCATTTCGATAACATCTTTCTTGGGTACAAAAATCAAAAATCCTGAAGTCGGGTTTGGTGTTGTCGGAATAAAAACATTTACCATTTCATCCGGTAATTTTTCTTCTATTTCACCTTGCAAATCAGCACTAACAAGTCCCAAAATCCAAATACCTTTTCGCGGATACTCTAACATCACAACTTTCTTAAATGCTTGAGTTTTACTTGAGAATACCGTTTCAAATATTTGTTTTAACAGGGAATACACTGAAGATATAAGAGGCATTTTTGCTACGAACCACTCACCGAGACGTATAAAAAATCTTCCCAAAAATCCGGCAGCAAACATACCGACCAACATCAAAAATCCGATTAAGAACAACAAACCGAACCCCGGAATTGTCATCGGCATGTAGTTCACAAAATTATACTGAGGTGGTATAATTTTGGTAACAAAAACATCTACCCATAAAATAAATTTATATGCCAAATAAAAAGTTATGGCAACCGGTGCCGTCACCAAAATACCGGTAAACAAATAAGCTCTCAATTTTGCACCAAGCTTCATAAAAACTTTATTTTCAAGTTTTTTCTTTTTAATTTTTTTGATATTTTTAGCACGTTTTTTAATATCTTTTTTATGCATCACATACCTTCCTGATATCTTCAATTATAAACTGAACATCATTACGTCCGTTCCACTTATCGTGTCGTAACACACCGACTACATCAAAATAATCTTTTTTAGCATTGAGCATTGCATTGCCTATTTGATTATCGCCAACCCTAAATGCCACAGCTTTTATACTACCGCCGTTTTGTGATGTCAAAACACATCTTATATGTCCGGTAGAAAACATAGAAGGTTTAACAATATTTACCCTTTTCAACATCAACTTAGGCTCACTGTTTCCAGCTCCGTATGGTTCCAATTTTTCTAAATAATCTGCCAATTCAACATTAGCTCCGCCCACATCTAAAACGGAATCAATTTCTAAAATCGGCGTAACTTTTTCACTGCCGGTCTTATCTAAAACATATTCGCCGACAAATTTCTTAAACTCTTCTATTTTATTTTCTTCCAAAGAAAAACCTGCCGCCATCACATGTCCGCCGCCTTTGGTCAAAATACCTTTTTCTTTAGCCGCAATAATCAAAGCCCCCAAATCGACCTGAGGAATAGAACGAGCTGACCCCTTAACTTCATCTGTTTCTATCGACATAACAAAAGACGGAACATTATATCTTTCTTTTAATCTGCCGGCTACAATACCGATAACACCTTGGTGCCAATCATGTCCGTAAACAAAAGCAATCGGATATTCTTGAGGAGTTCCCTCAACTTGCTCCATTGCGGATAATAAAACGTGATTTTCGATATCTTTGCGCTCAACATTAAACTCATTTAGCTTATCGACCAATAACTGAGCTTGATAATCACTGTTACAACACAACAACTGATTTCCCATATCGGCATCACCGACACGTCCGCATGCATTTATTCTTGGTCCTAAAACATAACCCAAATGAAAAGATGTCGGAACTTCTGATAAATTAGCCTTATCCATCAACGTTGTCAGTCCAATATTACCACGCTGAGCCATAACTTTTAGACCTTGTCCGACATAAGCTCGGTTAATTCCCTTTAATGGTACCACGTCACAAACTGTTCCCAAAGCCACCAAATCGAGCCATTTTTTTAAATCCGGCTCTTTGATTTTATCGTTATAAAATCCTTTTTCTCTGAGGCATCTGTTTACAGCAACCACCGTCATAAATACAACACCGACAGCCGCCATATATTTTAATGATGGATAGTCATTACTTTCATCAAGTCTTTTAGGATTTACCAGAGCATAAATTTTTGGTAATTTAACTTCAGCCTCGTGATGATCCAAAACAATAACATCAAAACCTTTTTCAACAGCATATTCTAATGGCTCAAAAGCAGTCGTTCCGCAATCTAAAGTCAATAACAAATCACAACCTGCCAAAGCAAAATTATCAACCGCTTGTTTACTGGGACCATATCCTTCATCTCTGTCGGGAATATGAACATCAGGCTCAATGCCTAATGAACGCAAAAACAACTTCATTACCGAGGTAGACGTAGCACCATCAACATCATAATCACCGATAATAGCAATTTTTTGTTTATTGATAATTGCCTCAGCGATTCTCATCGAGGCCTTTTGCATATCTTTCAACACATAAGGATCCGGCATCAGATTACTTATTTTCGGGGACAAAAAATGCTCAACCTCATCAATCGAAACACCACGCAAAGCAATAATTTTAGCCATTATATAGGGCAAATTATATTTTTGTGCAATCATTTCAGCGAGGCGAGCATCGACATCGGCAACTTGCCATAAATTACCGCCAAACGAAATGTTTTTATCTAAAGCTTCATCCATTTTTAGTAAGTCAAATAAATCTCAACACGACGATTTAAGCGTTCACCTTCCGGCATAACTTCTTGATATGCTGGCATAGTATCTGACAATGCCTGAGCAACAATTTTATCAGATTTTACACCATATTGACGCAAAACTTTGGCTACATTATCTGCTCTTTCTGCCGAAACCTTAAAGTTGGCTAACTTATGACTGACAGGATCGGTATTGCGTGTACGTGAAGAAGCATACCCCAAGACACTGACAACCGCATTATTCTCTTTTGCTACTTTAGCAAGATTTTTCAAAGCCGAATAAAATTTATAATCAACAACAGAGCTACCATTATCAAAATATACGGTCTCTGCTAAATAATACATTGTCGGTAAAGCATTATCATCTTTAGCTTCAACATATTTTTCTTCTTTTGCTACAACATTATTTGCCGGTGCAGGTTCTGTTATTAGACTATCATCTTCATCAACATCTTTTGTTTTTGTTGATGCTTCATTTTTAGCGACACTCACAGCTTCTTTAGCCGAATCAAGTTTCTCGGCCTCAACTTTAATAGTTTCAGCCGGTACAACTGCTTCAACCTCATCAGGATTCTGAACAAAAAAAGCAGATTCGTTATTCTCGTCTTCATAAACAGCATTCTCTTTATCAGCGACTAAAATACCATTATTATTTACTTTTCTAAGCTCTACTTTTCCGCCATCATCAATTACAACATCTGTATCATCGGCAAAATCAGGAAATATTGAGCTGGCACAACCGCTCAACAATAAAACACTTGCAATAACTTTTAAGGATGTTTCAAAAGCTTTATTCATCATCATAATAAAATCCCACTTTCTAATAAAAAATAACTTACACAAAAGATAAAACACTTATTAAATTTTAACAAGTGCAAAAATGACTTTTTAGCAAATAATTAAATAAAGTGATTATCTTGCAATATTTGTTTGTAATTATTTGACATTATATTATAATGCCAAACACATGTTAATCATTTCTTTTGGAAAAATTTGATGATATACAAAAAAAACAATTCAAACATAAATATTGCATATTGGTTTTACAACAAAGCGACCAAGCTTCATATGGATATTAGTGAAACAAAAATACAGCTTTTACTGTTTTTATCACAAATGCACTACACAATAAAATATGAAAAACTTCTTATGCCCTCGCTTTTTGTATACTCAAACTCTAAAGTATATGATCCGTCCATACGTACAATAATGGACTACGGATTTCCATTAATGCCAACACCCGAGTTTGATGCTGAAACAACTAATTTTCTTGAATTGATATGGCAAAAATACTCTTCCCTAAATGAAGAAAAAATGCAAGAATTTGTATATTCGCTCAAATGCTTCAAAAATATATATAATGAAGAAAACGATATAATTATAAATCCGCTTAATTTTATCGATTCTTTTTCTTCATCTCTAAAAAGTAGCACACCACCATCACCAAAATCAAAAATTATGATTTCACAAAATGGTCCGGTCAAAGTGTCAACATGGACACCTCGCAAATTAAAAAAATAACATTACTATAAGGAGAATATAGACCCATGCATAAATTATCATACACTTTAATGGCTATACTGTTTTTGTTTGCTTGCGGTAAAGCTCCCGAAACAAGACCGACAACACCTTTGGTTGTGACAACCGCATCAAACGGTGAAATTCGTTTCAATGTTGAAACAGCCAAAACACCGGAAGAATTACAAAAAGGACTGATGCACAGAACAGAGATGGCCTCAAACAATGGTATGATATTTGTATTTGAGCCCGTTCGTCCTGTTCAAATGTGGATGAAAAACACCAAACTGTCATTGGATATGCTTTTTGTGGCTGCCAACGGTAAAATTGTTATGATTAAAGAAAAAGCAACTCCGATGTCTGAAACTCGCATAACCTGTAAAGAACCGGTCAAAGCAGTAATAGAACTCAATGCAGGTCAGGTAGCCAGACATAAAATTCAAGTCGGAGATATTGTTAAACACTCTGTATTTGATCAATACACAACTCTTAGTGATAAACCGATAGCACCCAAAGGTCCGAAAGCACTTCCTAAAGAACCAAAATCTATCGGCAATCCTGATGGTCCGGTAATTCCTAAAGGACCCAAAGCGCTTCCTAAAGGACCAAAATCTATCGGAAATCCTGACGGTCCGGTAATCCCGAAAGGCCCGAAAGCTATCGGTAATCCTGATGGTCCTGTAATCCCGAAAGGCCCGAAAGCTATTAAAAAACAAGCCGATGATGGTCCGCAACCGATAGTTCCGGTTGTTCCACCAATGTAATAAAAATCAAGAAATAACTTTTATAAAAAAAAGCACTCAACTGAGTGCTTTTTTTATTTGCTTATACAAGTTTTTTTCAAAAAACTCGGATAAAAGAATTTATAGAGTTAATTTCAAGGCGAGAAAAATTTTAGTGTAGATAAGCCTACATGAATTTTTCTCGCCCGCAGAAAATGGCTCTAGAAAACTTTTATACGAGTTTTTTCCTATTTTGTAAGATTAACCGTATCTTGTGCAATCATCAATTCTTCATCAGTCGGAATAACAAAAGCCTTAACCTTAGAATCAGGAGTTGAAATTTCTTCAACATTTCCTCTGCGATTGTTGGCTTCTTCATTAACTGAAATTCCCAAGTAGCTGAGTCTGTCCAAAATAAGTTTTCTGATAATCGGCGAATTTTCACCGATACCTGCAGTAAATACAATAGCATCAACACCACCAAGAGCAGCGATGTAAGAGCCGATAAATTTCACAATGGTATAGACATAAGTTTGCATACCTGTAACAGCCTTCTCTTCGCCTTTCAAATATGCAGCTTCAACATCACGCATATCAGAAAAACCGGTTAGACCCAGCATACCGCTTTGTTTATTCAAAAGGTTATTAGCTTCATCAACGCTCAAACCCTGTTCTTTCATAATATGAAGCGGGATATAAGGGTCAATATCACCTGAACGAGTACCCATAATGATACCGGCCAAAGGAGTAAAGCCCATAGAGGTATCAATACATTTACCGTCTTTAATTGCCGACAACGAAGCACCGTTACCCAAGTGGCAAACCACAACCTTTTTATTATCGCCCAAAATTTTAGCAACTTCTTGAGCAATATATCTGTGAGAAGTTCCGTGCATACCATAACGTCTGATTTGATGTTTAGTATATTGTTCCAACGGCAAACCGTAAAGGAAAGCTTCTTTCGGCATTGTTTGGTGGAAAGCTGTATCAAACACAGCTACTTGAGGAACATTAGGCAAAGCCTTTTGCACAGCTCTGATACCCAAAACGCCGGCCGGATTGTGAAGCGGAGCCAAAGATGACAAATCTTCAACAGTCTTAACCACATTTTCATCAATAACAACTGAATTAGCATAAACTTCGCCACCATGAACAACACGATGTCCGACAGCAGTAATTTCGTTCAAATCAGTTAAAGCACCATTTAATAACAAATTGAAAACTTCTTGCAAAGCTTCATTATGTGTCGGAAGCGGATTAACAACTTCTTTTTTTGTGCCATCAGCATATTTAATACTGACTTTAGAACCGTCGATTCCGATTCTTTCAGCCAAACCTTTGGCTACAACATCATATTTATCGCCTTCAACATTAAACAATTGATATTTCAATGAAGAAGAACCTGAATTTAATACTAAGATTTTTTTCATATTAGTTTTTCCTTTAGTTAAAACAAAAAAATTACATAGCTTGTACAGCTGTCAAAGCAACTGTAAAGACAATATCTTCTGCGCTACAACCACGAGAAAGGTCGTTAATCGGAGCCTTTAATCCTTGCAAAACAGGACCATAAGCATTGTATCCGCCCAAACGTTGAACCAATTTGTAACAAATATTACCGGCGTTCAAGTCAGGGAAAATAAGAACTTTAGCTTGTCCTTTAATCGGGCTTGCCGGAGCTTTCATAGCAGCAACTTTTTCTACCAAAGCAGCATCACCTTGAAGCTCGCCGTCTATTATCGCATTAAGATGCTTAAATTCGCCCTCAGCCATATCTTTAGCAATTTTTGTAGCGTTTTGAACTTTATCAACCAAATCACTTTTTGCCGAACCGTATGTAGAATAAGAAAGCAACGCTACTTTCGGATCAATATCAAATTTAACGGCTGTTTCAGCAGCTTGAATAGCAATATTTGCCAATTCTTGTTCATTTGGATTTGGCACCAAACCACAATCAGAAAAGATAAAAGTCTTATCATCTTTGTCCATAAAGAAAAATGAAGAAACGCCCATATCTTTACGAGATGACTTAATAATCTGCAAAGCAGGACGAACAGTATCGGCAGTAGAATTAACCGCACCTGAAACCATACCGTCAGCATCGCCGGATTTCATCATCAAAGTACCGAAATAATTGGCTTTTTTAGCTGTTTCCAAAGCTGCTTCGGGAGTAACACCTTTTTCTTTTCTCAATTCATAAAACAAATCGGCATATTTTTGCAATCTGTCAGATGTTACAGGATTGATAAGCTCAATATCATCTGAGGCAATACCTTTTTGTTGCATTTTTTCTCTTATAACATCAGTATTTCCAAGCAAAATAACTTTTGCAATTTTTTCTTTTACAACCACGCCGGCAGCATCAATAACTCTGTCATCTTCGCCTTCCGGTAACACGATAGTCTTAAAACCTTTCTTAGCTTTCTCAATCATATTATCAACAAATTTAGTCATATATTTACCCCTTATTACAAATTCAAAAAAATAAATTAGCTATAATAAACAACTTTATTATATAAAAGTCAAAATATCTTTTGCTTATTTGTATAAAGTGTTATATCTTACATTAAAATTTTGTTTTAATTTGAGGAGTTTTATAAAAATGGAGCGCACATTATCAATAATCAAACCTGATGCAACCACCAGAAACATTACCGGAAAAATCAATTCAATGATTGAAAATGCCGGACTTAAAATTGTTGCTCAAAAGATGATTCGCATGTCAAAAGAGCAAGCGCAAGAATTTTACGCAGAACATAATGGCAAACCATTTTTTGAAAACTTGGTAAAATTTATGACTTCAGCTCCTGTTGTTGTACAAGTTCTTGAAGACGAAGATGCAATAGTTAACTATCGCAAAATAATGGGAGCAACTAACCCTGCTGTTGCTGAAGAAGGAACAATCAGAAAAGCTTTTGCTCTATCCATTGATAAAAACTCTGTTCATGGTTCTGATTCTCCTGAATCAGCTAAAAGAGAAATAAGCTTTTTCTTCTCTAATATTGAAATTTTTTAATCTCGGAGTGATAAAATTGTCTAAAATTTTTGCCTGCATAGTTTGTATAGGTTTGCTTTTAAGCAGTTCAGTCTTTGCCAATGATGAGAAATACAGCGTTGAAATAAAAGTTGACGTTTCTGACGAAAATGCCTCTATTGCCCGCGAAAAAGCACTCAACTCTGCAACCCGAGCTGCTGTAAACGCCATTGCCAAAAGGCTATCCACCTCCGACGGTGCCAAAAAAATAGCCAATATGACCGATGCGCAAATCATCAATTTTGTTAAAGAAACTTCGGTAATCAGCGAAAAAAACTCCGACGTGCGTTATATGGCCGAACTCAAAATAGTTGTAAATGAGCAACTTTTAACAGAATATATGAAAGAAAGAGAAATTCCCGTCATCTCCAAAAGCTCATCTTCTGTTCTTATAATTCCTGTATTTAGAGAATTTGCCGATGACACACCTGTCTTATGGGAATCAAACAACCTTTGGAAAAAAGCTTGGGACAACTCGACAGATACTTCTGCCATAAAATTTTTCACCGTTTCACACAACCCGAACTATCAATCTTTGATAGATGCAAGACAAGCCTCAGTTACCGATTATTATGCGCTTGAAGCTTTATCCAATGCCTCGGGTATCAAAAACATTTATGTTCTCGATGCTACATACAACGGTGTTGAAGGACTTATAATAACTGCGAGCACATTCTCGGGTGACAAGTTCGAAATTGAGGTCAAAGGAGCCAAATCATCAGGCGACGAATTATTTAACAATGCGGTTCAACAAGCACGTGCCAAGATTGAACAACATTTGTTATCAAACAGAGCCAACACTCAAGAAACTCAAAATGAAGTAACAATTTTATATCACTTCCCTGCTCTAAGATATTGGATTTCGGCTGAACAAAAAATAAAACAGGTAAGTAATATTACCAACATTCAAGTCCAAGCAATGACCCCGGGTAAGGCTCAATTCAAAATTTCATATACCGGCAGTTTAGATGCTTTGCAAAACCAACTCAAAAAAATTGGTTACAATCTTGAAAATGCCGATACACATATGACCCTAAGCGATATAGGAGAATAATAATTATGGCCAAAAGCGAAAACAAAAATTGGATTTTTTGGATTACACTTTTAGTTATTTTTGCCTCATTGGTATATATTTTGCGCTCAGTACTATTACCTTTTGTGGTTGGTATAATCATCGGTTATTTACTTGATCCGTTAGCCACTCGCTTAGAAAAGCTGAAAATAAATCGAACATTGGCAACCTGTCTGGTTTTACTGCTTGTTGCGGTAATTTTAATACCGGCATTAGTTGCCTTAGTTCACATGATTGACGAACAACTTGCATTATTCATCAGTGCCGTTCCGAAATATATGGAATCACTTTCACAAAAAATGGAACCGGTCATCAACAATTTGCAAGACCGCTTCCCTAACCTAAACCGTGAAAAATTCCGTGAATATCTGCGTGGTAATATGTCCAATACCCTAAAGGTTGTCGGTTCACTTTTGCGTAGAGTTATATCCGGAAGCTATGCTTTGTTTAGCATATTGTCCTTAGTTTTGATTACACCTATCGTTACATTTTATATGTTGCGTGACTGGAACGCCTTTACCAAAAAAGTAGATAGCTTACTTCCCAAAGCTTACAAAAAAGAAATTCGCACCCAAGCCAAAGAAATCGATAAAATCATTTCTTCATTTATCCGAGGTCAATTATCTGTTTGTGTTCTTTTGGGAACATTTTACGGTGTCGGACTTTCTTTTGTCGGCCTAGATTTGGGATTGTTGGTCGGTTTTATCGCCGGTATTATCTCATTTATTCCTTACGTCGGCTCTATCGTCGGTTTCATAACCGCCATGGCCATCGCCTTTGCTCAATTTACCGATTGGGTGCCGATTGCTCAAGTTGTCGGCGTTTTCGCTGTCGGTCAATTTATAGAAGGTAATTTCCTAACACCTAAATTGGTCGGCGACTCAATCGGACTTCATCCGGTATGGGTAATGTTTGCTTTGCTTGCCGGCGGTGTCTTGCTCGGATTTTTAGGTTTGATGATAGCAGTACCTATGGCAGCAGTAATCGGTGTTTTAACCCGCTTTGCCATTTCCAAATACAAACAAAGCTCCCTTTATAAAGGATAACACAAAAAAAACCTCCGTTCAAATCAAACGGAGGTTTTATATTATCCTTATATTCTATTCTCCCAGCCCTTTTCTTTTTTGTAACAAATTAGGATTTAATGTTTTTTGTTGATTAGCCCCGCTTCTTTCGGCAACCTTTCCAGCCTCTTTTACATTAACATATTTGTTCATAAAGTTTGCGACATCAGGAAAACGCCCCATAAATTTGATAGCCTCATCAAAATCAGGATTTTGATACGTTTCATCTCCATCAAAATAACTTCTTTTATGTTTATTTCCTTTTTCATCTGTAATAAAACAGCCACACCTATAATGATCCCAACCATCAACTTTAAGAAAGTCAATAACTAAAGAAGCACCATTACTGACAGCATACACCTTAAAAGCATGCGCATCATAATTCCAGCCTCCACCACTTGTTCCATAACTATAATCATAATGAAAATATTTCTCAACATAGTCCCTGCAAGCTTCAGCAACATATAATTTATCTTTACCAGCACTTATTTCTCTTACCTGCAATTCTTTTATATCTTCACACTGCAAAGTACTGCCATTATAACCATTACACATTCTGGTTTCGTTATCAATTCTGCTCCTAAATGATTCAACAATTTCAGAATCTTTAACATTATTATCAGTTATCTTGCTTCGTGCAATACGACACCTTTCTCTCAAATTTTCTAACATACTCATCTCACTATCCTCCATCAAAAATAATTCTTACATATCCTACCTTCCATTTTACCCCCCCGATTTTTTGTCAAGTCTTTTTGTCAAAAAAAATAAGTCCCGATTAAAAAAATCAGGACTTACTTAAAAAAATCAAATACTAAAAAGCTAATTAGTTATTTTCATAAGCCTTAGCTTGTTTTTTAGCATCATCTTCTGTTCTGGCAACGTTAACCAAAATTGTTTGGCTAACTTCTGGGTGCAAGTTCAATTTAACTTGGTAAACACCCAAATCTTTGATTGCCTTATCCAAGAATACTTGGCGACGTTCAACTGCATAACCTGCTTCTTTAACAGCAGCAGCAATGTCACGAATTGTAACAGAACCGTACAATTGACCTGTTTCAGCAGCTTGACGAATCAAAACTGTAGAATAGCCCTTCAAAGATTCTGCCAATTTAGAAGCTTCATCAAACAATTGTTTGTTACGAGCTTCCAATTCAGCCTTTTGTTTTTCATAAACGGCCAAGTTAGCTTCAGTAGCACGCAAAGCTTTGCCTTGAGGCAACAAATAGTTGCGAGCAAAACCGTTCTTTACGTTTACTTTTTCACCCATTTTGCCGAGTTTTTCAACGTGTTCAAGCAAGATAACTTCCATATTCATTCTCCCTCAAACTTACATTGCAACATACGGCAACAAACCGAGATAGCGAGCTCTTTTAATAGCTTTAGCCAATTCTCTTTGTTTTTTAGCCGAAACTGAAGTGATACGACTTGGGATGATTTTGCCTTTTTCAGAAATGTAACGAGAAAGCAATTTTACATCTTTGTAGTCGATTTTAAGACCGTCTTCTCCGGAAAACGGACAGCTCTTTTTTCTTCTAAAGAATACTTGTTTAGCCATTATCGTTCTCCTTATTCTTCAACAGCCGAATCAACACCGTCATTGTTAGAAGAAGCTTCTGTAAATTCTTCAACTCTAACAGTCATATAACGGATGATATCTTCGTTAACACGCATAACACGTTCATATTCTGCAACAGCAGAAGCCGGAGCAGAAATGTTCATAAGAACATAGTGGCCTTTACGGTTTTTCTTAATGCGATAAGCAAGGTTTTTCAAACCCCAGTTATCAACGCGAACAACTTCACCACCTTGAGCTGAAATAACATTTTTCAATTCGTCAACCAAAGTGTTAACTTGTGAAGCGCCCAAATCTTGACGTGCAATCAACACGCTTTCATATTTATTCATTTTAAATTTAACTCCTTATGGATTCTCAACAATTATGACCAAATCACAGATTTCACAAAGATTTTGCCTCAAAAATTCCGAAACTTTATCTCAAACATTCCGAAGCATTTCCCTATCCAACTGCTATCTTGGCCGCCTTTTGTATAGCCGCAGTCATCATTAACTGAGGCAAGGACGAAGTCCTTATATCATAAAATCTTTATTTTGCAAGCATTTTATATATATTTTTTAATGAAGATTTAATCTTTTTTTGATATTTGAGACATAAGTTGTTTTTTTAACCTCGAGGAAAAAACATGACATTAACCAGATTTATCAGTATTTGCTCAACAATAGTGTTCTTTTGCATATTGTTTATGGGGGTATCTAATGCATCTTCCCCTTATTACATTGGCCTACAAAATTTGCGCTCTCGCACCGTTGTTTATTGCTATGATAATGAAGAAGCAACTGCCGAACAATGTGCCACATATTATGAAACACAAGGATATACCCGTTTTCGTGATATTCCTTCACGTGTGGCAAAATATGACTTTTTAACTGTCGACACTTATCCTACAAGACGTTGGCGCAATGGAGAATTATCTCCTCGTTGGTAAGGATATCCAACTATGATAACCCATATAAAAACCCTTACATTTAATGGTTTGGAAGTAAAAAAGGTTGATTTACAAGCTCAAATATCTTCCGGTTTGCCTAACTTCATAATCGTCGGACTTCCCGACAAAGCTATTGCTGAAAGCAAAGAGCGCATACGTTCAGCAATCCAATCTATCGGTCTTCAACTTCCCCCAAAACGCATTGTGATAAACTTATCACCGGCTGATTTAATGAAAGAAGGCTCACATTTTGACTTACCGATTGCTTTGGCAATATTAGCGGTAATGGGAGTTGTGCCCAAAGATAAACTGAAATCTTATATGGTAATGGGCGAGTTAGGTCTTGACGGAGCAATATTACCGGTAAACGGTGTTTTACCGGCATCTGTTCAAGCCAAAAAAGATTCTCTCGGTATAATATGTCCTCTTGCTTGCGGTTCGGAAGCAGCCTGGGCAAAAGTTGATGATGTTATCGCCGCCCCCAATTTAGTTAGCCTTATAAATCACTTAAAAGCAACCGAGTTGTTGCCCGCACCTCAACCGGCAGAACATATATCTCAAAACTCAGCACTTGATATGTCCGATGTCAAAGGACAAGAAACTGCCAAACGAGCTTTGGAAGTTGCGGCTGCCGGCGGACACAATTTATTGATGGTCGGACCTCCCGGTTCGGGAAAATCAATGTTAGCTTCTCGTCTGATTACGATTCTTCCGCCAATGACCACTGATGAAGCAATTGAAACATCTATGATAAAATCAATTGCAGGCCAATTAGATGAAAAAGGCATCTGTTTTTCACGTCCGTTTCAAGCTCCGCATCACAGTGCCTCAACACCTGCTTTGGTTGGTGGTGGTCGCAAAGGAACCCCCGGTGAAATCTCACTTGCACACAATGGTGTCTTATTCTTAGATGAATTGCCCGAATTTAATCGAGCAACATTGGAAGCCTTGCGTCAACCTTTGGAAAACGGCGAAATTCAAATATCCAGAGTGAACGCTCACACCACATTTCCGGCAAATTTTCAACTTATTGCAGCAATGAATCCTTGTCGTTGCGGGCATTTGGGACAAAAAGATAAAGAATGCAATCGTGCACCTATATGCGCTCAAGAATATATGTCCAAAATTTCCGGCCCTCTATTAGATAGAATTGATATCAAAATCGAAGTTCCTCAAGTATCGCCTTGGGAGCTTTCCGAGGTCAAAAAAGGCGAATCATCAAAAGTTATCCAAAGCCGAGTAATAAAAGCTCGCGAACTCCAAATTGAGCGATTGCGTAAATTAAACATTACAGATATAAACACAAACTCTCAGCTCAAAGGCAAGGTTTTAGAGGAAATTTGCACTATGGATAGCGATGCCGAAAAGCTCTTAATTGCCTTTGCCGAAAAGAATTTAATCTCCGCCAGAGCCTATCATCGCACTTTGCGGTTAGCAAGAACGATTGCAGACTTGCAAAATGAATCAAAAATACTTAAACTGCACATAGCCGAAGCTTTGTCCTATCGTCAAAGCAGGTATTTTTGATTCGTTTATTGGAGTTTGTAAAAAAATGCGTAAAAACATAGGTTTATCTTTATTATCATCTGTGTTGTTGCTATCTGCATGCAACGTAGAAAGTCCCGAATTACTTCCTTGTATGTGTAATCCTGATGCCGATTCGACATTAGGCATATTTGATTGTATGTGCGAACCGGCCAAAAAGAAACCGGTGCGTAAGATTTCATATCTTCAAGATACACAAAAAATCAACTATGAAACATTGATTTTGTCAGATGAACAATACGATGCCTATACACTTTTGCACAATTCGCGTGATACCTATGCTCCGATAAAGCTCGAAAACGTAGATTTCCGTATCAAAAAATCTAAAAAATACGACGAATATAACACAAAACTAGGTGATTATCGTTTCCGCATTTTCGGTTGTCGCCGTGAAACAAAGAATGCTTACTTAAACCAAGGTCGCTCTATGCAAAAGGATATGCACTTCTTTGACGTATTTTATGAAACCCTAAACGACTACTATCCTGTTGTTGTAGATCCGTCAAACGTATACTATCCCGATTCTGACAAAATTAAACAACACGAATATGTCATAACCGCCGAAATTACCGACTATTTTATGAATATTTGTGATGAGTTTGATTGGCAAGCAACCAAAAACAAAAAACTTCGTAACGGTTCATCAGAAATGACTGTTGTATGGCGTATCATGAATTTGGCCAAAGACGAAGTATATTGCAAAGGTACAACCACCGGTTATGGTCAAATTGTCGAAGGCGAACCAAATGGTGAAACTTTGCTTGTTGAGCGTGCTTTTGAAGACGCTTTGATTAAATTCCCCGAAATCAGTTGTGTAAATCAAACCTTGTCCCAACGCCTTTGTGCTGAGGATATGGAAATGCAACTTGCAAAATTATACATGAGCGAAAATTGCGAAGATTGTTTTGCTGCTGAATATGCTGAAGAATTAAAAACAATCGAAATTTTGCAAGAATGTGATGAATTAAAATCTACATCACAACCTATTGTTCAAACTACTCCAGTAAAATGTGAAGGTAGCGCTTGTTCAGCTATCATGGCATTAACCGAAGGCGGCACATCTGCCACAAGTTCTGCTTTAGTCGAATCAATATCAGAAATGGTCGGCGGAACTAAAAATACCACTATTACCGTCGCAGATGAATGTCAAACAGCTGAAATTGTAGAAGAATGTGGCAACGTTGACGGATGTCATACTGTTCTTGAACCTGAAGCTAATATCAATTTGGCTGACGATGTATTCGTTGATATTCCGCTCGAAGTAGACACTGCCGAAGCTGTAGATATTATCGAAGACGGCGGAACAACTGCTCAGAGTAATGTTGTTGAAGGAAATGTTACACCGATTCCGACACAAAACGTTGAAATAGATACCGTTGGCGAAAATGCTTATGCCAGTGTCAGCAACTCATTTTGTATCGTAAACAATCCTCCTTTTGAAAATCTTGACCCCTACAATTTATACAAATTGCGTTCATCTATTGTTTCGGTAGAAAATTCAAAAGGACAAAAAGGTGCCGGATTGCTTATTGCCGACAATATGGTTCTTACATCTGCTGACCTAATTACCAAAGAAAACAACAGATATGACTTGGAAACTCTCCACGGCAAAAAGTTCAAAGCTTCGGCATTCAGAGTTAATCCAAACAAAAATGTAGCAGCCTTATTACTTGACAGACCTGCTGAATATCAACCTTTGCCAATGTCATTAAAATTGCCCGAAGTAGATAGAGATATTCTCTTGACCTTGGGTATGCTTAACTTTGATGAAAATGGCGAAAACTACATTGATAACGAAGGTCGTGTAGTAGGCTACCGTTGGTCAGATGACAAAGGTGCTGAGATTATTGTTGATACTTTTGTTCAAACTGTAACCTTAGGTGGCGCTTTAATCGACCAAAGAGGAAACATTATCGGTATATCACACAAAGTCAAAAAAGATGATACATCTCCTGACTTGTTCATTCCGATTGAAACAGCCCTAAAAGCTTTAGGACTTGATATTTGCGGTCAGACAATGCGTATTGGTGAAAAACCGAAAGCAGTTCGCATCTACACTCCTATTGCCGATGCAATCGACAATTCGAAAAAAGACAAGGCACCAAAACCTGTTAGTGCCAAAGAAGCTAAATAGTTTTAGTCTCAGTCTTAAAAAAACTCCTCAAAATTTTGAGGAGTTTTTTTTATTGACATCAAAAAAGCAAAAACATATTATCAACCAACATTGTTTAATTATTAAATTTCTATTCTTATGGATAAATTGATTCAAGAAAACGCTATCCGACGTTTCGAAGAATGTCATTTCGGCATATCTCCTTCGGATTATGGTTATTGCTTCATAGACCAGTATAAAGATTTATATGTCTATAGCAAAAACCAAGAAAGCATCGCTTCTTTTCTCAAATATGAAAAAACAAGCCAATGCTTCAGAGTAATAACTCCTCTTTTTCTTCTTGTTCTTCTACTTATTGTAGCTTGTTTTTTTATAACTCACTCATTGGCTAGTATCATCAGCCTTTGGATCTTAGCTTGTTTAGGTTACGTAGGAATATCATACATTTTCAAATATTCCGATAAATATATGAAAGATATTCTAAACAATGTCATAACTATAAAAATCAAAGAGTATGGAACAGAACAATGACGAAAGACTGACGAATTATCCTCGTCACGTACAGGCATTTGCCAAAGCTTTTAACGGTCGTTTACCCCAAGAATGTGACTATCACGGTTACAAAAAGTACCGAAAACGCCACATTTTCGGAAAGACACAAAAAGATGTCGATGAATTTATCAACTGGCAAAACTACATTCGAAAGAATGCCATTATCTTGCTTGCTTTGATAAAGCTTCTTTACGTTCCGGCAATGGTCTATGGTGCTATTACGCATGATTTTATTCTCGTATTCATTTTTGCATGTGTACTGATTGTTCACACAGCATTTTGGATTAGCGAGATTTGTCAGAAGAAAAACGTCGAGAAACAACTGAAAGATAAACTCTTTTTTGTTGTAATCGATGAAGATTAAGTAAAAAAACTCCTCAATTCAATGAGGAGTTTTTTTATTGACAATTTACAGACAAAAAAATAACATGCGGACATAAAATTAATTTTTAGCTCAATATTATTATGATAAAAAAAGGAAAAATCGTTCACGTAAGCCAAGCAGATCCTAATGTAAAGGGCTTTTTGGAAAGAGCCAAACATCTTGAAGAATTTGAATATTATTGCAAATTAAGATGTTGGTACATCTTCAGTAAAAACAAGGAAAATATTAAGTTCTTTGTTTGGTCTCAACGCTTCATCCGTGGTAATGTCTATGCTGCGCCTATAGCGATTGCTTTGTACATTAGCTTAAGTGTAATTGGTCTTGTACATCAAAACTATTATCTTATGGGCAGCGCAATACTCGCTTCGTTTGTACATGTAGTGTACCTGTTGGTGGCTGTTATTATAAACATCCCCAAAGAAAAGCGTCTCATCTTAGATGGTAATATTGTTGCCGTTGATGTAGATGATATTGAAGATGAAGATTAAGTAAAAAAACTCCTCAATTCAATGAGGAGTTTTTTTATTGACAATTTATAGACAAAAAAGTAATATCAAGAAAACTATTTTATTATTAATCTTTTAATATTATTTCCTATGGAATTAGATGACACTCGCACAATTCATGAAGAAGCCTTCATGAGTGTGCACGATGGAAAACATCCATCAGAACTCGGGTACAATTACTTTAAAATGTATGGCAAATGGTATATTTACGGCAAATCGGAAGAAGCTGTTGATGCCTTTGTTCTTTACAAGAAAGCACTCAGAGAAGCATGGATATTCTTAGCAGCCACCTTCCCTTTCTCTTTACCGTTGGCAATCTTCGGGCTATGTGTTGGAAGGGCTCAACTTATCCTGTTGGCGCTGATTCTTTCGTTTATATTCAGCAGTATAGTTACTATGCTATGCCGTAACAACGAAGAGTACAGACAAAAGTTCAGAGGTAGCGTTAAAGTAATTAACAAAGCAAACTGGGACATCTATGAAGATCGTTAAAGTAACCGAGGCTGCTCCTTACATCAGGGCTTATTTAAGACAAACAAAGCACCCTCACCCTAATGGAGTAACTCACTTCTGCCAATTTGGAAATTGGTACGTATTCGCAAAAAGCGAAGAGGCTATCAATTTTTTTGTCTTTAGCCATCGCTACAGTCAAAGACACAGTATTGCCACAGCTTGTATAGTATTACTATGCATATTTGGAATACTCTTGGGTAGTTGGTTTCAAAATCTATACATATTTGCTACAATACTCGTAATAACTTTGGCATATATAATTTATCATTTGTCAATGTGTAAAAAATATTCTCCAAAAGAGCAAGAACTCTTCACAAGCGGAGAACTTATTACGGTCAGCAAAGACGATGTTGAAGATTTTGAATACGAAGACTAAAACCATTAAAAAAACTTCGGTACCAAACCGGAGTTTTTTTATTTTTAAATTACTATTGCAAGATAAAGTTTTTTTCCCTACATATATATCAATCGAAAAACTTTTTAAGGATATAAGTTAATGACTACAATCTTATGTATCAGAAAAAATAATAAGGTTGTTATGGCCGGTGACGGTCAGGCAACTTTGGGCGAAGCCATTGTTTTCAAATCACATTCAATCAAAGTACGCCGTATCGGTAATGGCAAGATTATTGCCGGATTTGCCGGTGCTGCCGCCGACGGTATAACCTTGATTGAAAGATTGGAAGCAAAATTAGAAAAGCATGCCAATCAATTAAAACGTGCCGCTGTCGAGTTGGCAAAAGATTGGCGCATGGATAAATATCTCCGCCAACTGCAAGCCTTTATGATTGTAGCAGACAAAGAAACATCTTTGGTAATATCCGGCACCGGCGAGGTTATGGAACCAGATGACGGCATTATCGGCATCGGCTCAGGCGGAAACTATGCTATGTCCGCTGCTAAAGCCTTGTATGATATTGAAGGATTATCTTTGGAAGACATCGCTCAAAAAGCCATGAAAATAGCCGGCGATATCGATATATATACCAATCACAACGTAATTATGGAAAGTATTGAAAATGACTAATTTCAGCCCCAGAGAAATAGTATCGGAATTAGATAAGTTTATTATCGGTCAAAATGATGCCAAAAAAGCTGTTGCCGTTGCCCTTCGCAACCGTTGGCGCCGTATGCAATTACCCGATAAATTAAAAGAAGAAATCGTACCGAAAAACATCTTGATGATAGGACCTACCGGCGTGGGCAAAACCGAAATTTCTCGCCGTTTGGCAAAACTGGCCAAAGCTCCGTTTATCAAGGTCGAAGCCACCAAATTTACCGAAATCGGCTATGTCGGACGTGATGTCGAAAGTATCATCAGAGATTTGGTAGAAATATCTATCAACCAAACTCGCAAAACCTTGCGCAAAAGCGTTTGTGCCAAGGCTGAATCTTTTGCCGAAAAACGCATAATCGAAGCTCTTGTCGGCGCAACCGCAAGTGAGGAAACCAAAGCTAAATTTTTGACCATGCTCCGTAATCACGAATTAGATGAACGAGAAGTCGAAATCTCGCTTTTGGATAACTCTAATTCATCAATGCCTACCATTGATATCCCCGGAATGCCCGGTGCTTCTATGGGCATGATAAGTCTTGGCGATTTGTTGGGCGGAAATCCGCAAAAATACAAAACTCGCAAACTTAAAGTTGCCGAAGCTTTCAAAATTTTGATTGATGAAGAATGCGACAAGATTTTGGATAATGACACCATAGTTGATACAGCAATCAAGTCTGTCGAAAATGATGGTATTGTTTTCATTGATGAGATTGATAAAATTACCGGCAAATCCGAAGGAACTCGTGGCGATGTATCACGTGAAGGTGTCCAACGTGACCTTTTACCCTTAATTGAAGGCACAACGGTTACCACCAAATATGGCATGGTAAAAACCGACCATATCTTGTTTATCTGTTCCGGTGCATTCCACTTGGCCAAACCATCTGATATGTTGCCTGAACTTCAAGGTCGTTTACCAATCAGAGTAGAATTGCAAGCCCTTACCCATAACGATTTTGTTCGTATCTTGACCGAACCTGAGGCCAACCTCATCGAGCAATATATTGCACTTTTGGGAACCGAAAATTTCACTTTGAAATTTGCTCCGGAGGCTATTGAAAAAATTGCCGACATTGCCGTTGCCATCAACGAAAACGTCGAAAATATCGGTGCACGTCGTCTGCATACGGTCTTAGAAATTTTGCTTGAAGACATCAGCTTTTCCGCTTCCGACAAAGGTGGTCAAGAACTGACAATTTCTGCCGAAATGGTGGAAGAAAAATTGAGCAAATACACCGTAAAATCAGACCTTTCTAAATTTATACTGTAAGGCAAAAAATGGGAAAAGAACTTAGCATATATCTGCATTGGCCTTTTTGTAAAAGCAAATGCCCTTATTGCGACTTCTTTTCCCAAGTAAAACGCAATATCAATCAAGATGAAATTATCGATTCTTATATCGAACAACTGGTTCGCTACAAAGAGATGTTGCCCGATAAAAATATTGCTTCGGTCTTTTTCGGTGGTGGTACCCCCTCGCTTATCACTCCGCAAAACATCTCGCGTTTGCTTGATAAAATAAATGAGCTTTGGACTGTTTCAAAAGATTGTGAAATATCATTGGAAGCTAATCCAAACACTCAAACAGCGACTTTGTTTCAAGATTTACGCAATGCCGGTATCAATCGTTTGTCATTGGGTGTACAATCTTTTGATGATAATTACCTAAAGTTTTTAGGACGCACCCATACTTCCAAACAAGCCATATCATCAATAGAGGAAGTCATCAAAAACTTTGATAATCATTCTATCGATTTGATGTATGCCCTGCCCGACCAAAGCAAACAAAACTGGCTTACTCAATTATCACTAGCCACCAATTTCGGACTTAAACATATCTCGCTATATCAGTTGATGATTGAAGAAAATACCGCCTTTTACAAAAAAGGCATTAAAGGTTTAGATGAAGAAAAAGCCAATGAATTATATTTATTGACTGAAGATTACCTAAACGCCAAAGGATATCAAAGATACGAAGTTTCTAATTACGCCCAACCTGATTTTCAATCCGTACATAACAAAGCCTATTGGCTGGGTAAAGATTATATCGGTATCGGCAAATCGGCTCACGGTCGCCTAAAAATCGACAACAAACACTATGCCCTGACCGACCCTCTGAACATGGAAGAATTATCAAACGAAGAACGTGCCGAAGAATTGATAATTATGAATTTGCGTTTAACCGAAGGTATCAATAAGCAAAATTTTCACCAAATTTGCGACATCAACTTTGATGATTTCGTAAACAAAGATTTTGTAACAGAAGCTGTAAACAAAGGTCTTTTAATCAATAACAGCGACACTCTTAAAGCAACGCTTCAAGGATTTATGTTGCTTGATTATCTTATCTTAGGGCTTTGTTCCTAGTCATTTATATTAAAGTTATTTACCAACAACATCATAATCAAAAACAAGAAAAATAACATGGCAAATCCGGCTTTTTCCGAGATACTGGATGCTTTTTTGTTTCCCTCCAACAAATATACAAATAGCGGTGCGGTTAAAAGTAATGTCACCACATACCCCGGATTTGGTGCCAATCTCATTGCCATGGTTTTTGCTGCAATCAGAGCCGCCGAAAAAGATACAATATAAACACCAACCTCGACAACTTCACGATTAAATACCATATTTTTGATAAGTGCAAAATTACCATGCTTGTTTTTTATCAATAACACATAATTATACATACCTGAAATAAATGTTGAAACCACCAAATAATACAAGATATTAGCCCAAACATCTTGCCCCATGGTTGCAATTTCTTTTGTTGCCACACTCATACCTGCAAGTGATAATACCGCCGGCATCATATACCAAAAAGCATTTTGTGTAATTTTACTTTTAAGCATATACCAATAACAAACACAAAAGCCGAATATTGTTAAAAGTAAGGTGATAAATACATTTTCTTGCTCAGCCAACTTCAAAAACAACTCTGGTGTAATAGCCCACCACATCAAAGTCGTAACCAACACACTCAAGACTAATAATTTAGAGGTAACCGAGGCTCCGTAACGTGCTGATGAAAAAAATATGTGCGAATCATAAATCCCTATAAGCAAACCTTGAATTATAAGCAGAATCCAATTTTTCATATCTGTTTGAAGCGGAACTAAAAATAAAAATGGCAGAAAAATAAGCGAAATTCCAAAACCTCGCCACACCCCGAGCACATAACCGTTAAACTTATGCCTTTGATTTACCAAAGTATATAGCGCCATAAAAAAACCGTAAACCAAACCGTTTATAATCCAAAGCATATATTTTATCCTCCTACGGTTTATATATGCCTTAAATTATCAAATTTAAGTTTTAGACTAAATTATTGACTTAATAAAAATAATAAATATAATTACGACATCGTTGAGTATTATTAACCAAAATTATTTATCATGGAAAAAATTTTAATTAACTCTCACTCCCTCATGCTGGGATATGAGATATTCCACTTCAGTGAAGAATTTAATCCTGAAGCTCTTCAACAATTTCTGCACAAAAGACTTAGCGGAAGCTTGGTGGAATTTGCAGGCCAAACCTTCTTGCGATCAATCCCTCCGGTAGAAAATCTTCCGGTGAATGTCAAAATTGTTCGAGCATATAAGAATCAATACTATTGGTTCTGTGTATTCGAATTAGAGCGTCCTTTGTATAAAAAATTCAAAGGTGCCGTTTGTAATACATTCGTCTACAAACAAGGTGATAACATGATACACTCCGTTTGTGAACAAGGATCGGCTACTGCACTCGAAGGAGAGCTTATTTATTCTTGCGAAGAGTAAATATCTAATTCCATTTTTCAAAAAAACTCCCGATACTTTTAGGTATCCGGAGTTTTTTTATTTTTACATCGATTTCTTATAAAACTCTTTTCTGTCTTTGCGCGATTTCGACCAAAGATTTCCCCACCCGTTTATCGGTTGAACCTTATATAAAGACTCAAAATTAAAATCACGTGAAAAGAAAACCGACGTTGTTTTGGTATAATTATTCATCGGGCAAAATCCGTAAAAATCAACCTGCAACAAATTTGCCGCCTTTAATATCTCAACAGCCTTAACATATTCTTGTGAAGTATTGATTCTGTCGCTGTCATCTAAAATTATCATTCCACCTTTATTAAGTGCTTTTACCGCTGCCTCGGCACATTGAAAACGACGCTTACCATCAACAACAATCACATCATATTTAATCTCATCTTCAAATGCAGCTTGCTCATAAATCTCGCCCTCATCACGCCATCTGATATCTAAATTAGGCTCATCAAATTCTTTTTTCCATTTATCAAACCAATTCAAATTATCTTCTATTGAGGTAACTTTTTTGGCTCTTTTAGCCCAAAACAAAGACGAATAACCGCAACCGAACTCTAAAATTTGTTTATCGGTATAGTCAAATTGAGATAAATATTCAATCGCCGGATAAGTGTACCAAGGAATTGGATTACCGTCTTTATCCAAACATTTTTTCTCATCAATAGAACGTTCTATGGCAAATTCCTCACGCCACATATCAATAAAAATCTTAAACTTTTCGCTATACATAAACATCACCTGTTCAAACTTGAAAATCATTTTTTGACTTATATATCATAAAAGTATTCAAAAATAAACAGGAGATTTAACATGAGTAATTGGATGCGCACTACAGCATTGGTTTTAACCATTATCGGCGGTATCAACTGGGGATTGGTCGGTTTGTTCAGCTTTGACTTGGTTGCATTTTTATTTGGCCCAATGTCAATTTTAAGCCGAATTGTATATACCCTGGTTGCTCTTTCAGCCGTCACTTTGGCTTTTGCACCAAGCTGTTCATTAAAAGAATCAGTCCAACACAAAATGCACTAATTAAAAACGGCGGTTATCAAACCGCCGTTTCTTTTATTCACCTTCATACTCCAAAACTTTTATCACCACATCATAATCAAACCCTGCCCGTATCAAAACCCCCATATCTTTGTTTCGACGTTCTTTGCGTAATTTTTCGTCTTCACAATACGGACCTATTTTCTTCTTTTTTGCTAATTTCAAAGCCGATTCGAAAGCATCATATTCTTGTTCATTCAACAACTTATCAGCCAAATCTTCATCTATACCTTTTTCTTTCAGTTTATTTAGAATATATCTTGGCGATTTTCCGGCTGATAAATAACCTCTTATTTTTATCTCAGCATATCTTTCATCATTAACATAACCAAGTCTTACAAAATCACTCATCAAATCATCAAGCCAACGATATGCTTCCTTTTTATCAAACTCCTTGTTCCAATAAGCATAATCATCTATTCTGCGCTTTAGAACACTGCGCAAATTATATTCCGATGTTTCAAAACGTTTCAAATAATACAGAGCAATATTTTTTAATCTCTGCGGAGTAATTTTTTTTAATTTTTTTTTATTATATTCTTTATTTGGCTCTATCAACACTTGAAAAATCTCACAATATAGATTATAGAATAAGAAAATTTTGTTTTACTATACTAAGGATTTTAAATAATGCCTAATAAAAATTTTGATAATTGTGTATCTTTCTTCATCGATAACGGAGCCTATCAAGGTCGTTTTATTCGCTTAAACGAAGTTTTGGATATCATAATCAACAAACATTCTTATCCTTTGCCTGTTTCTGCTGTTGTAGCCGAAACAACCGTTTTGGCAGCAATGCTCGCCTCAACTTTGAAATACGACGGCCTGTTCACTTTGCAAACACAAAGTAACGGTCCTGTTCCTATGGTAGTTATCGATGTAACATCAGACGGCAAGATTCGCTCTTGCGCTCGTTTTGATGAAGAGCGCTTAAATGCCGGTCAAAAATTGCGCAAAACTTTGGGACAAATTGAACCCACCCCACACCTGTTGGGTGGAGGTCATTTAGCCTTTACCGTTGATCAAGGCAAAAACACCGAACTGTATCAAGGTGTGGTTGACCTTCAAGGTAAAACATTAGCCGAATGCGCATTACGTTATTTCAAACAATCAGAGCAAATTGATACCGCCTTAAAGTTATTCTTACACGCTCCCCAAGGCGAAAGCAAATCTTGGATTGCCGGCGGCATAATGCTTCAAAAAATGCCAACCAAAGGCGGTAATGAAGTTGACCAAGAAACCGCTGAAGAAGCTTGGAACGAAGCCAAAATATTTATGGAAAGCTTGTCTGAAGACGAAGTATTTGATGCTAACCTTTCTTCCGAAGACATTCTTCACCGCCTCTTCCACGGCAACAACTTGAATATTCAACAAACTAAAAACTATACTTTTTCTTGTCGTTGCTCTCGTGAAAAATTGCTTCAAACTTTAGGCACCTTTTCTAACGAAGACATCAACGGTATGATTGAAGACGGTAAAATCAGCGCTACTTGTCATTTTTGTTCTGAAGAATATTGTTTTGAACCTTCCGAAATTATAAAACAATAAGTTAACCTGATTTTAATTTATTTATATAATACTAAACACAGCTATAATTATATCGTAGCTGTGTTTTTACTTATATAAGGCAAAAGACTATGATTTCTGCAAAAAAAATTTTATCACTTGTTGGTGCAACCTTAATCTTAAGTGCATGTTCTACATTATTTGGAACATCTGATGATGTATCCAAATATAATGAGCCACGTTATCAAAATGAAACACCAATAGAGTTAAATGTAAATAAAATAGATATTATCTCTGAATTTACACCTAGTTTTACCAGACCAAATGTTGAACATTTGCTTCCGGTATCCATTGAAAAAACAGCAAAATTATGGGGGCAAGATCGCTTAAAAGCAGCCGATTTTTCATCTCCTAAAATTGCTGAAGTAATTATCAAAGATGCTTCTGTAACCGAAGAAATAGAAGAAGGTTCACAAATCTTTGAACAAGACAAAGTAAAATATTCGGCTCGATTGGTTGTATCGGTTAAAGTATCTGATCCGACTTCAATGTCTCAAGCATCAACAGATGTCGAAGCATGGAGAAGCCTAACCATTCCGGCAAGCACAGACATTGTAAAAAAAGAAGAATATTGGAATTCAATGGTTGAAAAATTATTCAATGACTTTAATGAAAGAATGACCAGCGAAATCAATCAGAACTTAAACGCTTTTATTAAAAATAAAGAAATAGAACCAACCTATTACTAGTTTAAGATTCGATTCTTTGTGCCGTTACGTGCCGACATGCTAAATGTCGGCACTTTTACGTTGCTCTCGATTCCGTTAGATTTAACCTTGCAAGATCCGTAAAAAACCGCATTTTTAGCTTGAAGAGGAGCATAGGAAGTATATTCAAAATATTCTCCCGGTTCTAATTCCGGTAATTCACCTTTAAAACCGACAGAAGAATCATTAAAGCGATTCCCTTTATCATCAGTAATGTTCCAATCTTTTCCCAAAAGTTGGATTTTTTTAGGAGTATTGTTTTCAATACACAGATAATAGCCCCACATATAACGATTTTCAGCCTCTTCATCGACCAAAATCGGACCTGCGGAAACTACGATTCCATCTGTTTGTAAACTAACCAAATCGTCAGCAATACTCACTGTGATAAAACTCCAAAATATTAACAAATTGTTAACCTTATCCTAATCGTGAAGTTTTATAAAACAAGTGAGCTTGATTCTTATCCACATACTTATACTCAATTTTTTACGACACAAAAAAAGCCCTGAATATTTATCCAGGGCCTTTTAATTGTCTATTACTAAACTATTTAGTTAAAATATCTAGAATTTTTTGAGTAGCATCAGCGGTAGAAATATTTTCAAACACAGCATATTCATTAGACAATCTGTCCAAAGCTTGCTCATAAATTTGTCTTTCGCTATATGACTGCTCTGCCAAATTTTCATTACGATGCAAATCACGAATGACTTCAGCAATAGCTACCGGATTTCCGGAATTTATTTTATTTTCATATTCCTGTGCGCGTCTTGACCACATAACCTTCTTAACTTTAGCTTTGCCTTTTAAGGTAGTCAAAGCATCGTTAATAGTGTCGGAATTTGAAATTTTTCTTAATCCGGTAGTTTCAGCTTTGGCCATAGGAATACGCAAAGTCATCTTATCTTTGTCAAAATTAACAACGATAAGTTCCAATTCGGTTCCTGCAATAGTTTGTTTGGTAACATCAGAAACCTTACCAACTCCATGGGCCGGATAAACTACATATTCACCGGTTGCATATGGATTATGTACAGTTATTTTTTTATTCATAATTTACCTGCCTATTATTTTATTATTCTGGTTGTAATTTTCCATTGCGAATGCTAACATACCACAAAATTGGGTTTAAATCTAGTACAAAAAAACACTTTTTTTAAAAAAATTTGATTATTTTGTACAATTTAATAAAAAATATTATTATTTAGATTGGTAATATTACGGTTAATTAAGCAAAAGAGAAGGAATCATGATTCGTTTAAACAAATTACTCATAATTAGTTTACTACTTATATGTGCTCCGGCGATTGCCTCGGTAATTCCAGAATATGCAACCAACATATATGCTAAAAAATCTCCTTCTCGCTCCGAAAAAAAATGTATGGACGAAGGCTTTTCTATAACTTATGAAAACTGCCCTAAAATGACAGCTCCTACCGAACCTTGCCCATACCATCAAAACTATTACAAAAGTTGCTCACAAGAACAATGGTGCAAAAATAATAATTACCCTTTTAAATTAGAAGATTGCCAATTACCGACCTACCCTGTAAAAAAATGTGACAACAAAATAGAAATGTACCGAACTTGTCAATTAGACATAAAAAAAGCTTGTGAATCTAGTGGATTTTCACACAAAAACACTTGTAAAACGACACCTGAAAAATGCCCTTACAGCGAAGATTACGGCAAATGTTGTACTCCTTGCGAAGATTTTTCTCATGATATAAACAATATTCCGACAGGATATATTGCTGATGGCCCTACTTGTGTAGACTGTGATGATGTTACCAAAACAAACATCATTGAAAATCCGTGTGAAGGATTCGAATTTTGTGAATACGGTCCGGCAACAAAAGATACACCATCTTGCCAAAAAGGCCAAAAGATACTTTACAATTCTTGCAAATCGGCAGATTATTATTGCTTAGAAAAAGGATATACAAAAACGTCTTGTTCGGCAACCGAAGACTTTGAAAAATGTCCCGAATTTGACAGTTTGATGAAATGTAAAATTAACTGCTATAAATTAGCTGTAGAAATGAATCCTAATGCAGATATCATAGACTCAAACATTACAGATCCTAAATTAGACATCAGCAAACATATTCTAACATCGATATATGGTGAAATATCGGATTCGTGTTCATCAAACATTCGTCCTGAAATAACCTTAAACATCAATGACGCCAATATGGAAATGTATTCTAACGTCTTAAACCGCAAAATAAGCAACGTGTCTTTGCTATTAAACTATGCCCAACCGATTACGCTTCCTATTAATGGTGAATTTAACGATGTTAGGATAAAAATAAACGGCGACACCAAAGAATGTGCTCTAAAAGGACAAACAATAAAGGTTGTTGGAACTCTTAATATATCCGGTGCCAACAATATATGCGCAAATATTGTTGTAGAAGAAGGAGGTAAATTTATTACTTCCGGCAACATTAAAGGCAATATTATACTCGGTAAAAATGCATCACTTGCTGTAAAAGGCAATGTTTTCGGTTTTCTCAAAGCCTCTTCATACAGCGAGACATTTATAAAAGGTATCTTAAAATACAAAGATCCAGCTAATAACTCTATTGATAGTGAAGGTATCTTTTTTGGTTGTGGTGCAAAAGCTAAAATATCAGGAGGCATTATTGCCGAAACAGCAAATGTTGTTCTTAAACAACGAGCCTTAATAGACACTGCCTACATAAAGATTATTTCAACATCGGATAATCAGGATTTACCAAACACATTAAGCGGTATTCACGTCCAAAAAGGAGCAAAAATTTATAGCGTTTATGACAGTAGTGAATATTTGCTGGTTGAAAACAATGACAGTGTAAATTGTGATGACAAATATTATACGCACTTAGGATCATCTGTAAATACTGCCAAGCAATCAATATCTTTAGAACCATCAGAACTGTTGGCAGATAAGTGGCAATGTCGCACACTTGAACGCAAGCAACTTGAGTGCAACTAATTATTGACGTTTGGCGAATATATAGTCTCCGGATTGGCAGGATTCTCCATAGCCTTAAAATCAGCCTTCGGATATGATTGGATATCATATACTCTTCCATTGGCTTCCAACAACGTATTTTCAAAATCATTACCCAAATTTTGTTGTGATTGGTTGGATTGAGATTGATTGTTTGCTTCTGTTGGGTTCGTATTCTGAGGATATACATTTCCAAAAACCTCAACCGGTTTATCCGGATTCGGCAACGGATTTCCTAAAGGATTTGGTGCATCTTTGGGTTGTTCGACCATATATACATTCTCTCCACCATCTTTGGTTTCGGCTGCACCAAAAACAACTGTAGGAGCATCTTCAGCCATAGCATTAAAATTAACCAAAACACCCAATAATAAAATCCAAAACAGTTTATTCATTTGACTTTCTCCAATAATAACATTCAAAGAATGATATAATCGGTAAATTTATATAAAACAATGTGCTAAATAGTAAAAAAATTAGTATATTTTTCATTCTTTTTATGATATACTCAAAAGGTAGTTTGAGGAGAAAAAGATGAATTCTTTAGGACCTATCGGCTCATACGCAGTTGCTATGCAACAACTACAAATGAGTATCATAAAACAAAATGTCGAAGCGACACAACAAGTTGTTGAAATGTTGCTTGATGCCTCTCGTTCTGCTCCTGTTTGCGAAGATAAGGGAACTCAAATAGATATAAACGTCTAAAATATACTAATCATCGTAATAAACGACATCACCAAAACAAAAGATATTAAAAATTTTACAATACCTGCAATCA
Source organism: Alphaproteobacteria bacterium (assembly GCA_045639065.1). Lineage (GTDB taxonomy): Bacteria > Pseudomonadota > Alphaproteobacteria > RF32 > CAG-239 > CAZU01. The sequence goes on along the minus strand of JAZUCK010000006.1, from coordinate 2,266 downwards.
TACGCCAAAACATCGCCGACCAATCAAGAAATGTTCCGCCTTGATCATATACTTTTGCAAACAAATAAACATATGCAGCCGAAGCAAACACTACGACTGCATAAAATTCTTTTCTTAACAATAAATCTTTAATTTCTTCCGGTTTCATATTGAAATAGCAATAAGAACCGGCAATAATTCCAAACAAAACAAACGGATTAAATATAACCCCTGAAGTAAATAAGGAAATCAGTCCTTTAAACATTAACTAACCCAAACTCTGCGTTTTAAGAATCTGTTGTCTGTTTTATATTGAAGATTATCCCACACACAACGAGTCGAGCCATTAGAAACGATGTTACCGCAAGAATCCACTTTATGGCTAAGCATGGCAATAGCCGCTACACCTTTAGCCATTATTTTTCTGTTTTCACCCCTGCTCCAATCAAATGCAGATTTTTCAATAAGTTGGCGCATAAGACATCTCCTTTTAATATTTGAATATTAGTATCACTAACTGAGTATAGAATAACGCCTAATTCATTAACAAAACATTAACGGTTATTTAGTTGTTCAAGCATATTCCACAGCTGTTTTCCAAATTCTTGCACGTTCTGTTCATTATCACCACAAACCCACACTCTGATTTTCGGTTCTGTACCTGATGGATGAATAACCACACGACCATGACCGTTAATTTTTAGCGAAAGCTCATCTACCAAACTTTTCAGCTCCGGTTTTGATGTGATAACTTTCACCATTTCGTTTGATTTGACCTTAAAGTTTTCAAAGAAAAGAAAGTCATCGTCAAAAAGAGGAAATATATCCGAAGCTTTTTTGCCTTTTTGAGCCAATCCCTGCAACACTTTTAAGAAAGTCATCATAGCATCGCCCGATTTTGCATAATCAAGCAATACAATGTGTCCCGATTCTTCTCCGCCGATTACACCGCCGTTTTCTTTCAAAGCCTTAATAACCGGACGTTCTCCGACACCTGTTGAAACATATTTCAAACCCAATTTTTCGGTAATATATCGTTCCAAAGAGGTATTAGAAAGCTTTGTTGATGCGAATGCCCTATTCTTATTTTCGCCGATTTCTTGCATATATGTCGCCAAAAACGCCATAAGTTGTTCGCTTTTAATCAGCTTACCGTTATTATCGCCGACTTTAATTCTGTCACCATCGCCATCAACAGCCACACCCAAATCAGCACTATTTTTTACAATAGCCTCTAGCATAGCCTCGGGATGTTGCGATCCGCAATCACGATTGATATTAACTCCGTTTGGCTCAACGCCGACTTCAACGACTTCAGCACCCAAATTACGTAAAACTTCAGGTAAAATATCCGAAAATACACCATTAGCACAATCTGCAACAATCTTCATTCCTTTTAACGATGAAGCTGAGCCATACATATTATAGGCAATTTTTTTGTATTTTTCTTTAATTGAGTTATCCTCAACCACCTTGCCCAATTTATCCTTATCAAGCGCAAAGTTATTTTTATCAATCAAGTTCTCTAATTCTGAGGTAACTTCATCAGCAAATTTATCGCCGTTATTAGCAATAAGTTTAATACCGTTATCATGATATGGATTATGAGAAGCGGTAATCATCACTGCCATATCCACACCAAGTTCTGAAACAAAAGTTGTAACGGCCGGAGTTGGTATAACACCAAGTTTTATAACGTCAACACCTTGAGCCGTAAAACCGGCAATCAGAGCCGTCTCTAACATATCGCCGGAAATACGGGTATCTTTGGCAATAGCAACTTTTTTATTGTTTACACAAACTTTTTCAGCGCAAGCCATAGCCAACTTCATAGCAAAATCGGGCACCATGGGAAACTCATTAGCTACACCTCTGACACCGTCTGTTCCAAACCATTTATTAGAAGCCATAATAAAAAACCTTTCAAAATTAAACAAAAACTAGCAACAATTTTAAGACTATTAGGATTAAAACCAAGCAAAATTTTAATTTTTCCCCACAGAGATAAAAAAACTATTATTTTTTATATTGACAATAAAAAAAAATATATGTATAAACTCATCAAGATTACGCCGACATAGCTCAGTTGGTAGAGCTACTGATTTGTAATCAGTGGGTCGGGAGTTCGAGTCTCTCTGTCGGCACCATTAAAAAATCCCCCTTTCACGGGGGATTTTTTAATGGTTATCGCCAGAGGCCTCGAACTCACGAAAAAAGGGAGTTTGACAAGGAGGAGCAAGTCGGATCGTAGCCATGTCGTTCTGTGAGCCAAGGAGTTGGACTGGTG
>JAZUCK010000005.1:0-57771 GCA_045639065.1 Alphaproteobacteria bacterium | reverse complement strand
TCCGGCAGACATTGAGCGTATGTCTACACCTTTGATGACAAAGTTGTGGCTTCTGTCTTCATTAAATACCACATTTAATTCATCACCTTTAAGTAAGTTTATTCCCTGATACGAGCTGTCCTCTACCATATCATCAAGTTGATTTAATATCTTTTCATATTCGCTCATGTCTTGAGCTAAAATCTTCGGTTCTTCTGCTTCTTTTCTCTCTTTTATCGGATTATAATTATCCCAATCAATCTCTACATCCGTTAATTTTGAGAAGCATCCGCTGTCATATAAGGCTGATGAAGAAATGTTTTCAGAAACATTTGATTTATTTTCATTAAGATAATCTGTTTCAGTATATAGATATTTTGTTGATGAGTTATCGTTAATATATATTTTTGCCCCTTTTTCAATAAACATACTACTAGCTCTATCATCTGAAGAAGAATACAAGGAAATTGATGATTTTGCAAAAATAACTTCTGCGCCCTCATAAATATTCAATTGGTTTCCGGCATAAACATTACCATTCAAAAGCATCCTTTTATCTGAGATGCAGTTGAGTTTACCATAAACATCAATCTTTGAAGAGTTACTTAATATAGCTCCGCCCCAAGCATCGTTTGTAATATTTATATTCAATTCGGCGCCTTTGTTAATGATTAAACTTGAAGAACCATTAATACCAACGCCTGATTTGGAACGGTCTGAAGCAATATTAACAATACCGTTAATAAACACGTCACCGCCTTTTCCGATAGATAGCGTTCCCTGGGTAGATCCGGCCAGTTTACCATTTACCTGATGTGTTATATCAAGATTTGTTAAGTTAACATTTTTAAAATTAGCCTGAATAAGTCTTGAAATTGTATCAGCATATGAATCAAAATTTAAATCAAGATCAGAGATAATGTTATTATTGCTTGTTGTAATAGCACTATCCTGTATTCCCTTAAAGTTAATACCGGAAAATCTTACTTTTCCGCTATAACCGGTGAAATATTCTGTTCCCACCAGTTTTTGACCTTCTTTTAAGGTTATAGATTCATCTTCAAAATAATCGATTTTGCCATAAACACAGATAGTCTTTTTACCTGAAGCAACAGCATCTTTAAGCTCTTGTGCAGTTGAAACTACGGCACCGTTTCCTCCTATCTGAGACATTATCCAATCCTTGGTCGGTATAACCGCTTTTTCATAACTTTCTGTTGCTATGATTGTCGCTTGTTCTAGGAATTTGTCATATCTTTCCAAACCTTCTAAGGCAGCGTTAATTGTCTGGATTCCTTGAGACATAGAATCCAGCAAATTATTCAAATCAGCAGCTCGATGCGTAAGCGAGCGTGCTTGATAATACGAAGTAGCATTATCAATCGCCGAATTGACTTTTTTGCCGGTAGAAAGAATGTTCTGAGTTCTTGACATTTGCATTGATATGTTGCGTAAAGACAGCAAATTCGAACGCATTGACGAGCTTAAGGTGATATTATACGCCATAACGCACCCCGCCCGTATTTATTCTTATATAGAGACAACAAAACCCTTCGCATATCCTTATGCAAAGAGCCTACCATCCGATTCCTCGGGTATATATGTCTCAATTCTTGTAACAACTTCTGTTGTTTCCTTATTTTTTAGTACTAAAAATATACGGTTAGCTATTCCGTACCCGTTTATTATTCGATTTAAAGTGTTTAAAATGAATTAAATTTATAAAAAAAAGTTCTCCAATTTGGTGTTGGAGAACATTGTTAAATTAAATTGTTAAAAATTAGAACTGTTCTTGCAATTCAAAGAAATAAGCTTGCGGGTGATCACAAACAGGGCATTTTGCCGGAGCATTAGATGTTTCTACTCTGCAACCGCAGTTTGCACATTCCCAAATAACTTTTGTCGGACGAGTAAATACTGTACCTTCAGTTACAGCTTTTAACAAAGCTTGATAACGTTCTTCGTGACCTTTTTCAATCTTTGCAACCATATCAAACAAAGAGGCAATTTTGGTAAAACCTTCTTCACGAGCTTCTTGAGCCATACGAGCATACATATCAGTCCACTCATAATTTTCGCCGGCAGCAGCATCTTTTAAGTTTTCCATAGTAGAAGGAACTTCGCCGCCATGTAATAATTTGAACCAAATTTTTGCATGTTCTTTTTCATTATTGGCTGTTTCTTCAAATTTAGAAGCTATGATGTTGAAACCTTCTTTTTTAGCCTTTGACGCATAGTAAGTATATTTATTACGGGCTTGCGATTCGCCGGCAAAAGCTTCCATCAAATTTTTTTCGGTTTTTGAACCTTTTAGTTCCATATGTTTTACTCCTATATAGTAGTTACATTTTTTATCTGCAGATATTTTTGTTTGTTTTTTTTTACTTGTCAAGAACAATAAAAATGCTATTTAAATTAGTAACAAAATAATTTCTAAGGAGTATTAAAATGAAAGCTGTTGAAATCAAAAAGGATATTTATTGGGTTGGGACAAAGGACTGGAACTTAAGAGAATTTCACGGATATAACACACCGGACGGTTCAACTTATAATGCCTATTTGATAATGGATAAAGATATAACCTTGGTAGATGGTGTAAAACATTATATGACCGAAGAACAGCTAAACAGAATAAAATCTGTTGTCGAATTTGGTAAAATTAAATATGTGGTGGTAAATCACGTTGAACAAGATCACTCAGGCAGTATTCCGCAAATCATGAAATTGGCACCTCAAGCCGAGGTCGTTACCAATATGGCCGGAAAACAAGCCTTGGAGGCTCACTATGACACAGCCGGCTGGAATTTTAAGATAATCAAAACCGGTGATGTTATAAATATCGGTAACCGTAATATTACATTTTTGACTACTCCCATGCTTCATTGGCCTGATTCTATGATGACATATGTCGTTGAGGATAAAGTTTTGATGTCAAACGACGGATTCGGTCAACATTTGTGCTGTGAAGCATTATTCGTTAAAGATTATCCCAATGATTTAGTTTTCAAAAATGCCAAAAGCTATTATGCCAATATTTTAATGCCGTTCGGCAAACAAGCTCAAAAAGCCTTATCAGGAGCATTGGAACTTAAACTCGATATTGAAATGATTGCTCCTTCGCATGGCCTTATTTGGTCTGGCAAAGATGAAGTAAATCAAATTTTGAGTGCTTATGCTAATTGGTCAGAAGGCAAAAGCGAAAACAAAGCCGTTGTAGTTTATGACACAATGTGGGGTGCAACAGCCAAATTGGCCGAAACCGCAATGGCCGAATTTCAAGACGCCGGAATTTCTGTTATTAAATACAATCTCGGAATAACTCATATTTCTGATGTAATGACCGAGGTTTTGGATGCCAAATATGTTTTGGTCGGAACTCCAACGCTAAACAATCAAATTTTTCCTCGTGTTGCCGGATTTTTAACCTATATGAAAGGTTTGCAACCGCAAAACAAAAAAGGATTTGCTTTCGGCTCATACGGTTGGAAACCGGGAGTGGTTATGGAAGTTAAAAAGGTTATGGATGATTTGGGGTGGGCTCAAACAGAAGCTTTTGAAGAAAAATACACTCCGAAATCAGATGTTTTAGAAAAATTTGCTTTACAAATACGCGATTTTATAAAATCTGATAATTAACTTTTTGTGCTTGCGTTACCATAAAATTTTGCTTACTATCAAGGCATTGTTTTTTACCTTGATAATGGAGCAGTTTATATGGAACAAAAAATTGTAAAAGTCGGAAATGTAGAAATTTCTAACCGTTTGCCGTTTGCATTAGTGTGCGGTCCTTGCCAAATCGAGAGCAAACAACACTCAATAGATATCTGCGGTGAAATGATTGAGATTACTAAGGAATTGAATATTCCTTACGTTTTCAAAGCTTCTTTTGATAAAGCTAACCGTTCATCAATTTCCGGTGCCAGAGGTGTCGGTTTTGATAAAGGTATGGAAACTTTTGACGAGATTAAAAAGCTTTACAATAATATTCCGATTGTTACCGATGTTCACGAAGCTCATCAATGTGCAGAGGTTGCCAAACATGTCGATATGCTTCAAATTCCGGCCTTTTTATGTCGCCAAACCGATTTAGTCGTAGCTGCTGCCAAAACCGGCAAAGTAGTAAATATTAAAAAAGGTCAGTTTTTAGCACCTGAAGATATGAAAAATGCAGTAAAAAAATGCTTTGACTCAGGTAATGAAAACGTATGCTTAACCGAAAGAGGTACGTCATTCGGCTATCACACATTGATTGTAGATATGGGCGGTTTTTCGGTTATGAGTAAGACAACAGGTTGTCCGGTTATCTTTGATGCTACTCACTCGGTACAAAAACCTGGTGGCTTAGGTACTGCAACCGGCGGTAACAGAGAATTGGCTCCGGTATTGGCTCGTGCAGCTATTGCGGCCGGAATAGGCGGTTTGTTTATTGAAACTCACGAAAATCCGGATAAAGCTTTATCAGATGGTCCGAATACCATTGCCTTAAGAGATATGAAAAATATTTTGGCATACTTAAAAGAATATGATGCCATTACTAAAGTTAAAATTACAGATTTCTTTTAAGCTAAAATGAAGTTTTCTGATGAAGGATATATCATAAATTGCAAAAAGCACGGTGAAAAATCGCTTATTTTGACCGTGCTTTGCAAAAATAACGGCAAAGTTTGCGGATATGTCAAATCAGGATTGTCAAAGAAGAATTTAGCAACATTTCAGTTAGGTAATTTAGTAAAAATTGATGCATGGTCACGTGTTGATGATAATATGCTGTCATTGACTGTTGAGCTGATAACGCCTAATGCCGTAAATTTTATGTCATCACCTGAAAAACTTACTGCTTTATCGTGTTTTTGCGCACTAAATGATATATGTCTGCCGGAGCTTCAACCTTTAGAGCGTTTTTACTATTTTGTTGAAAGTTTTGTTAATCTTATAAATGAAGATAATTGGCTAACACATTATTCTTTATACGAATTTTATTTACTAGAGTTTCTCGGAATTGGTATCGATTTAACTGAATGTTCAGCCACATCAACGACCGAAAACTTGGAATATGTATCGCCTAAAAGTGCTAAAGCAGTGTGCAAACAAGCCGGCGAACCATATAAGGACAGATTGTTCAAATATCCCAAATTTGTAGTTGAACATAACTTTAATCCGAGTCACGAAGATATTGAAAATATGTTAAAAATGACCGGATTTTTCCTCAATAAAAACTTTTTTCAAAATCACGGCTTGAAATTTCCGATTTGCCGTGATAGTTTGGCAGAAATTGTAAAGAAAGCTTAAGGTTTATCAATGGATAATTTTGAAGAAAAAATAAAAACGGTTGCTTTAGCGGAAGAACTCAGCTCTCGCTATTTGTCCTATGCTATGTCAACCATTGTATCTCGTTCGCTTCCCGATGTCAGAGACGGCTTAAAGCCTGTGCATCGTCGTTTGATGTATGCCATGCGCCAACTTCATTTGGACCCTAAGTCCGGATTTAAGAAATGTGCCCGTGTGGTCGGCGATGTAATCGGTAAATATCACCCGCATGGCGATTCTTCGGTTTATGGTGCAATGTGTCGTTTAGCACAAGATTTTTCGGTGCGCTATCCTTTGGTCGACGGGCAGGGTAACTTTGGTAACATTGATGGTGATAGCCCGGCTGCTATGCGTTATACCGAAGCCAGACTTACCGAATATGCCATTGCCTTAATGGAAGGCTTAAACGAAGATGCCGTCGATTTTCGCGATACTTATGACGGTGAAGAACAAGAGCCTGTGGTAATGCCATCTGCCGTACCAAACTTGTTGTGTAACGGTTCAAACGGTATTGCCGTGGGTATGGCTACCAATATTCCTCCGCATAACTTATCCGAAGTATGTGATGCGCTTTTGTATATGATAGAAAAGCCTGACGCTACAATCGAAAATTTGGTCAAAAAACTCAAAGGACCTGATTTTCCGACAGGCGGAATTATCGTTGATAAGTTTTCAACTATTTTAGATGCTTACACCACCGGAAAAGGCAACTTTAGAGTTCGTGCCAAGTGGGAAAAAGAAGATTTAGGTTTGGGTCAATATCAAATTGTTGTTACCGAAATTCCTTATCAAGTTGTAAAATCAAAGCTTATCGAACGTATAGCCATACTTTTACAAGAAAAGAAAGTGCCTTTGCTTGCTGATGTTCGAGATGAATCAGCTCAAGATGTTCGCATTGTATTAGAACCGAAAAATCGCAATGTTGACGCTAATATGCTTATGGAATTGCTTTTCAAAAACACCGAGCTTGAAACCAAGTTCAATATGAATATGAATGTTTTGGATTCCGATGGTGTACCAAGAGTTATGAGTATTGCCGAAGTATTGCGTGAGTTTTTGAACCATCGTATCAAAGTTTTGGAACGCAGAACATCTCACCGTTTGCAAAAAATTATCAATCGCCTGGAAATATTGTCAGGTTATTTGATTGCATATTTGAATTTGGATGAGATAATTCGTATAATTCGTGAAGATGATGACCCCAAATCTTCGTTAATGAGCCGTTTTTCATTGACAGAAATCCAAGCCGAATCAATTTTGAATATGAAATTGCGTAATTTACGTAAGCTTGAAGAAGCAGATATAAGAAAAGAATTTGATGATTTGACTGCTGAAAAAGCTGAACTCGATGCTTTAATGTCAGACGAAGGTCTGCGTTGGCAAAAAGTAGCCGAAGAAATTAAGGTAATCAAAGATAAGTTTGGCAAAAAGACAGCACTCGGTCGTCGTCGTACCGAATTTGCCGAGGTTGATGTCGAAAATATAGATATTTCTATCGAGGCTTTGGTTGAAAAAGAGCCGATTACGGTTATATTATCCCAAAAAGGTTGGATACGATGCATGAAGGGCTATGTTCCGCTAACGGAAGAGTTTAAGTTCAAAGATGATGACTCACTGCTTTTGGCTATCCATGCGCAAACTACCGACAAGATTATTTTGTTTGATAGTGTCGGCAAGTTCTTTAACATCAATGCTTGTGATATTCCGTCCGGTCGCGGTTTTGGTCAGCCATTAAGACTTATGGTTGATTTAGGCAACAATGACACCATAACCGATATGTTTGTATATGAGCCTAAAACAAGCTATGTTATTGCCTCTAACAAGGGCTATGGCTTTGTGGTTGATGAAAACCATCTTGTTGCTCAAACCCGTCAAGGTCGCAAGATTATGAATGTAGCAGAGGGCGAATATACAATGTTCTGTAAGAAAATAACCGGTGATATGATTGCTTTGGTCGGTGAAAACAGAAAGATTTTGATATTCAAAATGGAAGAAATTCCTACCATTGCTCGCGGTCACGGCGTTTGCTTGCAAAAATACAAAGACGGCGGTTTAAGCGATATGCAAATCTTTAACGAAGCAGATGGTTTTTCATACAGTCGTTCCGGCGGTATTAGTGTCGAAAAAGATTTGATGACATGGCTTGGACACAGAGCACAAGTTGGAAAACTTGCTCCTTTCGGATTTTCGAAAAATAACAAATTTTTGAAGTAGGAATATGGCAGAGGTTTTATTTGAATACATAAGACAGGGAACTTCGGTAAAGGTAACCGCTATCGAAACCGAAACAGGTATAGAAGCAGTTGTCATAGTTCCGGCAAATTTGTCCGAAGGTCAAATGCAAGCCAAAGCTTTACAAAAACTGCGTTATATAATGCAAAAAAAAGTCGAAGAATAGATAATAAAGATTGTGGATAAAATATAATGCTTTAGCGATAATGTTTCCAATTTAAAAAATTATGCTTATAATACCTCAAGGCTTAGGGAAAAGCCTTGGGGATTTTTTATTTTATGGGGAATTTATCAGATGTCATATAAAACAGCTGACACTAGTGGCAATGCAACGTCTTTGCCTAACTTTATGAGTGAAAAAAACAACAATCAAAACAGAGCAATAATAGAAGAAAAAGCTTCTTGGCTTAATAACAATTTGCACAAACTTATGATAGGCATAAGTATTTTATGGTTTGCTATCGTTTTGGTATATATTACTCAGTTTTTCGGTTGGTCAAATTTGTTTTTAATGATGCCTGATGAATTTGGCGGATTCTTGGCCGGTGTTACCTTACCATTGGCAATTATTTGGGTGGTTATGGCTTATATTGACAGAGGTTCATCTTTCAAACAGGAAGCAAAATTCTTGCGAGCATATATGAATCAACTTGTCTACCCCGAAGACAACGCTCCCCAAACAGCTAAGGCAATGGCCGATGCTATCAGATCCCAAGTTGTTGAATTGCAAGAAGTTTCAAGACTTGCTCATGAGCAAACATCTCAAATTAAAGACGCTATCAAAAATAACGTTGATGATTTTTCCAAACTGGTTTCAAAATTAGATAATTATTCCACAAAAACAATCGTTGAATTAAGCGACGGTGTAAAATTCCTTATGGCAAACTTTGAAAATATTTTGAATAAAGCACAAATTTCAAGTCAAAATTTATCTCAAATAAATCGTGAATTTGTTGAAGGTGGAGAGGGTATTGAAAAGAATTTAACCTCAATATTTGAACGTATTACCCCAAAAATAAACGAAATAAACAATTTGTCTGACAACTTGCGCCAAATCAGCAAGAATGCTACATCAGATGTTCAAAAAGTTTCTGAAGATATGAATAAGGTTTTCAATCATAGCACTCAAGCATTTAATGAATATTTTGAAAGTATGAACAATCAGTCTTCAATATTAAAACAGACTGCAGAATTGGCTATTTCTAACTGTAATTTGATAAAAAGTACAATGAGTAAAGAAATTTCCGATATGGAAAATGTTTTGCATGATCAAAGCCAAAGATTGACCCTTATCGTTGAAGAAAGCGAAAAAAATATCAATGAAAATATTAACAAAATAACCCAAAAAGCCTCACAAAATATAGAAGACATAAACTCAACCATTAAAACAGGACTTGTAGACATAAATAAAAATGTTGATGAACAAGTACAAAAGCTTGATAATTCACTTACTAAACACAACCATGATATAAATTCATTTATCAAAGCACTAGATGAAAAAACCGATGACGTCAGTCGTAAATTCTTAGCTCATGGCGATACGGTGGCTCAAGAAATCGATAAATTGATGGTCAGAAGTTCAAATCTTGAAGATGCCATAAATATGCAAGTGGCAAACATTAAAGATGCCTCGCTTAAAGCTATATCTTCGATGCAAAATGTTGAAACAGCACTAAATGATAATGTTTCTGTAATAAACGAAAAAGTAGCCATCGCAAATAATGACATAATAAGTTATGTTAATACATTAGAGGAAAAATCTCGTGAGTTTGACGGTTTTAGTGTTGAAAGCTCTAACAAGATTGTTGAATTAACAGATGTGTTGAATAGTAAATATGACGAATTGCAAAAGGTTATGGCTAGCGGATTGAACCAATTGAAACAAGCCGAAAAAGATGTTGCAAATTCATCTGAGAATATGATGGTTAATGTAGCTCAATCAACCGAAAACTTGAATCAAGTAGCAACTGTTTTGCAAAAGCATACTTCAAGTTTGACCGAAGTATCATCAGTTGTTGTAACACAAAGCCAAATCAGCGAAGCTTCCATGGCTCAACAACAAAAGCATATTACCGATACGGCAGCCAGAGTTGAAGATATCAAAAACGAACTCAAACGTCAGATAGAAGAGCTATCTGAAGCTTCATCAACAATGGAAAAAGATGCCGTTAATATATTGGATATATTAAAATCAAATACAGCCAAGATGCTTTCTCAATGTAATGAGACCTTGACCAAGAGCAAAATCCTTACAGACAATTTATCCGAACAGGCAAATCAATTTGATGCCACAGCTAATCAGACACTTACTAAGGTTAATCAATTTGAAAATGTTTTGATAAAACAAACTCAAAATATGGAAATGTTGGCTAACAATATTACGGAAAAAACCGAGGTTATCAATAAGTCATTAGATGAAAGAACTCAAAAACTTGAAGATGTAACAGCATCAAGTGATGAGCTGTTGTCTAAGTCTATTATTGAGTTTAACACCAAAGGTGAAAACGTAAATGAAATATCCAAATCTGCTGCAAACTATATAAATAATGTTGTCTCAGGCTTAGATGAAAAAGTGGCAACTTTAACCATTATGTTTAAACAACAAGAAAATAATTTTTACGAATACTGCAATAAAGTATCGGAAAACACTAATAAAATGGCCGAAATTTTGCGCAAGCAAATATCGGGTGTTGAAGAGGGTGCTGATAAATTGTTTGCTAAACTTGTAGTATTAGAAGAAGATACCGAAAGAAAGACTGAATCAGTAGTCGTAAATGCTCAAAAATCTGTTCAAGAATTGAGTGAAGTAGAAAAATTGCTGTCCGAAAAACATCAACAGGCCGAAAAGACCGTTGATAATACCATCACTAAACTCGGTGAAGTTTCCGGTGCTATAATACAACAAGTTAGTGCTTTTGAAAGCTCTGTCAGCAATATTAAAAACAATATGAGCGAAACTCTTAAAGATATGTCCGAAGGTGGTGCTAAGCTGAAAATTATTTATAAAGAATTGACAGATGATGCTGACAATAGTTGGAAAAATTTACAAGACCATACAAGATATATAGAAAATATGGGCATAAAATTATTATCACAAAATGAAAAAATTGCCGATGCCTTAAATATGCAAAAGAATAATATATCTGAAGTTGTAAACAACTTGGTAACACAAGTTCGCTTAGGCGAAGCATCAATGGCACAACAATATAAATATTTGACAGATGCAACAGTCGAAGTAGCGACCAAAATGCAAGAAATTAACTCATCATTTAAGGATAATACCGGTGGAATATTTGATGTTACCACAAAATTATCGTATGAATTTGATGTCTTAAGCGACAGACTGTTAAAAGCTTGTGATAATATAAACAAGACCTCAAAAGATTCTATAAAGAGCTTGGATCAGTCAACTCTTCGTTTGAACCAATTCGGCGAAGATTTGGATACTACAATATTCCACTCTATCGAGAATATAAATGGCGTATTCAAAGAATATGAAAAATATATATCCGGTTTCAACACCGTAACGGCAGAAACATCTACCGGTGTATTTGAAATTAACAATCTTATATCATCACAAAGCGATAAAATGATTCAAATTTCTGAAGATACAAAAAAATTAGTAGATTGTTTTAATACAGTACTTAGCGATACATCAAATCAATTGGCTGAAAGAGCTAATGATGCTTATGACAAGGTGAAATCTTTAGGTCAAGATTTGAAGAAATTAGGCTTAGAAATGGAAGATGTTACCAAATTAAGCGCTACTCATATGGAAAAATCCGGCGATAAGCTCAGAGCTACAATCAGCGAGGTTGCAAGCAATGCCGAAAGAATTTCAAACAGTATTTTGGCTTCCGGAGATGTTTTTGTTAAACAATCTCAAGCTTTAACCGCAATCGCCGATGATACAACCAAAAAAGTAAACACAAGTATTGATAAATTGGTAAGCGCCGGAAAGAATTTGGAAATTCAAGGTCAAGGAATTGTAAAAGAGGCTATCCGCTTTAATGATACAGTCAATACTCAAACCAAAATTTTGGATGAAAACACCCAAAAAGCAGATAAGGTTATGAAAGATTTGCTTGGTTCATATAAAGATGTTCGTGTTGACACATTCTTAAAAGACGCAAGCAAAATTATAAATATATTGGAAAACATCTCTGTTGATGTTAATCGTCTGCTTCACCCGAAAGATGAAGAAGATTTGTGGAAGAAGTTCTATAATGGTGATACCCAAGTATTTATACGCTCTATCGTAAAAAATATGAATAGTGCACAAGTAGCATTGCTTCGCCGTGAGTTTGAGAAAAATGTTGATCTTAGAAAATTAGTTACAAACTACTTAAAAGAATTTGAAATATTAGTTGAAAAATCTAAGTCGCACGAACACTCTGCTGCGTTAATGGCGATTATTTCTGATGCTGATTTGGGTAAATTATACTACATTTTAGCCAAAGCTATGGATAAAATAAAATAATAAGGTTGATTAAACGTGAGTAAGGCACCGATTAGTAATTATGTTGACGGCTTGCAAAAACAAATTGCGGATATAGCAGTCAAAATAAAACAAAAGCACCAAAAGAAAACAGATGATTTTGGTGATGGTGTTTTCGAGTTTCGTATTAAATCACCTGCTGTTCAAAATCAGGCATATAAATTGGTTGATGACAAAATGGCATATTCAATTTTAGGTCAAAGCATATCCGCAGACAGTAATTATGTTGCCGATACATATAAATACGTTGCAAAGTCAGACAAAAAAACGACTGTTGTTGAAGGTTTAGAGTTTAAGAATAACAAAGAATATGATTTTAAGGTATAAATGACTATAAACGGATTAAATAGTAAAGTTTTTTTAGCACCAATGGCCGGAATAACCGACAAGCCTATGCGTCGATTAGTAAATTCATTTGGTCCAGGCAATATTGTTTCCGAAATGGTAGCTATAAATGCCTTATCATTTAAGAATCCCAAAACATATAGAATAGCAGATGTCAGAGATGAGAACTATCCGGTTATTGTACAACTTGTGGGAGGAAATCCTGAATTATTTGCCGATTCAGTAAAATTGGCACAAGATTTAGGAGCATACTCTATTGATATAAATATGGGGTGTCCGGTTAAAAAAATTGTGTCAAATAAATCAGGTTCATATTTGATGAAAAATATCAAATTGGCTTCAGAAATTATAACAACCGTAAAAAAAGCAACCTCGTTACCGGTCAGTGTAAAGTTTCGTAAAGGATGGGATAACAATAGTATAAATGCTGTTGAGTTTGCCAAAATGTGTGAGGATTGCGGAGCGGAATATATAACTGTTCACGGTCGTACCAGATCCGATTTTTATTCCGGAGTTGCCGATTGGGATATAATTGCATCAGTTAAAGATGCCGTAAAAATAAAGGTTATCGGTAACGGTGATATTGATAGCCCGCAAAAAGCAAAAGAAATGCTTGAATATACCAATGCTGACGGCGTTATGATAGGACGTGCGACTTTGGGCAAACCTTGGCTTATCGCTCAAACTCATGAATTTTTGGAAAACGGAGTAATTCCTCAACCAATTCCGATAAACATTGTAAAACAAACACTCCTTTATCATATTAAAGAGTTATCAGATTATTACGGCGAAAAGTTGGCTTTGGCATTGTCTCGAAAATATGTTTGTTGGTATTGTAAAAATTTTCGTGATGCCAGAAAATTTAGAGAAACTTATGTCAGAATAGATAATATGGAACAGGCTATAGCAGAAATTAACAATTTTTTTAATGAAGAAAATTTTGATAAGGAATAATAAAAGATGAAAATCATTGTATGTGGTGCAAGTCAGATTGCTAAGAGTGCGGTAAGTTATCTCGTTAAAGGTAATAATGACATTATAGTAATTGATGATAATTCACGCAATCTTGATGAAATATCAAAAGAATTTGATGTGTTACCTGTTTTGGGAAAACCTTCGCACCCAGATGTTTTGGAAAGAGCCGGAGCAAAAGATTGTGATATGATTTTGGCATTAACCGAATCAGACGAAGCAAATATGATTATTTGTCAACTCGCATACACTTTGTTTGCAATACCTAAAAAAATAGCCAGTGTAAACTCTGAAACGTTTACCGATCCTTTATGGGGAATGCTCTATAATGATAATCATGTTCCGGTTGATTTGTTGATATCGCCAAATATTGATATTGCAGAACAAATTTTGAAAATACTTCAATATCCTGGGGCTGCCGGAATCTTGCCGGTTTTAAGTGGCAAATATTATATATTAACCTTAAATATCAATGAAAATTGTCCATTGCTAAACATTCCATTGGTTCAATTGTTGCGCCAAGAAGATTTTCATATCGGATTTATAAACATTTTAAGAAACAATGTAAGTTTTTTACCTGATATGTATGATGTTATTCAAGACAAAGATCAAATAAACATTCTTGTCGAAGCAAACAAGGTTTATAACGCTATATCAGCATTTGGATTAGAAAAGCCTGCAAATGAAAGATTGGTAATTTTTGGAGGAAATGAAATATCTGAATATATGGGCGACAAAATTGAAAATGATGATACGATTGTATCATCTCGATTAGTTGAAGAAAACTTAGATAAAGCAAGAGTTTTGGCTAGAAAATTAAACCAAACTGTTGTGATACAAGGCGAAATGATGAGCGATGTAATACTAAAAGAAGCAGATCTTAATCATGCAGATGCAGTTATTGCCGTTACAGATAATGATAAGGATAATTTACTAGCTTCATTATTGGCTTCAAAAAATGGTGTGGAGACAACAATATCTGTGATAAACACACCATCTACAAGCAACCTAATGTTTAACTCTGTAGATAATATATTGGTAAACAGAAGTGCTATCACAATATCGGGAATGTTAAAAGAAATCAGAAAAGCAAAATTGCGTCAGGCTTATTCAATAGCTCAAGGACAAGGCGAAATTTGGGAAATGAAGCTTGAAGATGAGGTTAATTATTGTCATAAGAAAATAGGCGAGCTAAATCTTCCTAAAATGTGTCGAGTTGTTGCTTTGTTGCGTGGCGATGAGCTTATTTATCCTGATCCTACATCGAAAATTGAGCTAAGCGACTTGTTGCTTATTTATGTCGATTCTACGATGATAAAACAAGCAGAACACGTTTTTTGCTAAAAATCTTTGACATATAAGAAAAAATATTATTAGAATTAAGAAAATAAAATAATAAAAAGGATAAAACCTATGAGTGAAAAAAATAATGACTTTTTAACAAAACTTCAAAAAGAAGAAATATCAGTTACCGTATTTTTGGTTAATGGTGTAAAATTACAAGGAATTATCACATTTTTTGATGATGAATCTTTATTGTTGCGCCGTGACGGACATACACAGCTTATTTATAAGCACGCTGTTTCAACAATTATGCCGGGTGAAGCTGTAGAGCTTTAATATATAGCTTTGTCATTTGTTGAATTTTGTAATAAGCCGTCTATAAAAGCCGGAATAATATTTCCTGACATTTTAGGGCAAAAAATATCGTTGTCTGCCGAATCAAGACTTGAAGAGGCGGCCGGTCTTGCTTTGGCCATAAATTTGGAAGTATGCTACAAGGAAATAGCTAAAATCAGAAATGTTAAGCCGGCAACATTAGTCGGGCAGGGAGTTATTGACCGATTATTAAAAGAGATTGAAGATCAAAAAATTGAGTTGATAATATTTGATTGTTCTCTAACACCGATACAGCAACGCAATTTAGAAAAAAAACTGCAAGTAAAAGTTATTGATAGGACAGCCTTAATATTGGAAATTTTTGGCGAAAGGGCACAGACAAAAGAAGGTAAACTTCAAGTAGAACTTGCACATTTAACTTATCAGAGAAGTCGTTTAGTCAGAAGCTGGACACACCTTGAGCGCCAACGAGGCGGTGCCGGATTTTTAGGTGGCCCCGGAGAAACACAAATTGAATTAGACCGACGTATTATTGATGATAAGATATTAAAGATAAAACAAAGTTTGGAAAAAGTTAAGCAAACACGCCTCATACAACGTTCTGCTCGCAAACGTGTTCCCTATCCATCAATAGCTTTTGTCGGATATACCAACGCCGGAAAATCAACCTTGTTTAACAAGCTTTCCTCTAGTGATGTATTTGCAAAAGATTTGCTTTTTGCGACCTTAGATCCGTCTATGCGTAAAATAAAGCTTCCATCAGGAAAAGAAGTTATTTTATCCGACACGGTCGGATTCATTTCAGATTTGCCACATGAATTGGTAATGTCTTTTAGAGCAACATTAGAAGAAGTATTGTCAGCAGATTTGGTCGTCCATATCAGAGATGCTTTCTCTCCTAATTCAAAAGAACAAAAGGCCGATGTTCTAAAAGTTTTGGAAAGTTTGGGTTTTAGTGATTTTGAAAAATCTCCAAAATACATAGAAGTATTAAATAAGATAGATTTATTTGATGAAGAAAGCAAAAGAGAATTCTTGGCCAAACAAAAGGTTGGGGTGGTAGGATTATCTGCAATAAGCGGAGAAGGGTGTGATAAACTGTTAAAGCTTATAGATGATAAGCTTTCAATGGATTTTGACGTATGTGAACTGGAGTTAAATGTTGCTGATGGCAAAAAAATTGCCTGGCTTCATGCTAATTCGGAAGTAATTTATTGTAATACAAATGAAGATAAAATACATTTTAAAGTTAAGATAAGCCAAGAGAATTTGTCGAGATTTAAATTTATTAAATAATATAGCAAAAAAACACTTGATTTTATAAAAATAATATATTAAGAAGTTACTTCGTAAAGAACGAATAATACATTCGGGACTTAGCTCAGCCTGGTAGAGCGCTTGCTTTGGGAGCAAGATGTCGTAGGTTCGAATCCTATAGTCCCGACCAATAAAAAAAGACACCTTTTAGGTGTCTTTTTTTATTGAATGAAGGGCTTAGGGTTCGAACCTACGACAAGTAGGTTTGAAAACAAGCGGTAGGCAGACGGGAGTATGCCGGTGCAAAGCAACCGCGCAGTTTCGGCGAAGCCAATCCGTTAAATAGTCCCGACCAATAAAAAAAGACACCTAAAAGGTGTCTTTTTTTATTGGATTGAGGACTTAGGGCTCGAGGATAAAAATAACCGATGCTCCGGTTATTTTTACCGCAAGAGGCGATGTTATGTTAATGAGAAAGGGAAGCGTAAGCAACCGCGACGAATTTACATTAACGAGAGACCGCAGCGAATTAGTGAGCTTTATAAAAGCGAGCTTACGAGCAAGAAAGATGTTGTAAGACAGATTGCGAAGGTATTATTATAGGTTTGAAAACAAGCGGTAGGCAGACGATATATAATTTCATAATGCATGTATATTATCATATTATATATTTCTTATTATTTCCTTAAATCTTGCAGGAGAAGTTTTTGCTGTTTCTGTTTGTATTTGAGAAACTTGTCTATGTGTTTCAGATACTTCACCTGAGCAACTGTCCCCGGTCTTTCCTATATCTTCGTCTAATTTTTTATAACCTAACTTCTTTTTAATTCGTTCAAGTTTATATTGTAAATAATCTTGATTTTCTAATTTTTGTTTACGCCTTTGTTCTGCTTTTTGTTGAAACTCTGAATTTTTATAGTTAAACTCGCCAGTTACTTCATTATAAATATATTCAGGTTCAGGAGAAAATACACTTATATCCGTTTCGTTGTTATCATTAAAATTAGACCAATCATCAAAACTGCTTTCTCCCATATTGTTATTTGCTTCGGTTTCACTCCCAAAATCAACCCAATCCCATTCAGCATCATTTGTTCCAGAATTAGTATTACTTTCCTTATCATCATTTTGGTGATTATGGGGAAATATATCATCGATTTCTGTTTGTTTAGAAAAAAAAGTTTTCCACGCTTTCTCTATGTTTTCTCGCCAATTAGGTGTTTCATATAGGGGAGGCAAAGGATTTGATTTTGCTATACGTTTTTTTTCTTCCATTTCTGAAACTGATAATCTTTGTTCTATTTGTAAATCCTTAGTTCCATAATTTGGAATTATCCCCACCATATATCCTCTTGATATTGTTCCGTTAAGGTGGCAAGCAAGGTCTGGGTTAAGGTGAGCCGTATATTCTTCTGCGGGCATATCAAAAATTGCAATCACATCAGAGTTCATATGTCTAGTGCCATCATCTGTAAGCCTATCCCAAAATCCTTCTTCACTATATTGGACAGACATGTATCCAGCATCCATATAATTTTTGTCATAAGGATTTTTTCCCATTCCGGCATATTCTTTATTATAAACTAAGCCTTTTTCTGCTAATGATTCAGCATGTATAGAACATGTTTGATGGACAACACGAAAATATCCCTTTCTTAATGGAGGGAGTTCTTCAGGAATAGTTGCTATTTCAAAACCTGTTTCTTTATTGAGTAGATTAGACATTAATAGCTCTCCACAATAAACTGATTATAGAGCAATTATATCATAATTCTGATAAATAAACAATAATAAAACAGAAGTTTCGGCGAAGCCAATCCGTTAAATAGTCCCGACCAATAAAAAAAGACACCTTTTAGGTGTCTTTTTTTATTGGATTGAGGAGTTATGGTTTGATGGTAAAAAATGATTTTAATTTGTAATCAACACCAAAACAATTGCTGCAAACAATAACGAAAATATCCATTTTCTTTCAATTTGCTGATGAATACCTTTGTAGCCACGCATATATTTTATTTGATTTATGACCATAATCCAAACCACAGATAAGTAAATTACTGACGAACAATAAGCAGGGTTTGGGGTATAATACATTGCTAAACTCAACGAAATCATACTTAAAATCAATAAGATAATAAAAAGTGATTTATTAAAATTCTTTGTATTGAAAATTTCTTTTATTACATAGCCTTTTTTTATACAACTAAGTGTGTTGATAATTCCGATTACCCAACCGGTCAGAGCAACACGATATATCGATGCTATGATAATGTGATTATTCGCATAGTTCATTATTATTTTGTTGCTGATATCAGTCAATGATGTAACAAACAATATCGGAAAAACATATCTCAGACACCTTAAACCGATAGGTTTGTTTTGATATTTTATAACAGAAAAAATGATTACAAATATCGATAAAACTATGAGTAGCGAGCGGTAAGGGGTTTGTAAATATACTTGAACTATCTTAGGATCAATCAGCAACCATAAGCTGAAAGTAATAATCACGGATAGCGGTTTTATAGCATTTACATTTTCAGCACCATATTTGTGAAAAGCCTTAAAATAGCAATAATCCATATACGAAATAGCAATTCCTTGAAATAGTACAACGCCATAAAATTCCCAAGGAAAATTTGTCGGAAATATAAAAATAAAAGGTGTTGTAACAAAAGCTGCAATAAAACCGCGATAAACTATAAACAAATCAGCTTTTAATTTGCTGGACTGATTGCAGATAAAGTAAAAAGCATTAACTAAACCGGTTATAAGAGCAAAAACAAACCACATACAAAGTTCCTTAATATAATAACTTTAACCAATTTATTTGTTTCTTTTATAGACCGGAATTCCAAGAATTTTTATGCTTTCTTTAGTATCGGTAATTTTGTGACGATATAAAAAGCTTGAGACAGCGGTTAAAAACTTTTCCAATCGACCGCTTTTGCCATCATAACTTACGATTCTACCGTTTCTGTTTAAGCAACCGAACAAGACTTCGCACAAGAAGGGGAGTTTATCTTTTCCGTCTCGGCTTGTGGGCTTAAATTCATCAACATTGATATTATTTTGCAATGGTTTAAAAATATTTGCCTTACAAACAAACATAGTGCCTGAAACAAAAGTTTGGTTTGGTATATGTTCTAAACCTAAACGTTTTTCCAAATTTGTGAGTAAATCGTTTTCTATTGATGCATCGGCATTGGTGAGAAGCTGATATTTAGAAACCATTGAAACATCATCTCTTTTAAGCAAGTCTAAGGATTTTTCCCAATTCTTCGGGGTCTTGCAAAAGCTAAGCAAACATTCGCGCCACTTTTTTCCACCCAAGTAAAAACCGTTAAACTTAAATGAGGTGATAGGCACATCTCTTTTTGTGTGCATTTTAACCAAAAGATCGTAATTATCTAAATTTACTTTATTTATCACATAAATAAAAGGGGCAATGTCAAACCCTTTGTTTTCGACTATTTCGATATTTACACGCGGATAAAATGATTTTATTTTATTTACCAGCTCTTCATGTTTTTCTACCATGGTAATATATAAATCACACTGGCTGTCTTTTATGATATTAGATAAACAAGACTGCAACTCCGGCCACATTTCTTTATAATAGATATGAACATGAATTAAAATGCGTGTCATTTAACAGGCTCCGATATTAACAAAAAAAGCCACCTTACGAGGTGGCTTAAAATTGGTGGGCGCTGAGAGGTTCGAACTCCCGACCCTCTCGGTGTAAACGAGATGCTCTTCCAGCTGAGCTAAGCGCCCATCGTCGTTACGAGATATGTTTATACACGTATAAAAAAAATAATCAAGTCTTTTTTTTCACTTTTTTTAATTTTTTTTATATTTTGTGTAAAAACAATGTGCTTAAAGCTCCTCAATACTCTTCAATTTGAAGTTTTCATCATAATGATAGCGACGATTGATATATTTTCCGGCCAATAAATCCGGCATAAAGTTTTGATCAGCTTCTCGCATCTCATTAAGCGGAACATTATCTTTATCAACCCAAAAGGCATTTACTTCGTCTTCTTTGTTGATTATAGTTCCTTCAAATTCAGTACTTTTATAGATATGAACATAAAAGTTCATTTCCGGAAACTCCATGTATCCTACTTTTACGGGATTCTTTATTAAAAGTCCGGTTTCTTCCAAAGTTTCTCTGACAACACAATCTTCCATAGATTCGTTTTCTTCCTTTTTTCCGCCCGGAAAATTGATATATCCTTTATTGATGCCACGCTGATGTCTGATCATCAAAAATTTATTGTTTTTGACGTCTTCAATTATTGATAAAGAAGCTTCTTTTCTCATTTTTTTATAGTCCTTTTTATAAAGTTCAAAGCTTTTTTCCATAAAATATTTTTTTCAGATGCTTTTCCTTTGATATCTGATTTTATTTCTTTTTGCAAAGCATCATAAGCAGGGACTAACGCCGAATATTCTAAAAATTCGCCGACAAATTTATTTTTACAAGCGACGGTATTTGGTTTAGTTCCGATAAAATGAACGATTACAGGCTTTTCACAAGCTTTTTCATATTCTTTCAAGTAGGCGTTATCATATTCGTGAACAAATTTTTTCCACCAAACCTGCATAAAATTATATTTTGGTGACAAAACAAATTTCTTATTATCGCAAACTTTGTTTAATGCATCTTGTTCGCTCAATATATTTTTATCGACTAATACGATGTTTCGCAGTTGATTATAAAAATCAGCTTTACGCCAAGCCTTTGTATTTATCAGCATAACACCGGAATTAAAATATAGATTGTCGCTAAGCTCTAATCTTTTGGCATTTTGTTTAGGTGTATAAATATCTTCGACTACACCGACAAGATTATCTTCTAAATCAGTATTAAATAAATCGGATAATGATAACTTTACCATTGTGTCACAATGCATATATAAAACATTTTCATTATTAGGCATAAGATCTGCCAATAATGAACAAAACCACGATTCGACAGTCAAACCTTCACTGCAAGGAAAATTATCAAAAATGTTTTCATCAACCTTAATCATATTAAGTTTATAAGGTTTAATAATTTGAAGATTGTCAAATGTAGGTATATATTTTTCGCTCAAATGCTGAGGGGAGTATAGAATAACAAACTCAATTTCATCAGTTTTTTTTGCATTTTTCAACACCGAGGCCATAGCCGTTAATGTAAGAGTTACACGATTATTATCCGGTGCATATGCGATTGTAATTTGCGTCATTTAAAACTTCTTTCTGTCGGTACATTTATTTTAAGCTTATTTAACTTAAACAGTATGGGAAAATATTTTACTTTGGTCAAGGTTAATTTTGTCTTGTAAAAGATTATTTTATATACTAATAATAATGTATTATTTTCATAAAAATAGAGGTTAAAATGGCCGAAGTGATAAAAAAAACATCAATTTTGAATCGTCTTAAAAATATTGTTACCAAAACACGTAGAATGTTATCATGGCGTGGAAAAATAAATGATGAACAAGTTTCGGCATTTGATGCTCGTGATATCCAACAAGATGTATATAATCACATTAAAAATGTTAAGCATAACACGTATACACCGCCATATATTGAGTTAGCGGCTCAGCTTTTGGTAAGTGAACAACAAATATTTGAAGCTGCAGCAACTCATCTTACAACCATTGCTAAGTCACGTAGCAAATATGCTGACGAGATAAAGTCAATATTTGCCGAAGTTATTGCCGGCCGCAAGTTGTCGGAAGAAAAAATAAACTACCTTAACAACAAAATAAACGAGATTTAGTTTTTATCCGCGATAGTTTCTGATACTATCATCTTTTTCAAACAAATAGAGCAGGTTGCGCAAAGCTTTACCTCTTTGCGTTTGCAAGTTTTTATCCTTGTTTAAGATTAGCTTGGCATCTTGATTGGCAATATATAACAAATTTTTATGGTAATCCATATCAGCAATCTTAAAATTGCAAAAACCGCTTTGTCTTGTACCCAAAATTTCACCACCGCCTCGAAGCTCCAGATCTTTTTCAGCTATTAAAAAGCCGTCTTCTGTTTGTTTCATAATATTAAGACGCTCTTTTGCCGTTTCGGATAAAGGCAAAGAATAAAGCAACAAGCAAGTTGCTTCGTTAATACCTCTTTTAACACGTCCTCTAAGCTGATGTAATTGAGATAATCCAAATCTTTCGGCGTGTTCTATAATCATAATTGTTGCTTCTGGAACATTAACACCGACTTCAATAACCGTTGTGGCAACAAGCAGTTTTATCTCATCAGAGTTGGCAAATTTATTCATAATGGCATCTTTGTCTTTTTCCTTCATTTTGCCGTGAATAAGTCCAACTTTATTGCCAAATATTTTTTTCAAATCTTCAAAACGAGCTTCGGCAGCCGCCAAATCTGATTTTTCGTTTTCTTCAACCAATGGACAAACCCAATACGCCTTTGCTCCGGCCTCAATTTTTCTTTTTAATCCGGCAACCGTTTCACTAAGTTTTGAAACCGGTAAAACGCGTGTATCAACCGGTTTTCTACCTTCGGGTAATTGGTCTATTTTGGAATATTCCATATCTCCATACGAGGTTAATACCAAAGTTCTCGGAATAGGGGTTGCAGTCATAACCAAAATATCTGCTTTATTACCTTTTTCCGATAATAACAAACGTTGATGAACGCCAAAACGATGCTGCTCATCAACCACAACAAAGCCAAGGTCTTTATATGTTACGTCAGATTGGAAAAGTGCATGAGTTCCGATTAAAATATTGATTTTTCCGCTCTCCAAATCCTGTAAAATAGCCTTACGTTCTTTAGCCTTTGTTTTACCTGTAAGCAAAGCCACATTAACCCCAATGTCATCACAAAGCTCACTTATTGTGTCAAAGTGTTGCTTCGCTAATATTTCTGTTGGTGCCATAATGGCCGATTGTACACCGGTCTCAACGCTATTAAGCATTGCAAGTAAAGCAACGATTGTTTTACCCGAGCCGACGTCACCTTGTAACAATCGAAGCATTCTATAAGGCTGAGCTTGGTCATCATATATTTCGGCCAATACGTTTTTTTGTGCTCCGGTTAAGTTAAACGGGAGTTTTTCAATGATTTTTTTTCTGAGCATTCCGTTGCCGGCAATTATACGCCCTTGTTGTTTTTTTACCCTATCTCTTACAATCGCCAAGGCCAACTGATTTGCCAAAAGCTCATCATAAGCCAGGCGTGAACGAGATTTTGAATATGGTTCTAAATCAGACTGATATTTTGGGTTATGAACATCAAGAACAGCTTCCTTAAAACATTTCCAACCTTGTTTATTGATAAATTCTTCATCCAGCCACTCGGGCAAGTTAGGCAATCTGTCCAAAGCCTGATTTATGTAGTTGTTAAGCATTTTATTAGATATACCGGCGGTCAAGGGATAAACCGTTTCAAATTTTGGGAGTTTATCAATCTCGCTTACAATATAATCAGGATGTGACATCTGAAACGAGTTGTTAAATTTTTCTAATTTGCCACTGATATATCTGATAGCACCGATAGGTAAATTTTTAGCAATCGAATCAGCGTAAACCTTAAAAAACGTAAGTGTCAAATTTTCCGTTCCGTCGCTGACTAAAACTCTGTAAGGTAAGTGCTTGTTTTTTGGTGGTATATGCTCGATTACTTTGACTTTTAATGTACAAATCCTTCCTGTTTGTGCATCGCATAATTTAGGACAATAACTGCGGTCAATTATGTTTGACGGAAGATGAAAAATCAAATCGGCAATTTTTGATGAATCAAGAAGATTGCTCATCAATTTTAATGTTTCAGCACCCACACCTTTAATGGTTGAGATATCACAAAACAGCGGATTTAGTATTTTGTCTCTCATATTATTGACTTTTGTTAAATAAAACTTGCATTAGTTAAAGCTATTGTATATATTTTTCTTCATTAAGTAAATAGATAAGCAAAGAATATATGCAACATAATATTTTGCAATGTAAAGGGAAGACCTTTTCTTCGGTTTCCAAGGGGTATGAAGCCTTTTTGGTTAATGGTTTAGCACAATCTTCTTCCAACGATATTATTTATATTGCTTCAGACGGAAACGAGCTTGTAAATGTTGCTTCAATTTTAGAATATATCAATCCTAAATTAAAAGTTTTAAGATTTCCGGCATGGGATACCGTTCCATATGACCGAGTTTCGCCAAATCCGTCAATCGTTGCCGCCAGAATAGAGTGCTTATCCGAGTTGGCACTAACCCCTAATTCTAAAAGCCCAAGAGTAATAGTAACCTCTGTCGGAGCGGTATTACAAAAGCTTCCGCTAAAGAAAATATTTCTTAATTCTTCACGTGAAGTTGCTGTTGGTAATAGATTGGATTTTAATGATTTTGTACATTATGTTTCAATCAACGGTTACACCAAAGTCGCTCAGGTTTATGAGCAAGGCGAATATGCTGTTCGTGGCGATATTATCGATATTTTTCCTGTCGGAACAGACGAGCCTTTGCGCATAGATTTGTTTGATGACGAGGTCGAGCGTATCCGCAAATTTGATGTGATGAGCCAACGTACAACCTCTGAGTTGAAGTCTTATACATTCAAGGTTATGAGCGAAGTTGTTTTAGATGCAAACACAATAAAAACTTTTCGTTCGAAATATCGTGAGGCTTTTGGCTCTGATTTTAACGGCGATGAAATTTACGAAGCCGTTTCCAACAATATGAAATATATAGGTATTGAAAACTGGTTGCCGTTTTTCTATGATGAAGCTTTACCGACACTTTTTGATTATATACCAACGGCTAATATTATTGTTTCTGATAAAGTCGAAGAAGCAGCCACATCTAAAGCCGACAGTATAGCTGATTATTATCAAGCACGCTTAGAAGCTTTGAATATTAAATCAACTTCAGAGGTTGAAGCTTATCGTCCGGTAAGACCTGACTTATTATATCTTACCGACAATGAATTAACTTCAATATTACACGAAAAACAAGCTATAACTGTTACATCAATGAATATCCCTTCATCTGATATGGTTATTGATACTCAAATTATTCCGGTGCGCAATTTTTCATCAGCCAAAAATATAGCAGCCTCCAAAGTATATACTGAACTAAAAGATTATTTAAGTGAGAATAAAAAGCTTCAACGAATTATTGCTTGCTATTCCAACGGTTCAAGAGAACGCATTTCATCATTGATGATAGAACACGAAATCAAAGATATTTGTTTGGCAGATAGTTGGGAAGAAGCTCTTACAAAAGCAAAAAACAAAACAGTTTTGATAATTATGCCGTTAGAACACGGTTTTAAAGGCGACGGATATTGCCTTATATCCGAGCAAGATATCTTAGGCGAAAAGCAAAATCGACGTAAACAAAAGAAATTTACCTCAAAAGATTTTATTGCCGACATAACATCACTCAATATCGGAGAACTGGTTGTTCATATTGAGCATGGAATAGGGCGTTTTATGGGACTTGAAAATATCACTGCCGGAGGAGCACCGCACGATTGTCTGAAAATAATGTATGCCAATGATGCCAAGCTTTTTGTACCGGTAGAAAATATTGATGTTTTGTCCCGTTATGGTGTCGAAGACGAAAATATCGAGCTTGATACTTTAGGCGGAAGTGCGTGGCAGGCTAAAAAAGCCAAAGTAAAGGCTAAAATCAGAGATATTGCCGAAAAACTCATCAAAATCGCTGCCGAAAGACATCTTAAAAAGTCCGATTGTTTTATTCCTCCTCAAGGAATGTTCGATGATTTCTGTTCTCGCTTTCCATATAATGAAACCGATGATCAACTAAATGCCATAGCCGATGTTCTAGGTGATCTTGGAGCAACAATACCAATGGATAGACTTGTATGCGGAGATGTAGGATTTGGTAAGACCGAAGTTGCCATGCGAGCAGCTTTTGCCGTTGCTTCATCAGGAGCACAGGTGGCCTTGATTGTGCCCACTACTTTGCTTGCTCGTCAACATTATCAAAACTTTAAATCTCGTTTAGAAGGATTCCCGATAAAAGTAAAAATGTTATCTCGGCTTATAACCCCGAAAGAGGCTAAAGAAACTAAACAAGGATTAAAAGACGGTGCTATCGAAATTGTTATCGGAACTCACGCCTTATTGTCAGAAAAAATAGAGTTTTGCAATTTAGGACTTCTGATTATCGATGAAGAACAACATTTTGGAGTAGCTCACAAAGAAAAATTAAAACAAATCAAATCAGATGTACACGTCTTAACCTTAACTGCAACTCCAATTCCCAGAACCTTGCAATTATCCTTAACCGGTGTAAAACAATTGAGCATTATAGCCACACCTCCGGTTGACAGACTTGCAGCTCGTTCATTTGTAATGCCTTTTGATAAGGTTATGATAAAAGAAGCCGTATATCGTGAAAAATATCGTGGTGGACAAACATTTTTCGTCTGTCCAAGAGTATCCGATATTCACGAGGTCGAAAAAGAACTCATCGCTTTGTTGCCCGACATCAAAATATTGGTTGCTCATGGTCAAATGCCGGTAAAACAGTTAGAAGAAGTTATGACGGCATTTGCCGATGGGCAGGGAGATATATTGCTTTCTACAACTATCATTGAATCCGGTATTGATATGCCAAATGTCAATACCATGATTGTCTATCGTTCCGATATGTTTGGTTTGGCTCAATTATATCAACTCAAAGGTCGAATCGGACGAGGCAAAAAACGCGGTTATGCATACTTTACCATTCCTCCTAAACGTAAGCTTAAACCCATAGCTGAACGTCGCTTAAATATTTTACAAGCGCTCGATACATTGGGTGCCGGTTTCTCACTTGCCAGTCATGATATGGACATCAGAGGCGCCGGTAATATCTTAGGCGAAGAACAATCCGGCCATATTAAAGAAGTCGGTATATCTTTGTATCAACATATGTTGGAAGAAGAAATATTACGCTTAAAATCATCAGGTGAGGGCGCAAGCAAAGATGATAAAATTCAAGATTGGGCTCCGCAAATTACAACCGGTATTCCGATTATGATACCCGAAACTTATGTTCGTGATTTGGGCATCAGATTAGGCTTATACAAACGCATTGGCGATATTAAGGATAAAGAAGGCCTTGCCGATATTAAGGAAGAGCTTATTGACAGATTCGGTACGCTTCCCAAAGAAGTTGAAAACTTGCTTACCACAGTAGAAATAAAGGCCATGTGTCGCATAGCCGGAATTGATAGAGTTGATGCCGGAGCCAAAGGATTACTTATCGGCTTTAGAAACAACATATTTGCCAATCCCGAAAAACTTATGGAATTGATTGTTTCATCTTTTGGAACAATAAAAGTAAGACCGGATCAAAGATTATTTATCGAAAAAGATTTATCATCATATGATGTCAGAATAGCCACAATAAAACAATATGTCGGCAAAGTTGCCTCAATAGCATAAAAAAAAGCAAAAATTCATTCCTTGTAATGAAGAATAAATTTTTGCTTTTAATTTTACAAATTTAAGTACGTAAATTTTACCGGTAAGTTCTTGGCAAACAACATTAACTCATCTTTGAGTTTGATTACAAAATTATCCAAATTGTCAGCTTTTACACCATCTTCATCGGCTATTCGCAAGAAGTAATAATTAAAAACTTGATCAACGGTCAATTTTTGTTTTAACAAATGGTTGAGTTTGTTTTTAACTTTCATTTTTGCAAAGAGCTTGAAACGACAATTTTTCAACTCATTCCTAAGTTGTTCAATCTGTTTGACATGAGTTACAATTTGATTGTAATCATTAACATCTAAAGGTTGTTCCAGATACTTCGGAAGCTCCAAATGAGCGTTTTTAATGCTGTACAACACACATTCAACATACCTCTCATAAGGGGCTTCAATGTACTCAGCAGTGTTTCTAAGTATAATAATCTCTTCATCAGACAATATGCCTATGGTATAAAGAAGATACTCAGAAACCTTAAGTTTGTTAGTTTTCTTCAAGCCAAAAGAATCTAATAAGTCTTCATAGCTCCAAAATTTTCTTCGGATCATAATTATATGTTTTTTAATAGATTAGTAATATTATAGTTGCCATAACTATATATAGCATATAAAATAAATGCAAGATAAATAATATTGTAACAATAATCAGTAAGGTTTTATTATGTCCGGCGGAAAAGATAGATTTTATAATATGCAAGTATACCTCATAAAATCGGGTAAGTTATACGCCGAGGATGTCGCTATTCGAAACATATGGGAAAAAGAAGACGGAATATTTTTTGATATCTATGTTCACCGCTTAAAAAAATCGTTCGTTTTTGATGCCGTATTCATTAAAGAAATAATCGATTTGAACAGTAATGTAAAATACAAAAGCATAGAATCTTTTATCAATGAGTATCACAATTCTGAAGGAGCTATTGCTGACGACATATGCCCCAAACCGATAAAGAGTGAAAATAGTGTCCTAAATCGTATTCGCAATGATTTGATATTATTAGTGTTTATGGCTGATGCATGGGGAAGTGACAGCAAAATAAAAGATAAAATAATATACGACTATATAGTCAATGAAGTTATAGCAGCTCAAAATTTTTCTAAACAATTTATTGCTAATTACATTTCAAAGCTTCAACCCGAGGCCGAAGATTTTTATGATGCGTTAAGGTCAATAAAATCAAAAACACCGAAACAGGCTGAAAGACTTCTTAAAGAAATCGTCAAAATATGTCGTGTTGACGGACAAATGCACTATAAAGAGCGTATGTATTTGGCAGATATAATATATACATTACGTGAAAATGGCTTAAAAATCCCCGAAAATCTAATATAAAAAAATCCCCGTTTCTTTAACGGGGATTATAAGTTGTTATAGCTTAGCTTACTGCATAGAAATCAACACAATTTCCACACGTCTGTTTTGTTCTCTGCCCGATGCTGTGGCATTTGAGGCAATCGGGTTTGCCGAACCATAACCATTGGCAATAATACGATTTGCTGCAATACCTTGTATTTTTAAGAAATCAGCAACTGCATTAGCTCTTTTTACAGACAACGGATTATTTATGGCATCATTACCTGTTGAATCGGTATAACCGTTTACCTGAATGAATGTTTTGTTGTATTCTTTTAATACTTTAGCTATTGATACAACAACCGGTTGGAATGATTTTTTGATAAAAGCCTCGTTGGTATCAAATGTAATATTTCCAGGCATAATCAAATAAACTTGTCCGTTTACTTCTTTAACCTGAACACCTGTACCGACTAATTCCTTGCGCAATAAAGATGCCTGATAGTCCATATAACCACCTGTACCGGCACCACCCAAGGCACCGATTCCCGCACCGATTAAAGCACCTTTTTCACCACCGACTAATGCACCGATACCGGCACCGACAGCTGTTCCGATACCTGTGCCCCAAGCAGTTTTAGAAACCTTTTTTTCGCCTGTATAAGGATCGGTTGCACAAGCGCTTAACATGGCTGTAATTAACAAAGCTGACAAAATTTTCTTCACTTTTTTTCTCCTTTTAGTTTTTTATGTATAATTTTGGCTGAATCAATTCCCGAAGCAACAGCCTCGACAATAGTAGAACCTCCAATTTTACAATCTCCGGCATAAACAATAAATTCATGATTTATATATTTATCTGACTTACCGCCGATAGCTTTAATAATTAAATCATAGTCTTTTCTTTTTATCTCTGAGCCTTCAATATCTTCATATCCCTTTGAACCTATTTGGGTTGTAACAGTATAAACATCAAACTTATCGTTACATTTCTTTACCATAGACACACGAGTTGTAGTAACCAAATCAATTTGTTTATTCCACAGTTCGTTTAATTCATTTTTGGATATTCTCATATCATAAAACTTGCGTCTTATAAACATAGAAACTTCATTAGCTCCCAGCCTTTTGGCTGTTAAAGCACAATCGCAAGCAACATTTCCACCACCGATAACACCAACCTTACATTTATTTCCGAAGGCTGACGGATTTATCAAATAATCATAGTATGAAACAATATTTTCTTCACCGACTATATCAAGATTTACAATATTTTGTTCTCCGATTGCCATAATAACAGCATCAAAACCATGATTAAGCAGTTCTACAGGATTGTCAATTTGACAATTAAACTCAATTTTACCATCGCCTATACTTTTGATATAGTTCCAATCATCTTCAATAACCTTGTAAGGTAATCTGTAATCTGGAATAAGATTTAGCGCACCGCCGACTTTATCCGATTTTTCAAATATTTTGACCTGATATCCTTGCTTTATCAAAAACCAAGTAGCAGCCAAACCTGCAGGTCCTGCACCGACAACGGCAATTTTTTTACCTTTTTGTTTATTAGTCGGTGTCTTTTGAGCTATTTTTCTGTATTTATGGATTAAAGTAGCTTGTATTAAAGGAATATTTATCGGATGATCAATTTTTCCTCTTAAACAAGCTTTCATGCAAAAATTATCGGGGCAAATCAATCCGCACGTATGTCCCATCGGATTATTTTTACATATAGAGGATATTGCTTTTTCAAAATCGTTATTTTTAACATATCCGATAAATTCTTGCGGACAACAATTTACCGGACATGCATTCATACAAGGCTTCGATTTACAATTTAAGCATTTCTGTATTTCTGTATTAAATTGAGCATCGGATAGATAATGTTTAGTCATATAAGTCTTCCTAAAGTATATAACAACAATAGCACCTAAAGCACAATTTTTTCAAGTTATTTAAATAGCTTCATTATAATTTTTTAACAAATCTTCCGATGTTTCAATAACAACATCATCCAAAGTTTTCTTAATCAAGCCTGATAATATATTACCAAAGCCTACTTCAATGAATTTGTTTGCACCTTTTTCATGCATATAACGAACACTTTCTTGCCATTTTACCGTATTGGTAATTTGTTTTACCAACAAATCTCTTATTTCGTCAGTATTTGTATATTCACCGGCAGTCAAGTTGCTTATAACATTAACATCAGGCATAGCAAATTTTGTTGTATTGATAATTTCAAGCATTTTATCGGCAGCCGATTGCATTAATGGTGAATGAAAAGCTCCGGAAACCGGCAAAATAACTGCACGTTTTACACCTTGATTTTTTGCAAATTCACAAGCTTTTTCAATATTGTTAGTATCACCTGATAACACAATTTGTGCCGGAGAATTTGAATTTCCGACAAAACAATTACAATCATCAGCAATTCTTTTAGCCATATCAAAATCAGCACCGATTAAAGCAGCCATTGTCCCTTTATTTTCAAGACAAGCTTGCATCATAAATTGCCCACGCAATTTCAATAACTTAGCCGTATCCTCTAATGTTAAAACACCGGCGGCACATAGGGCGGAATACTCACCTAAAGAATGACCGGCCATAAATTTTAAGTTATCAATATCAATAATTCCGAGTTTTTTTAAAACTTCAAAATAAGCTATTGAAGTTGCCATAATTGCCGGTTGAGCATTAGATGTTAAATTAAGCTCTTCTTGATTATCACCAAAAATAACTTCGCTAAGCTTAAATTCCAAAGCATCATCAACTCTTGCAAAGACATCTTTGGCAACGGCATAATTATCATATAAATCTTTTCCCATGCCGATTTTTTGTGAACCTTGACCGGGGAACACTAAGGCAGAAGTATCAATTTTCATCATTAAGCCTCAAATTTCTTAAATATCAAAGACACGTTTGTTCCGCCAAAACCGAAAGAGTTTGACATAGCAACCTTAACTTTACATTTTCTGGCAGTATTAGGTACCAAATCAAGACCGGCAGCTTCTTCAATCGGATCTTCCAAATTGAGAGTAGGGGGTAAAATATCGTTTTCAATTGCCTTAGCGCAGAAAATAGCTTCAACCGCACCGGCAGCACCAAGAAGATGTCCGATAGCCGATTTTGTAGAAGACATTTTCAAATTAGGGCAATTTGCAAATAATTCGGAAACTGCTTTGGCTTCCATGGCATCGCCGGCCATTGTTGAAGTACCGTGCGCATTGATATAAGTAACATCTTGAGGTTTAATTCCGGCTTTTCGCAAAGCTTCACTCATGGCTTTTTTAGCACCGCTTCCATCCGGAGCAGGCGATGTGATATGATAAGCATCGCCGGAACAACCATAACCGATAACTTCAGCATAGATTTTGGCACCTCTTGCTTTAGCATGTTCATATTCTTCCAAAACCAAAACGCCGGCACCTTCACCCATAACAAAGCCGTCGTGACCTTTATCCCAAGGACGAGAGGCTTTTGTCGGAGTATCATTATAGCTGTGAGACAATGCTTTTGCTTGCATAAATCCGCCGATAGCCAACGGACAAACCACAGATTCTGCTCCGCCAACAACCATAACGTCGGCATCGTCCAAGATAATTGATTGATAGGCTTGAGCAATAGCATGTCCGCCTGTAGCACAAGCAGTAACTGTCGCAATATTAGGACCTGTATAACCATGACGCATAGAAACATGACCGGAAATCATATTGATAATACAAGCCGGAATAAAGAACGGGCTGATTCGGCGAGGTCCTGAAGCATTCAATACAGTGGCATTATTATCAATTGTCTGTAATCCGCCGATGCCCGAGCCGATAATAACACCGGTACGAGATTTGCCTTCCTCATCTTCAGGCATCCAATTAGCGTCTTTAATAGCTTCCTCTGCAGCTGCAATACCGAATAAAATAAAGTCATCAACTCTTTTTTGTTCTTTAGGATCCATAACGTCATCAGCATTAAACTGACCTTTTTCGGTTCCTTTAATTACTTGACCAGCAACTTTAACGGCAAAATTTTCGGTATCAAACTTTGTGATGTTTGTTAAAGCTGATTTTCCGGCAATGATAGAATCCCAAGCTAAATCAACACCCATTCCAAAAGGGGTTAAAGCACCAAGTCCTGTAACAACAACTCTTTTCATCTCTGATTTCCTTTTTTGTTATACTTAAAAAATATTAACGTCCTTAAAAATACCATCTCGAAGGCGAATAACTCCGCCACCCCAACACATACCCGCGCCAAAACCGCAAATAATAGCTTTCGAAGGAGTTTTTATCTTACCTTCTTTCAAGGCTTCTCCCATAGCAATCAGTATTGATGACGCTGATGTGTTTCCGACCTTTTCAATGTTGGTAATAACCTTATCATCACTATATCCCAAACGTTCTTGAACTGCAGCTATTATACGCTGATTTGCCTGATGTAAAACTAAATAATCAACTTCATCAACATTTATCTTATTATTATCTAAAATTTCGTCTGTAATATAGTTTGGAATAATGTTTGCTACAAATTTGTAGACATCTTGTCCTTTCATATCCAAAAATTGAGGATTAGGTGTATTATCAACAAAAGGACAATTTCCTTTTTGAACAGGCATCGAAATATAATCACCGATACTTCCGTCAGCTCGTATATCAATAGATAAAATATCATTTTCATCACCGGCAGAAATTACCATTGTGCCAGTGCCGTCTCCAAACAATATAGAGGTTCGTCTGTCACTCCAATCTAAATAGCGAGAACAATTATCCATGGTTACCAATAGCACATTTTTATATAAACCGGAACGGATATAAGAATTAGCAATATCCAAACCGTAGATCAAGCCGGTACAAGCTGCAGAAATATCAAATGCCGGAACATTTCTTGATGTTTTGATAAGTTTTTGCGCCATACAAGCGGTGTTTGGCATCAATTGCACAGGCATAGAGCTTGCTGCAATAATAACATCAATATCATCGGCCTTTAATTCGGCATTAGCTATGGCTTGGTTACAAGCTTTTTCCAAAAGCTCAAAAGCTTCGCTGTCAGATGCAAATAAACAACGCTCTTTAATTCCGGTGCGCGAATAAATCCACTCATCAGAAGTGTCAAAAATCTTTGTCAAATCAGTATTGGTCACAACTTTCGAAGGAATTGCATAACCTATACCCTTAATCATTGGCAAATTACAAACCATTTTTACTTAAAAATCCTCATTCAATAAAAAAGTTAAAATGTTTGGCTAAACAATAAGTTATATAAAAGAACCTAACTATTTAACCAAACAATTTTAACCAGATGTTTTACAAAGTCAATAACACTAAAAAATTAAGAAATTATTGACCTAGTTTTATTGCTTCAATCAATTCTTTAACTGTCGGCAGTTCAGCTTTGTTGACCAGCGGATCAGTTTTGAATTTGTAAGCATTTTTACCCGAGAACAATATATTATTTAAGATATTGCCCTTATGACCGACTTCGATAAGCGATTTTCTTATGCAAAATGAGCGTAAATCGGGTAATTTTCCGGTTGTATAATTTGGTGAATGAGTTGTCCATCCGGAGAATTTACAGCCTGATAAACAACCGCAACACTCTTTGAGATCTTCCATGTTTTGTATTTTTTCATCTATATCCATAAATATCAAAGTGTTATCCGGTGTTACAGACATTGCGGTATATCCTCTTTGGAACTGTTCATTAACCGTTTTCATGTCTTCTTTTCTTACATAATATGTAACATTTTGTGAATAAGCTACAGGTTCAGAAAATTCTTCTGTTTGTTCTTTAGAGAAAGGAACCTGATTTTTTGTTCTGTCAAATAATTTGGTAAGCAAAGAGTTTTTAATTGCCGAAGACAAAAATCCTGTCGGACTAAAGTCTTGAATAACCACATCACCCAAATTTAATGACTTTAATAACTTTTTCCACGCGTCACTGATAGGGCTTTCTTGAGTAAGAAGAGGGCGTGTTCCAAATTGGAAACCGACAGTGCCAACCTCAGGATTATCCAAATAATCTTCCCAGTCACTTAAAGACCAAACACCGCCGGCGATGATAATCGGCACGTTGTTAAGTCCGTTGGCGTTCAATACTTTTCTGATTTCAACTACTTTTTCATAAGGTGATTGCGGTTTAGACACTTCATCAGTATTTGAAAATCCGCAGTGACCACCGGCAAACCAAGGGTCTTCATAAACAACACCACCCATAAATTCTTTGAACTTATCGTATCCGCGTTTGATTAAAATTTGCAAAGCTCTTCCAGATGAAACAATAGGATAGTAATAAACACCGAATTGAGATGTAAGTTCGGCCAATTTTATCGGAAGTCCTGCGCCCGAAACAATACCGTTAATGGTGCCCTTGGCTTTTTCCAATACGTTTTTAATCAAATATTGACTATCGGCCAATTCCCACAATACGTTCATATTGATAAGACCTTTGCCGTTTGATTTTTCATGAGCGATTTGTGCTTGAGTAACGCAACCTTCAACCGCTTTGTCCATCATTTCCCAATGGCGGTCCAAGCGAGATTTTGCCAAAATATCAGGAGTTCTTATAATACCGTTTTCATCTTTTGAATCCGGAAATACTCCCGAAAATGTGCCGATACAATCTTCTCTTGCCCAAGCACCTGCTGTTTCGCCATTGCTGACATTAACGCCTCTGCCGCCTTCAAATAATGGAAATACTTCTTTTCCGCATAAATTTATTTTCTTCAATTCCTTCATTACATACTCCTAAAATTCAAGCATTTATAAAAACAATATAGTCCTTTGCACAAAAAAATACTCTAAAATCTATAAATATGTAAAGTACGCACTTTTTTGTATCATAGTTTCCTTTAAGAAACTTATGCTTGAATTTTTGAGCATAATATCACAGAATTCCAATGAGTCAATCAATCGATTGAATTAGCAATACCCTGTGTATAATGTTTTGTCGTTTTGTCTAAAATATGTTTGCAAAATTTTAATATTATGCTATTATAGTGATATAAGTTAAGGAGCAACCATGGATTATAACAACTATTTACTCAAAGAATACGAAAAACTCGGTAAAAAGCCCCAATATTACGATTTGTGCGGCAAAAAGCTTATGGTACCTGCTTCTTATGATAATATAGAAGATTTTATTGATAATTTTTTGGCATTTCAAGACAAAGAATGTTTTAAGTATGAAAGCTATAACAAACGCAACCCCGATAAACAAATTTATGAAAGAGAAATTAAGGTAAATAACGATATAAGAATTATCGTTCCTTTAAGTATGGCAAAGCGTAATTTATCCGACAAAGAAATTGTTAAAAGAACAATGAAAAAAGCTATCAATCGCTATTATGATGCCATAGAAAAGACTTCTCGTTTGAATAAAGAAAATATCAAAGAAAAAGCCCTTGTTTCATTAAGTGAAGCACATTTTTCTCATTGTCATAAAGAACACGTCAAATTTGTTACCAAAAAAATTGCGACCAAAATAGGTAAGGCTCTAAAATGGAGTGCTAAACAAACGGCTGATGTAGCAATAGGTTTAGCAGGTTCTCCGATTTTGGCGGCTTATAAACTGTTAGATAAAAAATATCATTGGAAAAAAAATAAATTTTCTCATTTTTTAGATAAACAGATTGCTCCCAAAATTAAAAAAGCTCTTTTAACTACGGCAATTAGCTCTGCTGTTGTGCTAGGTGGTAAATACAACAATAATATAAGTCAATTTGTAGAAAATGTAAAAAAGGAAAAGCAGCTTAACCAAAAATATAAAATAACCGACAAAAAAAGTTTTGATGAATTATTCAATGCTTCATTTGAGCATATCGTAAAAAGTTTGACATTATCCGAAGTTTTTGTTGCAGATGCTTATTCCGATAACGGCTTAACCGTAAACACCGTCGGATTAGGCAGCTATTACTATCCTTGCAACGGAAACCCAAAGTCATCTGATTGGCAAACAGTCAATTCTTATGTAAAAAAACACGGAAATATACATATTGATGGGCAAAATGCCGTAGAACTTGTTGATGGTTGGTTTAAATATAGAGAAGGCGGCAGAATATATAAAGCAATGCAAAAAGCTCTAATGGGTGCGGAACTCAATGTATGTCAGTTTTCTGCTATAGCTACTTGTTATTACAACAGCGAAGTATCCGGTAAAAAAGTTGCTAAATTTGTAAGTGAAAATTATAATAACCCGTATGCTTGTGCACTAATGTTTATGTCTGTTTCACCGAATAATGAGTTTCATAATGGAATCAACAAAAGACATCTTCATGAAGCACTGAAATATCTTAATTATAATGATTATAATGAAGAAATGGATAAACTTCTTGTTGAAAAAAGAACAGCAAAAAACGGATCAACATTTTATGTTACTTCAATAACTCAATTAACTCCTGAAGATTGTCAAAAATTTAAGCAAGCTCTTAAAGAAAATAACAAAGAAGTAATTTCTCAAATTTGTGATAAAATATTTGATTATAAAGGTAAGGGTAAAGCTAAAACAATTAAAAGCATATATAACACCAACAATATGGATAATGCCGTATCAGAAGTAACTATGCAAAATGTTTCAAAAAGCCGAACAATATCCTGGGATAACGCTCTGTCCATAGCTTCAAATTCAGGTAAATCACACTAATTCTATTGCAAATATTCTTTTAATATCGCCGGTGTTAATATCTGTGGTAATATTAGGTAATCGTCTGATTTACCATCATAATATACGTATAGCGGAACACTCGCTCGACCATAAAAAGATAAAGCCTTACTTGTTTTTTCATCTTTGTTTGTTGCATCTGCTCTGAGTAATAAAATATTTCTTTCTTTCACAATTTTTGCCAAATCATCAGACTGAAGAGCTGCTTGTTTATTAACCATACAAGTAATGCACCATTTAGCCGTAAAATCGATAAACACCGGTTGTTTGTTTGTCAGAGCTTGTTCAACTTTATTCGAATCATATTCTTGCCAAGCTAAATTTCTTCCCGAAACTACAAATCCGAGTTGAGCCAAAAGCACCCAAAACAACCAAATACAAGTTATTATTAAAGGAATAGATAATATTTTTTTCAAAATATTCATCCATTTACCCGGTTTTGGCAAAATTCTTTTCAGCTTTAGCGGATTCCAAGCCAATAAGGCAAACGGTAAGGCATATCCTAAGCCCAACGTAAAAAATATCGGAATATATATATATATCGGAGCCATTAGGGCATAAGCTATTGCAGCCCCCATAAATGGTGCGGTGCATGGTGTTGCAATAATAACCGCCAACAAACCGGTCATAAAAGCATTTACTTTATGATTTTCAAAATGCAAAAAGGCAAAACGAGATAAACAACTGTTGTTGATATTTATAATATCAAGCATCAAAAGCGTCAAAATTATGAATAAAACAAACATAAATCCGACAAAATAGGGTGATTGCATATGAAAACCCCAACCGATTGTGCTGTCAAATATTCTCAAACCATATAATATTCCTGCAATAATAAGCATAGATACAATAATACCAATTCCGTAGAACAGGGCCTCAACAGAACGTTCTTCGGGATTCATATTGGCTAAAGATATTATTTTGATACTCAGCACAGGAAAAATACACGGCATCAAATTAAGAATAACACCGCCGACAAAGGCCATAAGCAAAATAACCCAAAGCCTGATGTTTAAGACAAAGTCATTACTTAAAAAATATTCTCTGCTTTGTTTTGTTTTTTCTTCAAACTCAGGAGAGTTTTTTTTGTATATTTTGATGTTTTTTTCTTGGTTTATACACTCATCTTTACAAACCATATATTGAATTTTTGCATTAACATATTCATTATTTCTAATGCTTAGAGTTGATTTATAAAAAGCCTTTGTTTCATATCCGTCAAAAGATATAATATCATTATTATAACGTTTTGTTTTACTGTAACTTTCTTCCAAAACATCTGAGTTGTTGGTATTAAGCCATTCAACTTTAAGCGGCGAACCGAATTCTTGTTCATAAGGTGCAAAAATATGCCAATCCTTTGCAATATCAAATTCCAACAAGATTTCTACTAAATCATTGTCATTAAGTTTTGTTTGATAACTTATATCAACAAGCTCACTTGCTTTTACATTGTTGCAAAGCAAAAATAGGCTGATACAAATTATTTTGATAAATTTCATTATTATTTACTTTTTTGTTCGTTTATTACGAGTTTATAATATGCAGTCGAGACGATAACCAAAGCTTTTAGAATACACCAACATCCCAAAGCAATGGCAATCGGTAAAAAGGCATAATACAAAGCAATACAAATGCACATACCGTTTCAAATCCTTGAGCCAAACCACCCAAATAAAATGGAGACTCTAATTTTTGTTTATCTGTTTTTTTAGAAGAATTATGTGTTACAAGTCCATAAGCCAAAAGGGCTGAAGATGATGCTGTAAAACCAAACAATAAGAAACAAGCCGAAACTGCATTTTCATAAGAATCAGCAAGGGCAAAACCGAAAATTACACCGGCATAAAATACAAAATCTAAACACAAATCCAAGAATATACCGAATTTTGTAATACCCTCGATTCTTGCAACCGCTCCGTCCAAAACATCACAAAATCTGTTAATTAAAATACAGACCAAAGCCTCAAAATACATACCCATAGCCAAAAAGTTTATGGACATCATACCGATAATAAAACCGAATATTGTAATCATATTTGCCGATATGGATTTTTTATGAATCAATTTGGCCACAACATTTATTTTGTTATCCCATTTTTCTTTGATACATTTGGAGTTTTTACAAAAATCTGAGTTGTTAAATTTTTCAACTAATTCTTTGAATTTTATGGTTATTATGTCTATCATGCTATTATCCTTATCGGTAAATAAAATATACTGTGTTGACTTTACAACAGCTTAACTATAAAACAAGTTTTGTTTTTTGTAAAAAGTAACTTTGCAATTATACAGGTATAAATATGCGTATTTTTCAATATATTTCAATATTTCTTTTTGTATCTTTGGTTGTTTTTATAATATACCGAAATTCTCCTCACTACCAAATAATAAAAGGCGAAATATACGGAACATATTATAACATCAAAATAAACACCGACATCAAGAACAAAAAATTAAAAGACGAGATAAATGCAAAACTTCAAGAAATAGACAACAAAATGTCGGTATTTAATGAAGATAGTGAAATTTCTCAATTGAATAAACTAAGTGCAAATAAAACCTTAAATTTATCACAAGATTTAGCCAAAGTCCTGAAAGTATCGCATACAGTTTGGCAACAAAGCAACGGATGGTTTGATCCTACGTTAGGTAATTTGATAAATTTATGGGGGTTTGGCACAACAAAGGCTAAAATTCCATCTGACAATGAAGTAAATAAAGCTATGCAAACAACCGGTTTTGATAAACTTAAATTCAAAGAAAATTATACTAAAGTTTATAAGACAAATAAAAATATATATGTTAATTTATCAGCCATTGCCAAAGGATTTGCCGTAGATGAAATAGCTTTATTATTGGATAAAAAA
This sequence comes from Alphaproteobacteria bacterium, assembly GCA_045639065.1. Classification (GTDB taxonomy): domain Bacteria; phylum Pseudomonadota; class Alphaproteobacteria; order RF32; family CAG-239; genus CAZU01. The sequence goes on along the minus strand of JAZUCK010000005.1, from coordinate 17,274 downwards.
GGTTACGACAACTATATTGTTGACATCGGAGGCGAAGTAAAAGCCAAAGGCTATCGTGCAAAAAGCGGCGAAGCATGGAATGTAGCCTTAAACAAACCCGTAAAAAATTCTCACGAAAATATAATGATTTTATCACTTAGTAATATGTCGGTTGCTACCTCGGGAAATTATCGAAATTATTACAAAAAAGGTAATAAAACTTATGCTCACACCATATCTCCAAAAACGGGAAAACCTATTGATAATGATGTATTATCCGTCAGCGTCTTTCACGATTCTTGTATGTATGCCGATGCTTATGCCACAGCTATAAATGCTCTTGGTGTGGATAAAGGATTAAAATTTGCCGATAAACACAATATAAAAGCAATTATTATTGATAGTAATATGCAAACAATCTATACCAAATCAGCTCAAAAACTCATGGAATAATTATGGAAACAATAGGAAAAACAGGAATAATCAAAAATATAATAAATAATGAGCTTATTATCGAGATAATGAGTTGTTCTGCTTGCTCAACCTGTGCGGTAAAAAACTATTGTAACGGTGCCGAAGCTAAACAAAAAGAAATAATCGTCAAAAACAAAGAAGCTGATAAATTTAACGTTGGTGAAGAAGTGGTTGTCGAAATAGATGAGCAACAAGCAATAAAATCGATAATAATAGCATATGTAATTCCGTTGATATTGATGATTTCGACAATTATTGGAGTTATAAGTTATCAACAAGATGAGATAATAGGCGGAATATGTGGAATAATTGTCTTGATTCCTTATTATTTTGGTTTATTCTTGGCAAAAGATAAAATGAAGTCAGGATTTGAATTTAAGGTTTCAAAAAAGGACGCAAAAGAAAATGGATAACCTAATATTATTAAATACTTTGATTTTGGGCTCAATAGGTCTTGTTGCAGCTTTGGTACTATATCTGGTATCAAAGAAATTTATGGTCGAAACAGATGAAACAACAGTAAAAATCGTAGATGTACTGCCACAGGCAAACTGTGGAGGATGCGGAAAGGCCGGTTGTGCCGATTTTGCATCAGCTTGCGCAAAAGCAGATGCCGACGTATTTGCAAACCTTTATTGTCCGGTAGGTGGCCAAAAGGTTATGCAAAAAATTGCTGAAATTAAGGGATTTGAAGTATCCCAAAAAGCTCAAACCACAGCCGTTTTATTATGTCAGGGCACTTGTCAAAATGCACCGGCAAAAGTTGTGTATGAGGCAGTAAGTTCTTGTCGTGTAGCCAATAGAATATCATCAGGTCAAAGCGGTTGTCCGGATGGTTGTTTACGTTTGGGTGATTGTATAAAATCATGCAAATTCGGAGCTTTATCACTTGATGAAGAAACCGGCTTACCGGTTATTGATTCTGCCAAATGCGTTTCTTGCGGAGCCTGTGCTAAGGTTTGTCCCAGAGGTTTGTTTGAAATAAGACCTGTTAGCCAAAATGGTAGCATTGTTTATGTTGCTTGCCGTAATAAACAAAAAGGTGCGACTGCCAGAAAAAATTGCAAAGCAGCTTGTATCGGTTGTATGAAATGTAACAAAATCAACGAAGCAATCAAAGTTGAAAATAATATTTCTTATATTCCTGCAGACATAGATGTCGAAAAATTCGGAGCTGAATTGGCTCAAAATTGCCCAACCGGTGCAATAGTGTACAGGGAGAACGTTCGTGACTAGAAAATATACTTTCAGTATGGGAGGTATTCATCCCGATAAATTTAAAATCACCACCAATTGCCCGATTGAAGATGCCGGTTTGCCCGAAATGGTATATATTCCGGTAAAGCAACATATCGGTTCATCAGCAAAAATATTGGTAAACAAAGGCGATAAGGTAAAGGTCGGAACGTTAATTGCAGATGCCGATGGTATTGTATCATCAGATGTTCACTCATCAGTTTCCGGAGAAGTTGTAAAAATTGAAGATGTTGCAGGTTCTACCGGTTATGAAGAAAAAATGATTACCATTAGAGTTGAAGGTGACGAGTGGGAAGAAAGCATTGATAGAAGTGATAAAGTCGTTAAGGACATAAACTTTACACCCGAAGAAATTGTTGCTAAAATTCGCGAAGCAGGAATTGTAGGTATGGGTGGAGCAGGTTATCCGACTCCGATTAAGACCACATTACCCGAAGGAAAAAAAGCCGATATTTTGATAGTAAACGGCATTGAATGTGAACCGTTTTTAACTGCTGATGACAGATTGATGGTAGAAAAAGCAGAGCAAATAATTATCGGCGCCAGAATAATAAATAAAGCCTTAGGGATTCAAAATGCCATAATAGCTATTGATGAAAACAAGCCCAATGCCATAGCAACTCTGACAGCACTTTGCAAACTTTATATCGGTGTAAATGTTAGAGTGTGCAAGACCAAATACCCACAAGGCGGTGAAAAACAACTGATTAAGGCAATTACGGGCAAAGAACTTCCTTCCGGTAAGCTTCCGTTTGATGTCGGTTGTGTTGTTCAAAACGTCGGAACAGTTCATGCTGTATATGAAGCTGTTATGAAAAATAAGCCTTTATTTGAACGTATAATTACCGTTTCTGGAGATGGTATTGAATATCCGAGCAACTATCGAGTAAGAGTTGGAACTCCTATATCTTATTTGATTGATAAAGCCGGCGGAATGAACGATAATGTAACTAAGATTATATTAGGCGGACCGATGATGGGTAACGCTATCGTAAATCATTCGGCTCCGGCAACAAAGCTTACTTCCGGCGTGTTATTGTTTAAGGAAGATAAAATATTCAAAAAAGAAGCTTCAGCCTGTATCCGATGCGGAAAATGTGCTCAGGTTTGTCCGGCAGGATTACGTCCTTTTGCCATAAAACAAGCCGTTGTATATTCCGGCCCTACTGATGAGTTAAGAAAACTTCATGCCGGTGATTGTATTGAATGCGGATGTTGTGCATACAGTTGTCCTGCCAATATACCGCTTCTTGATTATTGTAAAATTGCTAAACAAGAAATTAGAAAAAAGTGAACTGAAAATGCTAAAAATATCAACTAATCCTCATATGCAAACAACTCGCAATACTAAGTCGATAATGCTTGATGTTATTATTGCACTTGTTCCTGCAATTATAGCATCAGCTTTGTTTTTTGGTGTAGATGCTTTAAGAGTTATTCTTACATCTGTGGCAAGTTGCGTACTTTTTGAATATTTAGCCTGTCGATATTGGTTAAAAAGACAAAACTCAACAACCGACTATTCTGCTATTATTACCGGTATTTTATTAGCTTTTAACCTACCGTCAACAATGCCGTGTTGGATGATTATAATCGGTTCATTTATGGCTATAATTGTAGCAAAAATGTGTTTTGGCGGAATTGGTTGCAATATTTTCAATCCGGCACTTGTAGGTCGTGTATTTTTATTTATATCGTTTCCGGTACAAATGACCGTTTGGCCCAATCCTCACTTTTTATCGTTATTCTCTCCTGACGGAGCAACCGGCGCAACAACCTTAAGAATGTTAAAAAGTATGAGTGTCAGTAGTGAAATGTCACCAGATATGTATACCATAAATGAGTTACCGAGTTATTTAGATATGTTTTTGGGTAATGTCGGAGGTTGTATCGGTGAAATTTCAGCTTTGGCATTGTTGCTGGGGTTAGCATATATGTTGTGGCGCAAAGTCATAACATGGCACATACCTTTTTATTATTTAGCCACAGTTTTAGCCATGAGTGCAATTTTATATTACACTACCGGAAATCCGAAGTTTTTGCCTTTAGCTCATTTATTATCCGGCGGTTTAATGCTTGGTGCAATATTTATGGCTACAGATTATACAACTTCGCCAATGACTATCAAAGGACAAACAATATATGCCATATGTTGTGGTTTCTTAACTGTGATAATTCGTTCATTCAGCGCATATCCCGAAGGTGTTTCTTTTGCTATATTGATAATGAACGCTTTTGTTCCTTTGATTGATAAATATGCTGTTCAACGTTATTATGGAGAGAAAAAATAATGTCTGAAAAAATAAAAGAATTTATTATTCCCGTAATAACATTGGTTGTAATAGCTTCTGCTTCAGCTTTTATGTTGGGATATGTTTATGATGTAACATTTGAGGCTATTCAAAAAGCCAAGGATAATCATGAGTTAGAAGCAATACGCGAAGTAGTAAATGAATTTGATAATGACCCATTTGCCGAAAAAACAACTATATTGACGAAGGATAAAAAAGACAAATTGATAATGTATCCGGCAAGAAAGGGTGGTAAACTTACATCAATAGCAATTAAATCGCACACAAACAGCGGTTTTGGCGGCAGAATGGAAGTTATGACAGGATTTAACGTATCAGGTTCAATAAAAACTTTTAAGGTCATATCATCAAACGAAACACCGGGGTTGGGTTCAAAGGTTGATGAGCCCAAGTTCAAAGAACAACTGAGTGATTTTTATCCCCATCGCCAAATCTTAAAAGTAAAGCAAGATGGCGGTGATGTTGATGCGGTAACGGCAGCAACCATAAGCTCTCGAGCTGTCTTACGTGCTATTGAACGAGCTTATGACGCATTTAGCAATTTTAATTCCGGAGGCGATAATGAATAAAACTTCGCTTGATAATTTAACCAGAGGTATTTTAAGAGAAAACCCAACATTTGTAATGCTGTTGGGTATGTGTCCGACCTTGGGTGTTACAACTTCGGCAATCAATGGTTTGGGAATGGGACTAGCGACAATGTTTGTTCTAATGCTTTCAAACATGGCCATTTCATCTGTAAAAAAGATAATTCCGGATATTATCAGAATACCGAGTTTTATTGTTATAATAGCCTCATTTGTTACAATGCTTGAGATGATAATGCAGGCTTATTTACCGGCATTATACTCGGCTTTGGGAATTTACATACCTCTTATTGTAGTAAACTGTATAATTTTGGGTAGAGCAGAGGCTTTTGCTTCCAAAAACAGCATCTTTCAATCCCTTTTAGACGCAATCGGCATGGGTATAGGCTTTACCATGGCTCTAACTATTTTAGGTTCATTAAGAGAGATTTTAGGTAACGGATCAATTTTCGGTTATAGCTTTATTGGAGATGTAGCCGATCCTATATTGTTGTTTATTATGCCTCCGGGAGCTTTTTTAGCTCTTGCTTCAATAATTATTGTTGTAAACAAAATTCGAGGAGTTAAATAGTCATGGCATATTTAATGATTTTTATTACAGCGATATTTGTAAACAACATTATTCTATCGCAATTTTTGGGAATATGTCCGTTTTTAGGGGTTTCTAAAAAGATTTCTACAGCCGTAGGTATGGGAGTTGCCGTAATGTTTGTAATGACGTTGGCAACAATTGTAACCTATTTAATTTACTATACCTTTTTACAGCCCTATGATTTGAAATTTATGACAACCGTAACCTTTATTTTGGTTATAGCAGCATTGGTACAAATGGTTGAGATTATAATCAAAAAGAGCTCTCCGTCATTGTATCAGTCTTTAGGAATTTTCTTACCGCTTATTACAACAAACTGTGCAGTTTTGGGTATTGCTATTTTAACTATTCAAAAGAACTATACCTTACTTGCCGGAATTTGTTATACCTTGGCTTCAGCAATGGGCTTTACGTTAGCTATAGTTATTTTTGCCGGCATAAGAGAAAGATTGGATAGGACAGAGATTCCCGAAAGCTTAAAAGGTACACCTATTGTTTTGATAACAGCAGCATTGCTATCAATGGCGTTTATGGGATTTGCAGGAATATCTTATTAAAAAAAATAAAAACTTGGTTACCTATTCAAAAGTAACCAAGTTTTTTTAACGATAGAAGTCAAAATCAGACTTCAATGTGCTCATAAGCCTCTACAGAAGATAGAGGCAAAATATGATTTGCGTTTGAAACGCTCACCAATTCAAGCCAATACGGCTCGAGACACTTGTTCAATACGGCGATTTTATCCGCATCTTGCTTTTTTTTGTACTTTTCAAGTAGTGTACTACGTTCATGCACAGCGGAATTCCAACTTAGGATTTTTTTAGATTCGCCTTTGAATTCTACGATAAATCCTAATCCAGCAGCAACAGCTGCTTTAATCGCTTCATCTTTTGCTTCATAAAGCATGTCTGGTCTTTTTCTCTCTAGAGCAACCAAACCAACGCCGTAAATGGGGCGTAATCTTCTGTCATTCACCATAATGATAAGTTTTAATAATTGTACATTGACGCCCATAATAGTTCCAAAAAGTAGTCATTGTCAATAAAAAAAGAGTTGTTTTCTTCTGTTATAAGAAAACAACTCTTGCACGTTAAATTTTTAGTCTACTTTTTTAGGCCTTTATAGTACCTCAAATTTATTTTTCCGCCAACTGTTGAAAAAGGAATATAATAACGATAATTCGGACCATATAACAATCTTATCCATGTAGATTCTTCTTTAAGATCTTGAATAAGGCGATTGTTAATAACGTCTTTTCCTTTTTTTGTATACGCATCAACACGTTCACGAGACATAATTTCGATATCGCATTCAACAGGATAAAATTCTTTTTTGATTTTTCCCTGAGTGCTGACGATTTCTACCACGAAAGGAGGGTTTGTTGCCAAAGCTTCTTCCATTGAAGCAAATATAAATTTACTTCCATCATTGTCATAAACGGACAAAATGTTTGTTCCGTACATTTTTTTTTCTGTAGACATAGTTAAAAAAGTTTAGGTTAGACATAAAAATTTTTAAGTAATTAAAAATGGACTGTTCTTATATATTGATAAATTTATATAGTCAATATCTTTTTTAAGTCATTTATAATTTTTTCAAACATTTCGAAGGTTAAAACGCCCGTATTTATATTATATCTGGATGTATGATACGAATTTAACATTATAAGATTATGTTTATCTAGCCTGTGTTGATTACCATGTCCAAATTTAAATGAAGCTTTTTTATATCCCAAAACACCCAAAACAGCATTGTGAGCAACACTTCCTAAGGTAAGAATAACTTTTAAGTTCGGCATATGAGCAATTTCATCAATAAGGAATCTACCGCAATTTTTGACCTCATCTCCTGTAACCTTATTTTGCGGAGGAACACAACGAACCGCATTGGTAACTCTAACATCAATCAGCTCGAATCCGTCATTAGCTATTTTGCCGTAATTTCCTTTGGCAAAACCGCATTTTTTCAAAATAGGGTACAACACATCTCCGGCATAGTCGTTGGTAAAAGGTCGTCCGGTTTGATTAGCTCCATTAAGTCCGGGAGCTAGTCCCACAATCAACACTTTGGCATCGAGGCTACCGAAAGCAGGAACCGAACCATTATAATATGAAGGAAATTTTTCTTGATTGTTTTTTCTGAAATCAACCAATCGCGAACAATTTTGACAATTCTTATCAGGGGGACAAAACACCATATTTTTCAAGCCTTTTATAATTACATTAAAATATATATTAGAACATTTGCGTAAAAAAATATTTAACTCCCCTTTAAAAAGCTTTTATCCGGATTATCTGATATGTGTAAACCATTGACTACTTAGGTTTAAGTAAAAAAAAGTAAAAACTTATTTATAAATGGAGTTTTAATACAATGAAAAAAACATTATTACTTGCAGGAATTGCTTGTGCACTTTGTTCAACTAACGCCTTAGCTGGTTGGAACGAAACACCAAAAACTACAAAAGTATATATTGGTGCTGATTATGCTTTAGATTCATACGATTTCAAAGGTTCCCTTGATGATGCTAAAAAAACTTATCATTCCGGTATTCTCAACATGGGTGCCCGTATGGATAGAATAGGGGTTGAAGTGTTCGGTCAATGGAGTGCCAAACGCACCAAAGATATGGCTGAAGGTGAAAAACTAAAAACCAAAGTAAATGCCTATGGTGTGGACTTGTATGGCTATCAACCTTTGGGTTGTGAAGGTAAATATGATTTGTTAGCCAGTATTGGTGTAGCAGATTATTATTTCAAAGGCGAAGCTAAAGACACTTCTCATTCAGCTAATCGTATAGGTTATAGAATTGGTGCCGGTGCAATGTATAATTTTAACGAACATATCTCTGCACGTATTATGGGACGTTATGCATATATCGGCGCATCAAGCTTAAATCACGTAGCTGAAATGACTGCCGGTTTGCGTTATAATTTCTAAGAATTATAAATAAACACACAATATCCCAAGCTATAATGGTTTGGGATTTTTTTTAAAACAAACTTAAAACAGCTTTAGCCGATTGCGAGGCTAATGACAACGAATTTATTGCTAATTGTTGACGAGTTTGAAGCATGAGATACTCAGCGGATGTTTCGTTCATGTCGGCTAATACCAGTTTATCTGCACCAACTTCTAATATATCGGTAAGAGCATCGGTAAAACCTTGTCGAGTTTGGATTATGCTTAAATTATTACCCAATTCGCTCATTGCGCTTCTTACTTTATTTATTGTTTCTTTAACTTCATTTATAGCGGTTTTAATATCATCTTTATTATACCATTTTCTCGTAATAATACCAACTGAATACGTACGCATATCAATACCTTTAACGATATAGGAATGACTTCTATCTTCATTAAATACCACGTTTAATTCATCACCTTTAAGCAAATTGACACCTTGATAAGAAGAATCATCCACCATATCGTCAAGCATATCTAACATTTTTATGTATTCATGGTTATCTATGCGCAATTTATCATATATTTCCGTAGCATAAGCAGTTTCTGTATCAAAAGCTGTTTCAAAAGTGTTGTTTATTTCATCAACAAATTCTTTAGTGCTAATAGTTTCACTACCATTATACAAGGTCATATTCTTGGCATTTCTATCCGCATAGTAAATTTTTGAACCTTCGGTACTTGTCAGTTTTGATGTGGCAATTGCAGATCCGTTTGTACTAAGAGCTTTCACTATCGAATCTTCTATAACAGATATGGATATTGTAAATCCTCCGCTATTAGTTGAATAAGCATTAACGATGGAATTTTTAACCTCTGTTCCTGATAATGCATACGAACTTGATCCCGTAGTTTTAATATTCAACGTAGAATCGTAAACATTGCACCTTATCATTGAATTATATGCTGTTTCCTCTGATGTTTTTAAGACATTTAATGTAGAGCGATATATATTGGTATTATTTAGAGTATAGCCATAATCTGACCAAGCAGAAACTTTGGAATCCGTTATGATACAATTATCTATGGCATATGATGCACTTCCTGTAGCTTTAACAATCAGATTAGCATCTTGAACTTTGGTATTAACACAACCATGAGAATTGCTATTCGTTGTACTGATATTTACATTACCGGTAATATTACCACCGGAAACACCGCCAGCTTTAGCATTTATGGTTATGTTTCTTAATTCAGCATTATCCGACATTGTTATAGCCGTTTTAGATGTGCTAAACGTTAAAGTAACATCGCTGTTTATACCCTGCAGTCGCTTATTACCTGTTAAATTTATGGTATCAGACGACCCCATGGTAATGTCTTCATAAACATAGATATTTACAATATTTTCATCGGCAAGAGCGTCTTTTAACTCTTGAAGCGTAGACACAAGAGCACCATCTTCTCCGATATTTTTCATCAGCCATTCCTTGGTCGGTTGTTCAATCTTGCCTGTCTCAGATATATGTTCTGCTACAATTACAGCTTGTTCCAAATAATTTACATAATTTTCCAGTCCCGTAACAGCCGCTTGAATTGTTTGGATTCCTTGAGACATGGAATCAAGCAAACTATTCAAATCAGACGCACGATTAGTCAACGAACGAGCTTGATAATACGAGGTAGCATTATCAATTGCCGAATTGACTTTTTTGCCGGTGGAAAGAATGTTTTGAGTTTTGTTCATTAGCGTTGATATGTTGCGTAAAGACAGCAAATTCGAACGCATTGACGAGCTTAAGGTTATGTTATACGCCATAACGCACCTCGCCCGTATTTTATCCTATTTAGAGACAACAAAACCCTTCGCATATTCTTATGCAAAGAGCCTACCATCCGATTATAAATCGGGTATATATGCCTCAATTCTTGTAACAACTTCTGTTGTCTTTCTTAAAAAAAACGTTTTTTTATATAAAGGAGAGTACTGCTCCTTCACATGCAATGCTGGCATTTAAATATTTAAAATTGAGTTAAAGATTGGAATAATCTTTTAAAAACAATGTATTGGTAGCAAACAAATTTGATATTGCAATAATCAATATAATAATTATAATGAAAATAATCGATTATCAAAATCGGTCGTTTATTATTATGTATAGGGCTTCAAAAACCTTAATACAACATGGTCTTTTTAGACATTAAGACTATAAAGAAATGTCGGCATTTACACCACATATATTTTCTTGTGGGGATGCCGACGAATAGGCTTGTCCGAATAAGTCGGGCTGCTTATGTTGTAGCAGTTTTTGAACGTCCCCACCTTTTTTTATAAAGGTGGTTTTCTTTATGTTCAAAAGGATAAGTGCATGACAAAGATAACTACAAGAGATTTTAATAAAAAAATCGGACATAGATTATATCTTCGCCGAAAAATACTAAATCTTACTCAAAAAAATATAGCAGATGTGCTTAATGTATCGTTTCAATCCGTTCAAAAGTATGAGAAAGGGGAAAATGCACTTAGCCCGTATAATCTTTATAAAGTTGCTGTTTTCTTGGGGGTGGATTTAAATTATTTTTTTCAAGATATAAAAGAAAATAGTATAATTAAAATGATTTCAACATACCATGAGATAGATTTAAAATTACAAAATTTATTAAAAAATTTTACCAATATTAAAGATAAAAAGGTAGCTCAAAGAATAGAGGATTTAATCGTTTCAATCAATAATGAGCAATAAAAAAGCACTCGTTTGAAGAGTGCTTTTATATGTTATCTTAACTTGCTAATCAGCTCATCAACACTAAGGCTAAGTTGCTCGCCGGAGTTCATATCTTTGAGCGCATATTTTTTTGTATTAGCTTCTTCTTCGCCGATTATAATCAGATATGGTACACCGATTTTGTTGGCATATTCCATTTTTTTCTTAAACTTGCATTGGCGATACATTACATCAATCGGAATGTTTGCGCCACGAAGCTCTCCGGCCAATTTAACAGCCTCTGAAACATATTCTTCGCCTTGAGTAATGATAAGAGCTTTGTTCGGAGTAAGAGCCTTAATTGGCAGTAAGTTATTAGCTCTAAGTTGATCAAACAATCTGGTCAAACCGATAGAGATACCGACGCCGGGGAATTTCTTGTCCATAAATACGGAAGAGAGGTTATCATACCTGCCGCCCGAGCATACCGAACCGAATTGCGGATATTCATCAAAAAATGTCTCATAAACCGTGCCGGTGTAGTAATCAAGTCCGCGAGTAATTGACAAATCAATTTGAATATTTGCTTCCGGCATACCGAGTTTTTGAGCCATATCAATAACAGTTTTAAGCTCGTTTAATCCGGCTACAAAATTCTCTTCATTGATATTTAAACTTTCAAGTTCTGCTATAATTTCATCGTTTAATCTATTGATTTTGATAAATTTTAGTAATGAATTATTTTTATCTTCCGGTAATCCCAAATCTTTTAACTCACTAAGGAATACTTCTTCAGGTATTTTTTTAATTTTGTCAACCAAACGCAAAACATCGACGGTTTTATCGGCTATTCCTAAGTGTTCCAAATAACCTCCGAGAAGCTTGCGATTATTGATATAAATTTTGAAAGATGGTAATTTTAATTCGCTGAAAATTGTGTATATAACAGCCAAAACCTCTGCATCATACACAATATTCAAATCATCTCTGTCAATGATGTCGATGTCGCATTGATAAAATTCTCTGAAACGGCCTTTTTGCGGGCGTTCACCACGATATACCTTGCCGATTTGATAACGTTTGAAAGGGAAGGTCAAATCATTGTTATACAAAGCCACATATTTAGCCAAAGGAACAGTCAAATCAAAACGCATGGCAAGAGAAGTGTCACCTCTTTTGAATTCATAAATTTGTTTTTCGGTTTCACCGCCCGATTTTGACAATAAAACTTCGGCCAATTCCAAAACCGGAGTATCCAACGGAGCAAAACCGAACTTTTCATAAGTATGGGCAATGACAGACTTCATATGATTGAAAACTAATTGCTCTTGAGGCAAAAGTTCCATAAATCCTTGTAAAGTTCGTGCTGTCATTTTTGTTTCTCCGTAAAATTAAATTTAAAAACTTCGAATAGTAAACGCCATTTTGTATCTTATGTCAAGAAACTTGTGATATACGGTAAAGTTTTTATTGTGAAATATAACAAAAACTAGTAGGATTTTGTCATATCTTTTAATGAAGGAAAAATATATGAATAATATTGCTATAGTCGGTTTTAATAATGCTTTGGCCAAAAATATATTAGAGCTAATGTCTCTTCGCGGATACGACAAAAATAATGTCAAAGTTTTTTCAACCAATGTTCAAAAAAACACTAAAGTTTCTTTTGGTGAAGAAGATATAATTGTTGCTGATATCGAAGAACTTAATCCGGCAGATTTTTCCGCAATAATATTTACCGATAATGATAGAACAACTTCGATATACGGAACTAAATTTGCTAAAAGCAAAGTTCGTATTATCAATGCGACAAAGGCCTTTGAGGGCGATGAAAATATTCCTGTTATTGTTGGCGGAATAAATGAAAATATGCTTAATAAGGCAAATAAAAACATTATAAACGTTCCTCATCCTTTTGTTGTTGAGTTTTTATCGGCTATTGTCGGTTTAGCGCAAAAATATACAATCAAAAGAATAAATTTGAGCACCTATACTTCGGTTGATTATGAAAACCAAGACGGTATGAGTGAGCTTTATAATCAAACTCGCAAAATATTGATGAACGATACAGCTTCATCAACCGGATTATTCCATAAAACAATCGCTTTTAATGTAATTCCGCAAGTAAGTTCATTCATTGGCGAAGAAACTGAAATTGAATGGCTTTACAACTCACAAATTAAACAAGTTTTAGGCTTTGATACCAAAGTTCATGCCAATTGTGCAGTTGTTCCTGTTTTTGTGGGACAAGGTATTTTTGCCAATATAGAAGTCGAAGAAGAAATTGATGCTGACGAGGCCAGAGAAGATATCAAAAAAGCCAAAGGTGTATTGGTGGTTGATAGACAAGAAGACGGCGGTTATATAACAATAAACGATGCTCAAGGCGAAAGTTCTGTATTCATCAGCCGTATCAGGCAAGACATAAGTGTTGAAAACGGAATTAGCCTTTGGATATGTGGCGACGCATATAAAATTGCGGCTCAAAATATGTTGGCTTTGTTAAAACAATTCTTAAAAAAGGAAATATAATGAAAAAAATTATCGCGTTTTTGTTTGTTGTACTGTTTTGGCAAAACTGCTTAGCATCAAATCTCATTAAAGCTGATGATTTAGGTGACGGGTTAAGTTACAAGGAAATATCGGCAAACTTAAATAAGATTGAAAAACAAACCAAAGTCAAAGATGTTAATATCAATGAACTTATAGAGTTTATTCCGTATCTTAATGAAATGTCTGTGAAAATAAATGCAGTACGCACTCCGATAAACGAAGAAATAAAGCTTATCGAAAAAAGAATAGAAGCTTTAGGTGAGGTTAATGAAAATATCGCCGAAGCAAAGGTTATTACTCAAAAACGTCAAGAATACAATATAGAGCTTACTCAAGAAAAAACTCGATTATCCGAAATAGATATTTTATCAGCCAAAATTGATGAGCTTAACCAACGTATATTTAATATCAGAAACGATATGCTTTGGGGAAATATGCTTAAAACTGAAATGACATTAGTTAATCCGGTAACCCTGTTAAAAGCAAATCATGAGTTATTATCATTTGGTATAGATATCATAAAATCTCCTAAGGTATGGTATAATACCCTTAGCTTATCTCAGCAAAAAACAGTAAATAATAACATCGTCACTATCATATTGATAATATCATTTATTACCGTATTAGGTTATTTTTTGCGCAATTTCATTATAAAACGTTGGGGGTATCGTGCTGATATAGATTCTCCGAAATTAGCTCGTAAGATTGTTGCTTCATTAGCTGCATGGTGTGCTTATGGTATTATTCCGACTGCAATCATAGCTTTTTGTTTGCATTGGTTGATGCAAGCAACTTTGATACAAGGAAGCTTTTTAGGTATAATATTGCACTCTGCGCTTTATTATTTGTTATACATTATAATCGGCAGAGCGACCTGTCGTGTTGTATTCACCCCATACAATGAAAAGTGGCGTCTTATCAATATGACAACCGACAAAGCCAAACGCATGACCAAGGCAATATACTTTACCATATTTACAGTCGGTATATTTGCTTATTTGCAGAATGTAGTAACCTTAAGTAAATATCCGTTAGAATTATTGACTTATATTTTAGCTGTATCAGCATCTGTAAAAGCTCTTTGCGTAGCATGGATTTCGTATATATATTTTGCCAGTGAACAATCAGAAAATACTGCAGACGAAAACGATGATGAAACAATAAACGAAAAAGAAGGCTACACATACCGAGTTGGAATGCTGGTTAGTGTCTTTACCGTTGCAATTATCGGGTTATCCCTGTTTGGCTATGCAAGGCTTGCTTCGTTTATTGTTGACCGCTCATTACTTTCGGCAATTGTTATCGGCGGATTTAGCATTTTGCGCAATTTTATATATGATGCCGTTCAACATATTTTGCTTATGGGGCTTTGGGTAAAAACATTTCGTATGCGTAAGGTTTTTTTGCGCAAATTTGATTTTTGGTTTGGCATTATTGCCGAGCCGTTGATGTTGTTGGTGCTTATCGGAGCCATCTTGGTTTTATGGGGTGTTCCGTTTGATGTGTTAAAATCCAATGTTTATAAAGCAATTTCCGGATTCACTGTCGGTGGTATAAAAATCTCATTATTATCGATAATGTGGGGATTGATAGTTTTCGCGCTCTGCTTATGGGTAATCAAAATGGTACGCTACCGCATAGAATTTAAAATGTTGGAAAAGACTAACTTAGATAGTGGTACCAAACATTCGCTTGCCTCCGGATTTGCATATATTTGCTACGTTTTAGCAGGGCTTTTGGCAATAGCTATAATGGGTGGAAACTTAACAAACATAGCATTGATTGCAGGTGCCTTATCAGTTGGTATCGGTCTTGGCTTGCAAGACATTGTAAACAACTTTGTTTCCGGCATTATTATGCTGTTTGAGCGCCCGATAAAAGTTGGTGATTGGGTAGTAATAGGTAGCGAAGAAGGCGAAGTTAAGCAAATCAATATACGCTCAACCGAAGTCCAAACTTTTAATCGTGCCAGTGTTATTATTCCAAACTCACAAGTACTCTCAAATTCAGTTGTAAACCGCACTCACGAAAACAACTGGGCTCGATATGCCGTAAAAGTTGGTGTGGCTTATGGTAGTGATGTTGAAAGAGTAAAAGAGTTGTTGCTTGAATGTGCGTCATCACATCCCAAAGTCGCCAAAAAACCGGCGCCTTATGTGTTGTTCCAAGACTTTGGTGAAAGCAGTCTTGATTTTGAAGTACGCTTTTACGTATCGGATATAAATGTCGGCTGGACGGCTCCAAGTGATGTTCGCTTTATTATCAATAAGAGATTTAAGGAAGAGGGTATTGAGATACCGTTCAAGCAAATGGTAATTCACCAAGGTTCACAAATTGCCGACAGAACCGAAAATCAATTCTATGCCAAAAAGAAAGGGGCTAAGAAAAATGCTGATTAAGGACTTAAAAGATAAAAATATTATCATTTGGGGAATGGGAACCGAAGGAATAGCTGTCAAAAACTATTTGAATAAACATCAGGTAGCCAAAAATATTTATGAATATAACGACAGCGACGGTCAAGAAAAATTGGAAGAATTAGCCAAGATTTCCGATGTAGTTATTCGCTCTCCCGGTGTCAGTGTTTATAAGCCTGAATTTGAAATGATAAAAAAATATGGCCTTGAAGTTACCTCAAGCTCTAATATCTTTTTAAGTGAAATGAAACAACGCAATACCAAAGTTGTCGGTGTCAGCGGTTCAAAAGGCAAGACTTTAAGTGTTTCGATGATGTATCACATGATGAAAGGTTTGGGCCTAAAAGTTGCCCTGGGCGGCAATATCGGCAAAGCCTTAATTGAGCTTATCGATGAAGAAAACGATTACATTATCGGCGAATTTTCAAGTTATCAGGCTTCAGATATTAAAAATTCACCAAACATTGTAATGTTTACCAATTTATTTTCGGTGCATACCGATTGGCACCAAGGCCACGAAGGTTATTGCAAGGATAAAGTTCATCTTGCCCATAAGGCTGATGTTTCAGTGATAAATGCCAATAATCCCGAACTTATGAAGTATGCTCAAGGTTTACCTGATATTACATATTACGGTAAAGAAGATGGTTTTTATGCCAAAGATAAAGAGCTGTTTTATCAAGGCGAAGCTGTTTGCAATATTGACGATTTGCAAATTAACGGTAATCACAATATGGAAAATTTGGCCGGTGTAATGACGGTTATAAAATCACTCGGCTTAGACTGGCGTAAAGCATTGAGCTTTTTACCATCATTTGAACAAGTGGCTCATCGCCTGCAAGACGTCGGTACAGTTGATGGTGTTCGTTTTATCAATGATAGTATTTCTACAGCTCCCGAAGCCGCAATAAGTGCTATGAAAAGCTTTGATGACAATATGGTTATAATCTCCGGCGGTACAATAAATCAGCAAGACTATACCGAATATGCCAAATTTATCGAAGCAAATCCTAAGGTAAAAATTGCCATAACTTTGTTTCAATGCGGTCCGCAAATTGCAGATAGTATCAGAAAATATGTCAAAAGAGATGATTTTATTTTAATCGAGGCCGAAAATCTTTCGGATGCGGTAGCTAGAGCCTTTGAAGGAGCCAAATTTACAAAAGGAAGTTTGGTTTTGTTTTCTCCGACCGCACCAAGCTTTGGCTTTTACAAAAACTTTATGGAACGAGGTCAAGATTTTATAAATTGTGTAAAAAATCTTGCCAAATAGGAAAAAATATAATAGAAGTTATTTTCGTCGGTGTGCCGATTTAGCTCAGTTGGTAGAGCAACGCATTCGTAATGCGTGGGTCGTGTGTTCGAGTCACATAATCGGCACCATCTCAAACCCTAGGAAATCCTAGTTTTTTTTAATATCTAGAGCAAGCAAAAGAAGAATATAAGCTGGAATTGGAATTGTGTAAGTAAATTAGAATAATTTCAAAATCGAGC
>JAZUCK010000004.1:0-2663 GCA_045639065.1 Alphaproteobacteria bacterium | reverse complement strand
TTTTCTTTGATTAGTTTTATTCTATTACTACATTAATCCCATACACCAGATAACAACAAGCGCTGTCAACGTTACCAAGGTGTCAATCGTAATTCCGTAGAACATAGGTTTAAGACCTGCTTTCTTAAAGTCAATAATGCTCGTTCCCAAGCCTATTGCGGCAAGTGCGGTAACCATCAAAAATTTGCTTGTCCCCTTTATAATTCCGGATGCAGTTGCTGGAATAAAACCTACACTATTTAAGATAGCCAATAATAAAAATCCGCCAATAAACCATGGAATAATTTTCATAAGATTTACTTTTTGTCCATTGCTTACTGCTTTTAATTCTTTCTGTTTTATGCGTGTGCCTATGTATGCAAAAACCAAAACGGTAGGAATGATTGCAATTGTTCTTGTGAGTTTTACCATTGTTGCAAAATCACCTGCAATTTCAGAAAAAGCATAGCCGGATGCTACAACGCTTGCAGTATCGTTTACCGATGTTCCTGCCCATATACCATAAGCAATATCAGACATACCCAGCCACTTTCCCATAAGCGGATAGAGTGCAATCATCACCATATCAAAAAGAAATGTAGATGACATGGCAAATGCAATATCCTTATCATCAGCATCTATGACAGGAGCAATAGCAGCTACGGCAGAACCACCGCAAATACCTGTTCCTGCGGAAATCAAATTACTTAATTTCCAATTCAATCCAAACAACTTACGAATAAAATATCCTCCGCCAAAACACATAGCAAAAGTAAATATCATCACAAAAAATGTCATCTTACCTACAGACATAATTGTATTAACGGATAATGATGCTCCTAAAAGGATAATTGCAATTTTCAATATTCTTTTGGATGTAAATTTAAGTGCCGGCTTTATCCATGACGGGTGAAAAAAAGTGTTAATAATTGTACCCATAAACAAGGCAACAATGGAAGCTCCCAGTAACTCTCCGGGAATAATTTTCTCAACAAAAATTGATAATCCTGCTACTGCAAAGCATATTGTAACTCCCAACATAAACAAACCGTGTTTTTTTAAATTTGATTCCATGATGAAACTCCTTAAATTTCTTTTGTTTTGTATTTTTTCTTGATTTTACCATAGATTTATGATAAAATCAAATTATCATTTGTTATATGCTGATAATTTTTGATTATGAGGTACAGTATGTTAGATTATAGAATAAACACCTTTTTGACTTTATATGAAGAAATGAATTACCGAAGGACTGCAGAGAAGCTTAATATGACACAACCGGGAGTAACACAGCACATCCACTACCTTGAAAAGCATTATGGTGTTAAGTTGTTTGAATATGATGGGCGCATCCTTTCGAGGACTAAAAATGCTGAATACCTTAAACGGCATTTTGACAGTATAAAAGCAGAAGAAAAAGCATTGGCAGAGAGCTTTGTTAATAGTGATATGATTAACATCAGCATCGGTGCTACCAAGACTATCGGAGAATTTGTTATTGTTCCCCAAATCCGTTCTTTTCTCAAAGATCCAAACCACAACCTCGAGCTTGTTATTGACAACACAGAAATATTATTACAAAAGCTTGAACAATCCGAAATCGACTTTGCTATTATCGAAGGTGTATTTGATAAATCGAAATACGGTTATCATTTGTATAAAAAAGAACAATTTATAGGTATATGTGCAAAATCGCATCCGTTTTCAGGAAAAACTGTACTGCTTGAAGATGTTTTCAATCAGGATATTGTTGTCAGAGAACAGTTTTCAGGGACAAGGACGCTTATGCAAAATGCTCTCCGGGATAGAGGCTTTTCTTTTGCTAATTTTAAAAAATGTACTTCGGTTAATAATTTCTCTGTTATATGCGATCTTATTGCCAACAACGGAGCAATAACCTTTGCATACGAACCGATATCACGTTGCCGTGATGATTTGGCTATTTTCTATGTCAGTGACTTGCAAATACCCGGAGAATTCAACTATGTTTACTGTAATGAAAGAGTTGCAAACGAAAAGATTAAACTTCTCTTCTAAAATATAAAATCAAATCTTTCTATAAAACAAGGAGGCAGAACCGCTTTGTGTTCCGTCTCCTTTGTCATCGATTTTTTATTACATCACTTTCTTGAATCCAAACATACCTTTATTGCCATCACCAATAAAAATCAAGATTTAGTCCAAATTCTCGATTCCGCTACTTTATTAAGATGCTATTTATTAAAAGAAGGTGCTGTCGTTTCATTATTCGCAAAAGCATTAGGCCCCGGATCAGACATAGAAAAATACATTCTGGCAGCTTTTGTTGTTCCGAAATCTCTGTTAGAGCCGCTATTTTGTACTTTGTTAAAAGCATCACGGAACATCTGATTGTGTGCTTCTTCACGGTTTAAGAGAAAATCTATGGTTTCTCTTACTTTTTTATCATCAATCTGGCGATACAGATATTCATATACAACCTTTGCACGCTGTTCGGACGCAATGTTACTTAAAAGGTCAGCACACAAATCTCCCGTTACAGTAACATAATCTCCTGTCCAGGAATAGCCTGATGAATTTATAAGACCGGGATTAAGTCCCAAAAGAACATGGGATTGTATTTCGCCTGCTTGTACCTTAGTTGCATCTACATCATGACCGTTGAGTAAATTGATGGTTTGTGCAACCATTTCCATATGTCCAAG
>JAZUCK010000003.1:0-105291 GCA_045639065.1 Alphaproteobacteria bacterium | reverse complement strand
ATGGCGAAGTTTTGTTAATGAGTAAGCAAGATATATCGAAGCGAAACGAATATTACAAAACGAGTGACCGAAGCGAGTTAGCGAGGAACGAGCTTACCGAGCAAGAAAAGCCCCGTCACTCCCGCCATTAAAACAAAAATGCGCCTGAAAAGGCGCTTTTTTTGTTTTAAAGCATGGAGTGCGCGCTCGAACGTAAGCGACCGTCGCGGGCATCAAGAGAAAAACAACCTCAAAATGTTGTTTTTCGCGCCGATGGCGAAGTTTTGTTAATGAGTAAGCAAGATATATCGAAGCGAAACGAATATTACAAAACGAGTGACCGAAGCGAGTTAGCGAGGAACGAGCTTACCGAGCAAGAAAAGCCCCGTCACTCCTTCGCAACACCACGTTTTGGTGCGCCATTAAACAAATTCAAAATGTTATTTTTAGCGCTGATGGCGAAGTTTTGTCAGAATTATGGTAAAATATGTTAAATATATAAGTAAGATGTAGTTTGTATGGAATATAACAAATTTATCTAAAATATAAACCAAATATTAAGAATTACTATCTATAACGTGAATCACAGAAACGTAATAATTTTTAAGATTTGGAGAACTACAATGTATAATTTTAATGAAGATGCTATTCGTGAAGCTGCTTACTATATTTGGAAAAACAACGGTTGTAAGGCTAATACAAGCCTTAGCGATTGGGATGCCGCAATCAATCAATTGGCTTCACAAGCTTCATTTAATTTAAAAGCTCCTAAAAAAGCTTCAGCTTCTTTGAAAGTTTTGATGCCAAAGAAAAAAGAAATTAAACCAGCAAGCTTCAGAGCAGCAAAATCAATCATTTTGAAACCGGCAACAGCTGTAAAAAACGTAAAAACAGTAAAAGCTTCAGCTTCTGCTAAAAAAACTGTTGTTCTTAAAGCAAGCAACACAAACAAAAAAATATCTAAAAAATCTAAATAAGAAGATGTAAATTAAAAAAAACGACCGATTGTTTATCGGTCGTTTTTTTAATGCTTAAAAGCAAAATGCTTAAACAGAATATATGTTGTAACTGTTGTACATGTTATGGCAATTATTTGTGCCAAATAAGCGTTTAAATCGGCAAAATTTACCAAAATACCTAAGATAATGGCATTTATGAAGTAAGATATAACCCACACGCTGACGCATTTTGCGTATTCCTTCAGCCATTCAATGGGTTTTCCTTTTGTGCAAAAAACAAAAATCTTTTGTGTTGCAAAAGATGAAACCGATGATATAACCCAAGATAAAACAAGGGCTGTTTGATATTTTTCTTCGCTCCAAAAATATAACAAGCAGGCGTAAATAAGGTATTGAACGGTTGCATTAAAGCCTCCGACAAGCAAAAACCTTATCTTGTCAGGCAATTTGAACCAAAAGTTCCATAATGTCCGGAATATTTTAATCAAAAATTTCATAATTTAACTCTTCAAATCGACAAGCAAAGATATCATTTCGTCATTGACGGTTAAACTTTGAGCGTTGAGGCTGTATGCTCGTTGAACAGTAATCATTCTGGCAAATTCATCTTCCAAATTTACGGTTGATGACTCAACTGATTCCGGAACAATAAGCCCTAAAGTATCAACATAATATTCGTTGCCTACCTCGCCATTTGCCTCAAACAAGGTTGTGTTATAAGGATCAAGATTTTCCGGAGCTGTAAATCCTGAAATTGCCAGTTTGGCAATTGCTAATTCGTTGTCGTTGCTGTATCTGGCGCTTAAAACACCGTCATCGTTAAAACCTAAAGCAATTAAGTTGCCTGAAGGAAAACCATTTTGTTGAATATTGGTTATGGCTGAATTTATACCTAATTGTGTCATTTCGGATATGTCGATATCAATATTGCTTGTGCTTCCATCATTCCAATTTAGTGAAACGTTGATATTTTCAGGCGAAGCAATAGTTCCGTCTGAATTAAAAATAACTGTATCAGAGTTTCCGACAGCTGTTCCGTCTTCAAGCTCAAAAGACAGCTTCCATGCATTATTTTGTCCCTCAATTCTTTTAAAAACAAGGCTTAAATTTGAACCGTCATAATTATCAGAGTATATGAATACGTTATAAATACTGCTATCAACATCTTTTGCCGGAACGTTAGCAATAATAGATGCTTTTGTTGTTGCTTTTTGCGGTATTGTGTTTGGAGCATCTATGGTAATGTTAGAAATTGTATTAGAAAACTCGTTTTCACCTTCAATAGCCTTAAACCCTTGAACAAACAAACCGCCGGAAGAAACCAAATAAGCTGTGCCGTCTTGGGCTAATTTCTTAAAATCACCGGCACGTGTATAAAAATAGTTTCCATATCCGTCGTTCAGCTTAAAAAAAGCATTAGCATTTCCTGTAATAGCAACATCAAAGGCGTTACCTGTAGCTCTGGCGGTACCTTCGAGATCCAAGTTTGTTCGATTATATGCATCGACCCCCGTTATATCTGCGCGCGAAGAGTGTAAACCGCTTTGAGAACCGGCGTTCATACCTGATGATCCGAGCAAGGTGTAAAACAATGTTTGTCGTTGTTTATAACCTGTAGTGTTCATATTAACAATATTTTCGGCAACGCTTTGCTGAGCTGTACTCATAGCATTTAAGCCGGAAACGGAAGGAATAAAGCTTGCTAATGTCATATTTGTTCCTTTTGTTTAAATTAACCCACACGATGATATGCAATTTTTGTGCCAAAAAAAGACCGCTTTTTATTAGCGGTCTTAAAAATTTATAAAATATGTTGTTAAGCAGATTTGTTTTTACCTCTTTTATCAACCAACATTAAGTCCGGTTTAGGAGCCTCGGCAGGTATAGGATCACCTTGTTTCATGCATCTGCCATCAATATAAGCACCCGGCTCAATAGCAATAGTATTGTGAACGGCATCACCAATCAATTTTGCCGATTTTGCAACAAATAAGTTGTCTACAAAAGCTTTGCCTTTCAAAGCTCCGTATAGTTGCAGACTATTCGTTGTTACTGCACCGTTTACACTTCCTTTGATACCGATGATAAGCTCATCACAGGAAATATCTCCTTCTACTTGTCCATCAATGTGAATTATGCCGTCGCTTAATAAATTTCCGACAAGCTTAGTGTTTTCACTGACAATACTTGGAACGGGTGCGCCGGTAGTGCTTCTGCTTAAGCGACGTGCTAATTTAATATAGATAAGTCTTTTTAGTTTTTTTACAAACATTTTGATTGTCCTTTTTTTTATAATTTAACTTGCATAAACGGCATCGGATCTACCGGATGACCTCTGTATAATATTTCATAATGAAGGTGAGGGCCTGTAGAGCGACCTGTGTTACCGACTTCACCAATATCTTCACCCACTTCTAAATAATCACCTTTTTTGACATATATAACATGTAAGTGAGCATATTTAGTGGTAAAACCGTTTCCGTGATCAATTTCAACCAAATTGCCATACCCTTTATTTGATATTCTTGTACGGGTAACTTTGCCTCGAGCCTGTGTTTTTATCTTATTACCGGTGCGAGAAGCCAAATCCACGCCTTTGTGTCCGGCTTTTTTGCTGTTGAAAGGATCGTCTCTCACACCAAACTTTGAGCTGACCCAATAGCTCCAAATAGGCTTGCCAAAAGGAACGTTTTGAGACACTTCACGATAATATTCCAAATCATCTACAGCTTTATAAATTTTGCTGATTTTATTTACTATATCTTTATCTTGTAAATTTGTGATTGAATCCGGAACGTATGTTCCTCCTTTAGAGTCACGCTTTTTTGAATTAGCTAAAGGGTTAAAGTATAATCCTTTACGTTGGAGCGAGCCGTTTGCTTTTGAAAAAGCGCTTTTAATTTTATTGACTTCTTTTGTAGCAATAGCCTCAACTTTGCTAAATACCTCTAATTCAGCCTTTTTAATATTTTGAACAGCCACTTCAAGCTCTTTAAGCTGTTCTTTTAGGGCATCACGTTCTGCCGAAGCTAAATCTCTTTGCAAAATTATTTCGTTAATTTCTGCTTTGTCGTTAATTTTTTTATTGTCAGCAATACTTTTTTCACTGGTTATTTGTTTTATTTTGTCTTCGACAACCATTGCCTGACGCTTGTATTTTTCAATATCTTTGTTTTTGGCACTATCCATGGAGGTAAGAACTTCGTCGATATTTTTTTGGATGGCCACAAAATCACTCATCAAATCATCATAGGCATCACGGGTTTGAACCAATTCGATATCTTTGCCTAAAATGATTTTTCCCGACTTGTTGTACATATGGTATGAATAGAAAGACCAAAAGGCAATAAATACGGCAAACAAAAGCATCAAGAGCTGCGTTCTTGATGATATTTTAAACACCATAGCTTTACCGGAACCTCTGAAAATTATTTCTTTTTCAGAAAACATCGGTTTCTTTTCGATATAATGCGGCGAATATTTGCGCTTTAATTTTATTTTATTTTTATATTTCATAAAATATAACCGTTAGTTACTACCACTGATAAGCTATATCAAAAAAAATAAAAAAAATAAACTTATTTTTAAAAAGTTATCCAAAACATCCAAAAAAACAAGTAAAATCAGTTGGTTGTATTTCTGGTAATTGGAGCATTTTGTAATATTTTATCAGGAATTGCATTGTTTATGTATCGATGTAAAGTTGACCAAGTACACTCCATAAGCCTTGCAATCTCTGATTTTGAGACATTCCTATCCAATAGCTCTTTTACCGTATTATGATTTTTTTGCAGCTTTTTATAGCTAAAACCGTATGGGCGCCCAAGATGTTTTCCCTCATCCCTGAGTCTTTGCAACGAATTTTTAGTGCGTTCAGAGATGAGTTGACGTTCTATTTCACTCGCTAAAGAAAATGCAAAAGCCAAAACTTTTGATTGAATATCGGCTCCAAGACGATAATTTTCTTTCAAAGTCCATATTTGACAGTCTTTTTCAAGGCAATTTTGTAAAATTCCCATAACCTCAAGCAAATTTCGCCCCAAACGAGAAAGTTCAGATGCAATTAAAATATCGCCTTTTTTGAGTTTTTTTAAGATTCTTCCTAGCTTTCTATTGGTTAATGCTTCTTTAGAAGATATTGTTTCTTCAATCCACTTATCAATTTTTATATTGTTTTTATCGGCAAATGTTTGAATTTCGTGTCTTTGATTACAAACCTGTTGGTGATTCGTACTTATTCTACAATATCCATAAATCATATCAGCTCCTTATAAATAGTTACATAAATATTTATAAGAATAACCAATATTTCTAAGAGAAACCTATATAAAATAGACACTCTTCGTAAACCAACGTCTAGATTATATAGTAAAATTCTTAGCCCAACAAAATTAATTATGCAAGGAAAAAATTATACAACACAAGGATTTTCCTTAATTTTCTTATCTATTTGAAAAACAACAAAAATACCTATCCGTAAACGTTGGTTTACGGATAAGTAAACCGTAGTTATAAAGAGGTGTATTTTGATACTTGGTTATTTGGATTGTAGTCAAAGAAATATCAATGCAGACATACAACGAGACATTGTAAATCAATATGCTCGCGAGAATGTATGCGATGTTGATGTATTCCTTAATTCCCCAGATATCAAAAACATTAAAGACAATATAAACTCCAAAGAAAATACGCTTATTATGGCTAATATAGCCTGTTTAGGCAGTAAATTAGGCACAATCTTAGAAAATATAGAGTTCTTGGTTTCGAATGGATTTGAACTAATAAGTGTAAAAGAAAATCTCAAATTCGATTCTTTTGAAGAAACAAATCAGCTGCTCAAAGGTATAAAGTTATCTATAGATATTAGAAACTCTATGGTTTCGATTATAACTAAAAAGGCTTTGAATGATAGAAAACACGAGGGAAAAACTCTAGGTTTTCCTAAGGGGCAGAAATGCTTATCCACTATATTGGAACGTAATAGATATAAAATAAGCAAACTATATCACGAAGGAAAAACAAAAAAGCAAATAGCCAAAGCTGTTGGCTGTAGCGAAGGCCTAATTTTCAAATATCTCAGAGAAAATCCAGAGTTAAAAGCATTCTCATTATCTGCAAATAAACAACTATTAGATTTACAGGAGTCATAGCCAATGAAAGCTATATAAGCACAAAATAACAGATAAAAAAGAATAAAAAATAATATGTTAGGTTAAATTATAAAAAAGGTGTTTAGTATGTCAATTTATGTAACAAAATCATTCTTACCGCCAAAAGATGAGTACGTAAAATATATTGATAAGATATATAATAACTTGCAATTAACGAATGAAGGTCCTTTGGTTCAAGAAATGACGGTAAAGATTTCTGAATATTTAGGAGTTGAAAATTTTCAATATGTTACAAATGGTACAATTGCACTACAATTAGCTCTTAAGGCACTAGATATAGAGAATGGGGAAATCATAACTACACCTTTTTCTTATGTTGCAACTACCAGTAGTATTCTTTGGGAAAGATGTAGACCGGTATTTGTTGATATTGAACAAAACAATTTTACTATAGATGCAAATAAAATTGAACAGGTAATCACAAATAAAACTAAAGCAATTATGGCTGTTCATGTATTTGGTTATGCTTGTGATATAGATAAAATCCAAGAAATTGCAGATAAATATAATCTTAAGGTTATTTATGATGCTGCCCACGCTTTTGGAAGTAGATATAAAGGAAAGAGTTTGTGTGGATATGGTGATATATCTACGTGTAGTTTTCATGCTACAAAATTGTTTCATACAGTAGAGGGTGGGGCATGTATTTGTAAAGATAAAGAAGTTGATAAAAAGTTATATTTAGCTAAGAAGTTTGGACATATTGCCGATGATCATTTTTGCTTAGGCATAAACGGAAAACAATCAGAATTTCATGCTGCAATGGGATTAGCTAATTTTCCTTATATAGAAAGAATTATTTCCGAGCGTAAAAGAGTATCCGATTTATACGACAGTTTGTTAAAAGGATTGGTCGAGCGCCCACAAAATCAAGCTGATTTGGAATATAACTACGCTTATTATCCTGTTGTGTTCAAATCAGAGCAAGAACTTCTAAAAGTTTTTGATGCTTTGGCTAAAGAAGATATTTATCCTAGACGCTATTTTTATCCCAGCTTGAACACATTGCCATACCTGAAATATAAATACGAATGTCCTATATCCGAAGATATTTGTTTAAGGATTGCTTGTTTGCCTCTTTATCCTGATTTAACTAATGAACAAATAGAAAATATATGTAAAATTATTAAGGATAATGTTAAATGAAGTTTATAAAAAAAATAAAATTAAAATTAAAAGAAATTAAGAAAACTAGAAAATCTAAAAAGTTATTAAATTTATATTCACGTAATAATTTTATATCCATACAAAGCGAAGATTTGCCTTTTGTTCGCTTAAAAGTTGATGGAAGGGGGAACACAATTCATGTAAAAAAATTAAGAAATCATCTCGGAGTGATTAATATAACAATTATAGGAAATAATAATGAAATAATTATTGATAATGGGTGTAATGTATCAAATAGTCTTGATATTTATTTAGGCCAAAACCATCATAATTTTGGTCCTATAGAAAACGCAAAACTTTATATAGGTAAGAATTGTAGTTTTGAGAGTTGTGAAATTATAACTTTTAACTCCAATAGCAAAATTAAAATAGGGGATAGATGCATGGTTTCATATAATGTAAGTTTATATCATACAGACGGACATCCTATAATGGATTATGGGACAGGAAATATAATTAATAAAGTAAAAGATATGAATATTGGAGAACATGTTTGGTTAGGGAAAAATACTACAATTCTAAAAAACTCTAATATTCCGAATAACAGTATTGTAGGTTGGGGAAGCGTGGTTTCTGGTGCATATTATTCTAAAAATGGTAGTGGCGTGGTATTAGCTGGTAATCCAGCAAAAGTTGTGAAAGAAGGAATTATATGGGATGCAAATGGCTGCCATGGTTATATACAGAATTCTTAATTCCAAAACCACCGTGCTTGTATAATAAAAGGTTGTCGCTATGAAAATAAATAATTTATTAAACAGTATTTTAAAACATAATATAGAATTGAAAAGATTATTGGTAAAAAGTCAATCTCTTTTTATCAAAGACAAAAGACTGCGAAAACGATGGAAAAGTATAAAATTAAAAAAAATAGTAAATGAAGTTGTATTAGGTTGTAAATGGGGCGTGTCTTATTCTGTTTTTGATAATGAAGAGCTATTAGAACATTCGATTCGTCATATTAGAGAACATGTAGAATATATCAATGTAGTATATCAACAGGAATCATGGTATGGAAATCCCGCTAAAGAAACTTTGATACCAAAGCTTTTATCTATGAAAGAAAGCGGACTGATTGATGAACTGATTGAATATAAATCAAATCCTTCAATAAAAGCTAGTATTCAAGAAATTAACAAACGTAATATTGGTTTGGCTTACGCTAGAAAGGCACGAGTCGATTATTTTATGACAATGGATTGTGATGAATTCTACGAAGATGAAGAAATGGAAAAAGCAAAATATTTTATAATAGATAAAGGTATTACTCGTAGTTATGTAGATGTTTTCAATTATTTTTCACCAACACTGAGATATTTAGCACCAACACCAAGTTATGTTAATTTCTTTTCAAAGATTAACAGGCGAAGCAAACTGATATCTAAAAATCCGAATATAATTACATTAGTTTATCCCACACGATCATTAAACGATACTGGTAGTGAAAAATACTATTTTCTACATGGAATTGCAATGCATCATATGACTCACTATCGAAAAGATATAGTATACAAAATAATCAATTCGACTGCTAGAGATGCTCATAAGTTAATTCCTGAACCTGTAAATTGCGCTCAAGTAAAGGATATATTCAACATTGATGGATTGTTTTAGGAGAACGGTTATGCAAAATGAGTATGACGTTATAATTTCTTTAGGTGGTAATTGTACAGTTGCTAATAATCTACGATATAGAAACATGAGACATTTTTCATTACCATTTGATTGGGTTTATATGTTAGATGATACGCCGTTGATATATTTACAAGAAGGATTTTGTAATAAATTTGAAAAGTTATGTTTAAAAAAGAATTTAGTAAAAATTCAAGGAAATGATTCTCATAAGATAATATATCAAGATACATACAGCGGATTTTGCTTTCCTAATCATTTTGAAAATGAAAATCTTACAGAAGAAGAATATCAGCTAACTTATAATAAATTAAGAAAAAGAATTGACAGATTTTTTGAATGTATCAAAAAAAATGATTCCATTTTATTTGTATTAGCATGTGAGTTACAATTTAAAAAAAACGATATTATAGAACTTAAGAATACCGTATTGAGATTATATCCAAATAAGAAAATAGATTTCAGAGTGATGATGTTTAATTCTGAAATTGATGAAACAGAAATATTAGATGAAAATATTTGTATTTATAGATATAAAAGACCTCAGAATTTATATGATTTTACCAAAACAAATTACGAATGGTCGTTTCTTGATGATATAGGATTACGATGTCCTACATTTTCGACAAATAAATTTATAAGATTATTATCAATAAAATTATTTAGAAAAAAAATTAAATTCATTATTTCTTGGGAATAGTAGGATATTTTAGCAGTAATATTCTAATTTATCAAGATAAAGATAGTTTATAAAAAATAAAAAATTTAAGTTTAATAAGGTGAAAAAGTAATGACATTAAGTAAATTCAATCATGTAAAAATATCAAGTATAAGTGTGGTTGTACCAAAAGATGAAATATGTATTTATGATGAAGCGCAATACTACTATTATTACCTAAGGCAAAAATCGGTAATAATAACAAAATAGCACCTTTAAGTTGTATATATAAAGGATGTGGAGATAATAGCTATATGTTGGGTAATCCGGTATTAAAAATTGGTTAGTTTTAATTGAAGTATATATAATAAAAGGCTACTTATAAGCAAGTGTTAGAGGAGGGACGATGCAATCTAGCTTTTATACAATAAAGGAACTTAGGAAATTGGGATTAAAATCATTTGGTAAAAATGTTTTGATTTCTCGTAAATGTTCTATTTATGGTGCTCATAATATATCAATTGGTAATAATGTAAGAGTTGATGATTTTTGTATTCTTAGTGGAAAAATTGATGTCGGAAGCTATGTTCACATAGCCGCATACTCTGGATTATATGCTGGATCAGCTGGTATTTTTTTAAAAGATTTTTCAGGAATATCTTCTAATTGCAGAATTTATGCAATTTCAGATGATTATTTTAATGGATTAACAAATCCAATGATTCCTGATAGATATCGCAACATAGTTTCTAAACCAGTAATTTTTAATAAACATTGTGTAGTTGGATCAGGAACTACAGTTTTGCCAGGTGTTGAGTTGGGTGAAGGATCGTCTATTGGTGCGATGAGCCTTTTAATGAAATCAACACAACCATGGAAAGTATATTTTGGTGTTCCAGCAAGAATTATAGGCGATAGAAATAAAAATATCTTAAATTTAGAACAAGAATTTTTAAATGAAATAGAGGAGATAAATGAATAAAGAACAACTAATGAAGCTTAAAAATTGATTATATTAATAATTGATACTAGGATATATATAAATGCATTTTAATAAAAAATTACTTATATTGGGTGGAAGCTACCAACATATAAAGATAGTCAAAGTAGCTAAAGAATTAGGTGTAAAAACTTATGTTACAGATTATCTTCCAATAGAGCAATCGCCAGCGAAAGCCATATCAGATGTTCCTCTCATGTATAATGTTACAGATATCGATACTTTGGAAAAATTTTGTATAGAAGAAAATATAAATGGTGTAATAGCACCCTACCTTGATATTACGCAAATTCCATACCAACAATTATGTGAAAGGCTTGGATATTATTGTTTTGGCAACAAAATGCAACATGATATATTAACAAACAAGATATTGTTCAAAGATTTTTGTAAAGAAAATGGCGTAGATATAATAGATACATATACAGAACAAGATGTTCTAAATAGATCAAAAAGTATATCTTTTCCAATACTCATTAAACCTAATGATTCAAGAGGATCTAGAGGACAAACAATATGTCACAATTTTCAAGAAGCTAATGATGCTATTGTATATGCAAAAGAATACAGTAGTACCGATGAAGTAATTATCGAAAAATATATGGGAAAAAATAATGATGTTGAAATTGCTTATATTGTAGCAGATAAAGATCCTATTCTCATAAGAATTTTAGATAGATATTTGGGGTCAAAAGATAACGGCTTTGATAAGTTAGCAATTGCGGAAATATTTCCTTCAAAATTTTATAAAAGTAAATTAGAAACAATAGATAATAAGCTTAAAAATTTTATAAAAAAAATTAAATTAGAATTCTCTCCAGTATTTTTTCAAGCATTTATTGATGATACTGTAAGACCTTATGATCCAGGTATTAGATTTCCTGGTGATAATTTTTGTGATGTGTATAAAAAAATTACAGGCATTGATATCCCAAAAATATTTGTTGAATTTGCATTGTTTGGTAAAATAACAAAAAATAATTATAGAGCAATAAAAAAACAAAACATAGATAAAGTAGGTGCAATGATATGGCCTTGTTTAAAACCAGGAAAAATTTCTAAAATTACAGGATTTGATGAATTAGCGAACAAAAATAATTTTATATCTATCTCTAAAAGATATGATGAAGGAGATATTGTATTAAAAACAAAAGATGTAAGACAAAGATTTGGTGAATTTTGTATTGTTGCTTCAAATTATAGCGAATTAAGAAGTAGTATATTAGATATTTTTTCAACACTAAAAGTTATAGATGAAAACGGAAATGATATGATAATAGAAAAGTTAGATATTGATATCTTAAATAATTATGAGGAATAGGATATGAAAAAAATAAAATTATCAATTGATGTTATAACTTATAACCATGTAAAATTTATCAAGAAGTGTCTTGATAGTATTCTTATGCAAAATACCAATTTTCCGTTTGAGGTCCTTATTCATGACGATGCATCAACCGATGGAACAGCTGATGTTATTCGAGAATACGAAAAAAAATATCCTGATATTATTAAGCCGATTTATCAGGCGGAAAACCAATGGCAAAAAGGGGTTTCTATATCTAAAACATTCCAATATCCTAGAGTTAAAGGAAAATATGTAGCGCTTTGTGAAGGTGATGATTATTGGACAGATCCTAATAAATTGCAAATGCAAATAGATTTTTTGGAAAACAATCCTGATTTTGCTGTATGTTTTCACCCTGTAAAGGTTGTATGGGAAGATAAAAGCGCAGATGATTCTATATTCCCAACTCCTAAAATGCGTTTTAATAAAACAGTATTAACCTTAGACGATCTACTTAAGTCAAACTTTATTCAAACTAACTCTGTGGTATATCGTTGGGCCTTAGGAGATGGTAACTACAATAAAATACCAGATAAAATTTTACCAGGTGATTGGTTTTTACATCTTCTTCATGCCCAAGCCGGAAAAATAGGTTTTCTTCCTGATGTTATGGCTGTGTATAGAAAACATGGCGGTGGTATATGGGCCGGATGCGGTGAAACAGATGAT
This sequence comes from Alphaproteobacteria bacterium, assembly GCA_045639065.1. Classification (GTDB taxonomy): domain Bacteria; phylum Pseudomonadota; class Alphaproteobacteria; order RF32; family CAG-239; genus CAZU01. The sequence continues at coordinate 92,708 of JAZUCK010000003.1, read as the reverse complement.
TGGTTTTTGCGTTGTGGTACAAAGCATATGCGCTTTTATAAAGAAGTAGAAAAAACTTTTAATGCAGATAAACATTCCGCGCTTACAGAAATGGGACAGGCTACAATAAATGTATTACTTAAGCATAAAAAATTTGAAGAACTACAAAATATATCAGACGAATTTTCTGATTTGTGGGAACAGTTTATATATTCACCATTGAATAACAATCTGAGCAAAAAAAATCGCAAGCTAAAGAAAAAGTATCACATATCATTGATAATATTACTGATACTTCTTCTTGTGGTTATATTTTTGGCGACAATTTTGATAATGAAATAATAAACAAAAAGCTCTGATAATTAAATCAGAGCTTTTTTTGTTGGTAGGGGTAGTCAGACTCGAACTGACACGGCCTGAGGCCACAAGATTTTGAGTCTAGCGCGTCTACCAGTTCCGCCATACCCCCATAAACTGAAAGCATTGATAATCTATTTATTTTATATAGTCAATACTTTTTTTTGTAAAATTTTATATTTTTTGTTTTTTTATAATAATTATAACGTGTTATGCAATTATTCTTTGCCCGACAATCCTCTGGCAATATTCATATTTATATTTATCAATATTTCCAATTTTTGCGGTTCCGGATTAGCTATAATTTCGGTTGTTCTCTTAAAAATGAAGTTTGCTAAGTTCAAAATATTTTGCTTTATTTCAACAGGCTGAGGGCAATCTTTTTCGCTCATTGCCGATGCCAAAATACTCCACAAACGGCGATTCTTATCCAAAGCTTTTGACAATTCCTCCTTTTCGCTACTATCCCAATTTTCTTTAACTGAATTAAGCGCTGATGCTGTTCGAATCAATGCTCTGGCTTCCAATTCGGCTTCGTTCATACCGGCAATTTCATTTTGTATATATCCGCCTGTGGTGTTCATTTTTATATATTTCCCTTAAAATAAAGTTTTTTTTAACAGATAATGACTATAATTTACACATACTGCATTGTAACATATATATAATATCGAGGATAAAAGCAACAATGAAAAAAATACTGCTCACAATTTTTAGTGTTATGTTTTGTTTTCAAAATATAAATAACGCACAATCTTTTGTTCGTTATGAAGAAAAAAATCCTAAACATGTAACAGAAGTAGAAATGTCCGGTTACACAAATTATGCACCATTTGGTTGGATAGAAGATCAGTCGTTTGATGGTGCGAACGGATATTTTACAGTATTTGAACCATTGTTGAATATATTTATTGCTGATGCCAACGTTGAAATAAGCAAAAAAATATATTTAAAAGATATTGATGAATTAGTTCAGCAAGTTCGTTCCGGCAATGTTGATTTCTTTCTGGGTGCATACAACGAAACAGAGCTATTTAGAGGATTACATTTATTATATCCGGCTGTGTTGTATAATCCCATAACCGTATTTATGCTCCCTAACAAAGTAAAAGAAGTTTCATCAACTGAAGATTTAAAAAAATTAAAAGGAGCTAGAAATGTAAATGAGTATTTTAGTGATTTTGTGGAAAAAAGAGTAGCCGAGTATAAACCTATAGAAGTCGATTCCTTGTATGAAGCATTTGAAAAACTGTATACCCGTGAAGCTGATTATTTGATAACAAGCTATTATAACGGAATGTTAGAGCTTACAAGGCTCGGATTACGTAATCAAATAGTGCCTGCAAAGCAATCTCTATGGAATATTCCAATGTTTATCGGAGTTTCAAAAACATCTCAGCATCGTGATATGATATCCAGAAGAATAACCAAATATTTGTCTGATAAGAACAATATAAAAGCTGTTGAACAAAATTTACAAAAATTGATAACAGAATTTGAAAAAAGATATGAGGGAACAGTTCCGCCTACCTTTATTAAAGATAATTCAGTTGATAAACAGCCTGAAAATCAAGCTAAGCAATAATGGATGAAAAAGATAAACAACAAGCTTGACGAGCCATAAAACAGAATATATATTCAAAGCACTATGGTTTTACTTATTCATCATACAACATCGCCGTTTGCGCGTAAGATTCGTTTGCAGATGAGCGAAAAAAAGATGCTTTTCGTCTTAAAGGAAGAAGAGCCTTGGAATTTGTCGTCTGATTTATACAAGCTTAATCCTGCGGGCGAACTACCCGTATTCCTAAATGATGGTAATGTTATTGTCGGGCACTATGCAATTTCCGAATTTTTGGAGGAAACTCAAAAAGAAATACCTCTTATCTATGGAAGCCTGAAACAAAAGGCTGAAATTCGCCGTATGATAGATTGGTTTGATAACAAATTTTATCGAGAAGTATATCAGAATATTGTATTTGAAAAGGTAAATAAACGTTTTTCAAACGGCATGGCTCCTGATTCTAAGATATTAAAAATAGGGCTTAATAATATAGGATATCATCTTGAGTATATTGAATGGCTGTTAAGCAAACACCAATACTTAGTGGGAGAAGAATTAACTCTGGCCGATTTAACTGCTGCAGCTCATTTTTCAATTATAGACTATCTTGGTGATGTTCCATGGGACGAATTTCCCGCATCGAAATTATGGTACTCTAAAATAAAATCACGTCCTTCGTTTAAGGATTTGTTGAAAGATACCATAAGAGGAATATTGCCGGCAAAAAATTATACTAATTTGGATTTTTAACTATGAAAAAAATAATGGTTCTTGCATGTATTTTACTTTGTTCTTGCTCATATTTTGGCGGGGGAAGAGGACAGTTTGTGTATCACTGGGAAAAAACAAATACCGGCGTACAGAAGTTTGCTCGAGACCACAGTGAATGCATGAAAGAAGCTAAAGCCATATCATTTGTGCCGGATTTTCGTACATGGTTTTATACGGAAGAAACCAAGCTTAATACAAAAGCTGACTGGAATTCTACCAGCGGAATCTGGGCATCATATATTCCATATCCCGGCGCGCAACCGTTGATTGTTAATTCATCTATTGATGATATTGACGTCGATCCTGATGAATATGTAGCATGCATGAAGGGAAATGGCTATTGGTTTCGTCAACATACCATTCCTGAGATTACTAACATCAATCTTTACAAGGCACGCAATCCTTCGCTGTCAAGACCTTTTGGACGCCCGTCTCACTATAATTAGTGTTTAGACCGCCACCGACAGACTTATAAAAAGATATAATTCCGGTATAAAAATCAGCCAATGCCTGATATTTCAAGATTTGGGCGGATATCTCGTTTTGTTTATCGTCTAAAAAATCGCTGAAAGATATTAAACCGCTGTCATACTTTATTTTACTCAAATTAGCAATATTTTCATAGAGGGTAAAATTTTCTTTTGCTAATTTAGCATTTTTAGAGTTTTCTTCAACTGATGTAATGGCGTTAGAGATATCAATAACCGCTTGCAATAGAGATGAATGATAGTTATTAAGAGCTTCTTTGGTAATAGATTGTTGAATTTTTATATCATTTACAATTTTGCCCCAATGAAACAATGGAAGAAGGGTTTGCACATTTGATGAATACATATTATAATCTTTGGCAAATATAGGCGAAAGCGTATTATTTTGATATCCCAAAAAGCTTGATAAAGACAAAGACGGCAAAAGATTGCTAATTTTATTACCGACAAGAGCATTTTGCGCAATAAGTTGTTGTTCAGCGCTATAAACATCAGGGCGATATTGTACAACTTTTGCTGATATATTATATATCGAAGTAATATCAAAGCTAAACTCATTTTCTAATATTGATGACTTAGTATCCATTATTTCGGAGGGTAATATACCGACTAATAGAGCCAAGGCATTAAGCATATTTTTTTCGTTCATTATGAAAGAAGGAAGTTTTTGTTGTGTTGATTTTAGCAAACTTTCTGCCTGATTAAATGTTCTTTCATCAACCAAACCGGCAAGATATTGACTTTTTATGGTTTCATAAATTTTATTTTGATTGTCGATGTTTATTTTAGTGTTCTCTATCAGTTTCTGATACAATCTCCAGTTAATATATTTTGAAGCAATTTCACTTATAAGAACAAGTTTGACATTATCAAGATCAGCTCCGACAGATTTCAACATAGCATAATTGCTTTCAATCAAGCGACGTTGACCGCCCCAAATATCAATTTCCCACGAAGCGTCAAAACCAACCTGAAAATAATCTTGTTTAACCATTGGCTCAACAGCATTGGATGGCGAATTTTTGAGATATTCGCCACTAATATCAAAATCAGGCAATAAACCGGCCTCAGCCACGTATAAACCATAACGGGCTTGTTGCAATTTTTCTTTAGCAATTTTGATTGTAGGGCTGTTTTTCAAAGCTGTTTCAATAAGTTCGTTTAAGTAAGTGTCGCCAAAAATCTTAAACCAATCGGTTGCGACATTTTTTTTAGAATTTTGCAAATTTAATTCCTGAATGATTTTTTCATCGGGATAAAAAATCTTTTTTTCATAGTTAGGACCGATTGCGCAAGCGCTGCAAGAAAGCACTAAAAGAGGAAACCAATATTTATTCATTATTTTTCTCCTTCTTAAAATTTCGCTCTTTAAGATGTTCAAACAGTGCAAACAAAGCCGGAATAAACACAATTCCTACAAATGTTGCCGCAATCATACCGAAGAATACCGATGTACCTATGGCAATCTGGCTAGAGGCGCCGGCTCCTTTGGCAATAATCATCGGAAACACGCCTAAAATAAAGGTCAGTGCCGTCATTAAAACAGCTCTGAAACGTTCATTAGCGCCCATAATTGCTGCATCAAAAATCGAATAACCTTTTTGGCGATAGTCTTTGTTAAATTCGATAATCAAAATAGCATTTTTAGCCGCCAAACCGATAAGCATAATAAGCCCGAGTTGTGCATATATACTCAAAGATTGCCCCATAAAATGAAGTCCCAAAAGAGCGCCTAAAATGGCAAAAACGACCGAAAACATAACCGCAAAAGCCAACATCCAGCTTTCGTATAAAGCAACCAAGAACAAATAGCAAAATACAAGCGCCAAAGCGATTAAAATAACCGCCAAACCTTGAGCTTCCACTTCTTGTAATGTCAGCCCTGTCCAAGATATTGAAAAATCTTTCGGCAATATTTTTTTTGCAACATCTGCTATGGCATCAATAGCGTCGCCACTGCTTTTTTCGTTTGCAACACCGCCGGTAATTGAGGCGGCTAAATAAGTATTATAACGATATAATATTTTGGGCGATATTTCGATTTTTGCATCAACAAAATTCTTTACTCTTATCATATCGCCATTGTCTGATTTTACATACAAATTCAAAACACTTTCGACATTTTTTCTGTCGTCAAACAAGGCTTGAGCAATAACTTTGTTAACCTGTCCGTCAAGAGTAATATTATTGATATAGCTTGAACCGAAATTATTATTAAGCGAATTAAAAAGAGAGGCTATGCTTACATTAAAGCTTTCGGCCTTTGTACGATTAACATCTAAAAATATATGCGGAGTGTCGGCTCTGAAGGTGGAAAAAGCATAAGCGATATTAGGGTTTTGGTTCAAGCCCTTAATAAAAGGCATTAACTGATTAAAAAGCTGCATACCGGTTGTTTTGCCGTCAATAGCCAAAAGCTCAAAGGAAAGGCCGTTCGAGTTACCGACGCCCGGAATTGCCGGCGGAGCAAAAAAGTCGATTTGCGCGGTTTTATTAACGGAATATTTTTTCATAAGTTCGGCAGAAATATTTTCCATAGAAAGTTTTTTATTTTTTCGCTTATCCCAATTATCCAGTCCGACCACGCCCAAAGCAACATTTTCACCGCCACCGCCGAGGATCGAGTATCCGGCCACGCCGATAAAATACTTAACCCCGTTCATTTTAAGTACATCATTACCGATATTTTTCAACACATCGTTGGTTTGGTTAATTGTTGCCGTATTATCAAGCTGAATATTAGCAAAAATAATTCCCTGATCTTCTTCCGGCAGAAAAGAAGTCGGTGTAAACCTAAAACCTACAACAGCCAAAATAATCGCTAAAATAATCACAATTGCCGTAAGCTTAATATTTTGCGCAAATATTTTAACAAAGGATATATATTTTTCTTTAGCCTTATTGATAAAGTTGTCAAATTTTTCAAAATATTTATGAGGCTTATCATTTTCGCTGTCGTTTAGGAAAATAGCGCAAAGGGCAGGGCTTAAGCTGAGAGCGTTAATTGCCGAAAATATAATTGAAGTTGCAATGGTAACGGCAAACTGCTGATATATTTTTCCTGTAATACCGGCCATAAGTCCCACCGGTATGAAAATAGCCAACAAAACGAATGTTGTTGCAACGATGGCGCTTGATATTTCGCTCATAGCTTTAACGGAAGCCTGCATAGCGCTCAGTTTTTCTTCTTTCATAACATATTCGACACGTTCGACCACAATAATGGCATCATCAACCACCAAGCCGATAGCCAAGATAAGCGCAAACAAGGTTAATATGTTTATATCAAAGCCCAAAGCGTATATAACCGCAAAGGTAGCAATAAGCGAAACGGGGATGGTAATCAGCGGAATAAGGGTTGTTTTGGCTTTTTGCAAAAATACATATACAACTAAAACCACCAAAGAAAAAGTAATTAGCAAAGTTTCGACAATTCCGGCGATAGAAGCTCTTACAAAATCGGTAGAGTCGTAAGCCACTTCAAAAATCATATCTTCGGGAAATGTTTGGCTTAAAGTTTCAATTTCTTTTCTGACATTTTTCATAATGTCGAGAGAGTTAGAACTCGGTGTTTGGCTCAAACCGATAATAACCGCCGGCGAGTTATCAAACATTGCATTCATATTATAGGTGTCGGCACCGAGTTCGATATCAGCCACATCTTTCAATCTGACAACCCCGCCGTTTGCAGAAGTTGCAACGATAATATTTTCAAAATCTTTGACCGTATTAAGCAACCCCTTGGCGCTCAAAGATATGACAACCGGATTTGTATTTGGGCTTGGACTTGCGCCCAACGAACCGACCGAAGCCTCGACATTTTGGCTTTTTACAGCGTTTATAACATCATCAGAGCCAAGACCTAACGAAGCAATAATATTGGGTTTAAGCCAAATACGCATGGAGTTTTGTGCGCCAAATATATCGACACTGCCCATTCCGTCGATTCTCAGCATCGGATTTTTGATGTTATTGTAAGCAAAATTTGATAAATACAGGCTGTCGTAGGTATTATTAGGCGAGCGTAAAGCCAACATTGCCAACATATTAGACGATTGCGAGGTAATATCAATTCCTTCTTTGGTAACGATTTCAGGTAATTGCGAGTTAACTTGTTGCAAGCGGTTTTGCACCTTAACGCGAGCCATATCCGGATCGGTACCGACATTAAAAGTGATTGTTAGTTTATAGCTTCCGTTATCATCGCTCGATGATGACATATAAAGCATATCTTCCACACCGTTTATGGCGTTTTCGATAGGAATGGCAACCGTATCGACCAAAACCTTAGCCGAAGCGCCGGGGTATGTTGCTTTGATGATAATCTGCGGAGGAGTAATATCCGGATATTGTGAAACCGGCAATACTGCAATAGCCAAAAGTCCGAGCAATACCAACACCACCGACACGACACCGGCAAAACGAGGTCTGTCAATAAAAAACTTTGAAAACATCACATTTTCTCCGCATTTTCGTCAATAAGTTTAACTTTTATTTTTGCATTAGTCGGAATATTATCAACATTGTCGATTACCAAAAAATCGCTTTTGCCAAATTTGTTATTTACCACATAAGCATCATTATAATACCCCACGACACTAAGCTTTTCTTTTCTGATTTTGTTGTCTTTGATAATTTTAACAAAAGCCCCGTCATTTTCCAAAGTTGCATAATTTTGTTTAATCAGATATACATTAGACATCGGTTTTTCGACCAACACATCGACATACGAATTTGCCAACAATTCGCCATCAGGGTTTTCAAAATCGACAAACACATCAACCGAAGAAGTTTGTTTTTGAATTTTGTTATCAAAATAAGCAAATTTACCGTCAAAATGGTATAAAGAGTTGTTTGCCAGTTTCAGTTTTATTATCGAGTCTTTAAAAGGCTTGTCAGAAGCGAAACTATCGAGATAGTTTTTGTTGGAAATGGCAAATTTAACTCTTATCGGATTTTGTTGTATAATGTCAAAAAGCTTGGTTTGACCGGCTGAAACAAAATTTCCTTTAGTCAGATTTACGTTGCCCAAAACACCGTCAATAGATGCTTGTAAAACGGTATAATCAAGCATTACCTTAGCTTTTTCGAGCTCTGCTTTAGTTTGTTTAACCTCGGCATCGGCGGATAAGTATTGTGCTTTAGCCTCATCGATTTGCGAAGCTGAAACGGCATTTTCTCCGGCTTTTTTAATGCGGTCATAATAACTTTTTGCATTGGCGAACTTAGCCTTTGCCATAGAGTGTGAAGCCTTTAGAGTATCGACTTCTGCCTTGTAAGTTTTTTGATCGATAAGCACTAAATTATCACCCAGTGCGACTTTTTCACCTCCCGCAGCCCAAATCTCGTCAATATATCCCGAAACATTGGCCATAACTTCGACCGATTTTATGGGGGTAACATAACCCACATATTCGTCTTTAAGGCTGACGTTTTGTTTTATCAAGGGCAATACATTGATAATATAAGTCTTTTCATCTTCAATGACGGATTCTGCATTTTTATAAAAAAACAGAGTAACGCAGAAGAGTAGGGCAACAATAAAATATTTATTTTTTATAGCATCAATCATCAAATTCTAACCTGTAAAATTAAAGTAAAAGAGTCAGAATTTAAATAATTTCGATATAAAAATATACAACGTCCGGCTAATACATTTTATTGCTTAAGAAGTTTTAACTTTTTGTTACAATTTGAATGTGCAAAAAATATATAGCTAATTCAATAGGTTGCAAGGTGTTAGAAAATATTTTCCAAACCCTGCTCATATTGCTTTTTTGATAAAATTATGTTAATATATAACAAAGGGCGAAGTGTATCCGAAATTTTATTCGGGTATATTTTGCGAAGAGGGTTTTTAGTGTGTTTGTGATAACCGATGCAAAAAGGAGGAGTGTTATGACAAAATATTTATACAAAATAATCTGCACTGCCATTGTGGTAATGATTGCTTCTCCGGCTTCGGCAGCAATTACACTAATCGATAGGGTGAAGAATCTTACGTATATGGGTTCTACCAATTTGGGTGGTGGTGAGTTTGATTCTGATGATCCTAACGGGCCTAGCAGATGTGTTGCTTCTATGGGGTTATATTCTGCAAAGCCATATGGACAAGAGTGTGATGTTGTAAAATTAAAGACCGGAACAAGCTGTTATAGAAATTGTCGTTGTTCGGTCGATAAATATCCATATGCGATTGAAAATGGACAGGAGGGCTATTTTATTACTCCTGTAGCTAAGACTGATAAATGTACTGATACCAACGGTACATATTATGCTACTGTTGCTTGCGGCGCTGGGCTTGCTACAAAAGCCGAATTAGGTGTTAATACTCAATATTTTACTCTTGGCGAGCCTAAAACAGCTACCAATAGAAAAAGTAGTTTAAATTCGCTTGCTTGCTATGATGGTAAAGACGTAGCTTGTGGTGGAACCAAAAACGCTGTGAGACTGCCTGTAAGTGAAATGGCTGATAACTTCGGTTATGGTAATTTTAACGGTCTTGTTGAATCAAAAGTAGAGCCTGTTAAATATTCATTTGTATCACTTGCAAGCAATAAAGAACAAATCAAATCAGGTGAACAGCCGGCTTGTGTCGGAGTTGGGTCAGCTACTGCGGTTAGCGGTAAATCTTGGACTTCGGAACCGACAGGTAAATATTGTGCTGCCTATAATAATACTAAAAGAGCTGCTAAATATGATTCTAGCTTCCAATACTACTATTATACCGGTGAACAAAAAGATGACGAAAGATGTGGCGCACAAGCCGATTGTGTGAAAACATCTTCCGAAACAGTTATGGCTTATTATCCTGACACAGGTGAGATGACAGAAAGAACGTTCTTCTATGCTAACGGATGTAAAACCGGATGGAATGATGCCGGACAGTTCTTCTGTAGAGCTGCTGCGAACGGAAAGGGTGATTCTGATACTTCAAAAACATACTTCAATACGGTTGTTACTACAAACAACTATGGTGGAGAAGACTGTGTTAAGGTTACCGGTTGTAATACCGCTAACGGATATGAAAAAGTGGAAATGGCCGGAACAAACGTCGATGGTCAGTACAGCATTGTAGCCGATAATGCTGAGACTGATGACACTACTAGATACGATGTAAAGAGTACTCTGTCCAAGAAAGATGAGAATGGCGTATACGGATACTTGGTATGTCGTATAGCCAGCGGATGTAGAACAACAAACTCAGCCGGTCAGCCGATATGTGATGCTAACACAGCTTGGTGGAGTTGTTGGGGGTTATGATGAGTTAAACTAACTTAATTATTAAAAATTACTGTCTGTCTTATATATTAAAGGAGAAAAACAATGAGAAAATTGCTTCTTACCACCGTCATGACTATCATGGCATATCCGGCACTGGCTGAGGTCAGCTGTACGGTCCGTCCTAAATGTAGACCATTGGGATACGTGTCGACTGCTGAAGACTGTAAAGGTATTCCATCTATAAAATGTCCCTTTGATGATACTCTTATGTTTTGCGGAAAAGAGGATCCTGCAGCTCCTCCACCGGCAGAAACAGAAACGATTTGTGCACCGGGTATGTTCTTTTATGTTCAAGATTCAAAATGCTATGAAGGTTACGATCTTGATAAAAGATATAACGAGGAAATGTATGTATTATCAACACGAAAAGATACGTGTTTCTTAGTGCCGTTTTCTGCGCAACCGGCCTCTGTTGTTGAAAAAGGTGATCCGACAGCGGCTCGTGCAGATGCTATTCAAGCATGTAAATCAGGAGCTAGCGGTGATTTGCTGTCAAATGCTGAAATGAGCTTGTATTTAGAAAAAGCAGGAACATGGGCTTTTGAGCAAGCAGGTTCAATAAATGGTTTTATGTCAGGCAATCTTGTAACCAAAGACGGTTGCTATAGCTTAAATACAATGGCTCCAACTGATTGTAATGCTTCAGAAGACTTTGCTTATTTGTGTAAAGAAAGTTTTTCTTGTAATGCTGCCGGAACCAGTGTGCCGTCAGTACCATGTATCGTCGGTACGTACTATAATAGCATAAACAAAGCATGTGCTACAGGTATAAACAGTATGGATACGCAATCGGATCATTTCATATTGTCAACAAGTAGTTCTGGTCCTTGTGTTGTTGTTGGAGCCGGTTTTAGTTTCGGTACAAGAATGGACAATAGCTCAGGTGATGCTCACATAGATGTTAAGCCAAAAGCTGAGCAGGGATGTCATGATCAATATGGCGATAGTTATGAACTTCCGACTATGGATGAAATTGAATATATGGTGAAATCTAATGTAACCGGACCTTTCGAAGGTGCAAACTTCTCGTCAGGTGTTGTTGTTGCTTCAGATGGTTGTATAAATATTTCAACATATGCTAGAAATAACTGTAATCAAGATGATGACTTAGCTTATGTATGTAAGCATAGAGTTAATAATTGTGGAGCTAAGACAACCACTACAATTCCTGTAACAACTACAGTTCCATGTGCTCAAGGTGCTTATTATGATGCAAAAACCAAAACTTGTGGAAAAACGGCTTCGGATTTAATGGTTGTTGGCGGAACAGCAACTGCTCCAAAAGTTGTTAATCTTCAAAACGGACCGTTGGCTAAAGATCCAAGTAATTACCAAAAAGCAACAACGCTATCTGTAGCTCAATCGGCGGCTTCATCAGCTTGTGTTGATGGCGAAGGTACGGCATTATTAACAACATCTGAATTGAAATATCTTTACGATAGTAAAAATACATGGCCATTTGAGTTAATGAATACTGTTTCAGGTGTTGTCATAGGCTCAGATAAATGCTTTGATTTGTATAAAGGTCAAGCAGTTACCTGTCCTTCAACAGCAGCAGATTATGGTTACTTATGTTATCATGCTCTCTAAGCGAACTATAGTATAACCAATAAAAGCCCCCGAGTTTTTATACCTCGGGGGTTTTTATGATTTAAACTTAGCCCGTCAACATTAAAATCTAAAATGTCATGCCTATTTGCGAGAGTATCGAGTAAATTCAAGGCATCTTCAACTTTTTAAGAAAGCGGAAGATGCCTAGCCTCACTCCGCTAACGCTTTGTTCAGGGCATAACAGTTTAAAGTTTTAATACCCTATAACCGCGACTTTTTTGTCAGCTTTTTACAAACAGAGAGTCTATTGTTATCCGCAAAAGTCGCGCAATAACATGGTGGGCACATCTGTTTGGAAAAAGCGAAACAGACAAAAACCGGAGCGGCAATTTTTGGTTACTTTTTGTTGCCAAAAAGTAACGTAAAAGAAAATATAACATTTAAACTGTCATCGCTATTTTGCGACTAGCAAAATTCAAGCGACCTTCCGCTTTTTTATAAAAGCTATTTTTTTTATACTCTTTGTTTTAAGTTTTTGTTACAATTTTTTTAATGGAAAAATGTATAGTAAAATCAATATGTTAAAATCACTGAGTTATAAGTGTAAAATCGGTCAAAATATTGCTATTTTTGAAAGTTTGTGTTACAATATATCAAAGGCTGAACTGTATCCTTAATTTTTTTGGTGTGTGGATGCAGAGTGGTTTTGAATATATTTTTTGATAACAGCAGACAAAGGAGATGTGTCATGACAAAATATATTAAAACATTAGCTTTTTTACTTATTGCAGTGATGCTTACATCTCCATCATCTGCAAAGGTTATAAAAGTTGATTACTCCGATGGTAATATGGTCGGAAAGTCAGGCTTGCTTAGCGCTAAGATTCAAACTTGTAGCGCCGCTGGATTTTTAAGCCAACGACCAAAAGGTAATAAATGTAGCGTAACAAAACTATCCGGTGGAGCAGTTTGTTACAAAGATTGTTCTTGTGATAAGGATAAATATCCTTTGTCAGAAGAAGAACTCAAGGGGCTTGACGGTAAGATCGTAGTTTCAGGTGAAAGCTGTAAAGATAAAGACGGTTTGTGGTTTACAAACTATTCTTGCGGTCAAGATTTAATTAACTCTACCCAGGCTGAAAAATATAAGCAATACTTCGATGTTGATTCAAGTGGTGCTAAAACAACAGCAAATGTGGGTGGCAAAAGCTTAACCTGCTACGATCCTTCAAAGTTTACTTGTAAAAGTACTTTGAAAGAATTTACTTCTTCAAAGCCGGCTGCGATAGCATCTAAAGGAATAGGTGGCGCAGGTGTTTTGACATCAGTGCGTTCACCTGATGAACCTATCGAATATACGGTTGCTGATAATGGTGCTGGCAAATTGTGCGTTGTTGGGGTTAAAGCCTTGTTAGATGGCGCGTTTGATAAAACTCCGACAAACAATCGTTGCGGTGAAGTTACAACCAAAACAGCCAAATTCTTTGACAAAGATTACTCATTCTTTAGCGGTTGTAAAACCTCCGGTGATTGTGGCGCTGTATCAGATACCTGCGTTGCCGAGGCTGAAGAACAAGTAAAAATCTTTAATACAGCAAACAATACTGCTACAATCAAAACTTGTAAATATGCTTCGGGATGTAAAACAGGTTTGGTTGGAGACAGCATTTGTGACAGAATGAAGAAAATTCCTGAAGGAGTAGTTGCTACTGTAAGCGGTAAAGAATGTATGACCATTACTTGCGGAGCAGGATATGAAGAATTTGCCAGAGGTTCTGATAAATTAAGAGCTATTAACACAGCCGGTAAAATCGATGAAAGCATCGAATTCGAAGCTGAAAAGCTTCATGAAACTGCTGCCTATAAAGAAATAAGCGGTTTGTGTGAAGGATCCGAATGTAATACTATGAATATTACAGTTGTAAAATCAACTGATACAAACGTTGATCCTGATCTAAATACTAACAACGGTGCCGATATTATCTGTTCAGGTCTCGGATGTAGAGACGTTCTTGCTTATGCAAAAGCTAACTTTACTCTCGAAGCCAAAGAAGCCACTATCGCCAGCGATGCTGAGATAGCAGTGGAGAAATCGGATACTTCAAACCTTATTTGTAAAGGCTCTCAATGTCAAAAACTCTTTGATTTCGGCTTTGCAAAATATGTCGCTAACTCTATCGATGTTGCTCAAACAACTCTTCAAACAAGAGCTAATGACGCCAGAATCGATAAGAGCTTGCTAACTGTTGAAAGCAAATATATTGATCCGACATTGATTACTAAAATCGATGATAAAGGTCTTGCTGAAAAAGAAACTACTGCAACTCCAACTTCGACCGAAGGAACAGATACAAATGTGTCATATAATACAGGTAAATTTGGCGGTCAGTATGCTACTGAGTATAATGGTAGTATTGAAGCCGGATTGGTAACAGATTATGTTGCACAGAAAATAGAACCTTCTGTAAATGTTGCTGCTACATACAAAAAACAAATGCACTTAACCGGTGTTAACAAGGATGGTGAATTTGGATATTTGGTATGTCGCAAACCGATGTGTCCTGCAAACTCTACATACGATGCTTCTCAAGAAGCTTGTGTATGTCAATCAGGATACTTAGCAACAGACAATATCTGTGAAGAAGGTAAGACTTACTGTCACAGCAAAGCTATGGTATATGACGAATTATTAGGTAACTGTAGCCGTTGTTTAATCGGTACATTTCTTGATAAAGAAACAAACACTTGTAAGTCTATGTGTGGCGAAGGTCAAGAATTTGATAACATAAGCAGAAAATGTAAATCAATTTGTAAAGTTACAGAGATTTACGATGCAACAACTAAAACTTGTACAGATGGTCCTGCATACTGCGCTAAAGACATCAAAGTGTTCGATGCGGAAACAGGTACATGTAAAGGCTGTGATGAAGGATACGAATTGTATGCTTCAGGTACGGATAAGTTAAAGGCATTTAATACTGATGGTCTTATTTGTAAGGATTGTCAATTTAGTATAGCCAAATTTACCGAAATTCCTTTGTACAAAGAAACAGCCGAATTATGTAAAGATGCTGAATGTAAGAATGTACTCGTAGAATTTAAGCCTCGCGAAGGTAATTTGGATATTCCGGTAGCTTTGCGTGAGAATAACGGTGCTGAATTAGCTTGTACAGGTCTTGCTTGTAGAGAATTGTTGACATATACTAAAGTCAACTACACTTTCGAGGCTGTGGCTGTCAGAGGTGAAGCAGAAGTTGCAAAATCTGATGTTTCAAACTTGAAGTGTTATGTCGGTGAAGGATGCCAGCGTGTTAAGGACTTCGGTTTGACTAAATTCGTTGGTAACTCTATTGATGTTGCAGAATTGTCACTTGCAGAAAGAGAACAACGTCCTGAGCTCAATAGAAATATGTTTATGGTTGAAAGCAAGGTAGTCGATATAACCCTATATCCCAAGGTTTATAAAGGCGAGGTTGATGATTCAATCGTAAATAACTTATCTATAGCTTCGACACTAAATACTAATGCTTCGTTGAATACAAGTATTCTTAATAAGTTCAAAGATAGTGAGTATTTAAAAGCTGCTAATGTCGAATTTACAGAAGTTAAGATGGTTGAGTTACCAGTTCTTGAAATTAAAGATTCAACTAGCGGTCCTGCAGAATATCTCAAAAAAATGTATATGACAGCTATTGATGATGAAGGTAATTTTGGATATGGTATCTGCCGTAAGCCTGTATGCCCTGCAAACTCTACATATAAGCCTGAGACAGAAACTTGTAAGTGTGACAGCGGTTATATTTATGCCGAAGGTACTTGCCAAAAAGCTGCTGAATACTGCGCTACTAAATTGCTAAGCTTCAGTGAAGAAATCGGAAACTGCAAACCTTGTGGCGTAGGAAAGGTTCTTAACCCAGATACATTACAATGTGTATGTGTCGGTGGAAAAGAAGAATACAATGGTAAGTGCATGACCGAACAAGAAATCTGCGTTGCTGACGGCGGTAGATGGGTTAACCTCATGGGACCAAAAAATGTGGTTCTTGGTGGTAACTGCTTTAAAGCTGCTGTTAAGTATGGTGATGTTCAATTAGCTTGTGCAGATAATCAAATTCCATATGATGGTAAGTGTATGACAGAACGTGAATACTGCTTAGCTACTGATGGTATTTGGATTGGTTCTGCTGATACAGGTAACCCAAGCCTTATGCTTAGTGGTAAATGTTTATCAACAGTATTGATGAAAGACAAGCAACTAGAAGCTTGTATTGATCCGAAAAAGCCATACGAAGGCAAGTGCATGACCGAAGAAGAAATCTGTACTGCTGAAGGTGGTCGTTGGTCAACAGGTATAACATTACCAAATGGTACAATGTTAAATAGTTTAAATATGTGTATGCATGTTGTTAAGTATGATGTCACTGATATGGTAATGAATGAAATGTCTGTTGATGACGGTACTGCAATTACTACAAGCACAATCGGTGGTACAACAGATGATGGTACAACAGATGGCGGTACAACAGATGGTGGTATAACAGGTGGCGTCTCAACTGGAGGCGGCGGTGGATCGTCAACTCCTAAGATCGGAGGCGGTATAAACTGTAACCAATATAACAATGCTACAGAAAGACAAAGATGTCTTGATCAGCAAAAAGCCAACTCTAGTACCACTGAGTTAAAAGTTAACCAAGGTGGTGCGAGCCTAGGTGGTAGTGGTTACAATGCTATTGATGGAGTAATGCTTATACAATAGATAACAGAAGTTATCATAAAAGCACCCGAGACAGAAGTCTTGGGTGTTTTTTTATACATTTTTTAATAAAAATAACAAAAAAAAATTCACTTCAAAATTTTAAAACGATTGAATTATAAGTAAAATCAATGTGTTAGTAAAGGGTATAATATTACCGCTTAATAACATATTGAAAAATAACGAAATTTTTTTGTTGACAACAATTTTTATTTATATATATTTACCCACGAAGTTAAATTTCTATTTAAATAAAGAGAGAAAACACATGAACACTACTTATGCTACAAAAATCTCTGACGTTGAGAGAAAATGGTACGTAGTTGATGCCGAAGGTGTTGTTTTGGGTCGTATGGCTGCCGAAATCGCTAAGATCTTGCGCGGTAAACACAAAGCCAACTTTACTCCAAACATCGACTGCGGTGACTACGTTGTTGTTATCAATGCAGACAAAGTAAAATTAACAGGCAACAAATTAGCTGCTAAAAAATACTTCAAACACACTGGTTGGATCGGTGGTATCAAAGAAACTACTGCCGGTAAAGTATTGGCAGGTCGTTTCCCTGAAAGAGTTATCATCAAAGCTGTTGAACGTATGATTTCTCGTAACCCGATGGGCCGTCAACAAATGACAAAATTGAGAGTATATGCCGGTAATGAACATCCTCACACAGCTCAAAACCCTGTTGTTTTGGATATTGCCGCTAGAAACCCGAAGAATAAAAGGAGCGCTTAATTATGGCTGAAAAAATCGAATCTTTGCAAGATATTAAATCTGCAGCCAAATCAGAAGCTGCTGAGACTGTAGTTCGTAAGGCTAAAAAAGACAAATTCGGTCGTTCTTACGCTACAGGTAAAAGAAAAGACGCCGTTGCCCGCGTATGGATTAAGGCTGGTAAAGGCAACATCACAATTAACGACAAATCTATTGATCAATATTTCGCACGTCCGGTGTTGAAAATGATCATCAACCAACCTTTCGAAGTTGCTAACCGCGTTAATGAATTTGACGTTGTTTGCACCGTAAAAGGTGGTGGTTTGTCTGGTCAAGCCGGTGCTATCAAACACGGTATTTCAAAAGCTTTGAACGAGTTCGAACCTGAATTGCGTGATTGCTTGAAGAAAGCCGGTTTCTTGACACGTGATGACAGAACTGTTGAACGTAAAAAATATGGTAAGGCTAAAGCTCGTCGTTCTTACCAATTCTCTAAACGTTAATTTTTACGTTTTATCAAGATACAAAAAAAAGCTTGGATTTTTTATCCAAGCTTTTTTTGTAAATTCATCAAGAACAATTCTTACTCAAGCATACCGTTATAACGGATTCTAGCTTTTTCATTGTTGCCATAGTAATCTGAACGCATACGCTCTTCTTTGGGGATATAGCCGATAATCCAGTTCAGATCGGTAGATCCGTAAGGAGTCGATGCAAAGTAGCATCCCTCAATGATAGGCAAGCCCAAAGAAGCTAGTTCTTGATTCATCTTCTCGCGGACACCCTCCAAACTTTCCCAAAAGGACAAGCTTGGAATTGCATCTTCATCGGCGCCACGACGGAATGTTTCCTCCGTTTCCTCTACATCAAGGTAAACGTTGGAATACGTAAAGGGGAAAATTCCCAAAATTTTGGCATCACCTCTGTTTTCGAAGGCAATACGACACTTTTTACCGTTTTCACCTTCTACTAACAAATCAAAGATTTGCGAATTTTTGTTTTCTTTACGTTGTTCTTTCTCAGCCAATTTTCTTTCTTTTTCAATTTCTGCAGCCGAGATACCATGCAAATTCATAAGATTTGCAATTTTTCTAATAATTCTTTTGTTCGTGTTCATTTTAATATATTTTTATTTGTTTATAATTATAGATAGATTCTTAATATTTTCGACTGCATTATAGGTGTAAAATATATTTTTTCAATAAAAAAAACAGAGTGTCTTAAAAGAACACTCTGCATTCTAAAAATAAAGCTTTTAAGGCATTCTAACATTATAGTTTAATCTGCTTAAAAAGCCTCCTATAAATCCTATAACGCCACCGATTTCCCATAGCTGTAGGTCAACACCCAGACAACCAAAAAAGCTAAGTATCGGGTCAGCAATAAAGCCAAACCACCCTACAACCATACCAGTAAACATTCCAATCATTGTCGCAATAATTGGCGCAATAAAGAACGAAATGAATAACCTGCCAACAGTTGTTATCAAAAACTTTAGCAGATTTTCAGATACTTTTTTCATACAATTACTGTTTTTTATTAGTTAGACATCAAATTTAATAGTCCCTTGCTTTGATGAATTTTCAAATAGCGTGCTTTCGCCGGTGTATCAAAAGAAAACATTCCGAAGTTGAGTTGCTTTTTATCTTGCTCAATTTTGATAATAAGATTATCGTCTTTTGACGAATGATTTTGTTTAGCAAAATACGATCCTTCCAAAATCGGTAATTGAAGAATATTTAAGCACTCATTGAGTGGATTTATCATCCTGAAGATGTCTTCCCACACATGAATTTTAGGAATACAATCGTTGTCAACTTTGCAACGTTGCGTCATTTTGCTTTCTTCTACATCTAAGTACAAAGAAGAATGCCTGAAAGGAAATATTCCTATAACTTTCTGGGACTTTCCTTTTTCAAATGACATCCTTATTTCGCTATCACCAACCAAGCACAATAAATCAAATTCTATAGGCAAGAGATATCTGAGCATTATAGAGTTTTCCATACTTTTTTGTGCAAACTCATTAGCCTCAGTTATCAGTTCATTATATTCGGGAAGTCCGCCCGTAATGTTTTTCATCTTTTTGATGATTTCTTGACCTATATTTTTTTGCGATGAAATTATCGCCAAACATTCATCAAATAACATAATGTTTGGCATTTTTTTTGAAATTCTGTCAAGCAGATGTTCTGAAATGCTGACGTGTTTTTCCAGTAATTTTATTTTTTCCTCCATAGTAATATATATTTAATAATTAGTAATTTTATACATTTATATGGCTATTTAAAATTTTTTGCAACAAAAAAACGGAGCGCCACAAAGGCACCCCGTTTGAGAGAGTTAATCAGGATAATACAGTGTAAGGTATTTTTCGATATCAGCATCAGAAGCCTTTTCAACAAAAAGCTTCAGCTGATAATCGTTTAAGATATTGCGATCTATGTAATAGCTCACAAGATCGCTCTTATTATCCAAGAGGAGATCGAAAGCAGAGTTTTCAATCGTGCGGCGGTCAAAATATGCTGTTATTTCAGCATCGTTACCACGCTTGATCAAAGCTTCTTGTGCTTCAACAAACAAAGTGTTTGTTGCACACATTGTCACAATCTCATCGTTGTCTCCTCGGGCCAATAACCCTAGTTGAAAATCTCGGGAGACTTGGTGGTGCTCCAAAAGAGCCTTAATCTCTTTTTTATTACCACGTTCCAAAATTTTCATTTGAGCTTCAGGTTGCACATAGTTTGCAATACAAAGCAGAATAATTTCTGCACTGTTACCTCGGTTGACCACACTGACCTGTTGAGCTGAGGAAAGATCGTGATAAGCAATATAAGCCGTCACAACCTCAGGTGTTGAATCCAAGACTTGCTCTTCGACTCTAACCGTAAGCTCGGGCTTGTGTTCACATAAAATGCTTGCCACCAAGTCCGTCATTCCACGCTTTAGCAAAATAGACACTATTTCGTCCAAGTTAGTAAAGCCGATTGCGTATTGATATTTTTCGAGCACATCAATATCAGCACGCCGTGCGAGCACACATTCCGCATCTATCGACATTTTACTGCCGATAATGATGTTCAAAGCCTCAGAATTATTGTGATCAGCCATAAACTCATTGAAAGCTTCAATAGATAGTGAATGTCTTCTAACGTAGAAACGCAAGAGTTTAGGAAGTTTCAATATTTCTAATTGTGCACTTTTTGCCAGCTTGTGTTTCTCAATATAGTTAGTGATAACACAATAAGGCTTTGTCTTTAACATTAGCACTTCAGCATTCTCTCTGAAAGAGTGATGGTCGCTGTAGTGCTTTACCAAAGAGTTATCGTCTTGTAAGATAAGCTCTCTTTCGACTTTTTCACATAGAGGTTGCTTTCGCTCCAACAACATCTTTTTAAGCTCGGTATGGGCTTCGTTAAAGATGCGGTTCTGTGAATAATCGCTAAGCAATTGATTGCTTTGCAACAATCGTTTGATAGCAAGAGAGTCTTGCGTTCTCACAATTGCATCAACCACACTACTGTCAACAGCATTATCAAACAGATAGTGGAAGAAACGGTTTTTTACGATAATGTTAATTTCTGCCTCGCGCCTAGCATGAGGGAGTTCTGAGATTTTTCTTAATCTTTCTCTCATATTATAATGGTTTATAGTTAATAATTGAAATTGTCGTTAGCAATTTATCACAAATTTTGTCAAGTTTCAATATAAAAATGTTCATAAATATCCACAAAGCGATAATTTTAATAAAAAATAATAGATTTTTTTTGTTGAGCAAATTAACCTAAAACTCAGATTTTTTATTTTTTTCGGAGAGAATGACAATGTCTTTTTTTAACAAATTACTTACATTATGTTCTGTTATTTTAGCACTTAGCGCATGCAAAAGGGGCGGTGAACAAAATGCCATGGCAAACAAACCCCAAGATGTCAGCGTTTTAGAATTAAAGTCGGAAGATATTCCGCTCAATTTTGAGTTTTCTGCCAGAGCTCAGGGATCTAAAGAAACTGAAATCAGAGCTCAAGTTTCAGGTATCCTGTTAAAACGCAACTATATTGAAGGTGCAAAAGTTGAAGAAGGAAGTGTTTTGTTTCAAATTGATCCGAAACCTTATGAGTTAGCATTAAATCAGGCTAATGCACAGCTCGCTCAAGCAAAAGCTCAATACACCAATGCCAAAACTCAATGGAAGCGAACCGAAGAGTTGTTTAAGGAAGGATTTGCATCAGCCAAAACTAAAGATGAAGCCTTAGCTAATATGGAGTCCTTAAATGCTGCTGTTCAACTTGCTCAAGCCGAAGTTGATACCGCAAAACTTAACCTTGACTATACAACGGTTACTGCACCGATTAGCGGTATTACCAGCATGGAGGCACAATCTGAAGGAAGTCTTATTTCTGCAACAGGTATTCTCACAAAAATTGTGCAAGTTGACCCGATTTACGTAATATTCTCTTTATCCGAAAATGAGCTTATTTCATTTAGAAATATGACCGAAAAAGGCTTGATAAAAAATCCTGAAAATAAAACAGAGGTTGTAGCTAAGATAAAATTTAGCGACAACAGAATTTATGACCGCGACGGTACAATAAACTTTATCAACCCTACAATTGATGAGGCAACCGGAACAGTTAAACTAAGAGCAGTATTTCCTAACCCTGAAGGTATAGTAAGACCCGGACAATTTTTACGTTTGAACATGGGTGGTTTGACTCGCCTTAATGCAGTAGCCATTCCTAAGGAATCTGTTATGCAGGAAGCCGGAGGTTCTTATGTATATCGCGTAAATGATAAGAACGAAGTAGAACTGGCAACTGTAAAAACAGGACTTACGACACAGGACGGTAAATGGATTATCGACGAGGGACTTAAATCTGGCGATAAAATTATCTTAAACAGCTTGCTTAAGCTTCGTCAAGGAATGGTCGTAAACCCTGTTGTTGCCACTGAAAAATAATAAAGGAATAAACTATGTTTTCAAAGTTTTTTATAGAAAGACCAATATTTTCAACAGTTATTTCCTTGATTATCTTGTTGGCCGGTCTTGTTTCGATGAAGGTATTACCTGTTGAACAATATCCTAATATTGTTCCTACCGAAATTCAAATTTCTGCTGTTTATCCCGGCGCAACTGCCGAGGTTTTGGCCGATACCGTCGCAGCCCCGATAGAACAAGAGCTTAACGGTGTTAAAAATATGATTTATATGTATTCAAATGCCACTTCAAGCGGATATTTGACCATTGGCGCCGTATTTGACATTGGTACCGACCCCGATCAGGCAACCATTGATGTAAACAACAAAGTTCAGGCTGCAACTAATAAATTACCGTCCGAAGTTACCAAACAAGGTGTGACCGTTGAGCAAAAATCAAATTCAATTTTGCAAGTTATTACCATGCGTTCAAATACCCCGAAGTATGATACGGTTTATGTATCAAACTATGCGCTATTAAATGTTTTGGACGAGATTAAAAGAATAAATGGTGTTGGTAGTGCTTCTATGTTTGGTTCCGCCGATTATTCAATGCGCATATGGCTGACTCCGGACAGATTGGCTGAATATAATTTGACACCTCAAGATGTTATTTCGGCAATTCAGGAACAAAACTCTCAATTTGCCGCCGGTCAATTTGGTCAAGAGCCTATGGATGAATATCAACCTTATACCTATTCGGTAAATACCAAAGGTCGTTTAGTTGATGAAAAAGAATTTGGTGACATCATCTTAAAAAGCGATGCACAAGGAAGTACAC
This sequence comes from Alphaproteobacteria bacterium, assembly GCA_045639065.1. Lineage (GTDB taxonomy): Bacteria > Pseudomonadota > Alphaproteobacteria > RF32 > CAG-239 > CAZU01. The sequence goes on along the minus strand of JAZUCK010000003.1, from coordinate 69,490 downwards.
TGCGCTTAAAAGATGTTGCCAAAATTGAACTTGGTGCTCAAGATTACAGTATTTCTTCAACTTTTAACGGTGAAGAAGCTGTTGCTTTTGCCGTTTACTTACAACCGGGAGCCAATGCTTTAGAAACCGCTGCTCAGATTAACAAGACTATGGAAGAGCTTTCAAAGCGTTTTCCCGAAGGAATTACTTATGAAATTCCCTACGATACAACCGTATTCGTAAACGTTTCGATTGAAGAAGTTATCCATACCTTCTTCGAAGCGGTGGTTTTGGTAATTATTGTGGTATATTTGTTCTTACAGAATATGCGTGCAACAATTATCCCGATTTTAGCCGTACCCGTATCAATCATTGGTGCTTTTGCCGGTATGTATGTTTTGGGCTTTTCAATAAACCTATTGACTTTGTTCGGATTGATTTTAGCAATCGGTATTGTAGTGGATGACGCTATTATCGTGCTTGAAAACGTCGAGCGTATTATGAAAGAAGAAGGCTTATCGCCGAAAGATGCTGCTATAAAAGCCATGCAAGAAGTTTCAGGACCGGTTGTTGCTGTAGCATTAGTATTATCAGCCGTGTTTTTGCCTATTGCCTTTTTGGGTGGTATGACCGGCGTTATGTATAAACAATTTTCGGTTACTATTGCCGTTTCGGTAATTATTTCCGCTCTTGTCGCTTTAACCTTAACTCCGTCATTATGTGCTTTAATTATCAAGGATCAACATCACGAACCGAAAGGCTTTTTCAAATGGTTTAACAAGGCTTTTGATAAGCTTACCGATTGGTATCTGTATGGCGTAAGATTCTGTTTGCAATACCGCAAAACTGCAGTCTTGGGCTTCTTAGGTGTGGTAGCCTCAATCGTGTTACTGTTTGGTATAATTCCTTCCGGTTTGGTTCCTAACGAAGACCAAGGTAATTTGCTTATGGCTTATAATATGCCTGAAGCTTCATCGTTACCGCGTACCGAGAAATTTACCGGTAAAGTAAGTGAGATGATAAAGGCAAATGACAATGTTACCGATGTTTTGACTATTAACGGTTATAATATGTTATCAGGAAGCCAAAATACCTATTCAGGTATCAGCTTTATTATCCTGAAAGATTGGGCTATGCGTAAAGAAAATGCTCAATCGGCAGACAGTTTGTCTAAGTTGTTTACCGGAATGGGCCTAAGCCAACCCGAAGGTATCGGTTATGCTTTTTCAATGCCGCCGATTATCGGTATGAGTACCGCCGGAGGTTTTGAAGGTTATATTCAAAACAGAGCCGGAAAAACACCACAAGAGTTAATGGCTAAGACCAACGAGTTTATATCAGAAACACTTAAGAGACCTGAACTTGCCAATGTTCGTACCACATTTTCGGTATCGACACCGCAATATCGTATAGATTTAGATAGAGAAAAAGCTCGAGCCTTAAATGTTTCGATTAACTCAATTTATGCGGTAATGCAATCAACATTCGGTAATGTTTATGTAAATGACTTTACCTATATGGGACGTAATTTTAGGGTTACGGTTCAATCCGAAGCCAAATATCGTCGCACTCCTGATGATTTGCGCTATGTATATGTAAAATCAAACGATGGAACGTTAGTGCCTTTATCAACACTCATTACGGTAGAAAGAGTTACCGGACCGGAATTGATAAACCGCTTTAACATTTTCCCCGCAGCTAAAGTTATGGGCGATCCTGCTTACGGTTATTCATCAGGTCAGGCAATTCAAGCAATGGAGGAGGTTGCTCAAAAGGTTTTGGGTAATGATTACTCTCTTGCTTGGGTGGGTTCGGCATATCAGGAAAAAATATCTAAAGGAACCTCCAGCCAAGCCTTTATCTTCGGCCTGATAATGATATTCCTTATTTTGTCGGCTCAATACGAAAAATGGTCACTTCCTATTGTTGTAATTTTGTCGGTACCATTTGCCGTATTAGGTGCGTTGTTGGCAATTTGGATGCGTGGTCTTGATAATGACTTATATTTCCAAGTTGGTCTTGTAACCTTAATCGGTTTGGCCGCTAAAAACGCTATTTTGATTGTTGAGTTTGCGGTGGTTAAGGTAAGTGAGGGGCTGACGTATGCTCAAGCCGCACTAGAAGCAGCCAAATTACGTTTTCGTCCGATTGTTATGACTTCGTTAGCCTTTACATTTGGCGTATTGCCATTGGCTATTTCGACAGGAGCCGGTGCCGGTAGCCGTCATTCAATCGGAACAGGTATGATTGGCGGTATGATATTATCAACCTTTGTGGCGACGCTATTTGTACCGATGATGTTTGCCATAATTGGTGAAATATTTGATAAGAAGAAAAAATAAATGTTAAAGCCTCTGAAAAGAGGCTTTAATTTTGGAATATATAAAATTGGCACAATAATTGCATATCACATTAGAGAAGAACCATACAATTTATTGGGAAAATGTGATATGAAACTTAATAATGTATTGAAAAACTTGGCTTTTGTGGCAATTTTGAGTGCGTCAATTTTTAAGGCAGATGCTTGTTTTGCCGTATCAAGAATAAAAGATATTGCCGATTTTGAAGGTGTTAGAGACAACCAACTTATCGGATATGGCTTGATAGTGGGCTTAAACGGTACCGGTGATAATATCAAATCGGTAGATTTTGCCAAAGAAAGCTTAATTTCAATGCTCGACGCAGTTGGTGTAAATGCTCGTGACGGTCAAATCAAGGCCAAAAATGTGGCTGCCGTTATGGTAACAGCCAATCTTCCGGCGTTTTCCCGCCAAGGTTCTCGTATAGATGTTACCGTATCAGCATTGGGTGATGCCAAAAACTTACTTGGCGGTACTTTGATTGCTACCCCCTTAAAAGGTGCAGATGGCGAAGTTTATGCCGTTGCTCAAGGTACGGTTGCAACCGGTGCTGTTGCCGCCGGTAACCAAGCCGAAGGTTCTTCGGTATTAAAAGGTGTTCCAACCTCAGGAAGAATTGCCAGCGGTGCTATTATCGAAAGAGAGATTCCTTTTAAGCTCAATTCTTTGGAAACAATGAATATTGCTCTTCGTAATCCTGATTTTACAACATCTCGTCGTATTGCCGATGCTATCAATGCCATGATTGGAACTCCGATTGCTAAATCAATTGATCCGGGAACGGTTACAATGACTATTCCCAGCCAATATCAAGATAATGTCGTTGATTTGATGACCAAAGTTGAACAACTTAAGATTCAACCGGATACCGTAGCCAAAGTTGTAATTGACGAGTCCACCGGAATTGTTGTTATCGGTAAAGATGTAAAAATAAATCGTTTGGCTATAGCTCAAGGCAATTTAACCATTAAAATAACAGATATTCCTTTGGTTTCTCAGCCTGAACCATTTACATTGGGAGAGCAAATCGTAGTTGATACCAATCTTGTTGATATTGAAGAAGAAACAGATGCAAAAATGAAAGTATTGGATACCGGTATCAATTTACAAGAGTTGGTTGACGGTCTAAATGCCTTAGGGGTAACACCTCGTGATTTAATCAGTATACTTCAAGCCATAAAGGCAAGTGGTGCTCTTCAAGCCGAAATAGAAGTTATCTAAAGGAGAAATACAATGGAAAATATGATTTCAAATAATATAACTCCTTTAATAAACTCCAAACAACCGGTGTTGGATATGAATAGAGCTAAAGAGAGTGCTGAAAGCTTTGAAGCATTTTTCTTAAGCAGAATGATGGAAAGTATGTTTGAAGGTGTTTCAACAGATGGTATGTTTGGCGGAGGTCATGCCGAAAAAATATATCGCTCACTTCTTTTAGATGAATATGGCAAAGAAATGGCCAAGTTGGGAACAGTAGGCGTAAAAGACTATGTTATGCAAGCAATTTTACAGATGCAAGAATCTGCATCTATGGAAGAAACTCTAAATATATAGGAGACCTATCATGGAAGAAAACCAAATAAACGAGATACTTGCAAAAATAGATATAATGAAGCAAATAGTAACCGGTTTTATAGATGTTATTACAAAAGAAAACGCGGCTTTGAAAGTAAATGACGTAAAAACCGTAAAAGCTCTTTATGAACAAAAGCTGAAAACTATTGCAGCATATCGTTCAATGAGTGCTTATTTTATCAAAAATTCTGAATTAGTGTCATCATTTAATGATACTTCTAAAGATGAACTAAAAGAGTTATCAAAAGAATTAGATGCTTGTTTAAAAAACAATGAGCTATTGTTAAAGACTCGTATGGAAGCCGGCAAAAAAATAATGGACAGCTTTATTAACATAGCCAAAGTTGCCAATAATACCTTTGCAACATCATACGGAGCTCAAGGAAGATATACTCCGCTTGACAATAATCATAACGCTTTAGCGTTTAACAGGACATTATAAGGAGAAGTGTTATGGCGTTAATATCAAGTTTATCAAGTTCCTTAACGGGTATGAAAGTTGCTCAAGCTCAACTTGAGATTATAAGCAACAACATTGCTAATGTTGACACCGAAGGTTATACCAGAAAAACAGCAGCCCAATCAGCATTGGTTGCGTCAGGACAAACCATGGGTGTTACAATCGGAAATACCGGCAGAGTAGTTGATGAATCTTTACTCAAAAACTTTTTAACATCTAATGCAACAACCTCATCATTATCTGCTCAATATAATTATATGAGTCGTTTAGATAATATTATGGGAACGACAGAGCAGGGTAACTCATTAGCCGCTAATGTCGGAAATTTGCAAAGTGCATTTGAAACATTTTCAACTACAGTATCATCAGCTGCATCTCGTTATCAATTGCTAACTAATGCTCAGGCATTGACCGATAAGTTAAATTATCTTTCTGATAATATCCAAACCATACGTGGCGATGCTGATATGCAAGTTAAAGATGATGTGGCAAAAGTAAATACACTTCTAAAAAGTATCAATGAGTTAAATACTGAGATTGTTAAATACTCAGTTATGAAAAGAGATGGTGTTGCCAACCTTCAAGATCAAAGAGATAGTGCTTTACGCGAACTTAGTTCTATCATGGATATTACTTATTATACCCGAGATACAGGAGCGGTGGTCGTTCAAACTCCTTCCGGTGTAATATTACTCGATAACGAGGTTCATGAATTATCTCACTCAGCATTGGCAAAAGTTTCGGCAGCAAATTCTTACGACAGTGGTAATGTTCAGGGTATTTTTGTAGATGGTAAAGATATTACCAAAAAAATAAGCGGTGGTTCAATGGGCGGAGCTATAGAGATTAGAGATAATACACTAACCTCATTACAAAGCCAATTAGATGAAATGTCAAAAGTCTTGATTGACCAAATAAATGCCGTTCACAACCAAGGTACTGCATTTCCTAATATGCCCTATCAAATGACCGGTACCTCGACATTTATTGCTGATAAAGCAACCGGTGCATACAGTCAAAATATCAGAATTGACAGTGGCGACGTCAGATTTATCATCTTTGATGAAAACGGTAATCAGGTAGAAAGCGGTGCACTCAAAGCAACAATGGGATTTTCCGAAGGATCATTAGATGATATGACTTCTAAAATCCAAACATGGATGCGAGATGAAATTGGTTTAACAGGTGCAATTGCCAAAATTAATGCCGATGGTAAATTAGAAATCTCAACCGAAGACAGCAGATATACCTTAGCTATTATGGATGAAGCTACTTCAAATGCCGGTTCCGGCCAACAAGATGTGGTTTTAAGTTTTGATGTTAACGGTGATGGCACATACGACCAAACAGCGCAAGGATATGCTTCATTCTTTGGTCTCAATGACTTTTTTGTAACTGACAAAAATGACTTTATTTACGACTCAAAAGTTTTAAGCGATAAGTCAGCTGTTGGCGTTGATACGACACTAAGTTTTTCTGATAGTGTTAACGGATTTGATTATGGTTCAATAGACATTAGCAAATCTATGACTATCAAAGATATTGCTAACCTTATCAACCAAAATACGGAATTAAACACCCATATAAAAGCTTCGCTTATTTCAAACGGAGATGGCTATATGCTCAGAATTGAGAGCATGGAAGGTGCGCAATTAGAACTATCGGAAAGTAATATTGATAAAGGAATTATCTCAAAATTAGAGTTATCGCCATCAAGTTGCGGAGATGCTACGGCTATTAAGGTTAGGGAAAATATTACTCAAAATGCCAACCTTATTGCTTGCGGAAGCCCTGACTTTGATGTAACCAAAGGCAGATTTACAATCAATGCAGCAACCAACAACATAGCAAATAAGTTAGCTGATGTATTTACCTCATCACAGGTGTTTAATCAGGCCGGTGACATGGCAAAAACTGTTACAACTCTTGCTAACTATTCATCAACATTTGTCGGTAATGTGGCAAGTTTAACAGCAACTTCACAATCAAGCTTTGAATATCAAAGTGCCTTAACCGAAGCTATATCATATAAAGAAGCTCAGGTTTCAGGTATCGACTTAGATGAAGAATTATCTCAAATGATTATATTCCAGCAATCATATGCCGCTTGTGCGCAAGTATTTACTGCTTCAAGAGAAATTTTAGACATATTGCTCGGATTAGTATAGGAGAAGTAAAATGGTACGTGTTCCTACATATGCAAATTACAATCGTTTGTTAATGCAAACAATGAATATAAAAAATAAAACTGATATCTTAAGTTATCAGGCAACAACCGGCATTAAATATGCAAACTACGGTGGTTACGGCATGAGTGCTTCAAACATTGTAAATATGGAAGCATCTTTATCGGTTACTCAAAATTTTTATGAAAATAACAATTTGCTGACAACAACGATTACGGCAATGTCTACAGTTATGGATAAGATTGAAAATAATGCTTATTCATTCAAAAGCCAGCTAAATAATTCATTGTCAGGATTTGCTGGTCTTGAAAATGGTAAACCGGCGAGTGAAACCGTTATCGCAGCCCTAAACGAACTTCAAATGTCAGCTTATGCCGGAATGTCATTTATTTCTGATGCTCTAAATTCTTCAGTAGGCGGTAAATATATCTTTGGTGCTGGTTCAAGCTCGGCTCCCACACAGTTTAAGTTTAACAGTTTAGCATCATTTCAAGAATATTATGATGGTATAAATGTAGGTTATCCTACAACGTCAAACGCAAATCTTTCAAGTAGAGGAGTAAACTGGGAATCTTCCGGTGAATTAACTATCGCAAAGTATAACAATCCTGATGGAGCCGTCGAAAACGAATTTATATTGTCATCTGATAGTTTTTTAGATACTGCGGTGGTAGGAAGTGTTGATACAACCGGAAATATGACTTTATCAAAAGATGATAATTCGCTAAGAGCCGAAAAGTATGGTGCTTTTAATGCCGTTTCTGCCGGTGATACATTGCTTGTAAACTATGGTAATACAACCAAATCATTTATTGTTGAATCTGTATCATCAGATGGTAAGACTGTTACTTTCACTCAAGATACTACAGTAGAAAACACATTAGATTTTACTGATGGTATGTATGATAATAAACCTGTAACCATAAGCACTTCATTTGCACAAGGAACGGTTCTTAACTTTAGCGATGTCAAAAACGATGAAGTTCCACCTATGCAAGTTGTAAGATTAACCGATGACGGAAAATTGATTGTTACTGCTGATAAGGACAAAATGCCTCTGATGAGTTTTGATCAATCAAGTAAATGGAACTTAACCTCCGAAAGCTATTATCAAGGTGGTTCGGCAACCGAAACATTTCGTGTTTCTGACAATCAAAAAATTACTTTTGACATAAGTGCTAATGATACGGTATTTGACAGATTGTTTAGAGCAATGGGTATGATAGCTCAGGGCAACATCATAGAAACAGATGCTGAAGGTAATGTTACAAATGCACAAGAAGTTAAAGATATTGTAAATGAAGCTATGGATATTTTACAATCAGCTTTTGATAATAATGGTAAAGCGACTTCAGGAAAAAATGAGACTTTGTCTTTAGTAATTGCTAAAATATCATCAAATTATGTTACATTAGACAATGTACAAGGAACATTAGAATCAGTTCAAGGTAATTTAGAAGAAAGTATATACGATATTAAAAACGTTGATCAAACCGAAGCAACTATTAAATTGCTACAAGCTCAAAACTCTTTGGAAGCATCATATAATGTGATAAGCAATGTCTTGAATAACTCGTTATTAAACTACTTAAAATAATATTTAAGGAAAAAATATGCGATATGAAAATTTTACAATAAATCAGGCAATTGGTGCTATATTACCGAACGATCTTGTAATTAGTGGTAAAGTATATCGCAAAGGACATTCTATAACTCCCGAAGATAAACTATTGTTAAAATCTCGAGGTGTTGATAGTATATACGGTGTGGTTGCCGAAAATGATGATGTTGATTTTAAAACGGCTCAAAATCAAATATCTGCACAAATAAGCGGCAAAGGGCTTGGGTTTGTTACTCAGGAAGATGGTGTTTGTAAAATTGTTGCTACTTGTAACGGCATATTTATGGCTGATGAACAACGAGTAAACAAATTTAACCGTTTTAATGAAAATGTGGTGCTAAACATTATAAAACCATATACAACCATAAAAAAAGATGATGTTGTTGCTATATTAGAAGTTATTCCTCCTTTTATTAAAGAAGATGAAATTGATGATATAATTTTTCGATTATCAGGTAATTTTAACCTATTATCGATAGCTGAAATAAGTGAAAGGAAATCTGTTTTCATATATCCTCATATACTCAATGATGATAATGAGAATATGTATTTCACATCGGTTGTTATGAAAATTATAACAAATCTTAATGATGTAGGGTTCAATTTTGGTAACGAAAAACATTCAAAATATGATGTAGACAGTATATCCGATTCTTTGTATGATAGTAAAGGGTCAGATGTAATATTTGTGCTAAGTCCGCTAAAAAGTTCATCACGTCAAGATGTGGTATATAAAGCTATAGAAAAATACGCCGATAAGATAATAAATTATAAATACCCCGATGTCTTATTATCTGATTTTGTTGTAGCTCAAAAAGGAAATACAAAGATATTTGTAATACCTCATTCCTATGATATCGCCGAAACCAAAGATATAGATAAGCTTATAAAATATGTAATGTTTAGCGAATATCTTGACGAGAATGTATTTCAAAATAAAGAAGCCGTTACAATCTCAAAGATTGATACATATATGCATGATGATAATAATAAATTTATATCTTCTGATAAAAAACAAAATTCAAAAGAAAAGGCTTCGGTAGGCGTTGTTATTTTGGCCGCCGGAGCGGGCAGAAGATGTGGAACAAATAAGTTATTGGTCGAAGATAAAAATGGCGAACCATTGTTTATGAAATCACTAAAATCGGCAATAGCTTCAGATGCTAAACCGATATTTGTTATTGTCGGTCAAAATCATGATGAGATAGAAGAATATATAAAAGGATATGATGTAAATGTTGTATTCAATCGAGCATTTGAAACCGGTATACAGTCATCAATAAACGCCGGAATAAAGTCAATGCCGGCATCTTGTGACGGTGCTATATTACTACCGGCAGATATGCCTAACATTACAGCTCAAGATTTAAATAAATTGATTGCAAAATTTGATAAGAATGAAGAAAAGTCGATTTGTGTATTTAGCTACAAGGGGGTTAAAAATAATCCGATATTGTGGTCAAAGTCGTTATATCCCAAAGCTCAGATAATACCGGAAAATGCACATATGCGAGCAGTTTTGATTGAACACAACGATTATATTAAGACTGTAGAAACAAAAGATGAAAAAAAGCTTTTGGATATAAATTATCCAAGCCAGCTAAAAGAATACTGTAATGAATAATAAAAATCCCCTCAAATGTTTGAGGGGATTTTCGTTAAATCAATTTTTGTGCAATTTCGATATATGCTTTTGCATACTCACTGTCCGGATCGGCAAAAACAATAGGTTTACCGGCATCGGCATGTGAGCGTATGGTATAATTCAAAGGAATTTCACCCAAGAATTTTACGCCCAAACGTTGTGAAGTTTCTCTGGCACCTGCATGGCCGAATATATCATCACGATTACCGCATTTCGGACAAATATAGTAGCTCATATTTTCTACAATTCCCAATATAGGCACATCAACCTTAGAAAACATATTAACGCCTTTAACGGCATCAATAAGAGCAATGTCTTGCGGAGTTGAAACAATAACCGCTCCATCAAGTTTCAATCTCTGAGAAATGGTTATTTGAATATCACCGGTTCCCGGAGGCATATCAAGAATCATAATATCAATTTCGCCCCAATTGACTTCGGTTAATAGTTGTTCAATAGCTCCGCAAGCCTTAGAACCACGCCAAATAAGCGGAGTATCTCTGTCAATTAAAGTACCGATAGACATTGACTGTAAACCATAAGCTTCGAATGGTTCAAAAGTTTTACCGTCTTTCGATGTTGCCGGCTGATTTTCATATCCTAACATTGTTGGGATTGATGGTCCGTAAATATCAGCATCAAAAAGGGCAACTTTTTTGCCCAATTTAGATAAAGCTAAAGCTAAATTGACAGATGTTGTAGATTTTCCGACCCCACCTTTGCCCGAGGCAACAGCAATAATTTTTTTAACATTCTTTACTTTCCACATATCGGGAGCATCTTGTAAAGTAGGCTGAGCTTTATTGGCCGTATATATAATATTTACTTTTTTTACGTTTTCAAAATTTGAAAGTTCGGCTTTAAGTTTATCTGCTAATTCTTTGTTTTCTTGTTCATTTTGGATTGTGATTATTATACGAGAATTAGCAAAATTTATCGAAGCGATAGAGCTCTCCTTATAATATTTGAGGGCTATTTTTTTTATCAAGTCTTCCATAATCTTCCCCTGTTGATAGATGTATGATTATTGTTTTCTTGGACTATTTATATTATATAATCCAAATGTTGCAACTAAAAAAGTGGAGAAATTTAAATTATGGCAAAAATTCCTAGTCCGTGGGACGATAACGATGAAGATAAAGGACCTTGGGCAGATAATGATATTATCACTCCAAAGGTAAGACAATTCAAGCCCAAAAAACCGGTTGAAATTGAGTTCAAATGGTGGTGGGGAGTAATCGTAGTTTTACTTATCTGGCTCGGTTCAGGGTTCTATCAGGTTCAACCTAATGAAGAAGCTGTTGTGTTGCGTTTCGGAGCATATAACGAAACCACAACTCCTGGACTTCACTATCATTTACCATATCCGATAGAAACAATCAAAAAGGTAAATATTACTCAAGAACGTAGTATCAACCTTGGTGGACAAGAAACCAAAGAAGTAGGAACTAATACTTTTACCGAAACACACATGCTCACCGGTGATGAAAACATTGTTGATATTAACTTGACCATTGTATGGCGTGTTGAAAATGCCAAAGACTATGTATTTAATATGCAATCACCTGATCAAACCGTCAGAGTTGCAGCTCAGTCTGTTTTGCGTGAAATTGTAGGTCAATCACAAATGTTACCGATTATTTCCGGTGATCGAGGTAAAGTCGAAGACGAAACCAAAGAAGAATTACAAAAAGTATTAGATGAATTTGGTGCAGGTATTAAGGTTGTACGTATCAAATTGCAAAAAGCCGATCCTCCGAAACAAGTGGTAGATGCTTTTAACGAAGTTCAGCGTGCCAAAGCCGATATGGAACGCTTCAAAAACGAAGCCGAGGCATATCGCAACGAAATTTTGCCCAAATCACGAGGTGAGGCCGCTCAACGTTTGCAAAATGCCGAAGCTTATAAACAAGCTGTTGTAAGCAAAGCAAAAGGTGAGGCCGAAAGATTTTTATCGGTTTATGATGCCTATAAAAACGGTAAAGAAGTTACTATAAAAAGATTATACCTGGAAACAATGGAAAATGTTTTGGGTAATTCCGATAAGGTTATTATCGATTCTTCAGCCAAAGGAAATAACGTAATTCCTTATTTACCGCTTGATAAACTTAATAAAGGAGCAAACTGATGTCAGATAAATTAAAATTAGTTATTGGCGGAATTATACTTGCCGTTGTCGTTATTTTGTTCGAGACAATGTTTATCATCAATCAAACCGAACAGGCAATAGTCTTACAATTTGGTGAGCCGATAAGAGAAATTAAACAAGCAGGTCTTAAGTTTAAAGTTCCGTTTATTCAAAAAGTCGTTGTTTATGATAACCGCTTGCTAAATCTTGAGCCACCGGCACAAGAAGTTGTCCTTAACGATAAAAAACGTCTTGATGTCGATAACTTCACTCGTTATCGCATTGTTGATCCTCTAAAGTTTTATCAAACAGTTCGCAACGAATATCAAGCTCGTTCAAAGCTGGAAGAAATCGTAAATTCTTCTGTACGTAAAGTTTTGGGTCGCATAACATTACAAGAATTGTTATCAAGTAAACGTACACAAATTATGGCTGATATTTCAAAGGCTGTAAAAGTTGATGCCGAACAAATCGGAGTTAGTGTTGCCGATGTTCGTATTCGTCGAGCCGACTTGCCGGTCGAAGTGCTCCAAGCAATCAATGCCCGTATGAAAACCGAACGTGAACGTGAAGCCAAAGAATTTAGAGCCACCGGTCAGCAAGAAGCACAAAAAATTCGTGCAACAGCCGAAAAAGAACAAGCTGTAATTATTGCCGATGCCGAAAAACAAGCTCAGATAATTCGAGGCGAGGGCGATAAACAAGCTATCGAAATTTGGAATAATGCCGCAGGCGTTGATACTGATTTCTTTGCTTTTTATCGTTCTTTAGAGGCATACAAAAAATCGATGTCAGGCGATGGTAATACATCGTTGGTACTATCTCCCGATGCCGAATTTTTTGACTACTTCAAAAAAACAACAAAAAAGTAGGACTGTAAATAAATGATAAAATTCATTGCGCTGATATTATTTTTGTTTTTGCACTCAACAGATGTTTTTGCTCAAAACAATGTGGGATACGGTATATCATTTGCCCCATTAGTTGAAAAACTTATTGATGGAGTTGTAAACATTTCAACGACCCATAATAACAAAAATGCAGAAACAAATCCGGAAATTGTCAGCGCTAATGAATTTATCAATAATTATTTTGTTCAAGACGAGGGCGGATATACATCTCTGGGTTCAGGATTTTTAATAGACCCTCAAGGCTATATAGTTACTAATGCTCATGTTATTGACGGTGCTAATGAGATTATTGTAAAAACCTCAGATAATACGCAATATAATGCCAAACTTATAGGTGCCGATAAAATGACTGATTTGGCTTTGGTAAAAATAGACTCAGAAAAACCTTTTCCGTTTGTAAAAATCGGAAACTCCGATGAGCTTAAAGTAGGTGATTGGATTTTGGCAATAGGTAATCCTTTCGGTCTTGGCGGAAGTGTTACCGCCGGAATTGTCAGTGCCAAATCTCGTGATATAGACGCAGGTGCTTACGATAATTTTATTCAAACTGATGCCTCAATAAATCAGGGCTCATCAGGTGGACCAATGTTTAATATGTCCGGCGAGGTTGTCGGAGTTAACACAGCCTTATATTCAACATCTGGTGCCAGTATGGGAATAGGCTTTGCCACACCGATAAACTTGAGCAAGTTTGTTGTCGAACAGCTTAAAAGCAAGGGCAAAGTTGAAAGAGGCTGGTTGGGGCTTAAGGTTATGGATAATAACGAAAATATTGCTATAAGTGACAAGCATAATTTTAATAAAGGTGTTGTCATAAGCAGCGTTCTTCCAAATTCTCCTTGTGCTAAAGAAAATATTCAAGTAGGTGATATTATCATGTCTGTTAACGGAAAAGATATCAAAAATGCCAAAAGTTTTTCTCGTCAAATTGCCGAAAGCAAAATAGGTTCTGATGTTATTTTGCGAGTATGGCAAAATATGCAAACCAAAGACCTAAGCTTAAAAATAGCACAAATGCCTGATGTAAAAAATGAAGCAAAACCTGTTAGCTCGACTAAAACAACCAAACTCTTGAAAGGATATATTGAAACATTGGGTATAGTTGTTAAAGATGAGAAAAATTCGGTAATTATTGAAGATATCTTAAGTGATTCTGATATGTATACCAAAGGCTTAAAATCGGGCGATATCATACAAAAAATAAACGATAAGGAAGTAACATCGCTCGAAGACGTAAAAGCATATGTCGATTATGCCGTAAAAAATAATGATGATATGATAAAAATAGATATACTATCAGATAAACTTCCACAAACCATAAAAGTGAGCATTAAAAGCAATGACTAGAGTAGATTTTTATCACTTACAAAAAGGCAATATTGAAGATTCTTTGCCAAAGCTTTTAGAAAAAGCCTATGCAACCGGTAAAAAAATATTGGTCAAAATAGGTAATGAAGAAAGAGTCGAATTTTTAAATACTCACCTGTGGAGTTATGATGATCAGTCATTTTTACCGCACGGAACGAAAAAAGACGGAAATGCCAATTTGCAACCTATATGGCTTACTTCGCAAGATGACAATCCCAATGATGCCACAATTTTATTTTTAGTCGATTGCGCTAAAACAGATGTTGAAAAAGCACAATCATTTGAGCGTATACTAAATATTTTTGATGGCAACAATCAAGATGAACTCAATTGGTCGCGTAAATTTTGGCAACAACTTAAAGCTCATGATATGGAGTGTTACTATTGGCAACAAGATGACAGAGGCTCTTGGCAACAAAAAGCTTAAAAAATATTAGCTTTTAGCTATCGCTTTCAGGCGATGAGACAAGTCATCAATTTTCAATCTTAATTGGCTGTCGGGTTTATGTTTCTTAGCAATTTCAAGTTGTTTTTTTGCCACATCAAAATTACCAATCTTAAAAGAGTATTCTGCCGAAGCATAAGTTGCTCTCGCCATATCGCCGATAATTCCATACGCTTTTGCTAAGAGCATCCATATCGTAATGTTTTGTTCTCTGACCAAGGCTTTATTTAATAATTTTATGGCCGCTTTAGCATCGCTTGCACTAGGGTTATCTTCTAAAATGGCGTGGGCATAATTCATTTGCATTAAATGTGAATTAGGCAACAATTCATAAGCTTTGGCAAAATTTTGTTTTGCTTGTTTTATTTTTCCCGTTTCTAAATATATCTGCCCTTTAAGTTCGTAGAAAAAAGGATTGTTTGCATCTCGCAAAATAAGAACATCAATTTTATTTAGGGCTTTATCGAAATCCAGTTTTTTCAAATAAGCAATGGCTTGAGCATAAACAGCCGGAGTATCATCACGAGAAAGTGGATATTCCCTAAAAGTTTGCTCCGGTTTTTGTAAATAAGCCTTGATTTTAGCTTTTATTCTTAAGAAAAAGTCATTTTGTGGAATCTGTTTATAAGGAGAATTAGCCAAAGCATTTTCAAAAAAGTAAATTCTGTCATTGGTAATAGGGTGTGTTCTGAAATATGGGCTTTCTTCTCTTCCCTCCATAATATTTTCTTTTTTGATTTTTTTCATAAAATTTAAGATTCCGAGTGGTGATTGCTGTGTGGCACCAAGCAATTTTATTGCCGCCTCGTCAGCAGAACGTTCTTCTTCGGTTCGATAATGAGTAAAATGATTGATTAGCGATGACTGCCCACCCAACATTACCGCCATTGCGGCATCACCACGACCACTTACGGCAGCGGCAGCACCGGCCAAAATTGCCGAAATCATTGAAACTTCGTACATATCCTGCGCCTTAAGTTTTTGTCTTATAATGTGTCCGCCCATAATATGTCCGGTTTCATGGGCCAACACTCCGCTAAGCTCATTAGCCGAATCAGCTTTTATTATTGTTCCGGTATGTACAAACATTCTGTTGCCGTCAGACACAAAAGCATTTAACGAGGCATCTTCAACGATAAAAATATTATTACGATAAAAAGGAACTCCCGCAGCCTTAAATAATGGAGAAATTATTTCAGCCAAAAATTGTTCGGTTTCTTCATCTGAGATAAGTTTTATTTCTCGTGCTTTTGTTTCCAAAGGCAAAAGGGCCGAAAGCAGAACAAGTCCGCCAATCAGCCCTTTACAGATTTTTTTGAAACTAAAGATTAACCCTTGATGAGTTTTTTCCACCAATTAGATTTTCCTTTCTTTTCATCATCTTTTACGTCTTCAGAAGTATTCGCGTTGTTTTTTTCGCTGTGGCTGTCATATAAGATAACAGCTTCTTGCTTTTCTTCATTATTTTGATTTTCTGTCACAAAGTCATTGTTCTTATGATGACTGTTTCTACGACGATCAAAGCGTCCTCTGCGATTTCTGCGGTTTCTGTATCCTTTGTCATTTTTTGTATTGTTGTCGACATCATCTGCTTCATTTTCTTGTTCAATAATGACTTCTTTATCATCTTTTTCGTCAACAACATTATCTTCAGTAACAACCTCGGATGCAGGTTTCACTTTGGTTTTAGTCTTTGTTCTTTCTTCTTTTTTACCTTCTTCAACAACAGGTTTTTCTTCTTTTATAACAAGTTTAACTCTGTCGATTCTGCAGTCCGAAACACATTTAATTGAATTATCGGCACAAATTGCAATTTCCATTTTGTATTTATTTTCCAATTCAACCAAAGTCTTACGTTTTTGATTAAGCAAATATACAGCTATATCAGTTGGAACAAAAACGGTAATTTTAGAAGAACGATTTTTACAACCTTCTTCTTCAATGGTACGCAAGATATACACACCGGCAGATTCCAAAGTTCTGGTAATACCTTTACCATGGCAATAAGGACAAACTTGATAATTGCTTTCCCAAAATGCCGAATGCATACGTTGACGAGAAAGTTCCAAAAGCCCGAAAATACTCATTTTACCAACTTGAATACGGGAACGATCTTTTTTCAAAGCTTCTTTCATACGTTTTTCAACAGCATGATTATTTGCCGGTTCATCCATGTCAATAAAGTCAATAACTACAAGGCCTGCCAAATTACGCAAACGAAGTTGACGAGCAATTTCATCACAAGCTTCTAAGTTTGTTTTTAAGGCCGTTTCTTCTAAGTTTTTTTCTTTTGTAGCGCGTCCGGAGTTGACATCAATAGAAACCAAAGCTTCTGTCGGATTAATTACCAAGTATCCTCCCGATTCGAGTTGAGCATTTGAATCATGCAACTTATCTAACTGACCTTCAACTTGAAAACGCTGGAATAAAGGCATATCATTATTGCGATAACTTTTAATTTTTTTCAAATTATGCGGAGATAAAATTTTAAAGAAATCTTTTGCTAATTTATAAGCATTATCACCGGCTACCAATATTTCGGATATTTCTTTGGTATAAATATCGCGAAGAGCTCTTTTAATAAGATTGCCTTCTTCATAAATCAGTTGGGGAGCTTTGCTCTTTAGAGAGTCGATTCTAATTCTGTTCCAAGCTCTTATAAGATAGTTATAGTCACGAACGATTTCGCCCTTAGTTTTTTCTTCTCCTGCTGTTCTGACAATAATCGACATATCCGGATTTAAGGGTAATTCTTTTACAATGCCTTTAAGTCTGTTTCTGTCTGATGCATTTGTAATTTTACGAGAAACACCGCCGCTTTTAATACGGTTAGGCATCAATACACAATATCTGCCGGCCAAAGATAAATAAGTAGTCAAAGCAGCACCTTTATTACCACGCTCTTCTTTAACTACTTGAACCAAAACAGTTTGGCCTTCTTTTATTACATCTTGAATTTTATGGCGATGATAAAGCTTGCGCGATTTTATAAGTTTTCTTTGTAATTCAAAGTCAATATTTTCTTCATCGTCGTCATCATCATCAAAAGTTTCGTCATTATCAGCGTATTTATCCTGATTGTCATCATCGTCATCATCACAATTTTCATTAGATGAAGATGCTTCATCAGCACAATCAGTATCTGCTGATTGTTCAATTTCTTGTGAGACAGTTTCTTCTTCTAAACCATAATCTTCAGATAATACTTTAACTTCTTCCGCTTGTTCTTTGTTTTCTTCGGAAGATATTTTTTTGCGATATTTCTTTTTAAGAACTCTTCGTTTAGTTTTTCTTTTACCGCTTTCTTCCTCTTTAGCTTCTTCTTCTGCGATAAATTCTTCTTCACTGATTATCGGGACTTCAACAGTTTCTTCAACCTTGTTTTTATCAGAATTTTCAACAGCATTGACAACAACCTCGTTTGTTGCTTCTTGTTTATCTTCAACAACACTTTCTTTAGAAACATCGTCTTTTATTTCATTGTTATCAGCTGATGTAGCCTCATTATTTTCTGTTGTTTCATGTTCTGATCTTTCTTTTTCTAAAGCTTCTTGTTCAGCTTTTAATCGTAAAGCCTCTTCGCGTGCTTTGGCCTTTTCAATAGCACGGCGTTCACGTTCAAGTTCACGTTCTTTAATAATACGTTTTTTATTCTCGATTATTTCGTCGACTTCTTTTTCAATTTCGGCCACAACATCATCGGTTACATTATAGTAATCAGGGTGAATTTCACCAAAAGCCATAAAACCGTGTTTGTTTCCGCCATAATCAACGAAGCAAGCTTGCAGAGACGGTTCTACACGCATAATCTTGCCGAGGTAAATATTTCCTTTTATTTGCTTTCTGTTAGAACTTTCAAATTCAACATCTTCAAGTTTATTTCCGTTAACAACCACAACTCTTGTTTCTTCCGGTTGCGTATCATCAATAAGCATACGTTTTGTCATAAAAATCTCCATCAAAGTATTGTGCCTGTAACCGACACATTATTTCACTACTCGGGAGGTTTAAAAAGATAAATATGATCAAATATTACAAAAGCGGGATTCCGCCTTATTTGATTTTGCTATCAACCGCAAACGACTTACGTTCAATATAAATTTGCGTTTGGTCGAAGTTGTAAACAAACCTATTAATTATTGTTATTGATTGGCGGTTTGTTATAATAAAACTTTTTAAAAAACCTCTCGGTAAAAATACATTTTTTCAGCTTGCAAAGTGCATCATCAGATCATAGTGAAAAGACGGCGGTATCAAAACAAATTCAAAAATCCTCAGTTATTAAAAAAATAAATCTGTTCCCATACTAAAAATCTCCACAAACTACAATCAGCATATACTGATTTATTTAAAACTCAACAATATTTTTTAATATTGTGGCAATTTTTTTTAACAGATTATAAACCAACTGTTTGTTACACTAAACAAAATGGGATAGTAGGAGTAAAAATGATAAAATTGTGTCAATATACCAAAGCTCTGATGCGACTGACATTTGCAGTCGTAGCGCTTTGTTTTATTGCTACAAACGCTTTTGCCGGAAAAATCAATAATCTGCGTATAGGGCAGGGAGTTGGAAATGTTCGTGTCGTTTTTGAGGCCGATTCTGAGTTTGATTATAAAGTTTTTACCCTAAGTGAGCCTAATCGTTTGGTTATTGATGTCAAGGGTATCGAAGTTTCGCAAAATATCTCTAAAAATAAAGATGAAAATGTGTTTTTAGAGAATGTGAGAGTTGGCTCATCGGGAGTTAACGGTGTACGCATAGCTTTTGATTTAAAACAGCCCGTATTAGTAAAAAAAGCATTTGTTCTTCCTCCTCAAAGTGGCTTTAATTGGCGCTTTGCCATCGATTTAGAAGCAACAACCGAACGTGATTTCTTAGCAAAACTCGGAAGCGCAAATTCTCAAAGCAGCGATTCTTTTAGCAAAGGCGAAATTTTACCAAAGGCAAATGTGGAAACTAAAAAAGTAGCGCCTACACAGCAAAGTAAACGTAAGATAATCGTTATTGATGCCGGTCACGGAGGTGTTGATCCCGGTGCAATCGGCTATAAAGGAACCTATGAGAAAAAAATCACATTAGAAATGGCTAAAGAACTGAAAGAGGAATTGGATAAAAATTCTAAATACAAAGTATATTTAACCAGAAATCGAGATATTTTTATCCCGTTGCGTGACAGAGTAAAAATTGCTCGTAAATATGATGCCGATTTGTTTATATCGGTTCATGCCGATTCTGCCAGGAATCGCAAGGCAAAAGGTTTGTCTGTATACACATTATCCGAAACAGCGTCGGATAAAGAGGCCGCAGCTTTAGCTGAAAAAGAAAATAAAGCAGATATTGTTGCCGGCTTAAATTTTGCCGATCATACTAAAGAAGTTAGCGATATTTTACTCAATTTAGCTCAAAGAGAAACGAACAATTCATCTTCAGAATTTGCAAACTTATTAAGTTCTGAAATGTCAAAAATAGTAAAAACCGTCAGTAATACCCATCGTTTTGCCGGATTTGCCGTTTTGAAAGCTCCTGATGTTCCTTCTGTTTTGCTTGAATTAGGTTATCTTTCTAACCCTGATGAAGAAAAAAAATTACGTCAAAAAAAATATCGTAAAAAATTATCTCAGGCAACATTAAAAGCCGTAAATAAATTTTTCCAAAACCCAAAGCATTAGTATTTGACAGCGTGATATTTTTTGATTAAAACATAAGACTGAAAATAATGATTTTTGAGTGGTCTTAGGGTATGTTAAAATCAATTTCGTCATTTTTAAGTGCGTGTTTCTTTTTTGCAGTTATAGCTTTTATCATAGTTATAACTTCTGTTTGGCAAATTTCGCAAGAATTGCCGGAATATAGACAATTAGAAAAATATGAACCCAAAGTAACTACCAGATTATATGCCGGCGATGGACAGCTTATGGCTGAATATGCTGCCGAAAAACGTTTATTTGTACCCGAAGAAAAAATTCCCGAACGTGTAAAACAGGCATTTATATCAGCCGAAGATAAAAACTTTTATTCGCATTTTGGTATCGATTTTGCCGGTATTACTCGTGCAATTTTGGTTAATATCAAAAATTTAGGAAGCGGACGACGTCCGACAGGTGCATCAACCATTACACAGCAAGTTGCCAAAAACTTTTTGCTTTCATCGGAGCTTTCATATAAGCGCAAAATAAAAGAGGCTCTTTTAGCTATAAGAATTGAGCAATCTTTTACCAAAAAACATATCTTAGAACTGTACCTAAATGAAATTTATTTGGGTAATCGTGCTTATGGTGTTGCTGCCGCTGCAATAAATTATTTTAATAAATCGTTAGATGAACTTACTTTAGAAGAAATTGCATATATGGCAGCACTTCCAAAAGGCCCGAATAATTACAACCCAAAAACAAAGTATGATGCCGCCGTTGCTCGCAGAAATTGGGTTATTGATAGAATGAGAGAAGACGGATATGTCAGCGAAGAAGAAGCTGAAGAAGCCAAAAATAAACCGTTGGTCGTAGTAAATGATAAAGATGAATTAGTACGATATTCGCAATATTTCAGTGAGGATGTGCGCCGCCAAGTTAAAAAAGAATTTGGAGAAGATGCGTTATATGAAGGCGGTTTGCTGATAAGAACAACCTTAAACCCCAAATTACAAGAATATGCAACTAAGTCATTTGCCAAAGAAATTGAAAACTATGACAAGCGTCATGGTTGGAGAGGTGCTTTGCAGAATATTCCTCTGGACGATAATCTGCAAGCAACTCTTGATACAATAAATTTACCTGGAGGAAGTAAAGACAATTGGCAGATAGCCGTTGTAACAGAGGTTGCAAATGATAAAGCTGAAATTTTGCTGAAAAATAAGGAAAAAGGCGAGATTCCTTTGTTGGTTTTGGCTTGGGCAAGAAAGAATCTTAAAAATCAATCAATAGGCGGTCAACCTAAAAAAGTATCTGAAGTATTAAATAAAGGCGATGTTATCCTTGTTGAACAAATTGCCGAAAAAGATACTAAAGAAAGAAAAATGCCTAAGAATAGCTATTATTTGCGTCAAATTCCTAATGTTGAAGGTGCATTGATTGCAATGAATCCGCACACAGGTAAAATAGAAGCTATGGTTGGCGGATATTCTTTTCAAAAATCACAATATAACCGAGCAACTCAAGCCAAAAGACAAACAGGCTCATCATTTAAGCCCATAGTTTACTTAACTGCGCTGGAAAACGGTTATGAGCCGACAGATTTGATATTGGATGCACCATTTGTTTTAGATCAAGGTTTTGGGCAACCTTTATGGAAACCAGTAAACTATTCAAAGAAATTTTATGGTCTTATGACCCTTCGCCAAGGTATCGAAAAATCGCGTAACCTTATGACTGTTCGCTTGGCTCAAGATGTCGGCATGGATAAAGTTGCCGCAATGGCTAAAAAAATGGGAGTTAATCCTGATTTACCTCAGCTTTTATCGATGTCTTTGGGCGCCGGTGAAACTAAGTTGATAAATATGGTTTCAGCTTACTCTATGATGGTAAACGGAGGTAAAAAAGTTGAACCGTATTTGATAGAGCGTATTCAAAACAGAAAAGGAACAACAATTTATAGACACGATACCAGAGAATGTCCTGATTGCACTGTCGAAAAGTGGAATAATCAAGCTGTTCCGGAGTTATCAGATAATAGAGAACAAATAATCGATCCTTTGAGTGCTTATCAAATGGTATCTATTTTAGAAGGTGTAGTTCAACATGGTACAGGCGCAAGATTACGATCTCTTGGTAAACACTTAGCCGGAAAAACTGGTACGACAAACAAAAACCAAGATGCATGGTTTGTCGGATTCTCACCTGATTTGGTTGTTGCTGTATATGTTGGTTTTGATAGTCCGAAAACCTTGGGTAAATATGAAACAGGTGCTGCTGCCGCTTTGCCGATATTCTACGATTTTATGCAACAAGCCATGACTGAATATGCAGATGTACCTTTCAGAATTCCCAGCGGTATAAAATTGGTAAGAATAAATCACAAAACCGGTAAGCCGGCGACACCGGCAGATGATGTTGTTATATGGGAAGCCTTAAAGCCTGAAATGGCTCTAAGAAAAGCTAAACAAAAAGTCATAGGTCAGGAAAATAATACAGTTATTGATGATAGTTCGTCTCAAAATATTTCTCCGATTACCTATGAAGACACGAGTGAAGATGAAATTCAATTAGGTGGCGAATACTAAGGAGAAACCGTATGCGTTCCGATATATATGAAAAATTACAGCAAATAGAGCAATCATTAGAATTGCTGAGGAGGTCTCTTTGACTATGATAATGCGTGCTTACGTTTGTCAGAGTTAGAGAGCTTAATTTCAGATTCAAACTTATGGTCAGATCCAAATAAAGCGCAAAAGCTAACCCGAGAAAAAAATAACTTAGAAGAAGCAATAAATAAATATAATAATTCATTGCAATCTAAAATTGATTTAAATGAATTAGCCGAACTGGCCGAAGTCGATAATGACGAAGAAGCACTTGATGAAATATTATCACAACTTACCGATTTACAATCCGAAGTAAAACACGCCGAGCTTGAAGCTTTATTATCGGGAGAGGTTGACGGTAATGATGCCTTTCTGGAAGTTCATTCCGGATCGGGAGGAACTGAGGCTCAAGATTGGGCGGAGATGTTACTTAGAATGTATACTCGTTGGGCCGAAGCGCATAAATATAAAGTTGAATACGTTGAAGAAACCGAAGGCGACGTTGCAGGCATAAAATCAGCAACGGTAAAAATATGCGGACATAACGCATATGGTTGGTTAAAATCAGAAAGCGGAGTTCATCGCTTGGTTAGAATTTCGCCATTTGACAGTAATGCACGTCGTCACACCAGTTTTGCATCAGTCGGAATATATCCCGTAATTGATGATAATATCGAAATAACCATAAATGAATCAGATTGTCGTGTTGATACATATCGTGCATCTGGAGCCGGTGGTCAGCATATTAACAAAACAGATTCTGCAGTCCGAATTACACACCAACCCACAGGTATTGTAGTTCAATGTCAAAACCAGCGTTCTCAATTTCAAAATCGTGAAGCTGCATGGAATATGTTAAAAGCTCGCCTATATGAAATAGAACTAAAAAAGAGAGAAGCAAAAGCTGAAGAACAACGTGACAATCAAGGGGATAATGGTTGGGGATATCAAATTCGTTCTTATGTTTTACAACCATATAAAATGGTAAAAGATTTACGTACCGACGTTGAAACATCTGATACAAAAGCTGTGTTGGACGGAGATATAGATTTGTTTTTGTCTGCCGCATTAGCTGATAAATTAGGGGGCGTCGATGCTTAAGAAAGTCATCAAAATATTTGTTGCAGTAATATTGACATCTTGGGTTACTTTTTGTGCAAGCGTGTATTTTTTACCTGAACTTTATTTTTATAATCCGTCATCAGAAAAAGCCGACTTAAAAAATGCTCTGTCTAATGACTTTACAGCTGAAGAAGTAAAATATAATTCTTATGATGATACTGAGTTATATGGCTGGTTCATAAAGCCCCAAAACAACAAAATAGTCGTATTTTTTCATGGAAACTCTTATAATATCGAAAGTTTTTATCATAAGTTAACTCCGCTTGTTGAAGCAGGGTATGGAGCTTTTATCGGTGAATACAGAGGATTTGGTGGTATTAAAGGCAAAATAAATGAAAAAAATTTGGGAGAAGATGCAATTTCTGCCGTTAAATATCTTTATTCTCAAGGTTACTCAAATAAAAATATAATTTTATACGGTATGTCATTAGGCAGTTATACCTCAACTCATACGGCTTATAGTTTGTGTAAAAACGAAGCATTTGCCGGACTTATTTTAGAAGTTCCGTTTGATAGCTTGTTAGATGTCGTCAAACAACGTATTCCCGATTTATTTCCTTTTTCATACATAATCAAAGACAAATATGATAATACGCAAAAAATATCACAATTAAATTTACCTATATTGATTATGGGAGCATCAGATGACACGGTAGTTCCGATTGAAAGAGCTCAAGAACTATACAAACAAGCAAACGAACCTAAAAAAATGATTATATACCAAGGAGCATCCCATTCCAACTTATATAATTATCGAAATTGGCGAGATATAAATGATTGGTTGAGGGCTAATGAAAAAAATAAGTAACCGAAATTATGCTATCAGAAAAATAGCTGACTTTGCCGGTGTGATATTACTGGTAGGGTTGTTGCTGTTTATATGGCAATTATATCGCGGTTCAATAGCTATACCGTTTTTAAAACCATACATCATAAAAGCACTAAATCACGATGATACTGATTATCAGGTAACATTAGACGGCGTATATTTAGAGCTTGTACGTTCGGTTCAACCGCTAAGAATAATTGCCGGCAATGTTGTATATAAAAAAGAAAATGCTATTACTATAACGGCACCAAAAGTAGCATTATCCTTTAGTATAAAAGCATTATTAAGAGGTGTAATTGCCCCAAGCAGTATAGATATCGATCATCCGAAAATATATGTATACAATAAATACAATCTCAAAGATAAAAAATCAAATACAGAAATAAATCAGAAAAAACTTGAGTATTATTTTGATGTGGCTTCACAATTTTGGGATAGATTCAATTCGGAAGACAATATCTATCCCGAAAGCTATATCAACAATATAAATATAACTCATGCCGATGTTGAAGTTATGGAGGTTGATTTTGGTAAAAAATGGCAATTTAGTGATGTTAATTATCATTTTAACCGAGGTATGCTCAATCTAAAAACAGAAATAAATGCATTGATGCCGTTTTCTACATCAACTTCATCGTTAGGTCTGAATATTGAGTATAACTATAAAAAATCTCAAGCTCAGCTCGGTTTTTACTTTTCTGATTTGATACCTGCCGAATTGTTGGATATTATTACTCCGAACGAGGCATCAAAAGAATTTAACAATATAAATATTCCGTTACATGGAAATATAACTACTATCTTCAATTTCAATAATCTGTCAAAATTCAAAAGTGATATTATAGGTAACAGTTCTAAAATTATAGATAAGATTGTTTTTGAGCTAAATGGAGAAAAAGGAACAATCAAATTTGCTAATGACGAAAATTATGCCTATGATATTTCCGGGCTAATACTAAAAGGTGAATTAAATGGCGATCTGGAGCATATAAAAATTACTGATGCCAGACTAAATTTGGATAATCAAAATGCAACTTTAGGTCTTAATATAGAGGGGTTAAAAGATTGGCTCATCAATTCCAAGAAAGAAAACTTAAAAATTAAACTTACGGCAAAAGTTCCTGAACTCGAAACCGATAAACTAAGCCGATTTTGGCCAAAATATTTTGGTAGCAAAGCATGGACTTGGTGTAAAGAGAACTTATTCGGCGGAAAAATAAAAAATGGCGATTTTGCATTTAATTTTGCTTATGATAAAAGACGTAAAGCAATAGCTTTTGACAGTTTGTCCGGTAATGCAGATATTGAAGACGGTAATTTAACTTATTTGGAAACAATGCCAAAGGTAAGCAATATATATGGTAAGGCACATTTTAGCGAGAGAAATATCAGAATTGATCTAAATAAAGCGAAATCAGATGATGTTGTATTAAACTACGGTTATGTAGATTTATATGACTTAAACAAAGAGGATAATTTCTTAAAATTAGAACTTAATGCAACAGGTACAATCCCTGATATTTTAAAACTTATAGATCATGAACCTTTGGGGTATACAACTGAGCTTGGCATAAATCCAGATATTATAAAGGGTAGTGCTACAGCAGATTTGATGTTGGCTTTTGAATTAAGACAAGATCTCGATCCAAACAACATAGAAGTAAATGTTAATGCCCAACTTAATGATATACAAATAAAAGATGCCATAAAGGATAAGTCATTTGAGGCTAAAACTATTAACTTTAATCTAAATAATAAAGAAATGAATATATCCGGTGTGGCAAATATAGATGATTTACCGCTAAATTTGATTTGGAATGAAAATTTTGAAGCTAAAGATTATCAGCGTCGCTATCAAATAAGTTTTAGTTTTGATGACAACTTAAAGCAAAAACTTGGGCTTAACAGTGCTATTTTGACTTCACCATATATAAAAGGAACAATACCTACAAAAGCGATAATAACAGTATATCCTGATAAAAGAACTGTTGTCGAC
The DNA here is from genome assembly GCA_045639065.1 of Alphaproteobacteria bacterium. Lineage (GTDB taxonomy): Bacteria > Pseudomonadota > Alphaproteobacteria > RF32 > CAG-239 > CAZU01. The sequence goes on along the minus strand of JAZUCK010000003.1, from coordinate 42,622 downwards.
GTTCATGGCGATTTGCGAGATACCAATATTAATTACGGATTTTTTGGTTTTGAGAAAAAAGCTAAAACTAATGGTGAAGTAATAGCTCAAATAAATATTGATGATTCGCAAATATCATCAATACCACAATTTTCTCTTTCTAAACCTGATTTCAAATTAAATGGAGAGGTCAGTTTTGACGACAAAGGAAATATTAAAGTAATTGATATAAAAAGCATCAAAGGACCAAAAACCAATGCCAAAGCTAAAATTGATTTTAGCAATCAAAAAGAAGATACTATTAAAATTATTGTTTCAGGGTCAACTTATGATTTATCTGACTTTTTTGCCAGAGATGAAGATGATGTAGAAGAAAATCGAAAACGCAGAGCGTCTCTTAAGGATAAACCGGTTACAGATGAAGATGAAAATATATGGGAAAATACGCCATCTGCTAATATAAATATTGCCGTTGATAAGCTTTGGACTAACGATAAAGTTTCTATCAGAAATTTTGCCGGGTCGGCCAAAATATTAAATAAGACCGGTATTGAAGAAATGCACTTGGTGGGAAACTTTAAGCCTAATAAAAAAGACCCCAAACGCAAATTGTACTTAAAACTAGATTATATACCACGTCAAAATAATGAATATTTGTTGGATGTTGAAAGTAATGATGCCGGAAAAACACTAAGATTCTTAAGGCTATATGATTATATGCGTGGAGGAAATTTAAGTATTAAAGGAAAACGAACTGCAGATAAAAACTTTATCGGTCATGCCAAAGCAAGAAATTTCAATCTTGTAAAAACTAATATATTTGCAAAATTGTTAACCTTAGCCTCCTTTACAGGAATTGTTGATATGCTTTCCGGAGATGGAATAGCTTTTACTCACTTTGATGCTCCGTTTGAATATAAATCATCAACGTTTATATTAAAAGATGCCAAAGCTTTTGGTAATGTTATCGGAATATCCTTAAATGGTGCCTATAATTTAAAATATCAGGAATTTGATATCAGAGGATTAGTTGCACCGGCATATGGATTAAATACATTCTTAGGTAAAATACCTCTTGTCGGTACATTATTAAGTGGCAAAGACGGTACTATATTTGCGGTAAATTATCAAATAGCCGGAAATATTGATGAGCCGGTAATTGACATCAATCCGTTATCAGCTCTCAGCCCTAATTCAGTAAAAGATTTATGGGAAGAATATTTTGGAGATAAGGATGAAAAATAGTCATAAGCTTAAAATAGGCTTGGACTATCATGGTGTAATCGACATCAATAAAAAATACTTTGCTGACTTCTGCAATAAAGCAAAACAGCGAGGTCACCTCATATATATTGTTACCGGAGGTCCTAAAGTCAAAGTAGATTACAACCTACAACAAAACGACATACCTTATGATATGTGCTTTGCAATATCTGATTATTATCAAGCTATGAATAAAATTGTTCAAACAGATAATGGAAAGCTTATTATACCTGATAATCTATGGAATATGGCAAAGGCCGAATTTTGTCGCCGAAGCCAAATAAATATTCATATTGACGACAGTTTGAAGTATATAAATTGGTTTTCAACTCCATATTGTTATTATAATAAAAAAGACAATAAGGGGTACTTATCCCCTGGAATAAAACTTGATTTTAACAATCGTAGCGAAAACGTTTTAGATAAAATAGAAGAAATAACAGCTAAGTTAACTTGTTTCTTATAAGCCCCTTGGTTTAACAAAACTTGGCAAGGCATCATCATCAGAAGAACTGATTGACAAATTGCCTGTCGACGTATCGGCCTTAATATTTCCGATTGCCATATATGTTCCGTTATTATCGATTTTTTGATAATATTTTTCTATTGGCAAAATATTCTCACCTTTTCCCATATATAGATATCCACCTTGAGGTTGTTTTTCGCTGATGCGCTTAAGCAATACATCTTGCAGTTCCGGAGTAAAATAACGCAATACATTTCGGCAGAATACAACCTCAAACTTAGATTTAACAATAGCCTCATCAAGAAGATTGTATTTTCTGAATTCAACCATCTTTTTTATTTTATCTGAAATAATCCATTCTTCATTAGAAGGGGTAAAATATTTTAAAATTGTTTTAGCATTAAGCCCTGTTTGTATTTCAAAATTGGAATATGTACCATGCTGAGCTTTACTTATGGCTAACGATGATAAATCAGTGGCCAATATATTAACATTCCAATCAGAAAACATTTTACTGTTATTATCAATGGTCATTGCAATAGAATAGGCTTCTTGACCAGTCGAACAGCCTAAACTCCATATATTAAGTTTTTTTGAGGCGCGACATTTTTCCTTTAGCTTAGGAAGTATTGTATTTTCAAATTGATAAAAAACATCATAATTTCTAAAGAATGAAGTGTCAGAGAAAGCCAAAGCTTCAACAATCTGAGAGATTAGAGTTTTATTACCGTTTTGTAAATCATCCATCAGATCTTCTACAGAGTTATAATTTTTTTCTCTAATAAAATTATTTATTTTTTTATCAATAATAAAATATTGAGTTTCATTAAATTCCCAACCTGCATTTTCTTTAAGCAAGTTTAACAATGTCCAAAAATCACTTTTACGCATTTTTTGAGCTCCTCAATACTTTTAATATCTTCAGTTTTGAAGCAATAATATCTTCATCAAACGGGCGCATAATAAAGTCATCGGCACCGGCGTCTAGAGCTTGAGAAATAATATCAACATCTTTTATATACGAACAAAAAATAAAAATAGGTTGTTTAATTTTTTTATCAGAACGAATTTTAAGTAAAACATCCACACCATCAATCAATGGTAATTGCCAATCGCAAATAATAAGATCAGGAGAATTTCTTGTACACTCTTCAAGCAAGTCTTCTCCATCTTCGGCCTCAAATACATTATATCCAAAATTACTCATAATTTTAGATAGTAACATACGCATAATTTTTGAATCATCTGCAATAATACAATTTGCCATTTGATTTATTACTCCAAGCTCAATGTAATATAAGAATTATCTTGTGATATTTTAACTTTTTTATCTTTATTGTATTCACATAAGGCCGCAATATGAGCCAATCCGGCATCAGTGGTTTGATAATTATTGGTTAATGACAGATTTATTTTTTCAAGCTTATCGGTTGATATTTTTGCATTTGCATCAATTTTTGAAATAAGGGTATTACCTCTTTCTTCAACATAAATATTTCCGCCTCGAATTAATACATCGCCCATAATCATAACCATAAGTAAAGCATTTTTAATATTACCAGTTCTTTCAACATCAAAAGATAAGCTGATTGGAAAATCTTTATTACCTAGGGTAAGCAGATACTCTTGAGCTGTTTTAATAACGGTTTCTTTGTTTTCTAGATTAGAATTGTTAAGACCAAAGGCCATTCTGAAAAACTTTAGTCTTGAAGATAAAGTCTTAGAACTGACGCTCAAAATAGATTTTATATCGTCAATAAAATCCATATCGCCTTCTTCCAAAAGCTCTACCGCATTAGAAACTGCACCGATATTTCCGACAATATCGTGGCTCAAACGTGTGCAAATTAATTCACATATAAGACTGTTACTCATTTTACTGTCTTTCAAAATTAAAAATTATAATAGTCACTGTGAACATATCGCTGATCTTCGCGAGACATTCTTGTATAATCCATTTCTACAAACATTGGGTCTTCAAGCAACAAATAGCCAGTTGCAGCCTTTAAGAAAGGTTTATTTCCGCCCAATCCCCAAATAACACTATCTTTGTCGTCCGGATTGCCATATTTTTGGTTAATTTTTTTCCAAAAGTCATAAATTTTTATGTTACGAATATAAGTTGCCTTTGGCGAATTTCCTGCAACATCGGGGATTTTTGATCTATACATAATTTTGTGAACTTTGTTATCGGTAAAATTACTTGTCAGAAATACTTCAATCTCTTCTTTTGAATCAAATTTTGCGTATTTAAGATAATAGACATATTCATGTCCGTCTTTTTTTGCCAAAGAAGCAATACAAGACTGTAATCGTTCGAAACCGACAATACCTTGAGAACTACAAGTTTCTTCATTTCGCCATTTTATAAAGTTAGGTATTGTAAATTTAGCGTTGATTTTTTGAAAACCGCGATTTTTCATGGTGTTTTCGACTTGATTTAAGCCCATTCTAAGCATTATTCCGGAAATATCAAAAACAGCTGCATTAGATCGGCCATCTTTGTTCTTTCCTCTTGATTTTTTAACCATCTCAACCAGTTCATCTTCTTTTTTATCCGAGTTAAAAGCAGACAACGGGTTCACCGAAGCCAATTTTTCAATCCAAGTACCTTCAATAATATTTGGTTTTGTATCGCCTTTTAGGGTATCAGTCAAACTGCCTTGAGTTTTTGAGGCGTTTACTTGTGATTGACTATTATTTGACTTTGGTAAAAATATGGGAGCCGGCTCAATCGATTCTGTTTTTGAGCTTGGAACAATATCAACGTTTTTATTCGAAGTATTATCATCAATGACCAAAGGAATAATTTCATCTTGAGACTGAGATTTGCCTTCCTTTTGAACGTTATCAACTTCGGCTGTTTCTTTAGTTATATCCAAAATTGGTGTTTGATTCGTAACAATATTTGTATCTTTGTCGTCTGCGGGTAATTCGGGCAAGTCTGGTAAATCGGAAATAAGCATATTGTCCGGAAAAGGCGAAGGAGTATCTTCGCTTGCAAATGCAAACGGGCAAAAACACAAGATGTTTACCATAAGGCACAAAAGGCAATAACGTTTAGCCATCAGATATATTCTTCCTCTCTTAAATATCAGCGATATTATAGATTCAATTATTTTGCTTGGCAAACACTATACGCAACTTATTAAACGGAAGTTTTTATTTACTTTTTGCTTAAATAGCATTATAAAAGCAATATTATGACAAAAAATGATGAAGTACATATAATCGGTGCAGGTTTAGCCGGCTCGGAGGCAGCTTGGCAATTAGCCAATCGTGGTATCAAAGTAATAATACACGAAATGCGCCCTACAAAATTAACACCGGCACATAAAACAAGTAAATCAGCTGAATTGGTTTGCTCTAATTCTTTGCGAAGTGATGATTATACAAATAGCGCAATAGGATTGCTACATCAAGAGATGCGTCTGCTCGGGTCATTGATAATGGAAGCTGCCGATGCAACCAAAGTTCCTGCAGGCGGTGCGTTAGCCGTTGATAGAGAAGGGTTTTCCGAATATGTAGATAAAAAGCTTCATTCTCATTCCAACATAACCTTTATCAACGAAGAAGTTTGTGAGCTTCCTTCAGATTTTGAACATACCATAATTGCCTCAGGTCCGTTAACCTCACCGGATTTAATAAATTCAATCATGAAAGAGATAAAAGGCGAGGGACTAAACTTTTTTGATGCCATAGCTCCGGTAGTTTATAAAGACAGTATAGATTTTTCAAAGGCTTGGTTTCAATCTCGTTATGACAAAGGCGATAAGCTCGACTATATAAATTGCCCAATGAATAAGGACCAATATTATGAGTTTGTCGATGAATTGATAAAAGCTGATAAAGTAGAATTTCATGATTTCGAAAAAGCTTCTTATTTTGATGGTTGTTTGCCTATTGAAGTTATGGCCGAAAGGGGCAAAGATACACTTCTTTTCGGGCCGATGAAGCCTGTCGGTTTGACCAACCCGAACACTCCTGAAGAACAGCCTTATGCAGTGGTTCAGTTGCGTCAGGATAACAAGGAAGACACTTTGCGTAACATGGTCGGATTTCAGACTAAAATGAAATATGGCGAACAAGAGCGAATATTTAGAAAAATCCCCGGACTCGAAAATGCCGTATTTGCAAGACTTGGCGGAATACACAAAAATACGTTTATCAAGTCGCCGATACTTCTTGATGATAAATTGCGATTGAAAACAAAACCAAATATAAGTTTTGCCGGTCAAATTACCGGTTGTGAAGGATATGTTGAAAGTGCATCAACCGGTTTGTTAGTAGGATATTTCAAGGCTTGCGAAATGTTATCACAAGATGTTGTATATCCGCCCGAAACAACAGCTATCGGCTCTGTTTATAAACATCTGCGCGATGATACGAATATTGATGACTATCAGCCGATGAATGTCAATTTCGGTTTGTTCCCGTTAATATCAGGCGAAATTACACCTAACGGAAAGTTTAGAAAAATAAAGGGAATGGATAGAAAGATTTTATATTGCAAAAGAGCTTTAGATGACATAAAATCATGGGTTGAAAAAGTAAGGACATAAAATAATGAGTGATGAAATAACTTACCACAACGAAAATTTTCCTGTAGGCATGATGGTTTCTTCAAAATTGAAACATCTTGTCGAGGTTTATTATCATGCTGCCAGATTTGCTGATAATATAGCCGATTCTAATGTATTGGAAAAAAGCCAAAAATTATCTAAACTCGACGATATAACCAAAGCTTTCTTAACTCCGGAAAACGGTAATAATCTTCCATTGATAAGAAATCTCGGAAAAATGTTTGTCAGAGAAAATCTCGATGCGTCCTTATATACCGACTTACTAAAGGCATTTGAAAAAGATGCATCAGAAGAAAAAATTCAAGTTTGGGAAGAATTGATAAATTATTGCCGCTATTCAGCAGCTCCGGTAGGGCGCTTTATGTTAGCCATATCAAATGAAAATGTTTCAACTTACTTGCCCGCAGAAAATTTATGTGTCTTGCTGCAAATAATAGACCACTTAAGCGATATAAAAGAAGATTTGAGCTTGCTTAAGCGCATCTATATTCCGTCGGAAATTATGAAAGAATACAATGTCAGAAATAGCGATTTGGGCTTAAATTATACTAAACCCGAGGTCAAAGCAATGTTAAATGATATTGTAAAAAGACTGGAAAAAATGCAAGATGATGCCAAAATCTTGCCAAGATTGATAAAAAGTTTCGGACTAAGAGTTGAAGTCGGCGTTATTCTTTCTTTAACCAATTCTATGATAAAAAGATATAAAAAGGTTGATATTTTACAAAAATCACCAAGACCGTCTCTTATGAATTGGATAAAAGCAGTTGTTTCGGGATTCTTTGGTGCAATATTTTGTAAAAAGGTTCATCAAGGACGTGTTTTATGAATAAAACAATAAAAAAGATTGTCAAAAAATCCGGCTCATCGTTTTTTTGGGGAATGCATATGCTCCCCGGAAAAGAACGAAAAGCAATGTATACTTTGTATGCATTTTGTCGCCATATAGATGATATTGTAGATGGAAATGAGGCTTTATCTCATAAGATAGAACTTATAAATGCTTGGCGTAAGGAGATAGACAATATCTATGATAAAAAAGTTCCTGCTTCTTGCATAGGTCGTAGTATATATAAAAATTGTATGCGCTTTAACATTCCAAAGTCTGATTTAACTTCATTGATAAGCAGTATATCAATGGATATACCAAATCCTATACAAGCACCAAAACTAGATGAGTTTTACAGATATTGTCAAGGTGTTGCTTGTGCGCCAGGAAGTATGACATTGCGAATATTGGGCTGCAAAGATGAGGAATTTATAAAAGATTTATCTACATCTCTTGGTGTCGCCATGCAAGCTACCAACATTTTGCGCGATGTCAGAGAAGATGCTCTTGCTGACAGACTTTACATCCCAAAAGAATTTTTACAAAAAGCCGGTATCGAAACCAATGATCCTAAAGAGGTTGTAGTTGATAAGAAGCTCTCTGTCGCCAGAGAAGAATTGGCAAAATTAGCAATGCAAAATTTTGACAAATCATTTGAGCTGATAAATAAATTAGATAAAAAAATGTCTCGAAGCGTAAAAGCATTGGCTTATATATACAAACGCTATTTTGATATTATGCAAAACAGGGGCTGGGATATAATTTCTCCAAAACCGGCTATAAATGGATTTATAAAAATGTTTTTAGTTCTAAAAGCATATGCAGGGAGATAATATTTGAAAAAAGATATTGCAACATATCATATTATAGGAGGCGGAATATCCGGTCTTGCTTGTGCATGGTTTCTTAAAAATGAGAATGTTAAAGTAGTTGTTTATGAAGGGAAGAAAATATTAGGTGGTCGAGCTTATTCCTACGACGATGAAAAGCATAATCGCCGCCTTGACAATGCTGTTCATGCTATAATCGGAGCCAATAAATTTATGTCTTCATTTGTTAATAATGACGAGTGGGAATATACCAAATATTTTGTAGATAGCGATAATTATACCATAAGTACTTCGTTATTAAAAAATAAAGATATTCTATATAAAGCATTTTGCAATATGTCATTTGATAATATTGCGGGAAGAATAAAAAATACTATTCTGAAGTTGCTTTTCCCCTATACAAAATCAAAACGTAAAGTATGGTTTTCTAAGCAAAATTTAAGTCAGAAAATTATAAATGTTTTGGCTACAAAATCAGATGATATAAGATTGGGAGCAAGTCTTAAAAATATCAAACACAAAGGTTCAAAAGCAACTGTATTGGATTTTGGCGAATATGAGGTTGAGCTAAAGGATAATGACAAGGTTATATTGGCTTTAGATAATCATGACTGCGCCAAATTCGTTTCGGTTAATACTCTTGAATATTCTCAAATCGTAAATATAACTTATTTTACTTCACAGACAATATTTTTACCTAAAGGTGCATCATTTGTTGCGCAAAAAACAGGTATGGCCGATTTTGTTTTTGTAAACGATGGCACAATTACCGCAGTTATTTCCGATTATAATCCGAATACCAAAATGGAAGATCTGCCGATAAAAATATGGAAAGAAATAGATGCTCTAAGAGGTGTTGATTCTGCATTTATGCCGGAATATAAAATTTCTTATTATCCAAAGGCTACCATAAAACAAGATACAATAGGCAATATGTTGCGACCTAAAAATGCCAATACGGAATATTCTAATGTATTTATCGCCGGTGACTGGACAATGCGAGACTATCCTTGCTGTATGGAAACAGCAGTGAAATCTGCACAAAGAGCTGTTAAGGCGGCGCTAAAGTCAAAGTAACATTAAAAATAGGAACTGAAATGAATTCTCAAATAACTACATTATCAAACGGACTACGCATCATAACTCAAGAACGCCCTCAGTTGGAAACCGTATCTTTAGGAATATGGGTAAAGACAGGTTCCGCTTATGAAAATAAATCAAACAACGGCATATCTCATTTTTTGGAACATATGTCCTTTAAGGGAACAGCTACTAGAACTTCACTTCAAATTTCTGAAGAAATAGAAGATGTCGGCGGACATTCAAATGCCTATACATCACGTGAATTTACGGCGTATTATGCCAAAATGATGAAAGAAGATGCTGAACTGGCCGTAGATGTTTTGACTGATTCAATAAAAAATTCGATATTTCCGGAAGAAGAATTGGTCAAAGAGCGTGATGTTGTAATTCAAGAAATTAAACAAACAATAGACACTCCGGATGACATTGTTTTTGATTATTTTCAAGAAACCGCTTTTCCGAACCAAGCCTTAGGACGTTCTATTTTAGGACCTCAAGAAATAGTAAAATCATTCAATCGCGAAAGTTTGGAAAAATATATTTCAACAAACTATGCGGCTGAAAATATGGTTATTTGCGCTGTCGGAAATATAAAACATGAAAAATTTGTTGATATGGTAAAGGCTCGTATGTCAGATTTTAGAGCAAAAACGAATTTTGTTGTTGAAGATCAAAAATATGTCGGAGGCTTTTTTAAGGAAAACAGACCAATTGAGCAAACTCATGTGGTTTTGGGCTTTGGTTCATTTCCTCACAAAAGCAAAGAATATTATGATATTGCCATATTATCTACCATCTTAGGCGGCGGGATGTCTTCACGCTTGTTCCAAGAGGTTAGAGAAAAAAGAGGGCTTGTATATTCGGTATATAGCTACACATCAGCTCATTCGCAAACCGGTTTATTCGGAATATATGCCGGAACAGAGTCTAAGGAGTTACCTGTGTTGATGCCTGTTTTAGTCGATGAAATCAAAAAAATATCAAATGATTTGGTAACAGATAAGGAATTTGAACGAGCTAAGGTTCAGCTAAAATCAAGCATTAAAATGGGCTTAGAAAGTTCATCTTCAACAGCCGAGGTTTTGGCTCGTCAAAATCTTATTTACGGTAAAACATTAAGTGTTGATGAAATAGTAGAAAAAATCAACGTCGTCACCAAAGAAAGTATAAGAGATGTTGCCGGAAAAATATTTACGACCAAGCCGACATATACCTTATTAGGTGATGTAAAAAATTATATGGAGTATGATGAGCTTCAAAAAGCGCTCGCATAAATAAAAAATTAAAGATTGTTGAGATAAAATAACGGTATTGTAAAAAAATGCCGTTATTTTTTTATCGGAGATTTAAAATGTCACGAGCAGAAGACATATTTCAAAAATTAGTATATTTTGGCGAAGATGCCATAGACGAGTTTATTATCAATCGTCAAAGTGAAGAGCTGTTTATCGACTTTAAACAAGCAGCATCAGAGGGGAAAAACTTTAATACCTTACATAAAGATGATAGAAAAAACTTATCAAAAGCAATATCCGGTTTCGGAAACTCCGAAGGCGGAGTTGTAATATGGGGAATTGAGTGTTCGCGTGATATAGATGTGGGCGATGTGGCCAAAGCTAAGGTAAAAGTAAAAAATGTACATCGTTTTTTGAGTTGGCTTGAAAACGCCATCTCAGGATGTACTATCCCAAGTCACAACAAGGTAAGAAATCATATAATAAGTGTCGATGAAAATGGTGACGGATTTATTGCAACCTATATTCCTAAGAGTGATGTTGCACCCTTGATGACATCGGGTAATTCTACCATATACGTGCGTTCGGGCTCGAACAATGTTCCGGCTCCCTATGCCGTAATAGCCGGAATGTTCGGTCGTCATCCTCAACCTAATTTAGAGCTTAAAATTGCCAATAAAAATATTGAGGCCTTACTAAATCAAGACGAAGATATGCTATATCCTAACAGCATAGACAACCCGCCAGAGCAATATGTAAAAGTATCTTTTGAAATTCAGGGCTTAAACCAATCAAACGTAATAGCTCGAGAAATGTTTATGTCCGCCGAAGTATTATCAGACGGAAGCGAATATAACAAAGTTCGTTTTTCTAATTATAATCAAATGGAAGTAATAACTGGCATTGAGGGACAGTTAAATATCATTACTCGTCCCGAGTTGCGTTTGCCCCCACGCGGTGCAATAAAATTCTGCAATGTTGAAATAGTTTTGTCGCCGTTTGTCGATGATGATTTCAGACTCGAAGGAGTGGTTGGCGCTAATAATGCAATGCCGAAAGACTTTAGAATTTTTATACCTAAAAACAAATTGCGTTCGTTTGTCGCTAAGGTAATCAGAGGGGAAGAAGACTATAATATGATTATGAACGAATTCTTTAGTGATTATTTTAGAGGGGAATTTTAATGCCCGATGTTGAAATATATACCGATGGAGCATGTTCCGGAAATCCAGGAGCAGGTGGTTGGGGTGCGATTTTGCGATATGGCAGTGTCGAAAAGGAATTATCCGGCGGCGAATCGGACACGACCAACAACCGAATGGAGCTTACAGCCGTAATAGAGGCTCTAAAGGCGTTAAAAAAGCCCTGTAACATAGTGTTATACACCGATTCACGCTATGTTATGGATGGTGTAAACGAATGGATGCCTAACTGGAAATTAAACGGTTGGCGTACTACAAACAAAAAGACTCCGGTAAAAAATGTTGATTTATGGCAAATACTCGAGTCGCTCATAGAAAAACACAAGATTAAATGGGTTTGGGTTAAAGGACATAATGGTCATCCCGAAAATGAGCGTGTCGATAAATTGGCTCGAGACGAAGCAAAATCAAGGGTTTGCGAAAATTAACAAAAAACAGCTTGATTTAGACAAAAAAACATGATAGTGTTAACTTGTCGTTAACAATTAAATGGTGCGTAAATGCCAATAAATAATCAAACTTCATACGTTTTTGAAGTTGACAATACAAAAACAGACAAATTTTCATCTTTTGTTTTTGACACAAAAGAAGAGTTCATTACCCACCTCATCAAAACCAAAGAAATTAAAAAAGACCCGTCACGTTACAATGACGGTCTTATTCATTTAATAGGGACTTTAAAAATCGATAATCGAGTGAAAAAAGGCCTAAATTGGAATGATGTGGTTTCAACAACAGCAATAGTAGACAAAGGTATGATAAGCCGATATCAATATCTGCCTCGTACGTTTAAGGGGGTTAAAACCAACTTAGATATACCGTCTTTGGCGCTTTATATGTTTCACAACAACTTTGACGCGATTTGTTGTGACGACCATTACTCAGTTGACTTGTTAAGAATACCTGCCCATGCAAGTCACCTCGATTTCTCAAGCGTCAGTAGCAAACTGACGCTTTTTTATGGTCATAGAATTGCATTATCAAAGTTGCCCAAAGCCAACAGTATATTGGGTTTGAGCCCAAAACACTTGGAAGTAGATTGTTCCGATGCTTATCACATAGCAAAGACAAAAGGTTGCGGAGCTGACATCTTAGATGTACTTCGACCGCAAAATCCTATATTTGCCTACTTTAGCCGACTGATAGGAACTTCTAAAAAACGCAGTTCATTTTAAGTGACTGCGTTTTTAACTTTAAAGATATATTTTTATTTTGTTGCATCAAAAACAAAATGTTTGTAATATTTGAGCAAATATTTTGTTAGGAGTTTTTATAACGATGAAAATTAAAAATATATTTTGGGATGTTGATGGTGTTTTAGCCAATTTGAACTATGCTTATTATAACTTTTTAACAAAGCACCCTAATTATGCATCTCAATACAAAGATATGAAATGGGAAGATTTACCTAAAGTTTTACCTATTGTTCCCGAATATGGTGCTTTAGAGTTGAAAACTCACCCTACACATGGCAAAGAGATGGATCTTGATTTTTGTCATTCTCCGGAGTTTTTTACCAATCGCCCGTTATATCCTAATGTTATCGAAGTATTGAAAGAGCTTCACGAAAAAGGCTATCGTCAATTTACTTTGTCGGCAACATTTGATGTTGAAACCAAGAAAAAGTTTTTGAACAACTTGTTGTCTGAGGTAACCGATTTTTTAACCATCGAATGTGTGCAACACGGCAAATTTATGCATGATTCGGCCAAAGAGGATATGCTCAAAAATTGTTTTGAAAAATTTGGCATAAAAGCCGAAGAAACCATATTGGTTGATGATAGAATATATAACCTTTATGCCGCCATAAATGCTAAAGTAAACCCGATACGTATGCGTTGCGAGTTTACTTCTGATTTACCTCAAGATTTAGCTTGGATACCGGAAGTTAAAGATGTGGTCGAACTTAAGGATTGGTTATATAAAAACACAACATTTGAATAAGAAACACCTAAAGAAAGTTTTGTCTCGCTCATATCCTCGCTCAAGGCATGACAATTTTTTTATAATAAACACCTAAAAAGTCATCCCTCCAAATCGTCAGATTTGGTCAAGGGATCTTCAACTTTTTATTTAATTAGTAGCTGACGCAGAGATAAGATTCCTTGACGTACGGACGCAAAAGCGCCGAGCGAGGAATGATATTTTTCATTTTTTTGTCTAAAAGTATTTACTCTATTTTAAAAATATGATAATATCATCATATGATAACTTACTTTATATATGGTGTGGTATATGAGCAGATTAGATGAATTAGTTGAATCAACAAAAGAAGATGGTTTTTTCAATGATAATGATAGAATCAAGTCATTTGTAGATGACTTGAAGGAGGCCTTGCCTAATGAGAAGAATAACGGGGATTCATTATGCGGTGCATACTACAGATTATCAAAAATAGTAGAGGCAAAGCCGGAATTAGCCAGTGAGGTGTTAGAGTTAGTTAAGACAGGTTTGGCTAATGAGAAGAATAACTGGTATTCGTTACGCGAAGCATACGACACATTATCAGAAATAGTAGAGGCAAAGCCGGAATTAGCCAGTGAGGTGTTAGAGGCTTTTAAGATAGGTTTGGCTAATGAGGATAATGGTAGTTATTTATTAGAAAGAGTATACGACACATTATCAGAAATAGTAGAGGCAAAGCCGGAATTAGCAGGTGAGGTGTTTGATGTTGTTAAGATAGGTTTGGCTAATGAGGAGAATGATAGTAGTTCATTATACGGAGCATACGTAACATTATCAGAAATAGTACGAGCAAAGCCGGAATTAGCGGGTGAGGTGTTTGAGGCTTTTAAGATAGGTTTGGCCAACGAGAAGAATGATAGTGCTTCATTACGCGAAGCATACGACACATTATCACATATAGTTAAAGCAAAGCCGGAATTAGCGGGTGAGGTGTTTGAGGCTTTTAAGATAGGTTTGGCTAATGAGAATAATGACGGGTATTCATTAGGCTATGCATACGACACATTATCAGATATAGTAGAGGCAAAACCGGAATTAGCGGGTGAGGTGTTTGATGTTGTTAAGATAAGTTTGGCTAATAAGAAGAATAACATGTATTTATTACGCGAAGCATACGACACATTATCACATATAGTTAAAGCAAAGCCGGAATTAGCGGGTGAGGTGTTTGATGTTGTTAAGATAAGTTTGGCTAATAAAAAGAATTACATGTATTTATTAGGCGAAGAATACAGAACATTATCAGATATAGTTAAAGCAAAACCGGAATTAGTAGGTGAGGTGTTTGATGTTGTTAAGATAAGTTTGGCTAATAAGAAGAATAACATGTATTCATTACGCGAAGCATACAGAACATTATCAGAAATAGTAGAGGCAAAGCCGGAATTAGCGGGTGAGGTGTTTGAGGCTTTTAAGATAGGTTTGGCTAATGAGGAGAATGACTGGGATTCATTATGCGGTGCATACTACAGATTATCAAAAATAGTAGAGGCAAAACCTGAATTAGCAGGTGAGGTACTAGAGGCTTTTAAGATAGGTTTTGCTAATGAGAAGAATGACGGGTTTTTATTAGACAATGCATACGACAGATTATCAGAAATAGTACGAGCAAAGCCGGAATTAGCGGGTGAGGTGTTAGAGGCTTTTAAGATAGGTTTGGCTAATGAGAAGAATTACGGGGATTCATTAGGCAGAGTATACAGCATATTATCAAAAATAGTCAAAGCCCAACCGGAATTAGCGGGTGAGGTTTTTGATGTTGTTAAGATAGGTTTGGCTAATGAGAAGAATGATAGTGATTCATTAGGCCATGCATACGACAGATTATCAAAAATAGTACGAGCAAAGCCGGAATTAGCAGGTGAGGTGATAGAAGCTTTTAAGATAGGTTTTGCTAATGAGAATAATGATTGGGAAATATTAATTGGAGCATACGACACATTATTAAGTATAGTCAAAACCAATCCTGAGCTGTTGGATAAAGTTTGGGACTGTATTAAGGATACATTAGCAAACATAAAAGAAGACGAAATAAGTACACATCTTTCAGCAATGAAACCTTGTTTGCAAGTCATGGCTCAACAAGCCAATATTCAAAATCGTCAAGATATATCCAAAGATATTATGAATAATGTTTTATTGAAATATGATGATTTTCCTGATGGTTATGTAGCCATATCCGCAGCATGTATGAAAAAGCTAAAAGTCAGTGATTTTGAGAATCTTGACGAGAATAATACAAAAAAATTGGAAATGGCGAAGAAGCTTTGTTTTTTGACCGAGAAGGAAATTAAATATTTATGTGATTTAGATGTTGAAAAACAGTATGAATGGTTAGAAAAAGGCTTTTCGACCCAAAACAGATGTATGAATGTTTTGATGGCAAAATTAGGAGAGGAAAGTGAGCTTCCGAAAGAAGAAACCCAAAGCTATCGCCGAGATATTGAAAATAGGACATTTGAAGATAATGCCGATTGGTTAGTACCTGCCAGTTTTAAAGGAGCAGAGGTTTTCGGATCTTGGTTTCCGAACTATATCAAACAAGCGACTCAATATATAACTCTTCATGACAGTATATATTGGTTGCCGGAAGATATGGGTAAAGAAAAGAATGAAAGTTTTGTTGCTTTTGTTAGAAACAATTTGGTTTATTCCGATAATTACGGCGAAAATCATAGCAGAGCACTTGATCAGATGAAAATAATCGCCAAAAACTGGAAAGGATTGTCTCCTAAAGAAGAAAAACTGAGCTTTAAGGAAATTTTGGCAATATGTACATCACGCAAATATGCCGATCAAGAATATGAAAATTTTGCGATTGAGGCATCTAAATGTGGCGTAGGAGAAGCTACTTATAAAGATTATGAAGATATATATAAATCAGGCTTAAAAGTTCCGGAGCCGTTTGACAGCACAAAAGAGTTTAAGTTTGGCGAATATGTCGGAAGATTTTTACCCAGAGAAGATCCGAGAGTAGGATTTTTCGGACAACATACAAATTGTTGTCAGCATTTTGGCGGTGTGGGAAAAGATTGTGCCATATCATCAATAAAAGATCCGTATTCACAATTATTTGTGATTGAAAAGAATGGAATGATTGTGGCCGGATCATGGGCTTGGGAAAACAAAGAGGGTGAATATCGCGAGGTTTGTTTTGATAATATTGAAGCAATCGGTGAGTTTAATAAGCACCCGATGGTAAATCAGATATACGGACAAGTCGGACGTTATTTGACCGAAGAAGCAAATTGTCGTAGAGTAACCATCGGTAAAGGATATCAAGATGCTGATGTGTCAAAATATAAAGATACTGAGGCAATCGCTTTGCCAAGGCATTATAATAATGGTTATTCAGATGCAAGGTCACAAGTTTTGTTGGCCGAAAACAAAGATGCCAAACCTTTGGATAAGACACAAGAAAGCAAAAGATTTGTCAGAGACGTTTGTTTTCTTGACTATGATGCTATGGATAAAATATCGGCAAAATGTTTTCCTGATAGTGATGCAATGTTGCAAGAAGCCGGAGAAAAGTTGACAGGTTTGGTATTAGTTGACGAAATCAAAGGTGTGGTCGGTTATTGTTTATATAATGAAAAAGAGCGCTATATATCCGATATGGCGGTGTTACCGGAGTATCGTACCGATAAAAATGCATCATCACGTCGCTTGATGGCCGAGATGATAAAAAGGGTTAAAGAAATCGGTGGCGAATGGAAAGCCGAACTTAGAGATAAGACATCTTTAAGATATATGAATGCCATGCAAGAACGTGGAATTGTCGATATGCAAGTCGGCGAATTAGATCACGAGATGGATGACGGAAGTAAGGTTTATTCGGTAACGTTTAAGGTCAATGAACAAAGGAATAAACAACAGAATAAACAAGCAACAATGTTGCCACCTAGGAACGAACATTTAATGTAGTATGATAAAACAAAACCCCGCCGGTAAAGGCGGGGTTTTTAGTTGAAAATTTCTTACTTAATCCATTTCAAAGCTTCTTGATATTCTTCCGGAGTGTTAATGTCAGCCGGAGCTTCGTCAATAAGCTTCATATTATCAACCACTTTAGCACGTATTGTCATACCGTTTTCTAAAGCACGCAATTGTTCCAAAGATTCTTTTTCTTCCAAAACACCGACCGGCAAGGATACGATTTTTTTCAAAGAAGAAGCTTTGAAAACATAAATACCGATATGGTGATAATAATCATGATTTTTACATTTTTCCGGATTGCGGATAAACGGAGCAGGGGCACGGGTAAAATACAAACATCTGCCCTGATTTTCGCCATCACGCAAGCCCATACAAATTTTTACCATACTGGGATCATTAACATCTTTTTCATTTTTAAACAACATACCGCAAGTGGCAATATCACAATCGGTTTCTTCAACCATTTTAATCAAATCAAGATTGATTTTCGGGTCAACATTAAGTCCGTCGCCTTGAAAATCTACCACGATATCATATTTTGAACCGTCAGGGTCAATCTCATTTAACGCAGCAGCGATTCTGTCTGTTCCGCTGGGGAGTTTCGGATCTGTCAAAATAGCGGTTGCGCCGAATTTGTTTGCCTCATCAACCAAAACCTGATCACCGGCAGCAATAATAATATCCCCCGGCACACAAGCCTTAACATTTTCATAAACCCTTTGCAAAATGCTTTTACCGTTAACATCAAGCAATGGTTTGTTAGGCAATCTGGTCGAAGCCATTCTGACCGGTATCATGGTAACAACTTTTGACATAATTAAATCCTTTCTTTTTTTATTTCTAATTTATTAGACACCTACCACAATATATTAAGAAAATAAAGTGTTTTGTCACTATTATACGCTATAAAAAAAACTTGCATAAACAATTTTATTGTTATATAGAAAATGTAACGAAATAGAATTATTAACTTAAAATTATCATATATATGAAAAAAGAAAAAATCATAAAACTGTTTGATTACATGATTGAACAGGTAAATTACCAAAGCGTTACTTTTCAAAAATCAAGAAAAAAAATTCCTGGTTTTAATACCTATTACAGTCCAACTTCGGAACTCTCAAGTTTAAGCTGTCCGGGGCTTGAAGTATGCGGCAGTTTTGAAAGGTTCACAAACGGTGATGTTAAAGTTACACTATATGATCTCAAATACGAAAAAAGGATAGTTTCTGATGAGATTAACCTAAAAGAGATTATAGGGTATGATGTTATATTACTGAGTTACAAAAATACATTAGCCGGCATAGTACCTTTGGTAAATACCAAAGAAGAGCTTTCTGAATGGTTGGATATTTTGAAACAATACAAGGAAAATCTTTCAGACAGCAAAAGACTGTTTTGGTATAGAATAGACAGCCGTATGAATGATCTTGCCGGAAATATATTCTATGCAACGCATCACGATAATTGATTTCGAAGTTCGCTCTTGAAAAAGGGCGAACTTTCTTTTTGTTTGTTGACTAATTTTATATATAGTTTTAACCTTAAATGGTACAAATTAGGGAATAAAACTATGAAATGCTGTTTTGAGTTTGATTATAATAAAAGTTTGGTTGCTTTGAGTAACTCGTTTTTAAAATTTTACGGGGTAAAAACATTTCACCCCTCATTACCCGAACTTGATGCCAAGCTCAATTCTAAAAAATATCAAAACATCGTTTTGTTGATATTGGACGGTATGGGTATAAATGTTATCAACGAACATTTGGACGACAATAGCTTGTTAAAATCTCATATTGCTCATCAGATTTATTCGGTGTTTCCACCAACCACTACTGCTGCCACCACAGCAATTCACAGCGGAATGAGTCCGCTTGAGCACGGTTGGGTTGCTTGGATGACATATTACAAAGAATATGATCGTTGTATCGAAAACTTTCTAAACACCGATTATTACACCGGCGAACAACTGACCACGCCGTTTCCCTGTGACAATATTTTGAAATATCGTGACATCTATTCACGCATTGTCGAACAAAATCCCGATCTTGAGTTTCACAAAATAAACCCACCGTTTGATAGCGAAGACGGGGTAAAAAGTTTTAATCAAATGTGCAAAAAAATTGCCGAGCAAGCCTTAGGAAGCAATAAACACAAATTTATTCGTGCTTATTGGAACGATCCTGACCACACTATGCACCATTTTGGCGTTACAAGCAAAGAAGCCAAAGGCGTAATGAAAGATATTGAAAGAAACTTAAATCATTTGCTTTCAAAATTAAAAGATACATTGATTGTTATTACAGCCGATCATGGTATGGTCGATACTCAAAATGTAACTTTAAACGACTATCCTGACATTTGCGATTGTTTTATCCGTCCGCCATCATTAGAATCAAGAGTTGTTACTTTTGCTATAAAAGATAGCCATAAAGTTGAATTTGCCAAATTATTTAATAAATATTTCGGTAATGACTTTAAGCTATATACCAAAGCTGAATTTATGGCTTCTGGATTACTTGGAAGCGGCACACCACACCCGAAAGTTGATGATTTTATTGCCGATTTTGTAGCTATATCAACGTCTGCAAAATCATTGCATTATATACTAAAAGATATTGATAAAACAAAACTTATTGGAGAGCATGCCGGAATATCGGAACAAGAGATGAAAATACCGTTGATTTTTATAGAAAATTAACAAGATGAAAAACTTTCTTGTAAATATAAAAAATAAGTGATTTAATACACACAACAGCAAATCAAATTAGGAGAATACAAATGACTAAACTTATAAATCAACTGTTAATGCTTGGTGGCTTTTACTTTATCTTGTCATTTGTATTAAATTCATTTAGAAGTAGCTCTCTTTATTATGTATTTTTAATAAGCTTGTTTGTGTTGTTTGTCCTTGCTTTTGCATGGATTTGCTACAGAAAAAGACTTGCTTTTTTGGAAAACTTTGCTGAGAAAAATCCAAAAGTTACCAATTATTTGAAGGCTGTTGGTGTTACCCAATATTTTAATATCTTTTTCGGCTTGATACCTAGTTTGATAATTGGTCCTCAAGTAGAGGTTCCGGCATATTTCACTTATGCTTCAATATGTTATCTTATAATTTTATTCTCTTCACTTATTTATGCTACCTATTTGAACATAGCCCAAATGAGTGTTGGTGACGGAGTAAAAAAAGTAACAAAAAAAGCTCCGGCAAAGAAAAAAGATAATAAATAACAAATAATCAAAGTTATAAAAAAACACAGCTATTAAAAAAGGCTGTGTTTTTTGTTTTAAATATTGCCTAATAAATAATTGGTGCTAATTTAATACATATAGAAACTATTATTTATAATATTACAAAAATATAATCATATATGAAACTGCGAATTATTATTACGGTAATGCTTGTAGCGATATTTATGACAAACCATGCTTACGGACAAGACGAAGATGACATTGATGTCGGCTTCGGTATCGTGGGCGGAAGTAAGGCTATGGGCGGAGAATTTATGTTTCGTGCTTCGATTGTCGGTATTACATTTAACTTAAATGTCGGCTTATGCAGGATGTATAAAAACTATGGTGATGAAAATATGTATGGTTATGCCGAACCGTCGATAGGTTATGCTTACCGTATATATAATAAACATGGTTTTTCCGAGGTCTTTATTTTATTTGGTTATAAGTCATTTTCCGATGTTTTAAATAAAGATTTGTACATCAATCCGGAGGCATTAAACACTTTAACGGCACATATCGGCTATACCAAATTTCTAAATTATCATCTTGGCATAAAAGCGAAGGTTGTTGTAGAAACATACTCTGTATATGGAGGTCATTTTATAAGAACTTATAAAAATTTTGCTGATGGAATTATCGGAAGTTGCGGTATAGTTTACAGATTTTAAAAAAACACCTTTTGTTATAAAAAAGCAAAAGGTGTTTTTTGTTGACTTATAAAAAACAAATAATATGATTCTTAATCATGAAAATATATAATACAAAAAATATCTTAATTTATTTGAAACTCTGCCAAAGAATACTTTGGTGGTGCTGATGCACCTTTTCCACACATATGGTTTTGCCGACCTGTCAATAGGCATACAAACTAAAAAATAAAAATCATCTAAAGGAAATATAGAAATGAATAATGCAAAAGGTTATTTTGGTACATATGGCGGTGCATATGTTTCGGCAAGTCTGCAAGAAGAATTAAATAAAATTGAAAAAGCCTACAATGATCTTAAAAACAATAATAAATTTTTATCGGATATACAATATATTCGCAAAACATATCAAGGTCGTCCCACTCCTATTACTTATGCTAAAAATTTAAGTAATCAAATAGGTGGTGCACAAATTTATCTTAAACGTGAAGACCTTAACCACACCGGTGCCCACAAAATAAATCACTGTATCGGTGAGGTTTTATTAGCCAAATATATGGGTAAAAAGAAAGTTATTGCAGAAACCGGAGCAGGCCAACATGGTGTTGCATTGGCAACTGCAGCTGCCTATTTAGGAATAGATTGCGAAATTTATATGGGGGCAAATGATATAGCAAAAGAACGCCCAAATGTAAGCCGAATGCAACTTTTAGGGTGTAAAATAATATCCGTTGAAAAGGGGCAAAAAACTCTAAAAGACGCTGTAGATGTCGCGTTTGATTATTATGAGAAAAATTTTGCCGATACCTTATATTGTATCGGTTCAGCAGTGGGACCCCATCCTTTTCCGACAATGATAAGAGACTATCAATCGATTATCGGTATTGAAGCAAAAGAACAAATGATAGAAATGACAGGAGCACTTCCCAAAGCAGTTGTTGCCTGTGTTGGTGGCGGAAGTAATGCAATAGGGATGTTTAGTGGATTTATAGATGACAAAGATGTAGATTTATATGGTGTTGAACCGCTTGGAAAAGGTTCAAATATCGGCGAACATGCTTCTTCTGTAACATATGGAGAAGAGGCCATAATTCATGGATTTAGATCTTTGGTAATAATGGATGAAAACAAAAATCCGGCACCGGCATATTCTTTAGCCAGCGGATTGGATTATCCGTCAGTAGGTCCTGAACACGCATATCTTAACAGTATTAAAAGAGCTAAATATGTACAAATAAATGATGATGAGTGTTTGGAAGCATTTTATTTATTACCTAAAGCAGAAGGAATAATTCCTGCGTTGGAAAGTTCTCATGCTGTTGCATATAGTATAAAGCTTGCTTCAAAGTTGGCAAAAGACGATAATATTTTGGTAAATTTATCCGGAAGAGGTGATAAAGATATGGATTTTATTATCAATAAGTATGGCATAAGATAATAATTTAAAAAAAAGCTCCTTTGAAATAAGGAGCTTTTTCATAAAGTTTGAATTATATCTTATCGTGTAAAACTGCTTTTTTTGTCATAATAAGGATTTGACGCACGATTTGTTTTTTTGTTATACTTTTGATTATTAGCCTCCTTGTTACTGCAATCTTTATTTATGGCCTTCCAAGAATTTTTTGGAGGAGGAGTTGTTATAGTTTTCAGCGTTCCTATGTTTTCATAATCTTTACCTATTTGGCAGATTAAATAAACTCTGTCTCGTTGGGTGTTGTCATTAATTTCTTTAACTCCCAACCAAGGTGTTTTAGGCAGCTTACAATCTTTAACAGTCTTTTCATAAGCATTGTTGTCAAACTTTATAGAATCATTATTCAAACAAAAAAATACGCTAAGACCGACTTCTCTTGCTATATGTGCCGTATTCATCAGTTGTTCATAGTTTCCGTGAGTGGGTATACAAGTAAGGTCTCCCGGTCTTTCTTTTGCATTTGCAAAAATTGATATAAGTTCTGAGGTTTGATTGCTATTAGCATGACCGCTGGATTGTAATCTGACGGTTTCATAATCACCCAAAGACAACTCAGACGCTGTAACAACAACAATAGCACCTAATTGGGCAGTCTGATTTGCATGTTGTTTAAGCTTATAATAACTGATTTCTTCAATACCTCTTTGAGGTAAGGCTAAAACAGAATCATTATCTCCGATAGTAATATAAGGGTGTCCGCTCTTTTTATTTTTTTTCTTGTTTTTGTTATTAGAGCAAGGTTTAACCTTTTCTTGCTGTGCCAATTTTGCAAGTCCGGAATGTTCTTCAGCCATGGCACCACTTATTAAAAAAAGTCGTTCATGCAATTTAAATTTACTAACAAATTCATTACCATCCCCTTTAATGATTACATCATCAAATTCTTTTATACCGGCATTTTGTAAAGATGTATATATAAGTTTTTGTCTGTAACCGCCTATATCAACCTTACGTCCCATAATTCTGGCCGCTTCCAACCAAGGAGCAGCATTCTCCATACTGCCGGATATAACAGGAACAATAAACTGCTTGTCATTATATTTTTTCATCAGTTCGACAATATTATGCACGGCCTCATCATAAGTAATATTATATTTATCATCAGATCCTGTTGATGTTGAATCTAAAATAATGTGAGATGTGAGTTTTCTTTTGGCCAAATCCTCAACAGCAGATCTGTCAAAACCTCTGCCAAGTTTGACTTTTCTCAGATTATAATCACCGGTGTGGAAAATACCGGCTACATCTTTTCCATCAATTTTGGTAAGAAAGTGATATCCCATACTTCCTACAGCCGGGTGAGACATATCGACGGCTTCAATTTCAACACCTCTGATGTTAACCGGCTCACCGGCCTTAACTTCAACAAATTTGTCTTTCCAGTCATCTGCATTTAATTCAACACCGGCATCTTTCAAAAGCATCTTAAATCCTTCAAGTGTTTCTTTAGAGCCATAAGTCGGTGGGAAAGTATAACCGGCAAGAGCAAGCTTTGCATAAGCACCAATATGATCTTCGTGAATATGAGTTATAAATATGGCATCAAGTCTTTCTTCGGGATATGCGGTTTTTGTACCTAAATATTTTCTGACATCAGGAAAAGCAAGATCAACATCAGATCCTTCAGGAACAAGCATAGCTCCCATATCAACCATAATTCTGGTTAAAGGAACACCTTTTTTGAATTTATGTTCTATAATACTACAGCTTGCTCCAATGCGATTACTGTTATTTCCGCCGAGAAGTGTGTATGTTGTGCCTAATTCTTTTTCTGCCACGATAGACCTCCAAAAATAAAAAACGTGAAATTGTCTCCTTATATCACACTTTAGACAAAAGTGCAACAGTTTTTGTCATATTTTTTGTCACATTTAAAATAAAAAAAACGACAGTTTTCACACTGTCGTTTTTTTCTAATCAGAAGACTTAAACGTATTTTTTAAGATCGTTTATAATCATTCTTTTTTGCCACCATTGTTTGAGAGCACTACCACTTAGTGAATTTGTTTTGATGAAGAAATGTTCCCAAACAATTTTAGAACGATTTTGCGCAAAAAATGCCTTGTGTTCTTTCCAAACCTCAGGTCTTGCAAAATGTTTGTACAATTCATTAAAGCTCGCATGTTTGTTTAAGAGCCTTAATGCTCGATTTCTGAGAGAAATTGCTTGAATTTGGTTGAAGATTACCGGAATATAACTACCACCTCTTGCATAACCATAAGGGCTGATATGCTCAACAATACCAAACAATATCGCAATCGCATGATGTTTTAATACTTTATTGTTCAGGCAATAGTCCATTGCTTGTCCCATAATAAAATTATAACACCCGACAGACATTCTGGCTGTTTTTCTTTTTGTCGAGGCATACTCGCTGTATTTGTCCTCAAGCGCTGGGAAAACAATACTTTCATGATCAACCGCACCTCGTGAAATACGCTGTAGGGCAATCTTCATCATTGTTTGATGCAGTTGATAGCTTTCCGTTTGCACGGCATTGCTATGAAAAGCCAACAAATTCAGAAGGTCATCTTTGATAGGCTCATATCCTTTTCCGGCCATTTTAGGCAGGATTACCTCCTCAACAATTTGCTTCCATTTTTTTGATTTTAGACCTCTGGTATAGGTCATCTGTTGGATGTAATGAATCATGTTCGAATTCATAATTATAACTTATTTTATGACACAGACGATAAGAGATTAAATCCTCTGAGCCAGTTAATAATATTGATAATTGTAGATGTTTCCGGCCAATGTATCATAAATATTTTTATATGCAATAATTTTTGTCATTTAAAAATGAAAAAACGACAGTTTGATACTGCCGTTTTCTCATAAAGCATCAGTAAGATGCTACTGGAAGCGATAATCGATAAAGCTTCCTCTTAATTTCACGCTTTGCAAAGAAGCGTTTTACCCAGTTTCCTGAGAGGGTTTTAGTCCTCTCAAAGAACATATCCCAATCGATTTTGTGGTAATTGTTCGCAAACCAACATTTGTGCTTCTGCCATTCCGACGGTTGGGCATAGTGGTCGAAAATTGTTTCGAAAGTTGAATATTTTTCAACCAAATATGTGGCTTTCGAATAAAAATTCTGTCCTCTTACTCTGAATTTTTCAGGTAGATTCCAAGAAGGGTCTATTGAACCATTAGGTAAAGTATGCCCGATGATTCCAAAAGCGATTTCTTCGGCATGATGCTTATTGGCATCATCGTAAAAAGTGGCCTCAAAAGCATCGCTCAAGATGTAATCGCAACATCCTTCCGTCATCGGATAAGGATCATCATGCACTGCCGAATATTGGAAATACTCATTCGGAAGAGGTCTTGTTGCTTCAACATAATCATGCTCAACAACACCTCGCGTAAGCCTTTGCAGTGCAAGTTGTTGCAAGGCTTGATACAATTTGAGATTCTTGCATTCTATCCTTATGCTATAATAATGTTCTCGCATAAGATGCATAAATGCATCGCCAATGAACTCTCGTGTTGGACCACCGACCATTTTGGGTAGAATAATTTCATTTACTACTTCTTCCAAATTTTTACTACGCAAATTGCGCTCACCTGTTTTCGCCTCAATGTAAGAGATTAAATTAGGATTATTCATATCTATTTAAAATTATAGTGATTATTGTATGTTAATTGTTATTTATTACCCGACTAATATATCACAAAATTTTTCTTCACGCAAGATATTTTTTTGTCAAAATTTTGGCAAATCATCTGTTTTTTTGTTGACTAAAATTTTAATATATGTAATTTAGAGCCATAAATTAAATTATGAATTTATAATTATGGAACCAAACAGAAAGAAACAACTTTTTTATCAAGTTGACAAAGCTTACAAAGCTTGGATGAACGGCATTGACCAAAAATCAAAGGTTGATGACATTGAACAAACTGTCGAAATGATAAGCAATAAGCTTGCGTTCGGAGCAGTTATCGTATCGGGCAGGGGAAATCCCTCGTCTTATATTGGGACATATCGGCAATGTGCTGATTTAAAAAAGGCTTTTGGCGGACAAATAGGGGTTATCAGTAACAACTGGTATTGGGCAGGCTTTGCTAATCCTGATGATATCCGCAAGATTGTTAAAAATAAGCAGAAAAACCTTCAAATTAGTGTTCCAGCCAATGATATTGAAGAAGCAACCTTAAATATTGGAGAAATTGCTTCACTTAATATTCGATATGGCAATGATAATGGCGGTAGAGCATCTTATGTCGGAAATTATAAGGTTTGTATTCTATTACGCCGTAAATATGGCGGAAAAATAGGAAAACTTTATAATCACTGGCACTGGATTGGTAACGCCGGATTTGATGAGATTGAACTGGTTTATGAAGATTATCAATCAAAGGCTAAGCGTTTTAAGCGTAAAAAAATTGTGCTTAATTTCTAAGGTTAGAAGGCTTATTTGTACCATGTGCAGATAAGTCTTTTAAATTTCTTATTGACAAAATTTAGAGGAAAAGATAATTTAATTACGAACATATGTAAATATATAATATAATTATGTGTAAAGATGAAGTTTTAAAAAAAGTACAGGAAATAGTTTCCGAGTACACAGGTTTACCTCAAGAGAGTGTAACACCTAACGCAGAATTAGGGACTGACCTCAATATCGGCAGTCTCGATAAGATTGATATCTTCGTTCGCTTTGAAGATGAATTTAAAATTCAGTTCACTGATGATGACGTATACGAAGATATTACTATCGACGATATCGTCGAAACCATCTTAAAAAAGAGCCTTTGAAGGCTCTTTTTTTTATTCTATTGTTTCATTTATATATCGATGTAATGATTGCCAAGAACATTGCATTATTCTGGCAATTTCAGCCTTTGACATATTTTTGTTTAACATTTTTTTTATTTGTTCGTGCTTTTTAGTTAATTTTCGATAAGTATAACCTTGAGGTCGTCCAAGCTTTTTTCCTTCGTCTTTAAGTCGTTGAAGTGAATTTTTTGTTCTTTCAGATATCAGTTGACGTTCAAGTTCACTTGCTAAAGAAAAGGCAAAAGCCAAAACTTTTGATTGAATATCAGAACCAAGGCGATAATTCTCTTTTAATGTCCATATCTGACACCCTTTTTCAAGGCATTGTTTTAATATTCCCATAATTTCGAGTAAATTTCTTCCAAGCCGAGATATTTCAGTAGCAATTAAAATATCATTTTTTTTTAGTTTTTTTAATAAATTGTACAGTTTTCTGTCACTTAACTTTTTTCGTGATGAAATTATTTCTTCAATCCATTTGTCAATTTTCAAGTTTTGTATATCGGCAAATGTTTGAATTTCATGTTTTTGATTACAAACATGTTGATGGTTTGTGCTGATTCTGCAATATCCGTATATCATATCTGCTCCTTATAAATAATTGAAACCATCAATAAGAAGACACCAATATTTACAAGGAATAAACCATATAAAACAGGTCGATATACATAAACCACCGTTTATTTTAAGGTATATTTGCAGATTGATGGAAATGAGAATAAAATTATGAAAAAGCTTTGAATTGTTTAATTTTTTCTTGCATGTAGATTGTTTTTTTATTATAAGCTTAACTATCAAAAATAAACGGTGGTTTATTTTTGATAGTTAAGCAAATAGTTGTCGGGAATAGATATACAATTATGAAAGACTATAAATATGTTTAAACTTGTAATGCTGTTTTTGATTTTTTTCCAACTTACAAAACTATATGTTACTCATAATATTATTTCAGCCGCAATGGCACTAGAAGGAATTGTTCTTTATGTGTATTCCGGATATTCAACAAAATGGAAAATAGTTTTATTTCCGTTTTTGATATGTTGGGTTGTACAATTATTAAACATTATTTTTACCGGAAAACTTCTGGAACCGATGACTTTATTAAATCTAAATCATTATACAAACATTGGCATTAAAAACATTATCATATCAGCATCAGTATTTGTTTTAGCTTGTGCATTTTGGTGGTTGCCATACCTTAAAATGAAAAAAGAACTATTTTGCTTTAATGAAACAAGATTACAAAAAATAAGCAAATATATATTGTTTGTTTTACTATTGATATTAGAACTTGTGCTTAAAAACAGTTTTCCTATCCATTCGGCAATCAGAGCCGTAAAAAAAGCATATGCTCAGAGATCTTATGTAATAACATATAATGACGGCAATGAATTTAAGAAAGATAATGTATATGACAATATCTCAAATATAAATACTCAAAATAAGAACATTATTTTGATTTTTGTTGAGGGGTTATCATCTAAAGTAATATCACCGGAATTGACACCCAATATATACAATTTAAGAGAAGACGGACTTTCTTTTGACAACTATTTTAATCATACAGCAGCAACATATAGAGGAATAGAAGGACAACTTACGTCAGGTTTTCGTCTTTTGGCAGGGGCTCAAAAAATTAATAAAATTTCTTCAATAAAAGAAACATTACCTACTATATTGGGAAAAGAAGGTTATGATACCTCATTTATATCACCGCATACAGGTGAATTTAATGATTTTATCAAAGCTATCGGATTTACCAATATTATATCCGGCGAAAAAAATGATTTAAGTGATGAGGCTATGTATAACAAGCTTTTTGAATATCTTAATACTAAAAATGTCAATAAAAAATTTTTTATAGCAACTTATTTGCAAGGCACGCATTTAGGTTTAGATTCTCCCGACAAAAAATATAAAAACGGCGATAACGAATATTTGAATAAATTTTATAATCACGATTATCATTTTGGTCAGTTCGTAGAAAAATTCAAAAAATCAAAATATTTTGATAATACAATACTCGTATTTACAACAGATCATGCCAGTTATCCGACATCTGAATTTATTAAAACATTTGATACAAAAAGTGAAATTTTTGCGGACAGGATACCTTTAATTATATATGACAAATACATTAAACCTTCGACTATTGATGCTAAATATTCAAATTCATTACGTTTAACGCCGACATTGTTACAACTGCTTGGAATAAATGTTCAAAATCACTTTTTAGGAAACTCGTTGCTTGATAATAAAGAAATAAGCAAAGCCGAAAAATTATTTGTAGTAGGTTTTGAATGTTATCTCAATACTGAAGGTTTATATAAAAGTATCAATTTTATGAATGATTGCGGCATTGTTAAAAGGTTTTATGATTATTACGAATCAAAATAAAAAAAACGAGAGAAATTAAATATTTCTCTCGTTTCGTTTTTTTGGTAACTTGCGTCAGCAAAGTCCCATTTCGGTAATAAATTTACCTAAATCAAATTCCTTTTGACCTACTTCTTTATCATCAACATTGATGTAAGATTTTTCAGTCAATACTCTTTCAGCAGACTCGGTTGAGCCACCGTAGATAACAAGTGTAATTTCCTCAACTTCATGATTAGGAACCATGGTTGCGCATGTGTGCACAGCTGAGAAAATTGCCTTAGCCGATTGTTCCGGTGTCAAGCATCCGATGATGCCGGTACCAATCTCGGGAACTGCAATAGTTCTAATTCCATGGCGTTTGGCCTGAAGTAAAATGCTAAGCATTGCTTGTTGGACCACACAGAATTGTTGATCGTCTTTAGCGCCAACTGTTACGGCATGAGCCAACTTAACTCCTGCTTTACCCGAGTCAGTGATTAAGACACTGGCAAAAGGTAAGGTGTGTTTATTAACGGCTTTATCATATAAAACCAAACCTTCCTCCATCCCTGCAAAAGCAATTGCACGACCTACGCCACCATAAGAAGCGCAAGAATTAAACTGTGGAACTACTAAGCAATCTGCCATTTCTGCTGCCAAGTTACCTTTTTTCACATTTACTGTGATGTCACCGATGTTAGTTGTCATTGTTTTGTTTTGTTTTTTTTTAGGGTTATTAATTAAATGTTTAGAATATTCAAAAAAAACCGAATCATTACAATGCACGATATTCTCAAAGTAATGGCAAAAACCACAAAACAATGAAATCGATAATAGCATCTATAATAATTCGGAATACAAGCTTATTATATCACAAAAACACAAGGTGAGCAATAGCAAAAATAACACGCCGAGACTGGCTAAAATATGTGCCTAATATTAAAAAATACTGGATAGTAAATTTTATTTAATTTATCATAACACCAATAATTTGATTATGTTATGAATAAAATAAGGAGAATATAATGAAGAAAATTTCCGTAATCGGAGCCGGATTAGTCGGTGCAACATCTGTTTACTCCATGATGTTAAGAGAAATTGCCGATGAAATAGCCCTAATTGATATTGATGACAAACGCTCAAATGCCGAAGTTTGGGATATTCGCCACGGTTTTCCCGAAATCAGTAAAACCGTTGTAAAAAGTGGTACCTATGCTGATTGTAAAGATAGTGATGTTATCGTAATCACAGCCGGCGTTGCTCGCAAGGTTGGCGAAAGTCGCAACGATTTGCTAATGAAAAATTCTAAGATTATGGAAGGTATTTGCGCCGAAATTAAAGCCACAAACACTAACGCCGTTGTCATTGTTGTATCAAATCCGGTAGATGTTTTGGCTAATCATGCTGCCAAATTTTTACAAATGCCTAAGGGCAGGGTTTTTGGCACAGGTTGTACCTTGGATACATCTCGTATGGTTGCACTTTTGGCCAAAAGACTGAATAAACCGGCATCAGCCATAAATGCTCCGGTTGTGGGCGAACATGGCGATGAGCAGATTGTACTTTGGGACGAGGTTACTATTGACGGCAAACCGGCAGATTTTACGGACGAACAAAAACAAGAATTAGCCGAGGCTGTTAAACGTGCCGGTATGACAATTATTGAAGGCAAAGGCAAAACCTATTACGGCATTGCGACCACCGTTTGTGCCTTAGCTACGGCTGTTTTATTAGACAGACCGATGAAATATGCAGTTTCTGTTCCTAATGAAAACGAAGAAAAAGCCTTGAGTATGCAATGTCTGGTTGCCAAAGACGGCATTATTGAAACTTTTCCGTATAAATAGGAGGTAAAATGCAAGATTTACAAAGTAATTTCAGTCCGTTAGGAACATTATCTCCATCGGTTACTTTATCATTGGCTGCTCGTGCCAAAGAACTGAAAAAGCAAGGCCTTGATGTATATTCTATGTCAGTCGGTGAGCCCGACTTTGATACTCCTCAAGCAATTAAAGATGCTGCTGTTAAAGCGCTAAACGAGGGTAAAGTAGGTTATATTGCTTCTAGCGGCTTGCCTGAGTTGAAAGATGAAATTGTCAAAAAAATGGCTACTCACGGAATAAACACCACAGCAAATAACGTTGTTGTTACCACCGGTGCAAAATTGGCTTTGTTTGAAGCAATTACTGCTCTTTGCGGTGAGGGTGATGAGGTTATCATTTTGGCACCTTATTGGTTGTCATATCCCGAGATGATAAAGGCTTCCGGTGCCAAAATGGTTGTGGTAAATACCAAAGCCGAAAACGATTTTGCACCGACCAAAGAAGACTTACAAAAAGCCATAACACCAAATACAAAGCTAATTATCGTAAACTCTCCGAGCAATCCGACCGGTGCGGTTTATTCAAAAGAAACTCTGCAAATGATTGCCGATTTGGCTGTTGAGCATAATTTTATGGTTTTATCAGATGAGATTTATGAAAAACTCATTTATGATGATAGCGTAAAACACGTCAGTATCGGTTCTTTGAATGAAAAAATTGCCGATTTGACCATTACGATAAACGGCTTTTCCAAGGCCTATGCCATGACAGGCTGGCGTTTGGGTTATCTGGTAGCACCAACGTGGTTGGCAAAACGTATCTCTGCTTTGCAAAGTCACGCTACAAGTAATGCAACTACTTTTGTACAATATGCTGCTGTGGTGGCTTTACAAGGACAGGCAGATACCGAGCTCGATAATATGGTCAAAACCTTTGCTCGCCGTCGCGAATTGTTATGCAAATTGCTCAAAGATATTCCGCAAATCAGTTTTATCGAGCCAAAAGGCGCATTTTATGTTATGTGTAACATCTCAAAGACCGGCAAAAAAGCAGCCGATTTTGCGCAAGAGTTGTTAGAGCAAAAATTGTTGACGGTAATTCCTTGCGAATCATTCGGAGCACCGGAATATGTACGTTTGAGCTATGCTTGTTCGGAAGAACATATCAAAGAAGCAATAAAACGCTTAAAAGAATTTTGCTCAAGTTTATAAAACAAAAAGCCTCGCTATTTAGCGGGGCTTTTTATTGGTTTTTACTAAATATAACTTATTTATTGTTATATTTTGCAATTTCTTCTTCGGCTGCACTATCGTACAACTCAGGAGAGAACGAAGCTCTTGCTCTCAAATCACTTTCAATAATGTTGTACACTGCAGTTTCGTGATCAACATTACATAGCAATTCTTGATAATTTGGCCATCCCATGTTGGAGTAGTTGGTTATCAACTCTGCAAAAACGCTCCAATTAGCATCGGCGACACCTGGCAAAAGATAGCGCTCTTTTGTGAAGTCAGGTTTTTCCATAGAGCACGTATCTTTGGTCAAAGGACCAAGAGATGCGGCAATATAGCCTAACATGATTTCACTCAAGTGTCCCTCTGGGAATGCACTGTCCAAGGTTATAGGTGTGTCTAGCACCACCAAGTTAACCTTGACATCAGCATACTCAGGTTTTCCAAACTCCAGCATACCTTCGGCGAGCAGTCGCTTGGTATACCATGGCTGACCGGAACAGAGGATAAATGTAACCTCGTCCAAACCTTGTTCTTTGGCAAGCTTGTAAAGCTCTTCAAAGTTGCCTTTGGTGTCAATATCTGCCACCGTGTGTTGGTATTCACGCACAATCTCAGAAGGCAAAACCCTCTCCATAATGCGCATATACGCCTCAGCTTCGGTTTCTACAACAATACCTTCGGCGCGGTTGAAAACATTGGCGTACAGTCCTTTGTTTCCGCCTTTACCAATGGTTACCAAAGGTAATGTTTTTCCATATTTATCCTTATATGCTTGGTAAGCATCCAAAGTACAAAAAGCTGCCGGCATATAGCCTGAAAAACACACCAAGAAAGGATTTACCAAATTGTCAGGTATCATCTTGTACGCAAACACCTTTGCGGTAGATTTATTACCTTGTGCATTGGTGTAATCATACTCAGTACCATGAAGACAACCACCGACCTCTGTGGCATACTTAATAACCGGTAACCACTTTGATGGATTAAAATCATGAGGTTTAGGTAAGGTTTCCATAGCATTTGCAATTTTCTCTCTAGCAACAGCATTGCAAGCAAAATTCATTTCTTGCAACAAAGTTTCAATTTTTTGTTTCATTGTTTTAATGATTTTATTTAGTTAAACGAATTTTTTAATTAAAATTATTACATAGAACGATATTCTCAATGTAATGGCAAAAAACCATAGAACAATGAAACATACATAACATCTACATAATAATTTGTGACATTTGGTTCATTATATCACAAAATAAGAGGGGAAGCAATAATAAAACATACTTCAAATGAGATATGTTTTTATTGGTAGTGCCTTAAATAAAGTAAGAGATTCCACTATTTTTTTTGCTTGATTAAATTTATTTTATTTATATAATGCGACACCATAAATTTAATTATTAAAAAACAATTGTGAAACTAATCAGGCGCAAAAATATGC
This sequence comes from Alphaproteobacteria bacterium, assembly GCA_045639065.1. Classification (GTDB taxonomy): domain Bacteria; phylum Pseudomonadota; class Alphaproteobacteria; order RF32; family CAG-239; genus CAZU01. Next base: position 8,256 of record JAZUCK010000003.1, on the reverse strand, counting down.
GAACTGTTAAAATAAGTATATAAACCAATAAATTATTAAAAAAATGAACGACAACTTAAAAATTTTGCAAGGACTTATTCTCGAAAACTTCTTGATTCCTGCTGAGCGAGTAATCCCTGAAGCTAAACTGGAAGAAGACCTCGGTATTGATTCGTTAGGACTGGTTGAATTGGTTTTCGATCTTGAGGAAGCTTGCAAGATCAGTATTTCCGACGATGAATGTAGTGGTATTAAAACAGTAGATGACTTGATTGTTATCATGAATAGAAAGACCTCGTAACTTATTCAAAAAAATTAAAAAAAAGAGCCCTTAAAAAAGGCTCTTTTTTTATGGTGATTCCAGCGGGACTGCGCCGCTACGAAAAGTTATCACTTTTCTACTTGCGCGAACAACTAAGTGTTGTTTCGGCTTCACCTCACAACACTAAGAGAAGTTTCGAACCCGAGCGGCTTCTTCACCTCCACTGAAATTCACATTAAAAAAACTCCCATAAAGGGAGTTCTTTTTTAATGGTGATTCCAGCGGGACTCGAACCCGCGTTCCCGCCGTGAGAGGGCGGTGTCCTAGACCGCTAGACGATGGAACCGTCAGCGCAATAACAGATGATTTAATAATATATATTTTTTTAACTTGCAAGCAATTTTTTTTATTATAGCTTATTAAATATAAATTATAATTATTTTATCTTCGCTGAATGTTATCAGATACCCTGAATCAAAATAGCTGTTGCGTGAGAAATTTTTCAATGATACATTAAATCTACGTTTTTTAATGACGTCGAGTATAAAGAATAAATTTTTTAAACCGGCTATTATAATCTTTTCCATGTACGTTGTTTGTTTTTTTCTTCTTTATCACGAAAAGCTTGTTCAAAATCAATATTGTGCATATTAGCAAGCGAACACAAATAAATGAAAACATCAGCCAATTCTTCTGCCACATTTCCTACAACTGAGCCTGTTCCGATACTGCCGTTTTTAGATGTTTTCCTAATTGCCGAAATAAGCTCACCGCATTCTTCGGCCAACAAACAACATTCATAAAACTTGTCGGTAGTGTTAAAACCACGCTCTTGTTTCATTTTCAATACATATTCTTGAAAATCTTTTAGAGTAGGGTGTTCTTTAAGCTCCAATGACATAGTATTTTCCTTATTTTTTAATCTAAATTTAAGACCATTTTTTGCTCTAAAGCCTTAAACCCATAGTGTTCATAAAACTTGTAAGCTATTTCGTTTTGATTATAAACTCCGAGCCTGATTTCTTTTACATTTCTTTCTTGGCACAGCTTAAAAAATGCGTCCATAAGTTGTTTGCCTATACCTAAGCCACGTTGATTTTTACTCACACCAAAATTTCCGATATGAGCAATTTTCGGGTTTAACAAATACGGAAGTTCCTTAAACTCGCCCAACAGGTATCCGTTTAATTTTCCTTCATTTTCATCAACTAAAACCACGACATTATCATTTTCAAGCGTTTCCATAAAAGCAGATGTTTCATATTCGTCATTTTGTTCGTTAAAATATCCCCCCAATAAATCAATATGATGTTGTCTGACTTCTCGACACAACTCTAGAATTTGAGGTAAATCTTCTTTTTTGAATTTTCGTATCATTATAAAAAATCCTTGCAGTTGACCAATTATAGCCATTGTATTTTTTTGAAACACTAAAATCAACAAAAAAACGACTGTTTTTTATACAGCCGTTTTTAAGTAAATCATCTTTTCAAGATAAGAATTGCAAAAAAGTTCCAATTACAAAAGTTATCTCGATAACGATTGCTTTCAAAATCCATTGCATATGGTTTTCCCGAAACATGAATCCAAAGACAACCTGTACCTAGAGGTTTACATCCCGCTTTTACGCATAGCTCCGAAATTTTACTCCAATTTTTTTTCAGCAAAAGAACCTCTGTATCATCTAATAAATATCCGCCCAATCTTTGCACATATTTCTCCAAAATAGGTGGGTTGATATCATACATCATAGTTGAGTGAATAACCAAAGTAGGGGATATGCGATAGCCGATAATTCTGCCGTTTTCCGGTAAAAACTCAGTGCTTTCGACCAAGTTTTCATACACATATCTCGGTACAACATAATCATCAACTATATCGGGCAATACTCCATTCCATAAAGGCTCTCCTGTCGGATTTTGGAAAACGTCTTGTTCGTTTACTGTAGTATTACCATGTTTCATCCAAACCATTGAAAACATGTAGCAAAAACCAATAAGAAACAGGACAATTCCAATGATGATAATAATTAACTCAGCGTCCATAATATTTAACCGGAATATTTTACGAGGCTTAATTTGACCGGGTCCTCATATTTTTTTATATAATTGTTGTCATAATAATCAGTTATTTGTTCATAGAATAAACAAAAAATCTAAATTGTAAATATATAATGATGTTAAAAACAGTTATTTCCACACTTCAGGGGAGTTTAGCAAATATACTTCATTAAAACCGCGTTGCTTCAGTAAACAATAAGCAATATAGGCCGTATATCCTGTGGCACAGGCTAAAACAACTCGTTTGTTTCTTGGAATTTCAGAGATATTACTTCTAACAGCTGCTAAGGGTAGGTGCATAATATGAGCTCTTGAAAAATATTTAACCGATGACGGCATACAGACATTAAGCAAAATATCTTCTTTATTCAATTCATCCAAAGCTAAGGTTTTCAACTCATTATTCATCATCTCTTGCGCCAAAGTACCCATGTTATTCAGCATATCTTTAGCCTTTGAAAATTCAGGGAAATATGCCATAACAAAATCGGCCAGTTCATCAATTTTTCCACCATGATTGATTATAGAAGCAATAATGTTCAAACGTTTATCGACACCTCTTTTACCCATAAGTTGTGCGCCCAAGATTTTACCATCATGCCCAAAAAGAAGTTTTGCATTGATAAAAGAGCTTGATTTTAAATATAATTCGCCGTTAGTTTGTGAAAAATAAAGCTTGTGATACGGAATATCGGCTTCTTTTAATTCTTTTTCATTACAACCGCAAATACCAATTGTGTAACCGAAAACTTTAAGAATATAATTCTTCAAAGCGTGAGTAAATTTAGCTTTGTTACCGACAATATTTTCGGCGACCACTTTAGCCGATCGAACAACCAAAGATGCATCGTTAATTTGCATTTCATTGTTACTGACTAAATTTTTTATTTCAATATTTTCACCACAAGCATAAATATCTTCAATATTCGTCTGCAAATATTCATCAACCTTTATTCCGCCGGTCTCATTTAGCTCAATATCCGAAAGAATAGGGAGCTTAACCAAAGGCTTGTTTCCGGTAGAAATAATTGCCAAATCATAATTTATGCTTTCGCCATTTGAAAGAATTGCTTTTTTTGAATTAAATTCGCTAACCGAAGTATTGGTATAAAATTTAACTCTTATTGATGATATTTTTTGCTTAATCATACTGGCAAAATCATAATCAAAATCGCTTAAAATATGTGAAGAATTGTCAATAATATTTACCTTAGTATTTGAGTTGGTAAGAGCTTCGGCCGCTCTAAGCCCTATAAAACCGCCTCCCAAAACCAAAATATTTTGCGCTTCTATCGCCTTAAAATAATCACTTATGCGCTGTGCCGAAAGTAATGAGTTAAGAGAAAAGATGTTTCCGGACAAAATTCCTTTGACATCGGGACGTAATTGCAGAGCACCTGTTGCAAGAACAAGTTTATCATAATTCAAGGTGCTGTTATTTGCCAAAGTAATTTGTTTTGTTTCCGGATTTATGGTTAAAACTTCGGTATTAAGCTTTACATCAATTTGAAAAATGCGCTGCATTTGTGCAACCGTAGCCCCGATAACATCATCTTTCGCGTTCAAAGTATTGGACAATATATAGGGGAGCCCGCAAGATGATATGGCAAACTCATCAGATTTTTCCAAAATGATTATCTCAACGTTTTCATCTTTTCGTCTTAGATGTGTGGCTACCGAAACACCCGCCGTTCCACCACCGATAATTACAACACGCATAGTATTTCTCCTTAAATATTTAGCTAAAATATAAGAAGTTTTTAATGTTTTTTAAGGTATGAGAAACAAAATTAAATAAAATGACTTTTTTTATCACACAAAATGCTTGACTCTTTTCAAAAAAGTCTATATAAAACAAACAAATTTTCTTATTAAAAGCTTGAAAATTTACACACTCCAAGGAGTGCCGCCAGTCAGCGAGGGTTCGCACACTGGCGTGCAATAGTATGTAGGTATTAGGATTAAAGGTATATGTTTGAGACATTAAGTAACAAATTGACCGCAGTTTTCAATAAAATCACCTCACGTGGTGTTTTATCCGAAGACGACATCAATACCGCAATGAGAGAAATCAGAATTGCTTTGCTCGAAGCAGATGTTTCATTGCCGGTGGTCAAAGATTTTATTGCTCATGTCAAAGAACAAGCCTTAGGCGAGAAAGTTGTTCGTTCAATTCAACCCGGACAAATGGTTGTAAAAATCGTCCATGATGAGTTGATTAAGCTTCTTTCTTCCGAAAATGCCGAAATCAACTTACAAGCTCCGGCTCCCGTTTGTGTGTTGATGGTAGGTTTGCAAGGTTCCGGTAAAACGACAACCTCTGCCAAAATCGCCAAAAGACTGGCTTTTAAGCAAAAGAAAAAAGTATTATTGGTATCATTAGATATTTATCGTCCGGCAGCTCAAGAGCAACTGGCACAATTAGCAACTCAGATAAATGCGACATCATTGCCGATTATCAAAGGCGAACAACCGGCTCAAACAACCAAACGAGCTATTGAATTTGCCAAAAAAGGCGGTTTTGATGTAATTGTGTTGGATACCGCAGGCCGTTTGCATATCGACCAAGAACTCATGGAAGAGGTTAAAGAGGTTAAAAAAATAGCCAATCCTACCGAAATTTTGTTGGTCGCTGATGCTATGATGGGACAAGACGCCTGTACGGTTGCCAAAGAATTTAATGAACAAGTTGGTGTAACCGGACTTGTTTTAACCAGAATTGACGGCTCATCAAGAGCAGGTGCGGCTTTGTCAATGAAAATGGTTGCCAATGTTCCGATAAAATATTTGGGTGTTGGCGAAAAGTTGGACGAGATTGAAGAGTTTTATGCCGACCGATTGGCTTCTCGTATCTTAGGCCAAGGTGATGTTGTTTCCTTAGTTGAAAAAGCTATTGAAAACGTCAATCGTGAAGATGCTGAGAACATGGCAAAAAAAATGATGAAAGGATCTTTTAATTTAGAAGATATGCTCTCTCAATTAAAACAAATCCAAAAAATCGGTTCTATCGGCGGTATAATGGGAATGTTACCCGGAATGTCTAAGTTTTCGGCACAGATAGAAGCGGCCGGTGGTGATAAAATCATCAAAAAACAAGAGGCAATAATTCTTTCTATGACCATTAAAGAAAGACGCAATCCGGATATCATTAAGGCTTCACGCAAAAAAAGAATTGCTTTGGGAGCCGGTGTAGAAGTTCATGAAGTAAACAAGTTGCTCAAGTCATACGAGCAAATGTCTACAATGATGAAGCAAATGGGCAAACTTGGCGGAATGTCAAAACTGCTTGGTTCGCCACTGTTAAAAAACTCTCCCTTTGGGGGATTGGGCGGTAAATTTCCTTTTTAATCATAAAAAGGATTTTATCAAAAAGTAAAAAAACTAAAGAAAGGAAAACAAATGTCAGTACGTATCAGACTATCTCGTGGTGGTTCTAAAAAACGTCCGTTCTACAAGGTTGTAGCTGCTGATCAACGCGCTCCTCGTGACGGTAGATTTATTGAAAGATTGGGTTCTTACAATCCGATGTTGCCAAAAGAACACGCCGACAGATTTGTTGTTGATGTTGAAAGAGTAAAATATTGGTTGTCTAAAGGTGCTCAACCTACCGAAAGACTTGAAAAAATGTTGTCAGCTTTGGGTTTGGTAAATGCTCCTGCTACTCGCGAACAACCTAAAAAATCTGCTCCTAAAGCCAAAGCTTTAGAACGCATTAAAGAAAAAGAAGAAAAAGCTGCTGCTGCCGCCGCTGCCGCTGCTGAAGCTGCTGCTCAAGCCGAAGCTCCTGCTGAAGAAGCATCTGCTGAATAATATCTTTTTTATTAGTTATTTTTAAGGTGTTAAAAAAACTATGAGTGATAACAAAATTTGTTTAGGTGCCGTTGTTGGCGTTCACGGAATAAGAGGTGAAGTTAAAGTCAAAAGTTTTTCTGATGACGAAAGAAACTTAACTCGCTATGGTGAAGTCACAAACGAAGCCGGAGATAAAAAGTTTTCACTCAAAATTGTCGGACACTCAAAAGAGTTGCTTCGAGTTAAAATAAAAGGCGTTGACGACAGAAATACTGCTGAAACTCTTGTGGGAACAGCCTTTTATGTAAACAGAGATTTGTTGCCCGATTTGAAGGAAGACGAATTTTATCATACCGACCTTATTGGTCTTGATGTCAAAAATTCAAACGGTGAAATAATCGGCGAAGTAAACGCTTTGTACAACTTTGGTGCCGGTGACATTATTGAGCTTAAACTTAACGCAGGTTCTTTAGAGATGTTACCTTTTACAAGCACTTATGTTCCGACAATAAACATTAAAGAACACTATATTATTGTTGAGATGATGCAATATGCTCAAGATGATGAGGATGAGGGCAATGAAGGTTAAGATTTTAACCATATTTCCTGAACTTTTCCCCGGATTTTTAGGGGCTTCATTAACGGGCAAAGCATTAGACGAAGGCAAATGGTCAATCGAAGTCGTAAATATCAGAGATTATGCTTTTGATAAACATGGTTCGGTTGATGACACACCTTCCGGTGGCGGAGCAGGTATGGTTATGCGAGCCGATGTATTGGGAGAAGCCCTAAAGGCTAATTATAAAGGCGGACGTTTGATAAATATGTCGCCTCGTGGAACTCCTTTTACTCAAGCTATGGCTCATGAACTTGCCAATGAAGAAGAGCTCACAATTATCTGTTCACGTTTCGAGGGAATAGATCAAAGGGTTCTTGATGAATATAAGGCCGAAGACATTTCAATCGGCGACTATATCCTAACCGGAGGAGAACAAGCATCGATGATTATGCTTGATGCCATTATCAGATTGTTGCCCGATGTTTTGGGAAATTCGCAATCGACCGTTGCCGAAAGTTTTGAAGAAGTGCTGTTAGAACATCCTCAATATACCCGTCCGACCAATTGGATGGGGCGTGATATACCCGAAGTATTGCTTTCAGGACATCACAAAAAGATTGATGAGTGGCGTCATCTTCAATCAGAAAAAATAACTAAACAGCGCAGGCCGGACCTGTGGGAAAAATATCTTGCATCTAAGAAAGTTTAGGTGTAAAAAGCGATTAACAAAATAATGGAAAAGGGTAAAACTATGAACATTATCGAAAACATTGAAAAAGAGCAAATGGAAAAATTGCTCGCAGGAAAAGAGCTTCCTAACTTCAAACCTGGTGATACATTGAAAGTTCACACCAAGGTTAAAGAAGGTGACAGAGAACGTATCCAAGTTTACGAAGGCGTTTGTATCGCTCGTAAAAACGACGGTTTGAACTCATCTTTCACAGTACGTAAAATTTCATTTGGCGAAGGCGTAGAAAGAGTATTCCCATTATACTCTCCAAACGTTGCCAAAATTGAAGTTGCTCGTATCGGTAAAGTACGTCGTGCAAAATTGTACTTCTTACGTGCATTGCGCGGTCGTTCAGCTCGTATTGCTGACGATTTGTCTGCAGCTGCAAAAGCTCGTGAAGAAGCTAAAGGCGAATAATTTTATTAGCTTTTAAGATAAAAAATCCCCGAATTGGTTCGGGGATTTTTTTTAGAATAAACTCAAAATAGATTTAGCGGATTGCGAGGCGAGGGATAGAGAGTTGAGCGCCAATTGTTGTCTTGTTTGAAGCATTAGATATTCGGCCGAAGTTTCGTTCATATCGGCCAAGGTTAATTTGTCTGCACCGACTTCTAATATATCACTGAGAGCCTCGGTAAAGCCCTGACGGGTTTGGATTATACTAAATTTGTTGCCCAATTCATTAGTTGTATTTCTTACTTTGTTAATTGCTTCTTTTAGCTCTTTAATCGAGTTTGTGATATCTTCTTTGGTTTCCCATGTTCTTGTGCTAATTCCGGCAGACATTGAGCGTATGTCTACACCTTTGATGACAAAGTTGTGGCTTCTGTCTTCATTAAATACCACATTTAATTCATCACCTTTAAGTAAGTTT
>JAZUCK010000002.1:0-2616 GCA_045639065.1 Alphaproteobacteria bacterium | reverse complement strand
TAACCCTTATGGATTAGGCGGCACGGCAAATCTTTTTTTAAGAAAAATCTCCGCCGTGCCGCATCCCATTAAGCCTTGTTATTAACCAATGATATACCGGTTGCCACAGCTTTAACCTGAGGCTGATTGTTCATCATATACAATGACAGCTCAAGTCCAGTAAATGTAACTTCCGCATAACCGTTTGGTTTTTCCACAAGCTGTCTGCCGTCAATCTTGATATTGATTTTTTCAAGAGCCTTTTCAGGCATAGCAACTGTGTAGCGATAGCCGGTGATATTTTCTGTGCGTTTATTATCCTGGTACTCATACACTGGTGCTATATCAACAAGCCACAACTTGCTTCCTAAACTTCTGGGGTCGATAATTAAATCTTGAAGTTTCATATACGCATTACCTCCATTTTTTATATTTAAAACGCGTTTTATGAGTACATTATACAAACAAAATTAAGGGATTTCAAAGTTTAATAAACGACAGCAAAACCCCAGTGTTTTCAAGGGCTTTAAAGCGTTATTTATTTTTATATACCCTGAAAACCGCATAACTCTGTCAAAATTGTCGTTTACTAAACGACGAAAATTTTTAAAAAGTAAAAAAATACCGTGTACGAAGTTAATCATACACGGTAAATTGTTATTTGTTATAGTCTAACAAATAATATTTTTTATCGAATTTCCATTCTTCTAATAATTTGTTTGCCTCTTCAATCCCATCGTAATAGTGTTCTTGAATCAGCTTCATGTACGCTCTATCAATGTCGTATGTTAATGTAAGCTTATATCCTGCTGCCTCTATTACAATAAGGGAGTATTGAGGATCAAGCTCACAAAAAATACAAAAAGTAATTATTGTATTTAGTGCCGGTCTAGCCCTTCCGGTTTTAATGTCACTGAATATTGATTTTGAAATACCAATTACCTCTTCTTTTTCATATTTTATTCCATAATCTAGTTCTTCTAATTCTTTTAATCTTAATTCATAAATTCCATTTACTATACCATAAAGGTTACAACCATTGGATAAAAATACCTGATGTAATTTTTCCATAGCTTACCTATATAGATGTTTTATATAGTTTTGCTTTTGGAGGCGATGGGGAAACGGGCTAACGAACTACTTGCGGTTATGTTATAATTTGATGAAACTAAAGAAAAAATAAATAAGTTTTTAAATAACATAAGCGCCACCTCCTTTAAAAAATACTCTCCAAAGGCAAAACCTAAAATTTCATTCTAGGTGCAAAAAAACACCGCCGTTTCCGACCGTGTTTCATTAATCATATATTCTGCTATGCGTTTTTGGGCATAGCTATACCATTATCATTTATTACAATCCAACATCTCGTACGATAGGATTAAGTATTTAATCCCGGGAACCTCCCACGCGCAAATCAATCACCGTCACCGACACATAAAGTGTTCGGCGCAAGTTTTAGGCTTGCTTTTTCGGAGTAATTGCTCCTGGTAATTAATTCTTGCGTTGAGTTTTCCCTGCATCCTTTATGTAAAAGGGCATAGCTATACCGTTGGCATTTATTACAATCACGACATCTAGTATGCTAGAATTGAATGTTCAACCCCGGGAACCCCACACATAAATTAATTAATGAAATTATAATACCACAATATATAGTGTTTGTCAAGTTTTTTATTTCAAAATATGGCAAAATATAAATTAACAACTAAAAAAGGACATAGATGTAGTGTTTGCCTTGAATTACAATAAAACCATCTCGTATGCTAGAGCCGAATAAAGCTCCGGGAACCCCACGCACAAATTAATTAACACAATTATAATACCACAATATATTGTGGTTGTCAAATGATGTTTGTATTACATTTTAAAAACTAATATCAGATTTTAAGTAAATAAAAAATCCATTATAGATTTCTCTGTAATGGATTTAATAATATTTTATAATGTTTCACTAACAAATATAACACCGCAAGCACCGGAACCAACATGCGCACCAATTGTTGCACCGATATTTATTATGTTTTCAGGCAATATCTCAAAACCTAATTTTCGAACTGCTTCTGCCAACAAATCTCCGTTTTTACGATTATTAGAATATACGATATAAATTGGATAATCCAAATCAGGAGTATATGTTTGCAGTTTTTTCGAAACCGTACTTATACCGCCTTTCATACTCATTGCCTTAGAAGATACTTCTACTTTACCTTCTTCGGAAATGCGAATAACAGGCTTGATATTAGCAAGTGTTCCAACAGTATATGCAGTTTTTGACAATCTACCGCCTTTATGAAGGTACTCTAATGTATCAACGCAAGCATACAACTTGATTTTAGTTTTAACAATTTCCAATGCATCAAAAATCTCTTTTGCAGATTTGCCTTCGTTGCGAAGCTTCACAGCATAATCAACTAAAAGTCTTTGTCCTGCCGTTGCATTAAGGCTGTCAACCACATAACAATTTTCGTAATCAAGCATGTTCTTAACTAAAAATGCGTTTTGGTAGGTTCCGCTTAATGCTGATGATATGGTAATAATTATACATTCATCGCCATTTTCCATAAATTCTTCAAGTAGCACTTCAAAATCATATGGAGTAGGTTGTGAGGTTTTTGGGAAGTTCTCGCATTTTTCCAA
>JAZUCK010000001.1:0-106327 GCA_045639065.1 Alphaproteobacteria bacterium | reverse complement strand
ATTTTTTCAACATCAAAACAATACTGTCTGCGTATCCTCTTATATCTTCTTATTCACTATTTTTCTATAACATCAGCGCTTGCCGCACCAATCTACCTTCGCGTTATCCGCGTTGGTGTAGCCTTGTATAAGACAACCTTTTACAATTGTCAACACTATTTTTAAAATTTTTTTATTTTTTTTCACTTTTTGTGAACATTTTCATCAATACTTTGATTTTGGGCAATATTTTTTATGTGGAAAAATAAAAAAATAATCCACACCCTAAAAGAACCTTATTAAACGATTCGTCTTACGTGATTCTATATTATATATAAAAAATAATTATTCAGCTTCGAACGATTCTACCAAAACAAATACGGATTCTAAATTTCTTTTGATTCTTTACTTTTATTCTTGCAAATAATTATTACTTTTGTATATTAACAAACAGACACTTACATTAACTTTTATAGGAGGCTACAATAGCTAGAGAATACAATAATGCGCCAGTACGCGAAGAAGACGGACCACGCATAAACGAAGAAATAACCGCCAAACAAGTACGATTGATTGATGAAAAAGGCGAAAACCAAGGTATCGTTTCAATATCACAAGCCCTCGAAATGGCCGATTCTGCCGAACTGGACTTAATCGAAATATCACCTCAAGCTACGCCCCCTGTATGCAAAATTTTGGACTACGGCAAATATAAATATGAAATGCAAAAGCGCAAAGCCGAGGCTAAAAAGAATCAAAAGGTAGTCGAAACCAAAGAACTAAAGCTTCGCCCGATGATTGAGACCCATGACTACGAAGTAAAATTAAAACAAGCTAAAAAGTTCTTGGCCGATGGTAACAAAGTTAAATTTACCATGCGTTATAAAGGCCGCGAAATGAGCGCCAATAATATGGGCAAGGAAGTATTAGACCGCTTGGTCGAAGATTTGGAAGGTTTGATAAAAGTTGACCAAGCCCCAAAACTTGAAGGTAAACAAATGATGATGATTGTTTCTCCTGAGAAATAATTTTTCAAAAAAAATTAAAAAGCACTTCAAACGAAGTGCTTTTTTTTAACACCCTAATAATCCAACTTGTAATTATAAATATAAATTATAAAATCAAGTTGCTATAAATTTATACAAGGATTTTGACATTATGAAACCCGTATCGGAATTAACATTAGACGAAGCAAAAAAAGAACTCGAACATTTGGCAAAAGAAATTGCCAAAGCCGATACCTCATATTATCAAAACGACGATCCTTACTTGTCCGATGCCGAGTATGACAAATTAAAACACCGCAACCTTGACATCGAAGCAAAATTTCCCGAGCTTATCAGAGCAGACTCTCCCTCACTTCGCGTCGGAGCCAAAGTCAAAAGCGGATTCAAAAAAGTTACTCACTCATTTCCCATGCTCTCACTCGGCGACGTTTTTTCCATTGAAGAAGTAAACGACTTTGTCATGACGGTAAAACGCTTCTTAAACTCTGCCGAAGACATTGCTTTTTTAAGTGAACCGAAAATTGACGGACTTTCTTTTTCCGCCCGCTATGAAAACGGCATCTTTGTCAAAGGCGCAACCCGAGGCGATGGCTCAATAGGCGAAGATATTACCGAAAACCTGCGTACCATAAAACAACTCCCCTTACAATTACCTGCCGGAGTACCCGATGTTTTGGAAGTAAGAGGCGAAGTTTATATGTCCAAAGCCGACTTTTTGGCACTTAACGAAAAATATGCCCTTGAAGGTAAAAAAACTTTTGCCAACCCACGCAATGCCGCCGCAGGTTCACTTCGTCAGCTCGACCCGAAAATCACCGCCGAGCGCAACTTAAGCCTTTTTGCATACACATGGGGAGAAGTATCCGAGCGCCTTTGGAACACTCAAGAAGAATTTTTTAATTACCTAAAAGATTGGGGTTTTCCGGTAAACCCGCACAACAAACTTTGTCACAACCTGCAAGAAGTCAACGACAATTTTAATCACCTAATGGAAATAAGAGCTTCGCTCCCTTATGATATCGACGGCATTGTTCACAAAGTAAACTCGATTGACTTACAAGAACGTTTGGGATTTTTAACCCGCACGCCCCGTTGGGCCATTGCTCACAAATTTCCGGCCGAACAAGCCTTAACCACAATCAACGATATTCGCATCCAAGTCGGTCGCACCGGCGCCTTAACTCCTGTTGCTGATTTAGAACCTGTCAACGTTGGCGGTGTTATGGTTTCTCATGCCACACTCCACAACGAAGACGAGATAAAACGCAAAGATATCCGTATCGGCGACACGGTTATTATCCAACGTGCCGGCGATGTTATACCTCAAGTTGTTGGAGTAAAGCTTGAAAAACGCCCCTCAGATGCAAAAGAATTTGTATTCCCTACCACCTGCCCTATTTGTGGTTCTCACGCCATCAGAAAAGAAGACGAAGCTGTTCGTCGCTGTACCGGAGGCCTTTCTTGTCCGGCACAAGCCATTGAGCGCATTATTCATTTTGTATCACGTGATGCTTTTGATATTACCGGACTGGGTAACAAAATTGTCGAAGATTTTTATAATGAGGGAATCCTAAAAAATCCGGCAGATATTTTTACCTTAGAAGAACGCAACGGCGAAGATGATTTGTTCTCCTCTGCTCAAGGACTGCACTTAGAACGCAAAGAAGGCTGGGGCAAAAAATCGGTCGACAATCTATTTTCGGCTATCAACGAAAAACGTAAAATTTCACTTCCTCGATTTATTTATGCCTTGGGAATCCGCCAAGTCGGAACGGCAACTGCTCTGCTTATTGCCAAAAACTATAAAAACTTTGACAGCTTTATGTCTGACATGAAAGTCAAAGAAACCGCTCACATTGTTTCAATCGACGGCATCGGCGCATCAATGGCTACCGATATGGTTGAATTTTTTCAAGAACCGCATAACATCGAAGTCATCGAAAAGCTCTTAAACCAAATTAACATTGAAGAATTTATCGATGACAGTCGAAACGATTCGCCTATTTCCGGTAAAACAGTTGTCTTTACCGGAACTCTACAAAAAATGACCAGATCCGAAGCCAAAGCCAAAGCTTTAAGCTTAGGAGCCAAAGTTGCCGGCTCGGTTTCTAAAAATACCGACTATGTCATTATCGGTGCAGACGCCGGCTCAAAAGCCAAAGTCGCCCAAGAATTAGGCATAAAAACATTATCCGAAGAAGATTTTTTAACTCTTATATCATAATAACGCATACTTTTTTAGTGTTGACACATACCCTGTTTTAGTGTATGTATCTTTCAGCTAACCTAAATTATTAACTAAAAATTTATTTTTATGAATGAACTAAACTTTTTCCCATCTGAAGCGGAAATTAAAGAATTTCAGAATCAGTTGTTTTTAAACAAACACATCGCTGTTATCTTGCAATCAGACATTGCAACGCCAAAACAAGAAAGATTCCCTGTAGAATCAATATTCAAACAGCGTTCAGAAAAATACTCGGCATCGACACGTGTTGCTAAAGTATTTAAGACATCGGATAACATTGATATTCCGTTAAAAATGCAAATCCAAAAAGCGTGCCTTAATAACCTTGAGTTTGAAGGCTATCACTTCCAGGATCGCGGAATAATCATCGAAAAAGAAAACGGAAAGGCTGTTGCCATCATTGATGGAAATTTTGACATCCTTAATTTGGCTGACAACAAAGTTGCCATCAAGTTCGGACACAAATGGCACATCATTGAAAAGACAGAAGTGGGTATATTCCAAGAAGAGATAGAAACTCTGATGTCTGCAAAAGAAAATCAAACTGTCCAAGACAACGAAATTTGCGGTATTCACGATGTAAAAGAATCTGCATATTCTTGGAGAGCATGCTTACTCAGAAAGTTTATTGCTAAAAATTTAGAAGCAATAAAACTTTGGAAAGCAGAGGCACTATAAAAAAAAACAACAAAAAACAGGCTGTCTCTACAAGACAACCTGTTTTTTTATTTCAAAAAGAAAAATTCATAAGTTTTTGCTGACAATACATTAAAATATATAAATACCGGTGCCACGAATAACATTGTTATATAATCATTTCCGCCCCAATACATTACCAACCAACGAACAAAAGCAATACTTAAATTGGTAATAAGAGCAATGAGTAAAAACTCAAAATAATTTCCTTTTGTTTTTTTCCACGCAAAACGTAACGAACCTGAACGTCCGATAAGCGATGAAATCCAAGCTAAAAACGGTCTGTATGCCAAAACCGGAGACATCAGCATAAACAAAACATTAGCTATCAAAATCAACATTCCTTGTTTTTCAACATCGCCTTGCAAAAACAAAGTGTACTCATCAATAAATTCCGGTGACTTGCTTATAAATAGCGGCAATATCGGCAATATAATCAAAATTGTTCCGATAAGTACTGTCAATACAACGATTTTTGTTGAAGGAACAAGCGAGTTAAATAAAACCTTGTAATCAAAATAAGGTTGGCGATTAAAATAGAATCTGAAATACATTCCCCACAAAACATATACTGCCAACATAATCGGCAAAAACAAAATATGCTTCCAACTAAACAACGCCAATGCACCTACGGCATATACAATAGCTGTCAACAAAAAAGCAATTTTTCCATGTGTTGTGCAATATTTCCAAGAATCAACCAACACTTCCTTTAACGGAAGCTTTTTAATATCAGTATCGTTCATAAAATAACTCTTATTTTGATTACATAATACCATTATTCTATATACAAAATTATTGATATAACAATAAAAAAAGGCCTGTATTCCACACTTTGAAATACAAGCCACTTTTTTTAATTAGTTTGATGTTTTTCAAGCAACATGTCTAGCACTTTAACATCTTGCTTCATGTTCTCAACCACAATATCCCAATATTTTTTTTGGAAGAAATCAGTCTTAAACAAATTCTCATCGGCAATATATTTTTCAATATAGTCCTTTGAACACGCAAGAAAGTCTAGTTTTGACAATCCGTTTGCTTTAGCCACGTACCAGCGTTGCCACAAATTTACATAACAATTTTCTTTATAAACAAAGTAGTTCAGGCAGATATCACTCAATGCATCTGCATCTTTGTCCGCTTTTATTCGATTGTCAGTGTAAATCATAGAATTTGTAGCCTCACACAACTCAACAAAGCGTTTGAAATCCCCGACCAAATGTCCGACTAATTTTTGAGCATTTTCGTCAACACTTTTCATTCCGATCAATAATGACCAAAATATAGCCAAATCATAAATCGATGAGCTCATATCGTGTGTCGAATTATATGTTCGATAAATATTTAACATATTCAAATCACACGCTGCCACACTAAAACGCTGAAAACCGTCCTTGGATTTTTCACATAAGTAGTCATACTCCGAGCTGATTGTACCGGTAATCTTATAATAGACATCACGCAGATATATCTTGCACATCATGTCATGCACCGATGGCATAACATAACCTTTTGCAACAATATATTCGCCCGCATCCATCAAGTTTTTTACCATTGAAGACGAAATATTCGACATTTTCATGCTCGCCGAAGTATCAATAAGCACCGTAGGGCAAACAACACCTCTTAATTTACAAATCGCATCATTTACATGACGTAACGCAACCTCATTGCAACGGTCAGACTGTGATCTTACTCCTCTGAGTAACACATTAGCGCCATTTTTAATTGCGGCATCAACCGTCAAACCGTCATAAGCAACAACTTTGATACAATTAGGATTTTTGGCAATTTTTTCAGCCATACAACTCATACCCAAAGGAAATACAAAAGCAACTCCTTTGAAAAATTTTGCCATATTAACCAAATCATCGATTGATTTTTCAATCATTTCGACTTTTTCGTCATCTGAAAACTTAGAAGTTTTTTTCGAATTTTTACCAACACCGATAATAACTTGATCATAGCTTTGCAAGGCTTGACAAACAACGAACAAATGTCCGAGTGTAAAAGGATCAAAAGATCCACCGTAAAATGCTGTCCTCATAATAATACAAATTTTACTTGTTAAACATACTAATTTAAATGAGTAACGGAGAGTATTACAATATTTTATATTCGTCAAGAAAAAGCTATAAAAAAAAAAACCACCTTAAAATATTAAGGTGGTTTTTGAACTTATAAGAAGATCTGATTGAAATTACTTCAATTCAACTTTAGCGCCAGCTTCTTCCAATTTCTTCTTCATTTCTTCAGCTTCAGCCTTAGCTACGCCCTCTTTAATTGTCTTAGGAGCACCGTCTACCAAGTCTTTAGCTTCTTTCAAGCCCAAACCTGTGATAGCACGAACTTCTTTAATAACGTTGATTTTGTTAGCACCGGCTTCAGCTAAGATAACATCAAATTCATCTTTTTCTTCAGCGGCAGCAGCACCAGCAGTAGCACCAGCGGCAGCAACAGCAACGGCAGCAGCGGCAGAAACGCCCCATTTTTCTTCTAACATTTTTGACAAGTCAGCAGCTTCCATAACAGTCAAAGCTGACAATTCTTCTACTAATTTGGCTAAATCGGCCATTTTTTTTCTCCAAATAAATTAAATTAACAAATTAAACTAAAATCTCGTTTTGCTTAATAAAAAATACAAAGCAATTATTCTTTTTCGCTGTAAGCTTTTGTAACTCTTGCAAGTTGAGCACCGGGTGCCTGCAACAAACCGATAATTTTGGCTCTGAGTTCGTCCATAGAAGGAATAGAAGCCAAACGTTTGATATCGTCAACAGACAAAGTACCTGTACCCATACCACCACCGATAACCAACAATTTTTCGTTAGTTTTGGCGAATTCAACGCAAGCTTTACAAGCTGAGATAGGATCATTAGCAAAAGCAATTGCTGTAGGTCCTACGAACAAATCAGCCAAAGCTTCAAACTTTGTACCTTTAAGAGCAAGACGTGTAATGCGATTTTTAGTAACTCTAAAACCGGCACCAACTTTTCTGATATTGTCTCTGAGTTCAGAAACTTCTTCAACAGTCAAACCTTTGTAGTGAGAAACTACAATAGTTTCAGCATTGTTGAACAATTCATTAAGTTCGGCCAGCAATTGTGTTTTTTCTTCGCGGTTCACTTATTGTCTCCAATTATCACATATACGAAAAAACGCATATGTTACTTTTTAACATATCCGCCAAGACTTGTTTCGAAGAAGGAAGCTTTTAATTTTCTTCCCCCGAAACAACCCTAGCGGGACCCATTCTGCCCAGGAGAAAAAAATCGATTTATAAAATAAAATCTCTCACTTACTCCGTCTATGCAAGATATTTAAGAACTCAAAGGTTTTATCAGAGCATTGCCCCTTACTTCACCCCTCGCCCACTTGCAGTCTTGGACAGGTCGAACGGCACATATTTCCGTTCATTGAGGCTTTTAATAATATCAAAACCCCATAATGTCAAGCATTTATTTTACAAAATGCTATTATAATTTATTTTTAATAATCTCAGATTAAAAAATAAAAAAACTAATCACCGATAATACTTTCAATTCGGCTTTTAACCGCCCACGGATTATCAACACCCTTAAAATCAACTTTGGATATTCCCAAACCGGAAAAACAAATATCACCATATCTCAAAATGCGACCAAGTATTGATTGTTTAATTTCGATTGCTTCAATTTTATTGGTTTTCAACTCTTCTGTTTTAATACTGATAATACCTTTACGATAAACAACTCTTTTATTGGTAACAACCATTTCCATTGTATAAAGTATTAAAATGTCATACAAAAGACAACACAAGAAAAACAAAAAAATGAATATAATTTCACTGGCCGGATTTATAAAGTATGTTACTAACATCAAAAGCATCATAATACCCCAAAAAACCGGACGTATATAATTAAACCAATGAAGTTTTACCTCTTCTTTTATTTCCTCATCTTGTGACAGAGTGCCTTTTACATATGACATAACATTCTCCGTTTAGCTAAAAATTTTAATTGTTTAACTAATGCTACAACGACTATACGTAAAGTCAATTCGTTTTTTCTTTAGACTACACACCCCAAACATTTAAAACTAAACTAGCCGGATTTTATCAAATCCGGCTAGTTTTCCACGGGTGGAAGAAAACATCTTGGCTCAAGAAATGATTTTCGAACATATAAAAAATGATAGAACATTTTACAAAATGTTCTATCCTAAATAAAACCAAAATTTGATAAGTTAATTTGCATCAAACATTTAAACTCAAAAATGCTCCCGATAATTCGAGAGCATTTTTTCCTTGGGTGGAAGAAAACATCTTGCTACGCCGTAATTTTCAAGTGCAGTGTACAAAAACAAGTACATAAACGAGAAAATTACAAGTATGAAGATGTTTTCTTACATCCCCCATTACAAAGCGGTTGTATCAACCTTAACACCAACACCCATAGTCGAGCTCAATGATACTTTTTTCATATAAGTACCTTTGGCACCTGTAGGTTTAGCTTTGATGATAGCGTCGATGAAAGCTTTTGAGTTTTCATAGATTTGTTCTTCTGAAAAACTAGCTTTACCGATACCGGCATGAACGATACCGTTCTTTTCAACACGGTACTGAACTTCACCGGCTTTGGCTTTTTTAACAGCAGCTTCAACATCAGCAGTAACAGTACCGAGTTTCGGGTTTGGCATCAAACCTTTAGGACCGAGTACACGAGCAACTTTACCGGCCATACCCATCATATCAGGAGTAGCAATCATACGGTCAAAGTCGATTTTACCAGCCAAAATTGAATCAATCAAGTTTTCAGCGCCAACGATATCAGCACCGGCAGCTTTAGCTTGATCAGCTTTTTCACCTTGAGCCAAAACAGCAACTCTAACGGTTTTACCGGTACCATGTGGCAAAGCACAAACACCGCGAACCATTTGGTCAGCATATTTCGGATCAACGCCAAGGTTAATAGCAATGTCAACAGTTTCGTCAAATTTTGCTTTAGCATTTTCTTTAACGATTTTAACAGCATCTTTCAAAGAATAAGCTTGATCCTTATCAAGATTTTTATAAGCATTTACAATTCTCTTACCCATTGCCTTACTCCACAACCTTAATACCCATAGAAACAGCTTGACCTTTAACCATGTTCATAGCAGATTCAACTGTTGTGCAGTTCAAATCAGGCAATTTGGTTTCAGCAATTTCTTTAACTTGAGCCATTGTTACTTGACCGGCAACAATTTTGCCCGGTTCTTTAGAAGCAGAAGCAACGCCGGCAGCTTTTTTCAAATAGTAAGCAACCGGAGGAAGCTTTGTAACAAAAGTAAATGTTTTGTCTTCAAATGCTGTAATTACTACAGGAACAGGAATACCCGGTTCCATTTTTTGAGTAGCAGCATTAAATGCTTTACAAAATTCCATAATATTCAAGCCTTTTTGACCCAAAGCAGGACCAACCGGAGGAGATGGGTTAGCCTTACCAGCAGGGATCTGAAGCTTGATTAAACCTAAAATCTTTTTCTTAGACTTAGCCATTTTCATCACCTTTTTGTTAGGTTTCGTGGTACGGACCAATGGCTGGCCTCCCACGAAATTGTTAAAATTACATACGATTCGCTCAAATCAAAGACACCAATCCCCAATTTGAGTCGCCTCTATATATCACAATATTTGATAATTGCAAGTGTTTTTTATCGATAATATATCAAACTTTTTACTCGTATCTTAATGCGTTAATAGGATTCAATTTAGAGGCCTTATATGCCGGATAAAAACCGAAGAAAAGTCCGACAAATCCGGCAAATGAAAACGGCAATAATACATAAGTTAATGCCACTTTTGCCGGCAGGGTAGTAAATATGCCTACTAAGACAGAACCGATTAATCCGACCACAACCCCCAACAATCCACCGATAAGTGATAGCACCAAAGCTTCGGTCAAAAACTGCAATCTTATATCCCAAGCCTTTGCCCCGATAGCCATTCTTATACCTATTTCACGTGTACGTTCGGTAACTGACACAAGCATAATATTCATAATGCCGATACCCCCGACAAGTAGCGATATAGAAGCAATCGCACCGAGCAAAATAGTCATAACCTTAGTCGAACTTTCCATCATCTCCATCATTTGCGTTAAGTTCATAATCACAAAATCATCATCTTTATTTGCACCCAAATTATGCCGTTGACGCAAAAGCTCTTTTATCTCGTCTTGGCTGGTATAAGTCGATTGTGCATCAACAGCCTGAAGCATAATCATCCTAACCTGATCGGGAAATGTAATACCCATAACTTTTTTCTGAGCTGTAGTAATCGGAATATAAACCACATCATCTTGGTCTTGTCCGTGTCCTGATTGTCCTCTTTTATCTAATACACCGATTACTTGAAAAGGAATTCCCTTAACTCTGATTGTCTTTCCCAAGGGATCAACGTCGCCAAACAGTTCATTCACTACCGTTTGTCCTAAAATTGCCACTTTCGAAGCATTTTTCACATCGGCACGAGAGAACATTCTGCCATACGCTAAATTCCACTCTTTAATGGTAAAAAATCTGCTGTCCGTTCCGCTTACACCGGTTGACCAGTTAGTATTACCATAAACTATTTGT
This sequence comes from Alphaproteobacteria bacterium, assembly GCA_045639065.1. GTDB lineage: Bacteria > Pseudomonadota > Alphaproteobacteria > RF32 > CAG-239 > CAZU01. The sequence goes on along the minus strand of JAZUCK010000001.1, from coordinate 95,797 downwards.
GCAGTTTCTTCCAACACCGGAGCAGCCAATTTAATTGCTTCAACTTTCTCTTGAATTGCGTCTCCATCAGCTTTTTTCATCGTAGGCTGCGAACCGTGACCACCGCGTGCACCGGAAGACTTTGCTACACCTGAACGTACAATAATCAGATTTGTTCCCATGGTTTTCATTTCATTTTGAATAGAAATCTGCGCTCCGTTTCCTACCGAAAGCATAACGATAACTGCCGCCACACCGATAATAATACCCAGCGAAGTCAAAATCGAGCGCATTTTGTTGGCTTTAATAGCCCTGATTGCAATCAAAAATATGGTCTTAAAATCAATCATTTTTTGTTCCTCGTATCCGAACTGATTTCACCGTCAACAATTCTGATTATACGCTTAGCATAACGTGCAATATCTTCTTCGTGAGTAACCAAAATAATGGTTCGTCCCAATTCTTTGTTAAGCGAAACAAACAACTCCATAATTTCGACACTCATCTTAGTATCCAAATTTCCGGTAGGCTCATCGGCAAAAATAATAGGCGCATCATTAACAATAGCGCGAGCAATTGCCACACGTTGTTGCTGACCACCCGAGAGCTGATTCGGTTGGTGGTGCATACGTTCTTTCAAGCCTACTTTTTCCAAAGCATCAATAGCCTTTTTTTGTCTTGTTTTGGCATCAACATTAGCATACACCATCGGAAGTTCGACGTTTTCCAATGCCGAAGTACGAGATAAAAGATTAAATCCTTGAAAAACGAATCCGATTTTTTTGTTTCTTATTTCAGCCAATTCATCAGGTGTCAATCCCTCAACCGCCTTACCGTCAAGCTTATAACTTCCGGAAGTCGGAATATCAAGGCAACCCAAAATATTCATACAAGTTGATTTGCCTGATCCCGAAGGCCCCATAATTGCCACAAAATCACCCTGCTCGATTTGCAAATCAATACCTTTTAAGATTTTGAGTTCGCTATCTCCGACAGGATAACTTTTAGTAATGTTTTTCAGCTCGATTAACGACATTATCTTGGCATCCTCATTCTCATGGCACGTTGTTTTTCATTAGCCTTTTTGTCTTCTAAAACAACCACATCGCTTTCCGTTATATCTTCTGATATAACTTCGCTCATCTCATCATCGGATACACCTTGCTCAATATTTACTCTGACCAAGTTACCGTTCTTCAAAAGCCAAATTCCTTTGTCTTTATAGCGAACCACCTCGCCCTTATCATCAAAGGTATAAAAGCGCAATGCTTTATTAGGAACGACTAAAACATCTTTCTTTTCGGCAGTGATAATCTCAACATTTGCCGTCATACCTGGTTTTATTTTCAATTCTTTGTTATCAACCCCGATAATAACTTCATATGTTACCACATTAGATGTTGTAATCGGATTGTTTCTGACTTGGGTAACTACACCGTGAAAAACTTCGTCAGGAAAACTGTCAACACTAAATTCAACCTTTTGACCTTCCTTAACCTTTGCAATATCAGCCTCTACTACAGAAGCTTCTATTTGCATTTTAGTTAAATCTTCGGCCACATTAAAAAGAACCGGAGTTTCAAAACTTGCCGCAACGGTTTGTCCGACCTCTACCTCACGCGAAATAACCACACCGTCGACCGATGATATAATTTTAGTATATTCCAAATCGATTTTAGCTTGTTTTAAAGTAGCCTCAGCTTGTGAAACCTGTGCTTCAATCAAAGCTTTTTTAGCAACCGCATTATCATAATCACGTTGCGCCGTTTCCAATTCTTTATCGGTAGAATATTTTGAGGTATTGAGTTTTTTGATTCTGTCTAAGTGTTTTTTATAGTACACAATATCATTTTTATTTATTTCCAGCTCAGCCTTTGCAATATTCAAAGCTGCCTGCTTTTGATCAACAGATGCTTCAAAAGTTTGCGGATCAATTACCGCCAAAAGCTGTCCTTTTTTAACATTAGAGTTAAAATCAACATATATTTCATCAATAATTCCCGAAATTTGTGTACCGATATTTACCGTTGATATAGGGTTAATCGTTCCCGAAGCAGTAATTTTTTGAACAACATCACCTTTTTTTACATTTGCTGTCACATATACGGCATCATCTTTTTTACAGCCACTCAAACCAAAAATTATTACCGAACCCAAAACACCAAAAAAAACACTATATTTCAATACATTAGACATATTACCACCTATTATAATAAACTACTTCATACATATAATAACGATAATTATGTAAAAAAAGTTTTAAATAATGCTTGAAACCTAAAACATTTTTATATAGATTGATAGTTCAATGCTAATTTTTTAGATACGATTATGAGTAAAAAACAGCCTAGTCTTAATGATTATGGCCTAGATAAAATAACAATATTAACTAATTTCTATTTTTATGTTACCAGAAACAGAAGACAGAACATTAGAAGCTTCTATGCTTCGCAGACTTATGAGTCTCATTCCGGGTTATCAAACCAAGTGTAAAACCGCTCAACGCAAGTTAGTTCAACATCATCAATTTGATACTCCCAAAGAGTATTGGTGCTGTTGGGTAACCGATGCAAAAGGGAAAAAGTTTTATGCCCTGTTTGATATGCAAAATGTCAAAGTTATTGATGAAGATGTGAAACAAAAGTACATTGTCAAACCTCTAAAATAACTGATTATGGCAAAAGAACGGTTTTCAAGACAACAGAACGAAGCTTTAGGTCAAGTTAAAGACTTGAACGAAAAATTTGCTCTTTTAGAGCAATGGCTAAAGAACAAAGAGATTTCTGAGCAGTTGTACAACAGCCAAATTAACAAGCTGATAAATCGCACGATGAAAGATGCTAAACCATCATTCGATTTGGACGATAAAATCACTTACAAGGTGGCTGCTGAAAGTGAAATTCAACAACTCATCGATCGCTTAAGAAAGAATTTAAACTCTTATCTTAGCAATCGCGACAAGTCAAAAGCGAAAATTTCTGTAACCGACATGTACTACTTTAAGAGATACATAAATGAGTATCCTTACTTAAAGAGCAAAATCAATCGATTGCTTATTGTCGGACTTCGCTATCCTGATGTTGAACTCAATCACGTTTGCGAGGAATACATCAAGGCTCATAGATTGATTGAAGAAATCAAATATGCAGACTACTCCTTCTGGTTGTTGCTGTGGGAAGACGGAAATCTTGTCCCTCTTAACGCTGTAAGACTTATGTTGATTAAAACAGACAACGGTTACAAACTCAACCCTTGTTTTAACAAAGTTTTGGCAAACGAGCTTATACCTATGGTTAAGTTCCAAAGAGACAAAGAAATTGTACGGCTTAAATGGGCAACATCACTGAAAAACCCCGAAAAAAGAAGGGTTGAAGTGGAGCGCAAGCAAAAAAGGCTCGATGCCTTCAACTGTTTGCTTGAGTTACTACAAAAAAACTAAATGATAAACCTCGGTAACAAAAACCGAGGTTTATTTTTTTTACTTCAAATATTTACTTGCAGAATCTAGTTATATGTGCTACTATCCAAAAGTTAGACAAAAAAAATACCCTAGAGAATGATATGATACAAGACCATGATGAAATAAATGCATCCTACGTTGCAAACCTTGAAGATGAAGAAATCGACGCCATACAAGCCAGTATTGATAAAAAAAATATGGCAACAATATATGCTGCATACAAACAAGGTAAAATTAGCGAAGAAGAGCTTGAATACTTACAAGATTTTTATCGTGATGGTATGAGTATCTATCGTGAAGTATATCGTTCATTGTACGAAACATTCGGTTCGCCGATTTATACAACCGGTTTTAATCCCGAAACCGGAGAGGTTGATATTGATAAAAACGGCCAGGTTGTTGATCACTCTCTTAGAGCCGTAACACCTTTTGTTTATACTAAATTAAAACTTTTGGATAAAAATAATAATGCTATTTTCGTAATCTTCCCTAAGATGAAATCTGCGGAAAGAGCCATCGAAAAATTAGATAAAGAATTTGGTAAAGAATATTTTCAAAATGTCAGAAAGGCTATAGAACCCTATTTTACAGATGAAGATCCTGACAAAAGAGCAGAACGTCTGCAAGATATACCTAAAACGACATCACAACTTCATGATATTTTACGTTTAACCGTAACATGTAAGTATTTGCATGACGTTAAACGTATTATGCGCAAGTTTCATGAAAACAATAATAATTTTTATTTCGTTGTACCGGAAGAAACTCGTGATAGATTTGAAAAACCTTTAGATGAAAACGAAAAGCAATACTATGATATCAAAATGATTATGCATCAAAAAGCATCTAACGGCAAAGAATATGAAGTAGAGCTCCAACTTAAACTTGATACACTTTTTTATGGTGATATCAAGACACATGCTTTTTATGAAAAAAGACGCCAAATCGAAGGTAGAAGCAGTCCTAATGATCCTCCGTCAATAAAACACATAAACGAAGAAGCAATAAAAATATATGATAACTTGTGCAAAAAAATAAATCAAAATGCCATACATCAGTACAATATGATGGTTATGGACAAGATTTTCAGAATCGAAGACAATGATTATCGTGCACTTCGCATTGCTCCTGATAACAAAGACGGAACTTACAACAGATGTATCAATTTTATCATGAATAACTATATGGTTGAATCCTATGATGATTTCGATGCCAAAAAAGCATTTTCTATCGACGACATGACTAACAAAGCTTGTTATCTGAAAATAATCGGTGCTCTTCCGCCAAATTTCGATGAGCTTTCCGAAACTGCTCCAAAACAAATTAGTGAAGCATTCGGCAAACTTGATCACGCTGGTATTGAACGTTTCAAAAAAATAAATGAAGTGGCCAAGCGCTATCAAAAAACAATTCAAAAAATAATAGACAAGCGAAAGAAAAAAGATCGTAAAACAGTCAAATCAAAAACAATTCCTATAAAAAATAAGAATATAGGACGTTAAAAAAAGAACCCGCTGATTATCAGCGGGTCTTTTTTTTAATTAAAACTTATATCCTCTCAACAACTCCTCAGTTGTCATAACCTTTTTGCCTTGACGCTGGATGGATAAAACTTCTAATGCTTTACTTTTACATCCTATAATAAGCTGTTTGTTATTGCTGTAAATCTCGCCAGCGCTTAAACCTTGCTCATTTTCAACAACCTTGCACTTCATCAGCTTAAATCTTTCTCCGTTGTGTTCAAAATAAGTCGCCGGATAAGGATTAAATGCTCTTATTTTGCGCTCTAAATAAACCGCATCATTACCAAAATCAAGCTTTGATTCTTCCTTGTCAATTTTAGCGGCATAAGTAACCAAGCTTTCATCTTGTTTTTCAGGTTTGATATTATCCAAATCGTCCAAAACTTCTAACATCAACTTAGCACCTGCTTCGGCCATTTTATCATGCAAAATACCGACTGTCATATCGCTATCGATTTCTATTTCACATTTCTTATACATATCGCCGGCATCAAGTGCCTCTACCACTTGCATAATTGTAATACCCGTTTTATCATCTCCGGCTTCAATAGAACGTTGCATCGGTGCTGCACCGCGCCAACGAGGCAAAAGAGAACCGTGTACATTCAAACAACCTTTCGGAAAAGCCTCAATAACCTTTTTCGGCAAAATCAAACCATAGGCTGCCACAATTGAAATATCCGCATCAAGTTTTGCAAATTTTTCTTGTTCTTCTTCACTTCTCAAAGACTTTGGCGTTCTAACCTCAATTCCCTTTTCTTCAGCCCATAAATGAATAGGCGTTTTTTGAATATCTTTACCTCTTCCGGCCTCTTTAGGTTCTTTGGTATATACGCAAACAATCTCGTGTTTTTCGGCCAAAGCCTTTAGCGTCGGCAATGCAAATTCCGGTGTACCCATAAAAACAATTTTCATCTGTCAGCCCTCTTCTTAAGCCTTAAAATCAAGTCCCCAAACAGAATATCTGCCGGCATCTTCTTGCCAATTTTCACGGACCTTAACAAACAAGAATAAATGAACTCTGTCTTCCAAAAGCTCTTCTATCTCCCTTCTTGCTGTTTGACCAATTCGTTTAATCATTGAACCGCCTTTACCCAAAACAATAATCTTTTGATTATCACGCTCAACATAAATAGTGATTTCAGCTCTTACCGAACCATCTTCACGTCTTTCCCAAAGCTCAGGCTCGACAGTCAATGAGTAAGGCAATTCCTGATGCAAAAACAAAAACAATTTTTCACGCACAATTTCGGCCGCCAACAATTTTAACGGCATATCAGATATTTGTTCTTCAGGATAATACCAAGGACTTTCCGGCAAATTATCAGCCAAATATTTATAAAAATCTTCGATATTCTTACCTGTCGATGCCGAAATAAAAAATGTTTCCTTAAACTCAAATTCATCATTTAAGGCCTTGCTTAAACCAAGCAACATATCTTTGTGTACCAAATCAACTTTGTTTATTGCCAAAACCGCTGACTTTTTCTTCTTTTTTAGTTTGGCAATAATACTTCTGGTTTCATCATCAAAGCCCCTTTTAGCATCCACAACCAAAACCGTAATATCCGCATCATTAGCCCCATCCCAAGCCGATGTAACCATTGCCCTATCCAAACGACGTTTCGGCTTAAAAATACCTGGTGTGTCAACAAATATAATCTGCGTATTGTCCTTAATACCAATTCCTCTGACAATAGTACGAGTAGTTTGCACTTTTGGTGAAACAATCGAAACTTTAGAGCCGGCAAAATGGTTAGTAATTGTCGATTTTCCGGCATTTGGAGCTCCTATTAAGGCTACAAAACCGCATCTTGTAGGTAAATTTTCACTCAATTTATTTTCTCCAACATTGACTCTGCGGCAGCCATTTCAGCCATTTTTTTGTTTTTACCTTTGGCCGTAACGCATTTATCTGCTCCAAGACTTACTTCGACCTCAAAAATCGGTTCGTGTTCATTTCCCTCACGTCCGATAATCTTATACTGAGGCACTCCAAAACCTTTGACATGGGCAACCTCCTGCAATCTTGATTTAGCATCTTTAGGAGGCGCCATATTTTTATCGATAAGTTCACGCCAATGATTATTTACAAATTCGATAGCAGCAGAACTACCGCCATCAATATAAATAGCACCGATTACAGCCTCGCACACATCACAAAGCACATTGACGTTATTACGTAACTCATCATTAGCCACTTTTATAAATTCGTTTAATTTCAATGTTAATGCAACTTCTGCCACAGTTTCTTTTCTAACCAAGCGGACAAATCTTTGTGACAAATTACCTTCCGGTTCTTTCGGAAAAATATTATACAAAAGATGAGCTACAGCTTCTCCTAAAACCCTATCTCCCAAAAACTCCAATCTTTCATAATTAGCTGAAACATCAGAATTAACACTTCCATGTGTCAAAGCCTTACAAAGTAAATCAACATGTTTAAATCGGTATTTTAATATTTGCTGTAATTGTTCCATTTGAAAAACAACCTTAGTCAATTTTATCAAATAATCTTGACCATCTTATTTTCTTTGGCCAAGTCCAAGGCAAATACCACGCATCTTTGTCATTATGTGAAAAGAACAAAAAGCGAGCCTTTCCTACTAAATTTTCAAAAGGCACAAAACCGACATTGACTCGGCTATCATCAGAACGATCTCGATTATCGCCCATCATAAAATAATGACCTTCGGGAACTTTTACTTCCTCAAAATCATCATTTATTTCATAATCAGACACTTCTAAAATAAAATGTTCTTTTCCTTCGGGCAAAACTTCAACATATTGATTATATCTTTCGGCGTTACCTAAACGATTTCTTATAACAAACTCTTGTTCATTTTTACGCTCAAGCTGTTTACCGTTAATATACAAGCGTCCTTTTTGCAACTTTATCATATCACCGGGCAAACCGATAACTCTTTTAATAAAATCAGTAGAATTATCTTGAGGATTCTTAAATACAACCACATCACCACGTTTAGGTTCGCTGCTTAAGATACGTCCCTCAAACAATGGTAAGCTAAAAGGGAAAGAGTGTTTTGAATAACCATAAGTATATTTAGACACAAACAAATAATCCCCCACATAAAGTGTCGGATACATTGACCCTGAGGGAATTTTAAAAGGCTCAAACCAAAAACTGCGAATAACAACAGCAATAAGTATCGCATATATAATAGTTTTTATTGTATCAACTAAACTTTCCTCTTTTTCCATTATTTTCTTTCAGCCTCTAGACTAATTTCTTCAATTTCTGCTTATCATACAATGTTTTTATTAATAAACAACTAAATTTTTTCAATAATAACAACCGCTTGAGCAAAAGGTTTATCATCACTTAAGCTGACCAAAATATTAGCCTCGTTATCTCTAACTTTTTTATTCAAAATTTCTTTAGCTTTACCGGAAAATTTTATTTCGGGTTTACCCAAATCATCATGAAAAAGTTCAATATCTAAAAACGAAATACCTTGTACAAAGCCGGTTCCCAAGGCTTTAACCGCAGCCTCTTTAACAGCCCAAATTTTAGCCAGTTTCAAAGTAATATCACGGCAAGATTGCAAATATTTTTTCTCATCTTTAGTACATATTCTGTCAATAAATGCCACCTCGTTTTTTTCCAAAACCTTGGCAATTCTTTCAATACTCACAATATCTGTTCCCAACCCGATAATCATATCTTACCCCTCACCTCTCATAATTTTTTTTCTTCTTTTTTCTAAAATATTTTTTATCATCACATACGAAAGCCACCAAGATATCAAAACATATGGAATACAACCGACAATCATAGGATATAATATCGGCCAAATATCAGACCAAAAAACATCAAAATCCATGTTTACTACTGCCTTAAAAGCATTGGAAAACATAGTTACAAAGTTGACATTGGCAATTCCATCATACCCTGTTCCCAACATTTTTCTTCCGGTATACAAAACCGAAATCCATATAAAAGGAAATGTCCACGGATTACCGAAAGCTGTTCCCAACGCTGCAGCTACAATATTTCCACGCAACACCCAAGCCGATGACATAGCCAAAACAAAATGAGCTCCGACAAACGGAGTAAAAGAAACAGCTACACCACAAGCAATACCTACTGCCACAGACTGAGGCGTTCCTTTAAGTCTTTTTACCTTCGCAAGCCAATATCTTTTTTGCCTATCCCAATAATCACTCATATTACAACTCTCCAACTATTTTTATAAAAAAAGATATAGCTGTTGTCACATTTTCCAACGACCAATAAAAAGATTATTGACTGGCTCTTACCACATAAGACACGACCTTAGACGATTTCAAAGCACTAATAATATCGGTCAAATGTTTCAAATCTTTAACTTCAATATCAATAATAAGCTCAAAATAACTCATTGTTCTGTTAGTTATATTCAAGTTTGCAATATTACCTTCATGACGAGCTATCAAGTTTGACAAGTCGCCCAAAGATCCTGGTTCATTTGATAAAATCAATTTTACTCGTCCGACATGCATACCTTCATTTGCACCATCGCCCCATGAAATATCAAGCCACCGTTCAGGCTCTGCCGAATATTTTTCCAAGGCTTTACAATCTATTGCGTGAACAGCCACACCCTTTCCTGTGGTTACAATACCAACAATTCTATCCCCAGGCAACGGATGGCAACAACCGGCAAAATGCACAGCCATTCCCGGAATAAGCCCCTTAATTTGCAAAGGCTCTGCCTTAGATTTTTTTCTTCCGGCTTTTCCAAAACTTTTTGCAGCAAACGACTTTACAACCTTGCCCAATTTAGATTGCTTATAACTCGGATAAACTGCACGCAACACATCCCAAGCAGTAACCAACCCCTCGCCTACTTTTGCATATATATCTTCAACCGACGTTGCCTCAAAATTAGGCAAAACTCCGACCAAACCTTTTTCGTTAAACTCTAAGTTTTCACCCTTAAATGTACGTTCCAACATTTGCTCGCCCAACGATACAAATTGTTCTCTCTTACTTGAACGAACATAGCGTCTGATAGCTGCCTTTGCTTTACCGGTAACAACAAATCTGTCCCATTCCGGTGAAGGATGTTGAGCTTTAGATGTCAAAATTTCGATTTGATCACCATTTTGCAAAATAGTTCTCAATGGTTTAATTTCGCCGTTAATCTTAACACCTACACAAGTGTTACCCACTTTTGAGTGAACGGCATAGGCAAAATCAACCGGCGTTGAGTTTACCGGCAATCCGATTAAATCGCCTTTTGGTGTAAAGCAAAAAACTTGGTCATTATACATCTCAAGTTTGGTATTTTCTAAAAACTCTTCAGGGTTTGAAGCTTCTTCCAAAATTTCCAAAAGTTCCTGAATCCATCTAAAGTTTTTACCGACCACCTTTTCGCCTTGTTTATACGCCCAGTGAGCAGCCACACCTTTTTCATTAACCTCATGCATTTCTTGAGTTCTGATTTGAATCTCAATTCTGGTATTTTCCGGACCTATTACACCGGTATGTAACGATTTATAGCCATTTGGTTTTGGTGTTGAAATATAATCCTTAAAACGTCTCGGAACCATATGATATTTACTATGAACGATACCCAACGCTTGATAACAAGCGCCCACATCATCAACAATAATTCTAAAAGCCATGATGTCCGAAAGTTGTTCAAACGAGGCGTTTTTCTTTTGCATTTTACGCCAAATTGAGTAAGGCGATTTTTCTCTACCGGAAACACTTGCTCTAACGCCACCCTCACTCATATCCTTTTCAAGTTGCTTAATAATTGCCGGTACTATATTGCTTCCCTGTTCACGCAAAAAATTTAATCTGGCCGAAATAGATTCATAAGCCTCTTTATGAAGTTCACGAAATGCTATTTCTTCCAACTCAGACTTAATTTCCTGCATACCGATTCTTTCGGCCAACGGTGCATATATATCTAGCGTTTCTTTAGCAATTCTGGCTCTTTTTTCATCAGCACAAAAATGTAGAGTGCGCATATTATGCAATCTGTCGGCCAATTTAATCAAAAGCACGCGAATATCTTCTGACATCGCCAATAATAGCTTTCTGAAATTTTCGGCTTGCTTAGTATCTTTGGACTTAATTTCAATCATTGCCAACTTAGTCAGCCCATCAACAATTTGTGCAACTTGTGGTCCGAATAACTCTCTAATTTCATCAACCGTTGCATCGGTATCTTCCACCGTATCATGCAATAATCCTGCAATAATAGATGTAGCATCCAACTTAAATTTTGTTAAAATACCGGCAACTTCAATCGGGTGTGAATAATATGGATCTCCGGAAGTTCTAAGTTGAGCACCATGTTTTTTCATTGCATACACATATGCACGGTTTAATGCATCTTCATCAGCATCCGTATCATATGACTTAACTAAATCAACTAATTCGTATTGTCTTAACATTTTTGTACTTTTCAAAATAAAAAAAGTTTCAGCATTATATAAACTTACACCACTATAGGTTAAATTAAGTTTAAATAGCCGAAACTTTTAATGCAAGAAAAAATTTATTTTCGAACGATTATTTATTCGTCAAAATCATCCATACCGTCAAAACCGTCATCGCCGAAAAATTCTTCATCACCGACTTCAACATCGGCATCGATTTCACCATCAGCATCTAAATCCATAGCATCATCGTCGTCAACACCATGAATTTGCATAGAATCTTCCAATTCCATTTGCGGCAAAAGACCTGAGAATTGTTCATCCAAATCAGCCAATTCTCTTTCTGCAGCCATAATTTCGAGCTCTTCTTCCTCAGGTTCTTCAACTTCAACATATTTTTGCAATCCCATAACAAGTGAACGTTGCAATTCTTCAATACTTACTGTTTCTTCTGCAATTTCACGCAAAGCAACAACCGAGTTTTTATCATTATCTCTATCTACTGTCAAAGGAGAACCGGAAGAAATATCTTTTGCACGCTGAGCAGCAACCATCAAAAGTTCATAACGATTCGGAATTTTATCAATACAATCTTCAACTGTTACACGAGCCATTTTTACAATCCTTTATTCAAATAATGTTATTAAAAAAACAAATACACGATTCGTTGCTATCGTCTATACATCATTTAAATTCAAAAAAGCAAGAAAAAAATGATTTTTTTATTAAATATCAATAAGATAACTAAAATCTGCTTATTCTATGATTAAAGAATCTGAAATTGTGTTTTTTCAACTTTTCTTCAAATTCTTTTCGATTCTTTCTATATTCCAATATATCACTCATCGGAGCCTTATGAGCTTGAACAATACCCTGCATCAAAGCAAACCTTACATTTTGAGTATAATTACTCAAGCTCTTAATGTCATAATCATAGTGTCCTTTTTTAAACTCTCTGACGAGTCTTACCATATGGGTTTTAATATTGGCTACTCTATGAGCTTTAATGGTTTTGTCACAAGTATAACCCCATTCGTTAATTGTAAATCCCTTTTTAGCCACAATTGCACCAAGCTCATTTTCCTTGCCCAACATTTTTGATTTTTGCACAAATCTGGCACAAGGATGAATCAAATCCATATATCCCGCCGGCACATATTTTCCGATTGGTCCTTCCCTATCATACATATTCCACAATATTGTAGCACGAGAAAACATATCAACATTTTCAAATTGATTAGCCCATTCATTAACCTCATCTATAGTTGCCAAAAAAGCCTTAATATCAGCAGATGTTAATAAAGAATCCTTAGTAGGACGAAGCGTTCTCAAATCGCTTTTTGTTTTCTTGTTGTCCTCTTTATATCCGGGCTTAAATTTTTCTGTTTTTACAAATTTGCGTAAAATAGCTCCTAAATTTTTATTATAAATAAGTTTCGGAAAATACGGCGTTAGTTTGGGATACTCAATATCATCGTCATATTCCCCCCAAACTTCCGGCATAAGTAAAAAATACAAATGTGTCGATAAGTGCTCAATACCTTCAATATCCTTGACTGCTTTTGCGATTCTTGTCGGAAATTTATTCTTGGTTTCTTTAATTCCCGGCAGGTTCAAAACTTTTTCCGACATATTTGGCACTTCAAATAACTGAGGTCCCAAATATTGATAATATTTTTTTGGCATATGACTCAAAAACTCGATATACTGATCTTCGCTTTCACCTTTAAGACGTTTTTCTTGCATACCGTAAGACGCAATTGTGTTTCTGAACTCTTCGTCAAAATCGCCTAATAAATCAAAAAAGCTCTCATATTTTTTATCATAAACCTCGTGTTTTTTCATCAAAACATATAGTTCTTCCATAGTCGGAAGCTTATCTTTTTCCAAATCCATCTCAAAAAAAGACGCAAAATCAGAAACTCCGGCATTTACCTTACCGGCTATACAAACACTGAAAAACAACAAAAAAACAAATCTGAATATCTTCAAAACCGACCCCATAATCAATTTTTTTATTCATAATATAACAAAAAAGTATAAAAAAGATAAACATAAATAAATTTATTTAAAAAATAAGCTAGACTCTAAGAAAATATTACCATATTATGCAATTATTCATTTGTTAATTTTTTAGGAGATTTTAATATGGCTTGGACAGACGAAATGGTAGAAGAGCTCAAAAGACTTTGGGCCGAAGGTGTTACTACCGGTGAAATAGGTCGCCGCCTGAACATTTCAAAAAACTCTATTGTCGGAAAAGTTCACCGACTTGGTCTATCAGGTCGCCCTTCTCCGATTAAGAAAAAATCAGATTCCGAAAAAAGCGAAAAACCGGCTAAACCGGCCAAAACAGCTAAAGAAAAAAAGGTTGCTCCAAAAGTTGCAAAAGAACCTAAAAGCGAACCTAAAAAGGCTCCCGTTAAAGAAGCTTCAATTGCCGTAAAAGAAACAGAAGCCAAACCCGTAGAAATCAAAAAACCTCTTACACAAGAGGTTAAACCTTTGGTTTCGAATGTATCGGAAGAAGATGACATCAAATTGGCTAAAACTCTTAATATGGCTGCCAAAACAACATCTAAGACCGGCAACTTATCTTTAGTGGAACTCGACAATCACACATGCCGTTGGCCCATAGGCGACCCTAAAGATGAAAACTTCCATTTCTGTGGTAAGAAAATCCGTTTAGGTCAAACATATTGTGAAGAGCACGCCGCTATTGCATATGTTAAACCAAGTAAAAAATAATTTTTATCTATTTTTCATATTTCAAAAAGAAGCAATTATTCAAATTGCTTCTTTTTTTTTATTCTATCGGACTTCAAATTTTCTAATCAATTCATATATCACTAAAATATCAAATTCACAAACAATGAAATCAAGGAAATAAAGATATGAAAAAACAAATACTTTTAGCTTGCTTATTTTCAACTGTTTTAAGTTTTTCTGCCACAGCCGCCGAAACAAACAACACACCTCTTCCACACAAACACTCTGCCAAAGGCAGAATAATGAACTCAGATTATTTTCGCCATCTTAGTTTTACAGACTTAGGAAATGATTATTCAAAATTCAAAGACTATCTTCAAAAAAAATACGGATTAAACTATTCTCTTACTGCATCTTTTACACCACAATATGGTGCGCCATCAGGTAAAGAAGCCAGTTTTCAAACCATTGTTTATCCGGCAATAACTTGGGAAATGTTTAATAATAACTATGGTCAAATGACATTAAACACCGCCTATAATGTTGTTCGTTATTCCGGTGCTGATGGTCAAAAAATTCAAAATAACATAAATGTTGTAACTCCGATTAACGATTATTCCACCCAATCAAATGAATGGCCGGAATTGTTCATTACCTATCAACTTCCTAATGAATACAATTGGCTTACAATCGGAGCCGGCCAATTCCCGATATATAATTTTGATGGCACAGCTTATGATTCCAATCAACAGCAATATTTTATAAACTATGGCTTTTCACAAAATGCCTCATCGTCATATTCTACAGCCGGACTTGGTTCATATTTACAAGTAACACCGAACCAAGAGTGGAGTTTTGCCGTTGGTTTTCAAGACGCTACTAATATAGCAGGTGATAGAATTTCGACATCAAATTTAGATGAAAAACATTTTACCACATTTGGTTATATGTCATATAACCCGACCATTTCAGGACTTGGTGACGGACAATATACCTTTTTATATTACAATCAGCCATGGGTAGAAGATCAACAACAAACAACAAACGGTTGGTCAATAAACGCCTCTCAAAATATTGGCGACAAATGGTCTTTATTCGGGCGTATCAACGGCGTATCAGGAGATATTGAAGAAATTGATAATTCATACGTCTTAGGAGCGGTTTTAAACAATCCGTTCAACCGCAACCCTCTTGATCAATTAGGTTTTGCCGTAGGATTTAACCACATCAACGAAGACGCCGTAGGTGAACCTATAGAAAATAATTGGGAAAAAGTTTTGGAAGGATACGTTACGTTTGGAGTTTCCAAATGGATAGCCATAACTCCTGATGTCCAAGTATATTTTGATCCGGCCCTTTCGCCAAAATCGGATAACGCTTTTGTCTTTTCGATACGAACAACTGTATTTTTCTAGAGAAAAAAACTGTATATAAAATGGCAAATAAATCAAAGTTTAACTTTACAAAAAACATTATTTTACGCTAAAATGAGGCAACTAATATAATGAAGGTATTGTTAAACAATGAAAAAATTTGCCATTTTAACTTTAATAACATTTTTGTTCGGTTGCCAAGCAATAAACCATGACAACACCAAATTATCAGAAAATAAAGCTTTGGTAAAGCAACAAAACAATACCTCTCTTATAATCGGTGGTGTTGAAACCGTATATGTTCCGCCATTTGAAATTCCTTTTCAGGCACGTATAGACACAGGTGCCGAAACATCATCAATCGATGCTCAAAACATTCGCCCGTTTGAACGAGACGGAGATAAATGGGTATCATTTGATATAACCAATAAAAAAACTGCTCAAACTCTTCATTTTGAAAAACCTATTGTCAGAAAAACCAACATAGTCCGTACACTTAAAGGTGAAAAACGCTATGTTGTACATTTTGATGTAAAAATGGGCGAAGAGATTATAGATACCGAGTTTACCTTAAACGACCGCTCAAAATTTGAATATCAGGTACTAATTGGACGTAACATCTTAAACGGACGCTTTATTGTAGACTCTTCTATTGAAAACACATTACACTAGGGCTTCAAAATCTTATGAAAAACTCATTTCCTGTCAGACTTTTTTTAGGTGTTATATTATTTCTATCCTTAAGCTTCACAGCTTATTCCATTTATTATAAAACTAAATATTGGGGTTTTAGCCTATCCCCAAAACAAACATCTAATGTTTGGGCAGTAGAATCTCATATAAATTTTGTTGCTGACGGAGAAAACCCGATTAACGTGGTTTTACGCATCCCTACCAAAAATCGAGGTTTCAAAGTATTGGAAGAAAGCATTACAGCTAAAGACTATAAACACAAAAAATTATCTGACAGAATAGTGTTTACCCGTTCTCAAACAACCGGGGAACAAAACTTATATTACAAACTTATGGTCTTTGACAACACACTAGGTAAAGACAAGCTTAGAGCTCCAGCCCCCGAAAATATAAAAAAACCGCTTTGGAACAAACAACTTATTGCTCAAGCAAAACAAATCATTGAATTATCCAAACAACAAGACGGACATGACGATATCGAAAAAATGATAAAGTTCTTCAATCAAGAACCTATGAATTCCACACTAAAATCAATGCTTCCTGTTCAATATACTCAAAAAACAGCTATTGAATTTATGAGTGACATTTTATCACTGGAAGATATTCCTACCCGCATTGCTCGCGGTATAAAACTTGAAGAAGGTCAAACAATAAATCCGGACTTAATGTTGGAAGCATATATAAACGGTGCATGGTGGTTATATAATCCCAAAACCGGAAAACAAGGATTACCTGATAATTTTTTGGTATTTCAGCGTGGCGAAACTTCCTTGCTTGATGTATCAGGCGGGACAGATTCTTCTATAAAATTTTCTATGCAAAAGTCCATAACTTCATCAATGAATTTGGCCGAAAGACGAGCTCAACTCTCTAAAGACACAGGCTTGTTTAATTATTCAATTTATAACCTTCCCATTGCCCAACAAAACACATTAAAATGGCTTTCGGTATTTCCTATCGGTATCTTAATTGTGGTTTTAATGCGTAACATTGTCGGCATTCAAACAATGGGAACATTTACCCCTATGCTAATATCCATGTCTTTGGTAAAGACCGGCTTTATTACCGGCTTAGCCTGCTTTGTAGCAATTGTTTTACTTGGACTTGGAATCCGCTTTCTTATGTCAAAATTTAATTTGCTTTTAGTGCCGAGAATTTCAGCAGTAGTAATTTTTGTAATTTTGATAATCCACGCTCTGACCATTGTCGGTTACAACTTTGATATAAAAATAGCTCAAGCCTCGGTATTTTTCCCGATTATTATTACCGCATGGATAATCGAACGAGCATCTATCACCTGGGAAGAAGACGGACCGATAAACGCATCAAAAGAGCTTTTAAACAGCCTTGCAGTCGGTATCATTGTTTATTTTGTAATAGCTAATGAGTATATCAGACATATTATGTTTGCCTTTAACGAACTGAATATTGTTATTTTAATTATCGTAATGTTACTGGGAACATATACCGGCTATCGTTTGACCGAACTAAAACGCTTTGCTCCATTGGTAAAAAAATAAGGGCAAAAAAAAGATGTTTGGTTTCCTCAAAAAATTTACAACCCCGCAAAAATTACGTGAAAAAGGCGTATTAGGAATGAATGCGCGCAATTTTCATATAATCTCCAAATATAATCCGCGTAATTTATATCCTCTGGTAGATGACAAGGTCACAACTAAAAATTTGGCTATCAAAAGCGGCGTAAAGACACCTAAGATGATTGGCGTTATTGAACACCAATTCCAAGTAAACAATATTTTGGATATGGTTAAAGGCCACTCCGAATTTGTTGTAAAACCATCTCACGGATCCGGCGGCAAAGGTGTTTTGGTTATAAAAAGCTACACCGAGGATTCTTTTACTCTGCCTTCAGGACGAGCCATTACCTACAACGAACTATATCAACATATTTCCAATATTTTAAGCGGACTATATTCACTAGGTGGCCGCTATGACACAGCTTTGATTGAAGAAGTTGTTCACTTTTCTGACGTATTTAAGGATTATAGCTATCAAGGTGTCCCTGATGTCAGGGTAATTGTCTATAAAGGTTATCCGATTATGGCAATGACACGCTTATCAACCGCTCGTTCAGGCGGACGAGCCAATCTTCATCAGGGTGCTGTCGGGGTCGGCTTAGATATTAAAACCGGCAAAACAAAAAAAGCAGTTCAGCATAATATTCCTATAACCCATCACCCCGATACTAATGCTGATTTACGCAAAATCGAAGTTCCTTTATGGAAAGAACATTTGCTTATCGCTGCAAAAGCTTATGAGATGACCGGCTTAGGATATTTTGGCGCCGACATTGTACTCGATGCTAAAAAAGGTCCGATGATGTTAGAGCTTAATGCCCGCCCAGGACTTGCAATTCAAATTGCCAATGGCAGCGGCTTAAAAAAAGCAATTAAAAAAGTAGATAAAAAATATCCGCAAAATCTAAACGCCGAAGAAAGAATAGATTTTATATTAAGCTAAATCTTTGCAATTTATCTTTTCAATACCTATATAAATATAAAGAAAAATTTTTAAGGAGAAACAAATTATGGCTACAACCAAACAAATCAAAAATGCCGATACAAAAAAAATTGCCGGCAACAAAACAAAAAGCTTACCTGCTGACGAAACCAAACAACTTAAAATGAGCGAAAGCAGAGCCAAAAAAATTAAACATTCATACAAAGTAAAAGACGCCGAAAATTCTTTGTTGCTAAAGTTAAAAGATGGTGATGTCGTAATCGAAATGTACCCCGATGTTGCTCCTAACCATGTTGCCCGTATTAAAGAACTTGTTCGTTCCGAATTTTATAACGGATTAAAATTTCACCGAGTAATCGATGGTTTTATGGCGCAAACAGGCTGTCCTTACGGTAACGGTACCGGTGGTTCAGGCAAAAAGCTCAAAGCCGAATTTAATCGCACACCTCATAAAAGAGGAACCGTATCTATGGCTCGTTCAATGTTTCCTGATTCTGCTGATAGTCAATTTTTTATCTGCTTTAAGGATTGCTCATGGTTAGACGGTCAATACACCGTTTGGGGCGAAGTAACCGCCGGAATGGAATACGTTGATATGATAAAAAAAGGCCAAGGCGCCAACGGCGAAGTCAGAGATCCTGATGAAATTATATCAATGCAGGTAATTGCCGACATTTAATATAAACAAATAAAAAAAGCTCACATTCCAATAAAGAACATGAGCTTTTTTTTAATCAACTGAGATGCTTTTAAGGAATCTCGTTAAAGAAGTCTTTGTAGTAAGACTGCTTTCCGAGATATCTCTTCAAAACCAAATCCTCTTCATCAGTAACTGTAAGAAGATAATTGTGGTTTATAGCATCTGCCAACTTTCTGCGGAGCGCGTGCCCGATTTCAATACTACACCCGCCCATGTTTTCCCAAGGAGTCGAAGACAGCGACCATACATACTTGAACAGACCACCTGCACCACAATCAGTTATGTCATACAAATAACCTAACCGAATGTACTGCCTCATTTGGTTGTCCCAACCGGCATAACGGGAATCAGTTACCTTGGTAATCCGACCACGCATTCGCACAGTACTTACAATCAATCCGTTATAAAAGAGAGCATACCCATTATAATACTCCCCCTCTTTCAAAAGGTTATGTTCACCAAACTTCAGCACCAATTTATTGAAGTCTGCTTCCATATCCTCTAATGACAATGTCATCATTTGATACTCAGAGAGTTTTAAAACCTTTATACCAACAGATGACACCAACTGTTGATTGCGAATCTCCAATCCTGGAGTGAAAATTTTTAAAGTTTTCATTTTGAAATTTTTTTTATTGTTAATATTAGTTTTGTTCCTTTCAAAACAAAAGTATTATCCTGCATCAAATAATGTAAACATTAACAATGTCAATGAAAACAATATACAATAAGAAACAGAATAATACTTTTGCATAGAGAATATTATACCACTTTTTCAACTTCTTGTCAAATGCAGTAGTATATTGAAATATCACGATAAAATAAAAACATCATTTTTATGCAGAAACTGGCGTCATAAAACTTTTAGATGTCTCAAAAAAAGTTGGATAAAAAAATTTATAGAGTTATTTTCAAAGCGAGAAAAATTTTGAGTAGTACAAAGACGTACATGAATTTTTCGAGCCTGCAGAAAATGGCTCTAGAAAACTTTTAGATATCTCAAAAAAGTTGGATAAAAGAATTTATAGAGTTATTTTCAAAGCGAGAAAAATTTTAGCGTAGATTAGCCTACGTGAATTTTTCAAGCCTGCAGAAAATGGCTCTAGAAAACTTTTAGACAATCTTTTTTTTATTCTTCGGTCATCATAGCCCACAACTCCTTGCGATAAATCCATATATTGAAAACCCCCATTACAACAGATATCATACCAAACAAGTATAAGAAATAATACCAATTAAGCTCTTCTACATTCATCATAACATCTTGTTTTGAACCTTTGATAAAACCGATTGCTATTGATGTTGCAGCAAAAGACAATATAAAAGCAATCATCCAAATTCTTTTTCTCAAAACATCGTCCAGCATTATTGCGGTGATTATATAAAACAATAAAAATGCCAAAAACATATATAATTCCATCAATCAACTCCCATATAAAATAAAAGTTATTGCTTCATATATATGCGCTTATTATTGCAAAACAAGATAGTTAAAAAATAAAGATTTACTCATCATCAAATATAGGATTATAAGCATCGGTTTTTAATATCGGCCACTGACCTTCACCCAACTGCTCTAAAGTGTGGTTGATATTACCAAATCTCATATTATAAATCCAATAGTTAGCCATAACGCGCTCAATATATATACGAGTTTCAGCTGAGGGAATAACCTCAATAAACAAAAGCGGATCATCATAAAATCGGGCATTTTTCATCCATTTTAACAAATTACCCGGACCGCCGTTATATGCTGTCAGCATATAAAACAAATTACCCTCAATAAACGGCTTAGATAACAAATAAGACACATATTTTTGCCCAAGGCTCAAATTATAGTCAAGATTAAGCAACTTGCTTTTTTGTTTTTTTATCGTTTTGTCACCACTGATATGATATGCCGTATTAGGCATAAGCTGCATAATTCCTCTGGCTCCGGCTCTACTTGTCGCATTATCCTTAAAAGCAGATTCTTGTCTGATAAGAGCTAAAATCAAAGCCTTATCAACTTTCCACTCTTGTTCATCAGACCACTTTGGCAAAGGGTACATTTCTTTTTCATAATTACCGCTCAGCGCTTCAATATTTTTTTGTCGGCTGATATTGATAACCAAAGAATGTAATTCATATTGGTTTGCCAGCAAAATAACTGCTTCTTTTTGATTATCGCTCAAACCATCATAAACTGAATATAGTTCTTTTTCTGCCCAATCTTTTTTGCCGATTTTAAGCAACAGTAATGCTCTTACAATTTGTTTTGAAGCAATAATCTCGTTCACATAATCCATTTTTTCAAAGTCGTTGATATAGCTATCCTTGTCAAAACCAAAATCAAAATCTTCGCCAAGCTGGTATCCTGCTAAAATACCATAAAAAGTATATTTATGAGCTACAGCCAACTTTAACATTTCACGCGCTTTTAGATGGTTACCTAATTTATCATAAGCGCGAGCTGACCAATATGCTCCGGCTGCTTTTAACCACGCATCAGAATTTTGAGAACTTCCCAAACGTGCAAAATAGCTTGCTGCTGATTTATAATTTTTTTTACGCCAAGACGCAAGTCCGGCCACCCAAGTACCCGTACCGGAATTATGCCTTTTAGCTGCGATTTCTCCCCATTCCAAAGCTTTTGTATCGTAATTATCTACCAAATATTTTAATGATAGCTTCGCTGCCAAATTATCCCAATATCTGCTTGGCGCTAATTTTTTAAAACGTTTGTTCTCCAGCACATTTCTTGCAGCCAATGTTTTACCACGTCTCAAATGAGTCCTAAAAATTTTGGCCTGACGTACTAAAAACTTACGATCACTAGGTGATAATCGCTCTAAGTATTTTAATGAAATTTTATCATCTCTTGTTTCAACAACATCATCAGAATGATATACCGGCTCTTTAATATCTTTAGCACCTTTTCTTAGCGCCAAATTATAAATGCGTTGCGCATGCGGATAATCTCGATATTCATCTAACCAATCAACCAATTCTTCTACTGTTGATTTATATGAGGCATGCAAATATTTTTCAGCCAACACATACCCCAACAAGCATTGATTATCCAATTTTTCAACCAAATTATCAACACTCTTAAAATCACCGTTAGCCAAAGCCTTGAATATATTTTTATACTTTTTTATATCGCTACTGCTTACATCAATATTATCCATTACCCTATCGTAAATTTCCGGCGTAATTATATTAATTTCAGCACAGACAACACCTGTCATA
The DNA here is from genome assembly GCA_045639065.1 of Alphaproteobacteria bacterium. Classification (GTDB taxonomy): domain Bacteria; phylum Pseudomonadota; class Alphaproteobacteria; order RF32; family CAG-239; genus CAZU01. The sequence continues at coordinate 73,252 of JAZUCK010000001.1, read as the reverse complement.
CAAAAAAATGATATGACCAAAGCACTTAAAAATATTTTAAATTTTTTCATCAGATTATTTTGATAACCAAACAAGTTTATTTGCGCATTCAGATGATGTCAAACCTTTTACTCTGCATCTATTAACGATAATATTCGGAGCTATATCCATACCATAACAGCCGTTGCCGATAAGCGAATAATTATAATATGTCTGAGTATTTGGAGCAACGTTACTAAAAGACAATGTAGTTGTAATATCAGGCCAAACCAATTTCACATCTAATTGAGTAATTTTTCTATCCAAATTTGACAATATATTAAATCTGACATCACAAGTTGCAGTATTAGTCATATAATTAGTTATCTTAAAATCATCGTAAAATAAAAAGATTTTTTCCGATTTTTTCATACGACCTTCATCATCAACTTCTACAAAAGCTTGTCCGCCACGCTTTGAACCATCAACCGTAGGTGCTTCATTAAGTTTATACAGCTCACCTTCAGGAATAAAGATATCTTCATTTTCGACATCTTCATCGGCATCTTTTTTCTTATCTTTTTCAGAAGATGTTGTTGCCTTTTGCAAAGATTTTTCAATATCATTACTTGAAGACGAAGCTGCTCGTGTCAAATCTTCCAAAGTAACACCTTGTTCATCTTGACTTTTTTGTTCATCTTGTTTTTTAGGCAGCTCAAATGCCTCTTCAGATATAGTTTTAGTCTTTTTGCCATCATCAAACAACATTTGAGCCTTAACATCAAACATTGAAAATAAAACTACTAAAAAAACTAAAAATCTAACCATTACAAACAGCTCGCAATAACTAAAGGTTTATATAAAAATACTCTCTAATACCAAGAAGCGAATACTATTCTGACTTATCGGTCGGAGCAACAATTTCATCTATACTTTTGATAGTTTCATCAAAAATTTTATTAACGTCTTCCTGAAGTTGCAAAACATGATTATCCTCATTAGTTACCTGCTCTTCCAAAGACACTTCCTTAAAATCGGTATAATATTCAGCATTTTTAGGGCTTATGTATTGAAAATAATTTGAACAAGCATCTTTTGATGAAGACGCAGACAACGTTCCGCAATTGCTTACTACAACATCCATATCATTTAACAAGATAAAACAACGATCTGTATCCACCTTTGTTTTCATCGTGATTTGTTGATTCGTTTTAATAGGAGGGAGCTTCAAATCAACAGAAACATCACTGGATGTAAAACTTGAAGTAGAGTAGCGAGATTTTGGATCTTTTGATTTATTTTTCTTTTTCTCGCGTTCTTCACGTTCTTCAATATCGATAATTTCGCCGATAACATCATCATTCCAACTCAAAGAGAGAGACACATTAGCGATATCTTCCTTTGTACGATTAAAAAATGTAGCACCCACATTACAATATATAACCTTACCTTCGGCATTTTTTTCAGGCACAACATCATGAATCTTGAAGATAACAGCTCCTTTCGATTCTTTAGATGAAGCCGGTGCAGCATTTACGTCAACGACACCAAAAGTCAAACCCACAGCCAACATCGGCATTATATATTTAGCATTTATTTTCATATTTATTCCCTCATTTGAAATGACGCTTTTTACAAGTTAATATACATAATAAAATAATTAAAAAAAAATACCATAAAATATTAAAATATTAACAAGCAATGTTGATTATTTTTCTTCAATTTTCTTTTTTAATCGCAAAAAATCACTCCATGCCTTAGCTTTCTGAGCCGGTGTCCTGAGCAAAAACGCCGGATGATATCCTGCCATTACATGAATTGTTTTTCCGCTTTGAGTATTATATTCCAACCACTTACCCCTAAGTTTTGAAATACTGTCAGCATTATCCAGCAACGTATTAACCGCAACTGCTCCTAGTGCAAAAATAATATCAGGCTCAACAATTTCTATTTGTTTTTTCAAAAACGGCAAACATACGACAATCTCTGAGTCTGACGGCGTTCTGTTTCCCGGCGGTCTCCATGGTAAAACATTACAAATATAACAATTATCTCTATTAAGTCCTATTGATGACAACATCTTATCTAATAATTGTCCGCATCTGCCGACAAAAGCCCGCCCTATTCTATCCTCATCAGCCCCCGGAGCTTCTCCGATAAACATTATTTTAGCCTTAGGATTGCCATCACCTATAACCGTATTCAAGGCCATTTTTTTCAAAGAACAACCTTCAAAATTTTCAACAACTTCTTTTAACTCTTCTATTGTCAAAACCTTATTGCACAAATCAATAGCGCTTTCAACAGCAACCTTAGAATCAAAAGCCAAATGCGATGTAACATATTTGGCCTTATTTTCATTATTAACCGATGGTTTTGTATTTGTTGATTGAGAAAAAACGACATCTCCGCAAGTTTCATCAACTCCGGATAAAAGATAAAATTCAAGAATTTCTTTTGCATTAAGGTTATTATCAATCATACTCATAAACTTAAAGTAAATAAAACTTTTAAGCAAGAATAAACATTTATTTGCACAAATTTAATCATATATTTATAAACCTGTTGTATGATTGATAAAAAACATATAACATAAGAACAATGTATACTTTTGGAATAAATTCATGAATAAATTAACATTTGCCTCAGTCTTATTACTTTCAACCGCAATTTTTATATCTTGTTCGCCAGTTATGACGCAACATCCTTCTTTTAATAATGATACAAAAGAAGCATCATCAGTAATGATAACACCATACGGTGCATATTTAGCAGGACGAGTGGCTCATATCAGAAAAGACTTTGACAATGCTTCAACTTATTACAAAATTGCTTATCAAAGCAATCAAGACAACCCTGAATTGATAAATAAGCTATTCCTATTATTGACCTCCAAAGGCAAAATTGATGAAGCTGTTACATATGCCGAAAAAGCTCTAAAAGCAAACACTAAAAATAATTTTGCACACATGGTGGTTGCACTATCACAACTTAAAAACAAACAATATGATGCCTCATTAAAGACTATAAAAAACTTTAACGAACCATTATACAAAACTTTAATTTCTCCAATTTTGTCTGCATGGAACTATGCCGGATTAGGCAATTCCAAACAGGCTTTTATCGAACTTGAAAAAATAAAAAACAAAGAAGGTTTGGAAAATATTTATAAAACACAGCAAGCTTTCTTATATGACTATATGGGAAAAAATCGCGAAGCCAATCAGGCTTACCAAAATATTTTGAATGACAGGACTTCTGAAATATCTGTAAGATTGATTGAAATAATTACCAATTTCCTTGTCAGGACAAATCAGGTTGATAGCGCAGAAACAATGTTAAAATCAACAATGAGCCATCCAGCGCTTAATATCATAATAAGCAATTTACTTCAAAAATTGACCAATTCCGACTCTTCTGAAACCAAACCTATTTTGAGTTCAGCTGCTATCGGTTTTGCCGAAGCGTTACTATCTGTTGCCTCATCATTTCACTATGATGACATCATTGATATTGCCCATATGTATACAGCACTTTCATTATACTTAAGCCCTGATTACAGCACTGCAAAAATCCTAATGGCTGATATATTGGAAAGCCGTGAAATGTACCAAGATGCAAATAAGATGTACGATAGTATATCGCCAAGTGATGCCACATATTATCCTGCACAATTAAAAAAAGCTCGCAACTACTCTAAACAAAAAGACTACAAAAACGCCGAAAAACTACTAAAAAAATTAAGCAAAGAATATGAAGACGTCCAAATTTACATGGATTTAGGCGATATTTTACGTACAAACTTAAGATTTAGTGAAGCTGTAAAATATTACAACAAAGCCATCGCAAAGACCAATAACAAAAGCACTCTTTGGGTTTTACACTATGCCAAAGGTTCGGCTCTTGAGCAATCAGGCTTATGGGAAGAAGCAGAAAAAAGCATGATGAAAGCATATGAGATAAAAAAACACTATCTTATATTAAATTATCTTGGATACTCATGGTTCAAGCAAAATCAAAATATCAATAAAGCTTTTTCCATGATTGTAGATGCCTATAACCAAGCTCCTTTCGATCCGTCAATAAATGACAGCCTCGGTTATGCCTTGTACAAATTAGGATATTACACAATGGCTTTACCATATTTGGAACGTGCCGCAGAAATGTACCCGTCATCAGCAGTTATAACTTCTCATTTAGGCGATGCTTATTGGTTTGCTCATCGTAAAAACGAAGCTGTTTTCCAATGGAAACACGCTCTAAACCTAAAAGATGAATCAAAAGAACTTAATATCGATGAAGTAAAACAAAAAATTGAAAACGGTTTGCTGGAAGAACCTAAACTAACTTATGATAAACAAGATATTGAAGAAACCATCAAAAAAATTAAAAAATTAAAACCGTTCAAAAGCCTATAAAAAAAGAGCTGATATTTTATCAGCTCTTTTTTATCACAAAACTATACTGCTTTTTTCTTAGTATGAATATATTTCGGCGACTTACCGTTATTGACTACTTTATCATCAATAACAATTTCGGCCACATCTGTCTGATCAGGAATTTCATACATCAAATCAAGTAGTATTTCCTCCATAATAGCACGCAAACCTCTTGCACCGGTTTTACGTTCAATGGCCTTTTTAGCAACTGCACGCAATGCTTCCTTGGTAAATGTCAATTTTACATTTTCCATATCAAACATCATATCATACTGTTTTACTAAAGCATTTTTCGGTTCAGTCAAAACCTTAACCAAGGTATCTTCATTCAAGTCTTCTAAAGTTGTTATAATTGGAAGACGTCCGACAAATTCTGGAATCATACCATATTTTAACAAATCTTCCGGCTGTACGTCTTTAATAATTTCGCCCACATTTCTTTCTTCTTTAGAAGCAACTCTGGCACCAAAACCGATAGAAGTCTCTTTCCCTCGGCGACCAACAATTTTTTCCAAACCGGCAAACGCACCGCCACAAATAAACAAAATGTTTGTAGTATCTACATGTAAAAACTCTTGTTGAGGATGCTTTCTGCCACCTTGAGGAGGAACATTGGCAACAGTACCTTCAATAATTTTGAGCAAAGCCTGTTGTACACCTTCACCCGATACGTCACGAGTAATCGAAGCACTGTCAGATTTGCGGGTAATCTTATCAATCTCATCAATATAAACAATACCTCGTTGAGCTTTTTCAATATCATAATTAGCATTTTGCACCAATTTTAAGATAATATTTTCAACATCCTCACCAACGTATCCGGCTTCGGTCAAAGTAGTAGCATCGGCAATAGCAAACGGTACATCTAAAATTTTAGCCAAAGTTTGTGCCAACAAGGTTTTACCACAACCGGTCGAACCAATTAAAATAACGTTAGACTTTGAAATATCTACATCATTATTTTTCTTCTTTGAGTTTAGTCGTTTATAGTGATTATATACGGCAACAGCCAAAACTTTTTTAGCTCTGTCTTGCCCGATTACATATTGATCCAAAAATTCTTTAATTTTTGACGGAGACGGCAAAGTATCAAAACTCATTTTACCTTCAGACTTTTCCATCTCTTTAATTTCATCAGAAACAATACTGATACAAACTTCAATACATTCATCGCAAATATAAACACCGCGTCCTGCCACCAATTTTTTTACTTCATCTTGGCTTTTACCGCAGAACGAACAATGTAATTTTTCTTTTGAATCTGTCATTTTTCACTTCCTTATTTACTCAACTCTTCACGAGATGTAACAATATGATCGATAAGACCGAATTTCTTGGCTTCTTGCGGTGTCATAAAGTTATCACGTTCCATGGCTTTTTCGATAACATCTAACTTTTTACCGGTATGATTAGCATAAATTTGGTTCAAACGTTTTTTCATATCCAAAATTTCTTTAGCATGAATTTCAATATCAGTTGCCTGTCCTCTAAATCCGCCGGATGGTTGGTGAATCATAATTCTGGCATTAGGCAGAGCAAATCGTTTTCCCTTAGCACCTCCGGCCAATAATAATGACCCCATAGAGCAAGCCTGACCGATACAAAGCGTATTCACATCACAAGAAATATATTGCATTGTGTCATACATTGCCATACCGGAAGTAACTACGCCACCCGGAGAATTAATATAAAGGAAAATATCTTTTTTCGGATCTTCAGCCTCCAAAAACAAAAGCTGAGCGCAAACCAAAGCAGATACTTCATCATTAACTTCACCGGTTAAAAATATAATTCTTTCCTTCAACAATCTTGAAAAAATATCAAAGGAACGCTCGCCTCTGGATGTTTGTTCAATAACCATAGGAACTAAACTGTCTCTGATTTCACTCATAATTTTTATATCCTTCCTAAAAAAATAAAGACACTAATCTTATTTTCACATATCATAATATAATCAATAAATTATTAAGAAAACCATTTTTTTACAAAAAAAATCCCTCAAACAAGTATTGAGGGACTTTTTTTAATCAATTAATAAAACTAAGCTGATTTCTTCTTAGAAGATTTCTTTTCCTCATCAAACTTGTATAATTCTTCAACCGATACTTTCTTTTCATTAAGTTTGACGATTGAAATTACGTGGTCAATGATTTTTTCTTCAAAGATGGGAGCCTTCAAAGCTTCAACAGCTTGTTTATTTTTCAAGTAATAATCCAAAACCATTTGTTCTTGTCCCGGATATTTCTTAGCTTCATTCATAATTGCAGCATTGATATCTTCAGGTTTAATTGTAACCTTAGCATCTTGTCCAACCTCCGAAAGCAACAAACCGAGCTTAACTCTTCTGATTGCGATATCCTTATATTCCTTAAGCAAATCAGCTTCTTTTTTGTTTTTTTCTTCTTCGTCAAGTTGATTGTATTTTTTAGCTTGTTCATATTGTTCAACAATAGCTTTATATTCAGCATCAACCAAAGAGTTTGGTACATCAAACTTATATTCTTTATCCAAAGCATCTAACAAATGACGTTTCAACTTCATTTTAGAAGCATTTTCATAATCGGCTTTAATTCTGTTAGTCAAATTTTCTTTTAATTTTTCTAAGCTTTCAACGCCCAAAGATTTTGCCAACTCATCGTTGATTTCAACAGCCTTTGGCTCGCGAACTTCTTTAACGCTAACAGCGAAAACAGAATCTTTACCGGCCAAATCTTTAGCATGATAGTTTTCAGGGAACTTAACTTTAACATCAACCTTATCACCGGCTTTAGCACCAATCAATTGATCTTCAAAACCCGGAATGAAAGAACCGGAACCGAGTTCCAAAGGATAGTTATCACCTTTACCGCCGTTAAATTCAACACCGTCAACAGAACCGACGAAATCAATCATAACTGTATCGCCTTTTTGAGCTGCTTTTCCGTCAACAACTGTTGTTTCTTTTCTTGCATTAGCCAAATAAGAAACAGCCTTTTCAACTTCTTCAGCAGGAACATCGGCAACATATTTATCTAACGAAATTTTTGAAAAGTCACCAAGTTTAATTTCAGGCAAAACTTCAACATCCATATCAAACTCAACATTTTTATCTTCGCCGAAAGCAACGATTTTAATAGCCGGTTGAGTAGCCGGACGCAATTTATTATCAGTCATAACCTTGTTAGAACCGTTACGAATAGCTTCATCTAAAGCTTCGCCCATAACCTCGCTTTGATATTTTTTCTTAACCATAGCCAAAGGAGCTTTTCCGGCTCTAAAGCCTTGTATTTTAACTTGTTTAGCAAGCTTTGCCAGTTTAGCATCAACTTCTTTGGCAAATTCTTTATTTTCGATAACAACCTTATAAGACTTGTTCAAGCCTTCTGATTTCAATTCGGTAATTTTCATCTAACTTCACTTTCTAAAATATTTTCATTTAACCATCTTTGGCTAAAAGATGGTGCGGGTGAAGGGACTTGAACCCCCACTCCTCACGGAACCAGATCCTAAGTCTGGCGCGTCTACCAGTTCCGCCACACCCGCTTTTAAGTTTTCCAAAAGCCGTTCAATAGGGCAAATACTAACGTATAAAATTTTTAAATCAAGTATAAATTCACAATGCAAACAAAAATATTGTAATATAAATTTATATTTTATATTATAACTTCGAATGTAAAATTTTATTTTCCGGAGTATATGTTTAATGTTTTCTCACAAATATAGCAAAATTTTGTTATCAGCAACGGCTTTCGGGCTTTTAACATCATGTGCGGTAATTGATAAAAAAGACACTCCAAAGGAGTCTAATTGGTTTGTTCAACTGTTTGAAAAAGACGGTCAAGGCTATGCCGATCAGGCAACACTCGCCTATTCTAACGGTCAATTTGAAAAAACTTTGACATATACAACCGAGGCATTAAAAGCCAACCCCAGAAATCAACAAGCCTTGCTCGTAGGTGCATTAGCCTCCGAAAAACTCGGTCGCTATAATCGCGCCCGTCAATATTATGAAGATCTTATCATCATAAATGGCGATGAAACATCTGTCTTAGGTTCTTCAAACGGCCAACCTCAAAAAATAAAAGAAATAGCTAAAAACAACTTACGTGCCATTACTATCGCACAAAGTAATTTAACCATTGAGGAACGTGACGGAAGCAAACATTTTGCCATAAGCGATGAGGCCGGTGAAGAAATTTCCAATACTACTATCGTAAACGCCTTAAATAAAAATGTTGTAGATGAAAAAGAAGCAAAAACTGCCAACTTGGACAATATTTTTACTCCGGCAGAAAAAAATATTGTTTCCAGATTTTTAATTTTGCGTGAACTGGCCGAAAAAGATTTTATCACCAAAGATGAATTTTTATCACGCCGCTCAGCCAATATCGGCGGTTTACTGCCTTTGACAAACAAAGCTCCCGGCGTCGGCATTGATGCTCCTGTTCCATCACCTGATTTAATTATTGAAAGACTGGAAGTATTAAAAGAAGGTGTTGAAACTCGCACAATTACGCCTCGCGAATTTTCAGCCGAAAGAGATGTTATTATCGAAGCTCTAATGTCACCTGCCCCACGTAATCGCATCAAAAACAAAGCTCCGTCTAAAAATATCTTAGACGCGGCAGATGATCTTCGTCGTCTTGAAATTTTATACGATTTGAATTTGATTACCGAAAGAGAAAGACAAGCAGAAAGAAAAGCTGTTGAAAAATACTTAGGCATTGATAACTCTCCAAAGCCAGCTCCGCAAACTGTGGTACCTCAAGAAGAAGCCAAACCGACCCAAGTTGCAACAACTGCGTCGCAAACATCCGAAGCACCTGCAGAAAAGAAAGAAGCTGTCAGCACACAACCTGCTGAAGAGCCAAACCCTAAGGTAAGCAGTCCGTTTTAATAAAAAAGGTTCGAAACATTTTTAGTTTCGAACCTTTTTTACATTTTGTAAGATTTCACAATCCGAAGAGCAAACTTTCTAACAGCCTCACTTACGGCATTTTCAAATTGTTCCATACTCCATTCTTCTTCACTTGCCTTTTTCAATACAGCATTTGTCGCTTCTCTAATATCGGCAATAGAATGAATGTCTTCCCAATCAAGCACCGTTTGCTTAGCCTTTTTCACCGATTCATCATCTCCGGTTATCAAGGGATGATACTCCGGCAAATACCCTTTTTCCTTCAACATACGATAAGCACATTCTTCGGGCAACTGATATGGTTGTTTACAAAGCAATCGAAAGTCAACTTTCAGACAATCTTCGCAAAGGCGATTCTCATAGCGTTTGCACAATCCGGTATTCATATCCAAGCCGTCACAAACCCTATTATAAAAATGAACACATCTGGTATCGCTTGCTTTTACTGCACAACATTTGCCACATTTAAGGCAAATACTGTCCCATTCATCTTGCGTAAAATCTTCCATCGATTTAACACGCCAAAATTCATTATCCATAATAATCAAATAAAAAAATTAAACAATATAAGAGCCAGATAACATAGTTTGAATATTTTTGCAATAACAAAAAAAGCGAGAAAATTATCCCGCTCTTTCTTGTTGTGCTATTTCCTGTAATCTGAAAAGCTTAATTTTTTCAAGCTGTTGTCTTTTAACATATTTCAGATATCCTTCATAGCTGAATAAAATTATTGCTGAAAATACCAAAGGCAACAAATAATACATAATTCGATAGGCCAACAGCGCCCCAAACAACATCGCTTGGTTATGCTCTCCGGGAATAATGTACATAAACAAACCTTCAAACACACCCAAACCACCGGGAACTTGACTAAACACGCCCAAAACTTTGGCAATAATAAACACGCCCATAAATGTCTCAAACGGAATTTCTACAAATGGAATAAGCGAAAAATATAAAACAAAAGAATCCATTATAATATCTGCAGCACCGATAATCATTTGAGCCAAAGCCATTCTAAATCTTGGCATATCAAGCTCGATATCTTTTATTTTTATCGGTTTTTTATACCAAATACTCAAAGCAAAATATCCTAGCAAACCGACAAACGATACCAATGTAGTAACTTCGGTCGTTAATTTGGAAACCGAACCGGCGCCAAAAGCATGATTCGGAGTTATAAAATATCCGACAATAATAAGGAAGAAACAAGCTACTAAATAAGTAAATCCGGAAAAGGTAACCATTCTTACAATCTCGGTTCCTCTAAATCTCCAACGAGTATATAAACGATAACGAATAGTGCCACCTGAAACAATTGCATGTCCGGCATTATTACTTACCGAAAATCCGATAATTCCGGCAAAAATCCACTTCCACGCGGCCAATTTTCTTCCTATATAGCGCAAAGCCAAATAATCGTATGATGATAATGCAACATATCCTAAGAACGAAGCGCCACAAGCCAGCCACAAATTTTTTGCAGGAATTGAGAATACGGCATTTTTAATATCATCAAAGCTATACTTTGAAAGTTGGTCATAGAGCATATAAGCAGCAACCGCAAAAAAGAACAACCCTGCCCATGATACAATCTTTTTAACAACTCTTTTTGTTTGAAATGCCATTTTTCAATCCTTTAATTCAAATCACATAGATTCATTATTATTAGTATATAATACCGAAATTATTAAAATTGTGTAACCATTACCAAAATAAAATTAGACAAAAAGCTTGATTAGACAGAATACATGTGATATATTACACATTATCTAATAAATTAAGGAATAAATAAAATGGTAACATTAGTATATACAGACGCATCATATAATAAAGCCACAAAAGAAGCAGGATTAGCTGTTATCATTATGCGACACAAACACGGACAAAAACCAAGCCATCAACATTTCAAAAAATTAGAACAAGCTAATGATAGTAACATGGCCGAACTACAAGCCGTATTATATGCTGTTGAGCAATTAAAAGAAACTGATGAAAATATTATCATCATGACAGATAATAAAAATGTTAAACAAACAATTAAACGTCCAAATCGTGAGGAATATGCCGGAACACGTAGTGAAATAGGATTAAAAATACGCCAAATTCTAGATAACTCCCCAAATCGAGCTTACCGCATTTATCACATCAAAGGCCACACCGGATTTAAGGGGCTTCATTACGAAAATCAACAATGGTGCGATATTAACGCTCGTAAGACTCTAAGAAAAGGAAGATAACACACAAAAAGCCTCTTTTAACGAGGCTTTTATTATATCATAAAATTGCTTTGGATGAGCCGTTATACGAGTTTTAAAAAGGTTGGAGAACGAGGCTAATAATAAGAATTGAAAAATTTTGTGAGTGAGCGTACAAAATAGTACGTGACCGAACAAAATATTTTCTAAATTCTGTATTAGTAGCCCGTTATACAAGTTTAAAAAAGGTTGGAGAACGGTTCAGATAGAGTAATTTCTAGGGGAGTTAAAAATTTTAGCGTACAAATAGCTACGTGAATTTTTAACTTTCCCCGTAAAATTGCTTTAGATGAGCCGTAATAAGAGTAAAAAAAAGGTTGGAGAACGAGGCTAATAATAAGAATTGAAAAATTTTGCGAGTGAGCGTACAAAATAGTACGTGACCGAACAAAATATTTTCCAAATTCTGTATTAGTAGCCCGTTATACAAGCTTTTACTTTATATTTGACCGTGACAATGCTTATACTTCTTACCACTTCCGCATGGACAAAGATCATTACGAGCAACCTTTCCCCATGTAGTAGGATCTTTTGCATCAAACTCTGTTTTTTCATAAGCAAACGGAGCTTGTTTTTCGGCTTGAACGTGATTCTCCTGTTTTCCCGAAAGAAGATTAACCGGGCTCTCATGAACAGCTTGCATTTTTCCTTGTTTAGAATTACGAGTTTCCATATCCTCAGCCGAATTTTGCTGAATTACCGTGCGCATAATGATAAACGCAACCTTCTCACCTAACTGATTGAGCATATCCGAGAACATATTAAATGCTTCTTTTTTATATTCGTTTAGAGGATCTTTTTGACCATAAGCACGCAAAACAATGGTATGACGCATATAATCTAATGTTGCTATATGATCCTTCCACAAAGAATCAAGTTCTTGTAAAAGGACTGACTTTTCAACTGCGCGAACAATATCGGCAGGCACATTAGCATTTTTACTATTTTGTTGCTCATCAACCACTTCGGTAATTCTATCAATAAGCTTTTCTGTATCCATATCAGCTTCATTGCGCCATTCTTCCAAAGGCAACAAAATACCTGTAAGACGCGCCAAATCCTGTTGCATATTTTCAACATTCCAATCTTTAGGCATTGAGCCGTAAACAACGTCATTATATACAACATTGCGAATTTGATCATGACACATATCATAAATAGTATCCGAAACGTCTTCTGCCTCCATAAGCTCTTTACGTTGCTCGTAAATAACCTTGCGTTGTTCATTCATAACGTTATCATATTTGAGCAAATTTTTACGAATATCAAAGTTACGTTCTTCAACCTTTTGCTGAGCTTTCTCCAAAGCCTTGCTAATCCAAGGGTGTACCAAAGCCTCACCCTCGGGCAAGCCTAAACGTTGAAGCATAATGCTCATACGTTCAGAGCCGAAAATACGCATCAAATCATCTTCTAATGATAAGAAGAACTTAGACGTTCCTGGATCCCCCTGACGACCGGAACGACCACGCAATTGGTTATCAATACGACGGCTTTCGTGGCGCTCTGTACCCAAGATATAAAGTCCGCCGGCTTCTTTTACCTTTTGCTTATCAGCTTCAACTTCTTGTTTAATTTTTTGTCTTAAAGCCTCGATTTGTTCCTCGGTTTCGTCTCCTTTTAAGGCTTCTTTCAGGCGCATTTCGACGTTACCGCCAAGCTGAATATCGGTACCGCGACCGGCCATATTGGTAGCAATGGTAATAGCACCCGAAGTACCGGCTTGAGCCACGATATAAGCTTCGCGTTCATGATGACGAGCATTCAAAACCTCAAATTTCAATTTGGTATTTTTAGCCAACAAATCGGCAACCAATTCTGATTTTTCGATTGATGCCGTACCGACCAAAACCGGCTGACCTTTATCATGACATTCTTGAATTGTCTTGATAATAGCATCAAATTTTTCGCGTTCGGTACGATAAATTTCATCGTGTAAATCTTCACGCAAAACCGGACGATTTGTCGGAATTTCGACACAACTTAAATTGTAAATATCATTAAATTCGGCTTCTTCGGTCATTGCCGTACCGGTCATACCCGAAAGTTTCGGATAAATACGAAAATAATTTTGGAAAGTAATAGAAGCCAAAGTTTGGTTTTCTGATTGGATTCTCACCCCTTCTTTTGCCTCAATTGCCTGATGAAGACCATCAGAATAACGACGTCCTTCCATCATACGACCGGTAAATTCATCAATAATCATCACTTTACCGTCTTTTACAATATAATCTACGTCTTTGGTATGCATTTTGTGCGCACGCAAGGCCTGATTAACGTGATGAACAAGGCTTACATTAGCCAAATCGTACAGTCCACCCTCAGCAATAAGGCCGACCTTTTTCAATAACTCTTCAACATGAATCATACCTTTTTCGGTTAAGGTAACTTGACGAGCTTTTTCATCTTTTTCATAGTCAACATCAAAAAGCTTGGGAATAATTTGATTAACCAAAATATATTTTTCCGAACTGTCTTCAGCTGCACCTGAAATAATAAGCGGAGTTCTGGCCTCATCAATCAAAATAGAGTCAACTTCATCCACAATAGCATAGTTAAACGGACGTTGCACCATATCCGAGCGACGAAACTTCATATTATCACGCAAATAGTCAAAACCTAGTTCATTATTTGTACCATACAAAATATCGGCATTATAAGCCTCACGTCTTTGCTCGTCATTTTTCTCATGGACAATATAATCAACCGTCAAACCCAAAAAACGATAAACTTGTCCCATCCACTCAGCATCACGTTTTGCCAAATAATCATTTACTGTAACAATATGAACGCCCTTGCCGGACAAAGCATTAAGATAAGCAGCCAAAGTTGCAACAAGAGTTTTACCTTCACCGGTTTTCATTTCGGCAATTTGACCATGGTGTAACACAATACCACCGATAAGTTGAACATCATAGTGACGCTGTCCTAAGGTTCGTTTTGCCGCCTCACGAACTGTAGCAAAAGCTTCTACCAAAATATCATCTTCGGTTTCACCATTTGCCAAACGCTGTTTAAATTCAGCTGTTTTAGCCAAAAGCTGTTCATCAGACAATGCGCTATATTCAGGCTCTAAAGCATTAATTTTTTCAACTGTTTTATATTGTTTTTTTACATATCTGTCATTAGCCGAACCGAAAATCTTGCGTGCAATACTACCTATCATATTTCAATTATCCTTGGGTTATAAATTTTATAATCAATAGTTTAACACATCATATTTAGTGTTTTAAATCATCAGAGTCAAGAGCCCAACCAAGTTATAAACCTTACCAAAAAAAATATCTTGGATTTTTTGCAAAAATTTATTATATAAATTGATAAAGTGTAACATTTGTTTTGGAGATGTGATAATGAATAAAAAACTTTTAGCAATGTTAATGATGTCAACTGCTTTGTTTGCTTCAGCAAATTCTTTTGCTGCCGGCAAAAACGGAGTTGCCGCTGTTGTAAACGGTAAAGAAATTAAGGTTGCCGATATTAAAGTTGCCTACGAGGCAAATCCGGTAGTCAAAGAAAAAACTTCTTTTGATGATTTCTATGGCAAAACCTTAGACATTTTCGTTGACGGCGAAATTGTTTATCAAGAAGCGGCCAAATCAGGTATCGAAAATGATGCCGATTACAAAAAACAACTAAAAGCACTAAAAGAAGAATTAGCTCGCAAGGTATACTTAGAAAAAGAAGTCAGAAAAAGAGTTAATGACGAAGCTGTCAAAAAACTTTATCAAGATTACAAAAATACCTTCAATGGCGAGAAAGAAGTTAAGGCCAAGCACATTTTGGTCAAAGACGAAGCTACCGCCAAGGAAGTTATTGCAAAATTCCAAAAAAACGGCGACTTCGAAAAATTGGCCAAAGAATACTCCAAAGAACCTGCTGACTTGGGTTACTTTACTAAAGAAATGATGGTTCCTGAATTTGGTGATGCCGCATTTAAATTGAAAAAAGGCGAATATACCAAAGCTCCGGTAAAAACTCAGTTCGGTTATCATGTAATTTTGGTCGAAGACGTTCGTGAAGCTAAACCGCAACCTTTGGACAAGATTGAAAACCAACTCAAAGGAATGTTGGCTCAAAAAACTATGGCAGACATAATCAAAGGCTTGCATGACAATGCAAAAGTCGTAAAATATGATGCTGAAGGCAACGCTATAAACCATTAGTGCTATAGTCTTATTCAAAACTCCTCGTTTAAATAAAAAAGCGAGGGGTTTTGTTTTACTTGACTAATAAAACTTTAATTGATACTTGTATGCTAACTTTAGATAAAATAAGAGAAAAAAATGACTAATACAACTAACCAACGCAAAACTTTTGCAATTATATCACACCCTGACGCAGGTAAAACAACATTAACCGAAAAATTGTTATTGTTTGGAGGTGCGATTCAACAAGCCGGCGCGGTAAAGGCTCGTGGCGAAAATCGTCGTGCTCACTCCGATTGGATGAAAGTAGAACAAGAACGTGGTATTTCCGTTGCCTCATCTGTAATGACATTTGAATATAGCAACGTAACCTTCAATCTTTTGGACACCCCCGGACACGAAGACTTTTCCGAAGACACCTATCGTGTACTAACCGCCGTTGACTCTGCCATCATGGTACTCGATTCGGCAAAAGGTATCGAAACTCAAACAAAAAAATTGTTCGAAGTTTGCCGTCTGCGTGATGTACCGATTATCACCTTCATCAATAAATTAGACCGTGAAGGCCAAGATCCATTTGCCCTTTTAGATGAGATTGAACAAACCTTAGCCTTAGATGTTACACCGGCAAGTTGGCCGGTCGGCTCCGGTAAAGATTTCAAAGGTTGTTATGATATTTTAAACAATCGCATGATTTTGATGAACAAAACCGGCGACAAATCGACAATCAATACTGTTATCGAAACGGTTTCCGGACTTGATGATTCTAAATTAGACGAATTATTACCGGCTCACCAAGTTGCCAAGCTTCGTGAAGACATTATGATGATTAGCGAGCTTTGTCCCAAGTTTGATTTAGACGCCTACTTGGCCGGCACATTAACTCCGGTATTCTTCGGAAGTGCCATCAACAACTTTGGCGTAAAAGAAGTATTGGAGGGCTTGTTAGCATTTGCCCCCACTCCTCGCCCGCACCCGACTGTCGAACGTGAGGTCAGTCCAGATGAAAATAAAGTAAGCGGCTTTGTCTTTAAAATTCAAGCCAACATGGACCCGAAACACCGTGACCGTATCGCTTTTATGCGTATTTGTTCAGGACACTTCAAACGTGGCATGACCTTGCATCAAGTACGCACCGGCAAACCCTTAAAAGTTCCGACACCGGTAATGTTTTTGGCACAAGAACGTGAATTAGCCGAAGATGCTTATGCCGGCGACATCATCGGGATCCCCAACCATGGACAGCTTCGCATTGGCGACACTTTGACCGAAGGCGAAAAAATTACTTTTACCGGTATTCCGTCATTTGCACCAGAGTTATTAAAATCAGCTCGTGCTCTCGATCCTTTGAAATCCAAACACCTTGGCGATGCCTTAAAGCAAATTGCCGAAGAAGGCGGTGCCAGTGTTTTCAAACCCGTAATTGGTGCCGAATGGATTGTCGGCGTAGTCGGTGTTTTGCAATTCGAGGTTATGGCTGACCGTATCAAAAATGAATTCGGCCTTCCGGTAATGTTTGAACAAACTCAATATTATACAGCCCGTTGGATTTCGGCTGATGATAAAAATGAGTTAAACAAATTCATTGATGCCAATCGCTTAAATATTGCCGAAGACAACGACGGAGCTTTAGTATTCTTAGCTCGTAATGCTTGGCACTTAAACAAAGCACAGGAAGATTTTCCGAAAGTCAAATTTTCCAAAATCAAAGAATAATAAAATAATAAAAAAAAGCCTTCCGTTTTTTACGAAAGGCTTTTTTCTTATAATAATGATACATCCGTTTCCCATATATCCAACATCTCATCAATGATGGCTAACAAAGTGCATTTGGCAGATTCATCATCTTGTTCCCAAATCAACACAGATCTACGTAAATTACGCAATCTTTCTCCAAATTGTGCATAAAACACATTTTCCATAGAACATTCGCTAAGATCGTTCTTCTCAATTACCACAGCCATCAACCATAATTGACGTCTTACTTCTTGGCGATGATAGTCATGACTCTTATCAAGTCCCAACTCTTTAATTCTCTTTGAAAAATCCATAATATATTATATTTAGCAGTTAATAATAGAAAAATCATAACAAAATGATAGAATAAAAAATATTGTTTTGCAATCTTTTATTTTTTTACACAAAAAAACACGTCCCTTACAAAAAGGAACGTGTTTGATTAAAAAAAGCATTAACGCTTATTGCTCAAGTTTCAATCCTAGTTTTTTCAACAAGGCCTTACCGGCATCAGTTGCAGCCAAAGCCTCGATAGCACCTGCTATATTTGCACCACCCTTTGGGGTGAGTACATCCAAAGCAGATGACAAACCTTCAGCAACATTTCCGGCATTAGCAATAATCTTGATATTGCTTCCGTTAATGTTCTTAGCCTGCTCCAAGCCGACCTTCTCTGTAGCCTCGACTTTACGGATTTCGATGAGATATTTCTGATACCCCTCATTCTCACCTACCTCTTTTGCAAGAGTAGTCTGAGCGGTTACAGATGCCATCTGCATCTTCTCCTCAGCCTCTGCTTTCGCTTGACCTTCGGCCTTGATACCTTCGGCGTTCTTAGTCGCTTGTACCAATTTTGCCTCTGCATCAAGTTCAGCCTTACGTTTAGAAGCCTCGGCCTCAATTTCGACTTTTCGACGAGTTGCCTCAGCATTCACAACTGTTGCTTCCTTGTTGATCTCTGCCTGACGCACAGTCTCAACCTTCAAGACCTCCATTTCTTTTTGCTTGGTCGTCTTGGTTTCCTCTTTGACTGCCTGTTCAGACTGTTGTTTAGCAATTCCTACAACCTTTTGAACTTCGGCATCACGCAAACCAACTACCTCATCAGCAGTCTTTTGCTTCAAGTCAACCTCTTGTCTAGCAGCAATTTCAGCCTCTTCAGCTTCCTGTTTGTTTTTAGCAACGGTTACACGAGAGTCTCTTTCAATCGCAGATTTTTTCTTTGCCATAATATTTGAGATTACGGCCTCATTGCGTGAGTCTCGAATATCCATCAACTCGATGGTCTTAATTGTTTCGACACCCCAGGAAGTAAGCTGTTGGTTAATTTCTGAGGTAAACTGCGCACCATACTTAGAACGCTCAACCATGATTTTTTCCAAATCATCTTGCGCCAAAATAGTACGAACAGCACCTCTAACAACATCAGCCAACTGCTCTTGTAAGATTTTCATTGATGATGCTCTGGTTGCTGCTATTCGGCAATCTTTGATGTGGAAGAATGCACGAATATCGACTACGAAAGGCAACTTTTCCTTGTCATATGCCTCATAGTTATCAACCGCCAAAACAAAGTTTTCCAAAGACAGTTTCGTTACCGAAACACCGATAATTGGAACCCAAGCGGGCCATTCGTAATACGATGATAGACCTTCGCTACCATACGCAACAGTTTGCGCTCCTCTTCGTACGACATGTGCTTCATTAGTTGCAACAACCCGACGAAGTGACAAAATCCACTTCACCAAGAAGAAGAGCAAAACAATGGCTACAAAAACAGCAGCAACAATCACAATCCAACTTGTCTCAATCATACTTTTTTTAAATTTTAGATTAAAATCACCATTTTCGAATGTTTTTTTATATTCGTCCGTCAATATTTTAAGCTTACTTCTGATCCTCATGAACTCATGGTTCTCACCTTAAACAATAAGGAGCGGGCGGCATGGATTAAATGCTCTTTCACTTAAAAAAATTTGATTTCCGAAATATATACTCAACAATCAATAGCTATGATTTCGTTGTTATATATAAAATAATAGTCATAGTCTTAAAAAAAGGAAGCAACGTATAGCACAGTATTTAACATTTGACAAGAGTTTTTTTAGACAAAAAAATCGCCCTTATCCAAATGAATAAAAGCGATTTTATGCAAGTTATAATTTATTATTTTCCCTGCAAAGCTTTCAATTGCTTCATCAAGTTTTCGATACTTGCTTTTGCATCAGCAATGGCTTTTTTAATTTCAGAGCTTTCGGCATTATCAGAAGCTTGCCAATTAGCAATTTTTTCTTTTAGTTCGTTGATTTTTTCCATAATAGAATTTTGTGCTTCTTGTGATTTTTCATCAGACTTGCTTTGAGCCGATTCAATCTTGGCACTTGTTTCATCAGCCACAGATTTTACCTTACTTGCAACCGAAGCCAAATCCCAAGCATTAGCATTTGAAGCAAACAACACCAAAGCCACTAAAGTTACGATTTTTTTCATCATTAGTCCTCCTATAAAATTAACTGATATAAACTTTATATTGAATTAAAAAAAAATCTATAAAAAAACACATTTTTTACTAGATTTTTAATCTTTCGAGTGCTATAAAACTCACAGAAATTTTTTCTATTAAGTCATGGCCGGTAGATTAGGCTTAAAAACAGTCTGATTTATTGGCTTTTTTTATTTTGTTAACGTTAACTTTAAGGATGAAATATGTCTGAAGTAAAGATGAAAATGATGGATGGTAACGAAGCTGCCGCTTCTGTTGCTCACCGCATGAATGAAGTCTGCGTTATCTACCCGATTACTCCGTCATCTCCGATGGGTGAATGGGCTGATGCGTGGTCTGCAGCCAACCAAAAAAACCTTTGGGGCATTGTTCCCGAAGTTCAAGAAATGCAATCTGAAGCCGGTGCTGCCGGTGCTTGCCACGGTTCACTCCAAGCAGGTGCTTTGACAACAACCTTTACAGCTTCTCAAGGTTTGCTCTTGATGATTCCAAACATGTACAAAATTGCCGGTGAGTTATCTCCGTTTGTAATGCACGTTGCCGCTCGTTCTTTGGCATACCACGCATTGTCAATTTTCGGTGATCACTCTGACGTTATGTCTTGCCGTCAAACAGGTTTTGCAATGCTTGCATCAAACTCTGTTCAAGAAGCCCATGACTTTGCCGCTATTGCTCAAACATCTACTTTGCGCTCTCGCGTTCCGTTTATGCATTTCTTTGACGGTTTTAGAACATCACACGAAATCAAAAAAATTGCCCTTTTGTCTGATGATGACTTGCGTGCAATGTTAGAAGGCGTTGATTACCAATTCAATTTGAAGAATGCTCTTCGTCCTGAAGCTCCGGTTATCCGTGGTACAGCTCAAAACCCTGACGTATTCTTCCAAGGTCGCGAAGCTTGCAATCCTTTCTACAACAGTGTAGAAGACATTGTTCAAGAAGAAATGAACAAATTTGCCAAAGTTTCAGGTCGTAAGTATAACGTTGTTGACTATGTTGGCCCCGAAGATGCCGAACAAGTTATTGTTATCATGGGTTCTGGTGCCGAAACAGTTGAAGAAGCTATTACTTACTTGAACGAAAACGGCTACAAAGTTGGTCTTTTGAAAGTTCGTTTGTATCGTCCTTTCCCAACCAAATCATTCTTAAAAGCTTTGCCGAAATCAGTCAAAGTTGTAAATGTTTTGGATAGAACAAAAGAATCAGGTTCTATCGGTGAACCATTGTACTTAGATGTTGTTGCTACATTGACTCAAGCTCATGCTAACGGCGAAATCGCTAATATGCCTCGCATTTTTGGTGGTCGCTACGGCTTGTCTTCAAAAGAATTCACACCTGGTATGGTTCGTGCCGTATATGACAATGGTGCTTCAATGAAACCTATCAACGGCTTCTCTGTTGGTATCAACGACGATGTAAACAACACATCTTTACCTTACAGCGACGATATCGACACCGAAGGCAAAGACGTTGTTCGTGCCGTATTCTATGGTTTGGGTGCTGATGGTACTGTCGGTGCTAACAAAAACTCAATCAAAATCATTGCCGAAGATGCCGGTAAATATGGTCAAGGTTACTTCGTTTATGACTCTCGTAAATCAGGTTCTATGACCACATCTCACTTGCGTTTTTCTGACAACCCGATTAAAGCTGCTTACCTTGTAAACAAAGCAGACTTTGTTGCTTGTCACCAATTCCCGTTCATGGCCAAAGTTGACATCTTAAAGATTGCTAAACCTGGTGCCACATTCTTGCTCAATGCTCCTTATTCTGCTGACGAAGTATGGAATCATCTTCCACGCGAAGTTCAAGCCGAAATCATTGAGAAAAAACTTCAATTCTACACAATTAACGCTGTAGAAGTTGCTCGTGAAACCGGAATGGGTCAACGCATTAACACCATCATGCAAGCTTGCTTCTTCGCAATTTCTAACATTTTGCCGAAAGACGAAGCTATTGCACAAATCAAAAATGCAATTAAGAAAACATACTCTAAAAAAGGTGATGCTATCGTTCAAAAGAACTTTGCCGCTGTTGATGCCTCTCTTGAGCACTTGCACAAAGTTGAATACCCTGCCGAAGTAACATCTACTTTCAATCGTTTGCTTCCTGTTCCTGCTGATGCTCCTGAATTCGTAAGAAAAGTTACAGGCGAAATCATTGCCGATCGTGGTGATTTGCTCCCTGTTTCTGCATTTAGCGAAGTTGTTGACGGAACATGGCCTACAGGTACAACCAAATTTGAAAAACGTTGTATTGCAACCGAAATTCCTGTTTGGGATCCTGAAAGCTGTATCCAATGCGGTAAATGTTCACTCGTATGCCCACACGGTGTAATCCGTATGAAAGTTGCTTCAGAAGAACAACTTGCTTCTGCTCCTGCTACTTTGAAATCTGCTGCATACAAAGGAAAAGAATTTGCCGACAAACGTTTCATCTTGCAAATTTCTGCCGAAGACTGCACAGGCTGTGGTATTTGTACTTCTGCTTGTCCGGTTAAGAACAAAGCAAATCCTGAGCTCAAAGCTATCAATATGGATCACATCGAAAACCATTTGGAAGCTGAAAAAGCTAACTGGGACTTCTTCGAAACTTTGCCTTATGTAAAACGTACCGAAGTTGCTAAAAACTTGCCGAAAACCACTCAAATGATTCAACCTTTGTTTGAATTCTCAGGTGCTTGTGCAGGTTGTGGTGAAACACCTTATGTAAAATTGTTGACCCAATTGTTTGGTGATAGAATGGTTGTTGCCAATGCTACAGGATGTTCTTCAATTTACTCAGGTAACTTGCCGACAACACCTTATGCCAAAGACGAAAAAGGACATGGTCCGGCTTGGGCAAACTCATTGTTTGAAGACAATGCCGAATTTGGTCTTGGTATGCGTTTCTCAATTGACCAACAAACATCTTTTGCTAAACAATTGTTGGAAGGCTTAAAAGACAAAGTTGGTGCCGAATTAGCCGACAAATTGTTGAACAACCCACAATCAAACGATGTTGAAATTGATGCTCAACGTGATTTGGTTGCCGAATTGCGCACAAAATTGGCTGGCATAAACTCTGCTGAAGCTAAACATCTTGACAAATTGGCTGACTACCTCATCAAAAAATCTGTATGGATTTTAGGTGGTGACGGTTGGGCTTATGACATTGGCTTTGGTGGTCTTGATCACGCTATTGCCTCAGGCAAAAACATCAACATTTTGGTAATGGATACGGGTGTTTACTCAAATACCGGCGGTCAACAATCAAAAGCAACTCCTATGGGTGCTTCTGCTAAGTTTGCCACAGCAGGTAAATCATTACCGAAAAAAGATTTGGGTATGATTGCTATGTCTTATGGTAATGTTTATGTTGCTCAAATTTCTATCGGTGCTAATGATGCTCAAGTAATCAAAGCCTTAAACGAAGCCGAAGCTTATGACGGCCCGTCTTTGATTATTGCATACTCACACTGTATCGCTCAAGGCTTTAACTTGATTGACGGTTTGTCTCATCAAAAAGCAGCTGTTGAATCAGGTTCTTGGCCGTTGTATCGTTACAATCCGGAAAACATCAAAGAAGGTAAAGCTCCTTTGAGCTTGGATTCAAAAGCACCTTCTAAACCATTGGCTGAATATATGGCTAATGAAACACGTTTCCAAGTTGTAAACAAACAAAATCCAGAGCGTTATGAAACACTTGTGAACAAAGCTCAAGAAAACGTTAACGAAAAACGTTCTTTGCTTGAACACATGGCTGACTTCAAAGTTGCTGAATAAGCTTCTTAGCCAAAATAAAACTCCCTACTCTTTCGAGTGGGGAGTTTTTTTTAATCATTTGCAAATTTTCATTTGATAAAGCTCAAGAGTTCATCAATTTGTTTGTTAAGATGTGTCTCTTGATCTTTCAACCACGGAAAATCACTCAACCTTTTCGGCAACATTTCGAAAAACTGTTCCTCTGTCAAACCTACTGCTGATCTATCAGCTTTGGTAGAAAGTCCGAGGATATACCCTTTTTCCACATACTTTTTGACTGTCTCTATAGGCATTAAGCCTTTCAAAACATCAATATACCCGCATAATTCTCCGACGGGAAGTATTTTGTCAACGATTGGTACATACTCTTTAACTTCCCAATAAGTTTTCGTCCCGTTGAAAGCCTCTTCAATGTTTTTAACAACATCAAGAGGCAGTGTATCCGAAATTACTTGAAGGATCTCACTTTTCAGCATATTCAAGCGAATAATTTCGCCCAATAGCATGTCAAGACCTAACCCATCCAAATCATCCATATCAAAAATAGGATGCAATGTTGGAACAACATTGGTCATATGAGCAACTTCTTCCGAAACGAACCCCTTTTCAAAGAATTTGAATTCTCCGAAAGGAATCATCCTCTTTAGCTGAATAGCAGCACTTAAGCAAAAACATCTGGCCGTAAAAACCGACGCATGTTTGTAGTGCTTCTTGTCCATAAAGATTTTCAACTCGCTGATAGTATCTGCACCATTCAATGTTTCCACCGTTTCCGCAGGAATACCGCAACGAATCAATACATCTTTCATCCACAAATTCAATGGCTTATTCCATTGAATCCATTTACAACTTGATATACCTTCTAAGCACAGTATTCTTGGGTACTTACCAAATTTTGCGTGATAATTCTTAACGTATTTTGCAACATCAAGAGCGCCGACCAAAGTATCTGCAAATACAACGACCAATGACGGAACAACCGCCATACTAAAGTCATTTTCGCTTGTTATTAACTCTGCCGGATTAACAAAATTTCTGATTTCGCCGAATCTGGTACTTTCACCTACAGCCTTTCTTCTTTTCATTTCTGAAACAGGTTTTGCAAATTGTTCCTTTGCCATAATAATAAAATTTAATTGTTGTAAGATTTTTAAAATATCACGATTAGCCTATAACAGCATTTGACAAAAATCAAGACAAAAATATTGACAAAAACACAAAATATTGATTAGATATACCTAACAATATGATATTAAAGATAAATTAAAAAGATAATTATTAAATTTTACAAGATATGAGAATAAAACCCTATCCTCTAGAGAACGGAATTAGCTCTTCTCTGGAAGCACAAAAGATCTATTTCAAGCAGTTCGGAAAAAAACTTGATCTCAAACCTTTTATCATAAACTTTCACATGAATGACGAGGCAATAATCTCATCTATCGCTTGGAAAGGTTATGATAACGACGACCAAAAAGAAAAAATTGTTACGGCATTAAAGCTTCCGTTAGAAGTTGTAAACGATTCGCAAAAAACAGAATATATTCCGCTGAACAATGGAGACACCATAATCATCAACGGAACTATTATCACAGCAGAAGAACGCGAACAAACAACATGGCTGATGCAACTTCCGTACATTACCTCGGAAAAATATGCCGTAAGCATTGCTAATACTCTCACTGGCAGAGATAACAGCAACCTTTTTTGGCAACTGGCCTCAGGTTTTCATGATGAAGAACCATCATGTTGTATATGGCTCGGGTTATGTCTGACAGATCCTGATAAAAGCATGATTTTTCCGGTTTTTGCTGAAGACAAAGATCTCTTAAATGAAATAAACGATATTAAACCTGCAAGCATTCCTTCAAATCTAGTGATAAACGACTGCATTTATCGTTATGGATTTAACAAAGAAGAAAATTGCACGGAATTGGAGTTTATTTGCACATCACCACAAGGCCTGCCCTCTTAAAAGGACAGGCCTTGCGCTTTTTTTTATTTCAATTTATCAGGATTTAATCCTTGCAATTCTTTTAAGGTAAATATTCCGTCTTTTCTTACCAAAACATCATCAAACCAAATCTCACCACCGCCGTGAGCCTTGTCTTGAATTAACACCAAATCCCAATGGACACTTGAGCGGTTTCCGTTAAATGTTTCATCACTATACGAGTTGCCTATTGCCATATGTAGCGAACAAGCAATTTTTTCATCAAACAAAATATCCAACATTTCTTTTCTGATATAAGGATTAACACCTATGGCAAATTCGCCCATATATTTGGCACCCTCATCAACTGACAATTGCTTTTGCAATTTATCATTATTAGCTCTCGATTCGGCTTTAACAATTTTGCCGTTCTTAAACTCTAAATAAACATTGGAATAAAATGTCCCATCATAAACCGTATCGGTATTAAATTGAATATGCCCATTTATCGATTCTTTTACCGGTGCGGTATAAACTTCGCCATCGGGAATATTCATTGTTCCGTCACAAATAACTGCTTTCAAATCTCTAATTGAAAATTGTAAATCGGTATTAGGCCCTTTAATTCTAACCTTATCGGTTTTATCCATCAACTTTTTCAATGGAGCCATAGCCTTGCCCATTTTTTTATAATCGACCAAGCAACAATCAAAATAAAAATCTTCCAATTTTTCACGCGACATCTTCGAAACCGCCGCCATTGTATCGTTCGGATAACGCATCACACACCAACGAGTATGGGGAATTCTTGCTTCAAAATGAATCAAATTATAATAAATATTATTATACAGCTTTTGCTTTGCAACCGGCAAATCCGACAAAGCGAACAAATCATCATAACCTCTTACGGCCACATAACAATCCATATCATCCAACAAAGCTTTATGCCATTTGGCATATTGTTCGATTTGTGCTTCAGATGAATTTATCATCAAATTTTTTACAAATAAATTGTCATTAAAAAAGTAAAAAGGCGTAGCACCCATCTTCGCAGCAATACGAATAAATTCATTAAACAAATCTTTGGTTGAATCACTAAAAGCTTCAATATAAATTTTTTCGCCTTTTTTCAACTTAACCGAATTTTTTAAAACACTTTCGGCTAACTTGGTAAGTCTTTCATCAACTCGCATAATATCACAAACCCTTCATAACTTCATTTAACAATTTTACGCCAAAACCGGAAGACAATCCGCTTTTATCCAATCTCAGACCGCTGACATCAATATGAGCCCACTTTGTGCCTTTTTCAATAAACTTGTTCAAAAATGCAACCGAAGTAACTCTGGCCGACTGTGACGTAGAAATATTTTTCATATCGGCAACATCTGATTTTATCATTTTTTCATAACCTTTATCAATCGGCAACGACCACAATCTTTCACCACTCTTTTCACCTGCAGAAATAAGCATTTTTGTAAGTTTTTCATCATTAGAAAACAGTCCGGCATATACATTACCGAGCATTGCTGTTACCGTACCAAGTGTTGCCAAATCGATAATTTTTGACACCTTAAAATTCTTTTGTATATATGAAAGAGCATCGGCTACAATAAGTCTTCCCTCGGCATCAGCGTTCAAAACCTCAACGGTCTTTCCGCTATAAGATGTAATAATGTCACCTATTTTAGTCGCATTTCCGTCCGGCATATTTTCAACCAACGAAACTACTGCCACCAAATTTTTCTTTATTCTTTGTAATGCCGCAACTTTCATTGCCGACACAACTGCAGCAGCTCCCGACATATCCATTTTCATCTCTACCATACCATTGCCGGTCTTCAGTGATAAACCACCGCTGTCAAAACAAACCCCTTTACCGACAAGTCCTAAATCATAGTCTTTTTTATCTCGGTTACCACGCCAACTCATTACCACTACATAAGGTAAATTAGCACCACCTTTACCGACGGCTTCTACAAGACCAAGTCCATTTAAGCGAATAGCCTCCATATCCAAAAGCTCAACATCAAGCCCCAAATATTCAAGTCGTTTAATATCATACGCAAACACTTCCGGGGTCAAATAACCTGCCGGTTCATTACACAAATCTTTACAATACCTGATACCATTAGCCATAGCTAAACAATGCTTAAAATTTTCCTTATTTTTTTCAACATCGCTGACTTTTAAGATTATTTGCTCAAGCTTGGTATATTCATCATCTTTCTTTTCGGTTTTGTATTTATCAAAACTGTACGAACCGAGCAAAACACCATAGGCCAAGTTTTGTGCTATTTCATCATTTTCGGAAAATATATAAGCTTTTTCATCAGTAAACAAAACTTCAAAAAGTTTTTCGCCTACTCTTTGAATATTTAAGTCATCGTCATCTTTACCAAGTCCCAACAAAACAATTTTGCTCTTACCGCCATAGACATTCAGATACTCACATGATTTTGCTTCAAAATTTGCCTGAGCAATTGCTGTTTGCACCAAATTTGCTTCCGTCTCGTCCAAAAACTCGACCTTTGCCGGCTTATCCTCGAACATCGCAATAACTTTTACAATATCATCTAGCGGTTCATCTTTAGTAAAAATAACTTCTAACATAACAATTAACTCCTCAAAGTTTTAAGGATTCTTTTTTTATAACAGATAGTCTAAACTTGAAGTAGAAAAAAGTAAAACAAAAAACACATCAAATATAAAAAAATATATAGACAAAAAACTTTTATAATGCTATATTTTGTCAAAGTGTGGAGATAACTATGGTCCGATACAAAAAACAATATTTAGAAGCAATCAAAGAAGAGCTTGAAGAAAAAGAGCTTTTAGAAGAATTGCTTGAGCAATTATCAAAACACAAAAAAGGACATATTGCTAAAGGAAACAACAAAAAAAGCAAAGATCGTGGCGGTAATGACGGCAAAAAAAACACCCAACGAGATACTTCTCCTGACCAATCAAACCGCGCCATTGCCAAAGAAGATATTATCGAAATAATCGACTCTCACCATATCGGCTCTCCTCACTTAACAATTCCTGATCAACCTAAATTATCTCCCGAACAAAAACTCATTATAAACTGGGATTTTGAAGGTGTCAGCAAAGAAGAAAGTAATATTTCAACTTATTTTAAAAATGCCCTTGCTACCGCTCAAAAATATGATATCAGCAATCGTCACGAATACAGTGATTACGAATTGACCAATATACCTATTTGGTCAGAAATGGCAAAATTCAAAAATTTTCAGACCATGTATTTTCCGATATGTCATCAGTTGGCTAATATGGGATATCCGCCTGATGAACTCCAATATCTTAATATTTATGATGTGGCATATCTGATAAAAAAACACAACAAAGAAAATCCGCAAAAAGCTATGCAATGCCAACGCACCAAATACTTAAAAATGTTTGAAGTATGCTATGGTGAAGAATTTTTACGCATAGAATCAATGCTTGGTAGAGAAGATGATGCAAAAAACTTTTTAGAATATATTCACCAAATCGGTACATCAAAACAATATTCTGATGAAACTTGGGAAAAATTGCAAAAATCTGCAGCAATGTATAATGTACATCACAAAAAAAATCGTCAATTTGCTAATGAAACTGATGATTACAGTAAAATCAACGATTTTTCAAACTTAACCTTATGTTATGCCAACCCGTACCATACCATTATGCATCACCCGCAAGAATTAGACCTTAATATTAACTTAGTATATTTGGGTGGTTTAAGAAAAGAATTCCTCATTGTCAGAAATCCGGCAAACGAACGCTTATATTCTCAAGGAATATACAAAATCAAAAACGGAGGTCGCAATGAATAGTTTATTTGATGAAATCAATAACATTCGTTTTGCTATTACCGGAACTCCTTTGAGTGAAAAAGATATTATCTCATACCAAAAAAAGATGGTAGAATATGGTTACAACCAACTTCCGCCGGAAGTAATTACTTTCTTAAAAAAATATAATGGCTTTTTGCTTGAAGGTCGCTGTTTTTGGGGTATCAACACAAAAAAAGGCTATCGTTTTGATATTTTGAGCGAAAACAATATTGCCGAAGCCCCAAACTATGAAGATATGACTTTACTAGGCTCGACCGAAACAACTTATATTGCATGGCATAAATCAACCAATTCATATTCTATGGTTGACAACTATGATTTTTCAGTGATACATACATTTGACAATTTTCAAAATGCTGTGAGATATTTATTAAAGATAGATGACTAATATATACGTTTATTCAAACTCTATCATAACCAAAGCCGCTAACACTATCAAAAATAGTGGTTTGGTTGCGTTTCCGACCGAAACCGTATATGGTTTGGGAGCAAATTCTTTTGACGCCAAAGCGGTTGCCAAGATATTTGAAGCCAAAGGTCGTCCTAATTTTAACCCTCTCATCTCACATATTGCCGAAATCGAATCATTACATGAATTAGCTCAAACTGACGAGCGTGTTATTGCTTTAGCTAAACAATTTTGGCCCGGACCATTAACTTTTGTCCTAAACCGTAAAAATTTAGACCATTCTTTTGATTTGGTATGTGCCGGTTTACCGACCTTAAGCGTCCGTATGCCCAACCACACCATTGCCTTAGAGCTTATTAAACAAGCAGGAGTTCCTATCGCCGCTCCGTCAGCTAACCGTTCACAAAGTATATCCCCCACCACTGCACGCCATGTTTACGAAAGCCTCGGATTAAGGGTTGATATGATAATTGATGGTGGCACTTGTAATGTCGGCGTTGAATCAACCATTATCGATTTAACCACCACCAAAACTGTTATGCTTCGTGCCGGAGGACTTGCTAAAGAAGACTTAGAAAAATTCTTAAACGA
Organism: Alphaproteobacteria bacterium; assembly: GCA_045639065.1. Lineage (GTDB taxonomy): Bacteria > Pseudomonadota > Alphaproteobacteria > RF32 > CAG-239 > CAZU01. The sequence goes on along the minus strand of JAZUCK010000001.1, from coordinate 42,773 downwards.
AGAAGTATTACTCTCTCACGGCAATCCGGAGTTGCCCTCCTCCCCCGGACAAATGCTCAAGCATTATGCACCTCGCATTCCTACCCGAATAAACGTTACCGCGAATGATAGAAAAGAAAACGAATTTTATATCGGGTTTGGAGATATTAACTGCGACTTAAACTTAAGCCCTAATAGCGACTTAGTCGAAGCCGCCGCAAATCTTTTTGCTTTTATGCATCTGGCTGAAGAACAAGCGACCTATTCGGCAATTGCCATTGCCCCGATTCCAGACACCGGACTAGGCTTAGCAATCAATGACCGAATCAAACGAGCCTCGTATAACAAATAAGCCTCAGCACATTCTTTTATAAATGTTTTTGCATGCACGATACTCACCGATTTGAATTATTCCGAACATTATGGCATAAAATCCGATAATTGTAGAAATTGCCACAGCTCCGACAGCCGGAAACATTATAACTGCAAGTCCGAAAAATAATCCAACATACCCCATTAAAGCAGTCCATTTCCAAGGTAAATCAGCATTTTTAAATTCAAGCGAGCTTATTATTTGAATAATACCGACCGTCAAACACCACAAAGCTAAAATAATCGGTAAGCTGACAGCTGTTATTCCCAAATTTGAAATAAGTACTACGCCCACCAGCATATCAAATGAACCAACCAACAAATACCAACCAAACCGAAGCTCATAAGCCGAAACAAGATAAAACAAGCCGGCGATAATAAAACTAAGCCCTATATAAAAAGCTAACGCAATTAGCGTATCAAAAGGATTAAACCATACCATTAACCCAAGCAACATCATTACAACACCGGCAAACAAATTCCATTTGCTATTTACATATCTTGAAACAGGCATAACAAAGCACTCCTATAAAAATTGACTATGTAAAAATATATAGGAGCACCGATCAAAATTTCAAATATCAGCTAAAAATTTTGTGCTTAACCAAAAAATCTTCCAGTTGAAAAACAAGCGCGCCCCAAATAGCTGAAAGCACCGAACCGCACAAAATACCCAATCTTATTTCTTCTTGCAAATCACTTGGTAACGATAGTTTTCCGACAAACAATGCCATGGTAAAACCAATTCCGGCAACCGAAGCAACGCCATATAAATCAATCATTTTAACTTCTTTAGGGAACATAGCGATTTTAGATTTTACCAACAACCAAGTAGTCGAAAAAATACCTATTTGCTTACCGAAGAACAATCCGCAAATAACGCCCAAAGTCAAAGGATGCGTAAATGTTTGCCATGTAACTCCGCCTAAATACAAACCGGCCGAAGCGAATGCAAAAACAGGCAAAATCAATACATCAACCCAAGGTTTTATAGTTAAAGTCAATCTTTCCAACGGTGAGTATGTTTTTCTTGTAACGCGCATCGGGTAGGCCATTGCCACAACCACACCGGCAATTGTTGTATGAATACCTCCGTTCAAGAAGCAATACCACAAAACAACACCCAGTAACAAATAAGGCGCAAAAGAAGTAAATTGCATTTTATTTAACATATATAATGCAAAACATGCTAATCCGGCATACCCCAACAAATCAAGTGAAACGCCTTGATTATAAAAAATAGCAATAATCAAAATAGCACCTAAGTCGTCAAATATGGCAACCGCCAACAAAAATATTTTAGCAGCCTGAGGTATTGCCTTACCGACTAACATCAAAACACAAACAGCAAAAGCAATATCAGTTGCCGTAGGAATTGCCCAACCATTCATATATTCAGAATTACCATGATTTATTACGGCAAAAATAATCGCCGGACACATAATACCGCCAAGTGCGGCTAATGCAGGAACTAATATCTGTCTTGGATCAGATAAAAATCCTTCTTTCATTTCTTTTTTTAACTCTAATCCCACCTGCAAAAAAAAGAAAACCATCAAAACATCATTAACCCACCATTCAAGCGACTTAGAAAAATTCAAATTACCAATTCCGACAAATAATGGCGTTTCCCAAAAATGAGCAATAGGTTCTCTTAGATTTGTATTTGCACAAATAATAGATGCAAACATTGCCGTAATCATCAAAATTCCACTAGTCATATCACTGGAAATTATCTTATTCCACATTTCTCTAAAATTGATATTCTTTGCTTTAGAATTCTGCATTTTGCACCTCTTATTAACACAACAAAAAAGTCGCCTCATATTAAAGGCGACTTTCAGCAAATCAAAAAACTACCTATTAGTCAACATAAATTATCCCTTTTGACAATCTATTAAAGCATTTTTCCTTAACATCGCCGGTTTTTCTCGAAACGGTAATATAACACTCACCCTCAGGTTCGGCGATGTATACTTTAGGCTGTTGATACTTGGGTTGGCTTGTTGAACTAACCAAACTGCTGATTAGTGTAGCACCGGCAACAACACCGGCAACGCCCCAAGCCAAATCACCTACCGCATGAATTCCCCCATGATGACCCCTGTAGTGAAAATGTCCGTGATGATGCCCTCTTCCTTTGGCAAAAGCCGGATTACAAATCATCAAAGCCATCAAAAATGTCAAAATAAATTTTTTCATTTTATCACCTTATAATAAGTTAAATTTATTTACCCGGTTTGTCTTTTTTTCCTTTATGATGACGTTTTCCAAAACGTTTTTCTTTATGTTCTTTTTTAATTTCTTTCAATTTTTCTTTTTGTTCAGCAGTCAAAATCTTTTCAAATTGCTCCATATTTTCTTTTCTTAACCTTTCCATTTTTTCGTGAAGTTCTTTTTTCTGCTTCATCAAAGGTTCCATTTTCTTTCTGCCCTCTTGTCGCAATTCTTTAGCTTTTTCTTTTTGCTCTTTGCTCAATCCGAGTTTTTCTGCAAATTTCTCTTCATGTTTTTTAATTTCTTCAATTGACGGTCGTCTATCAAAATCCCCTTTAGGGCCTTTGGCGTCAGCCTCAGCAACACCACCGCTTAAAACGACACTAAAAATAGCCAACAACAACATTTTTTTCATCATTTTTCTCCTAGTAAAAATTTTAATTTTTCAGCCAAGACTTTTCTTGCATTATAAAGTCTTGATTTAATAGTTCCTTCCGGCTCGCCAAGTTTCTTTGCAATTTCAGCGATAGTAAAATCTTCAAATTCAAACAAAATCACAACTTTTCGCATTTTATACGGCAACTCATCAACTGCTTTTAAGATTATTTTTTGCCTTTTTTTCGCATCTATAACTTTTTCTTGTGAAGCCAAAATAGCTTTGTTTTCTAAAACACTTTCATCTCTCACTTCACGCATATTCTGTTTATATGATGACGACTTAAAATAATCTCTGCAAACATTGGCTGTAATCGTGGCAATCCAAGATTTTAACTTTCCGCTTTCTTTATAATTATCGATATTTTTCCAAGTTTTGATATAGACCTCTTGTTCGATATCGTCATTATACGAACCGGTAATTTTTTTGATTATGGCTTTTATCAAGCCCTTATTTTGTTCAATGATATTTCTCATCTAGCTCACCAAAAGCAATCCGTAATCATCAACCGGCAAGCCGAGATTTTCAACATATGTTTCCTGATTTTCTTGAAATCCGTAATCCAAATAAGGATTATAAAAATCATCAACCATCTGATAACTTGGCATATTTACAAAGACCAAGAACAAACATGCCACACCGGCCAATGCCGATTTGACAATGCGTCTTTGTCTTTTTCGTTTGTGATACAAAGGTTTTGCTTCTTTGATTAAATCAGAAATATCTTGCATTTTTCATCTCCTTTCTACCACTTATAACGACAGTATAAATGAAAAGGTTCATTTTTAAATGAAAAAAAAATTACATTGAGTAAAAATTTTAAATATTATGTTTACAGGACTCAAAATAAAGGAACGCAGAATGTTAAAGATTCGTCACGCTGTTTTAATTAAACGTATATAAAAAAAAACGATGGTTCAACAAAAACCACCGTTTTTGTAGAGGCAAATTTGCTTATTTTTCAAGAGAGGAGTAAATTTAAGCAAACCCACTGTGTTTTCTGATTTTTTGCTTGCAATTTAAAATTTGTTGGATTATGAATTTTACTATTAAATTTAAACGGTGGTTTTTGTAGATTCTAAATTCCACTGATGGAGGCAAATTTTGATTGTTGGATATTTAGACAATAACCCCAAAAACATCAGCGTAGACAATCAACAGGATGTCATAAATCAATCTGTCCAACAAAATATGGAAACGGTTGATGTGTTTTTTTGTGCAACAGACATCAAAAGTATCAAAAACAATATCAATACAAAAAATAATACTCTAATCATTGCCAATATCGCCTGTTTAGGCAATAAGTTGGCAACAATTGTAGAAAATATAGAGTTTTTAATATCAAACGGATTTGAACTAATCAGTGTCAAAGAAAATCTTAAACTAAATTCATCACAAGAAGCCTTATTACTTATACAAGGTATCAAATTATCAATAGATATCCGTAATTCTATGGTTTCGACCATAACCAAAAAAGCCTTAAGTGACAAAAAAAATGAGGGCGCGGTTCTTGGTTTTCCCAAAGGCAAAAAATGTAAAAACACCATATTAGAACGAAACAAACAAAAAATAACTCAAATGCTCAAATTAGGAAGAAGCAAACGACAAATTGCAGATGAGATAGGCTGTTCCATGGCCTTAATCTTCAAATATCTGCAACAAAATCCTGAATTAAAAGGAGTTGAACAATAAAAATGGTTACAAAAAACAGTCATAAAATAGTTTGTTATACATGTTGTACCGGAGGATATGATGACATCCCTCAATACGAAGCTGTAAGTAACGATTGGGATTATGTGTTTTTCACAGACAATAAAGAACTTATTGAAAAGAAGCACATCGGTCACTGGGAAATAAGACCTCTTGTTTTTGATAAGCAAACAAATGTAAAAAATGCCAGATGGCATAAGGTAAACACACATATCTTATTTCCAAACTATGAAGCAAGCTTATGGCTTGATGCTAACATTATTGTTAAATCCCCAAATGTAATAAATAAAGTGGAAAAAATGTTGGCTGACAACATTCAGATAAGTGTCCCGTTACATCCTGCAAGAGCATGCATTTATGAAGAAGCAAAAATAATTATCGGTGCCGATATAGATTACGCAAAAACCGTAAAAGAAGAAATGAAACACTTAAAAACAGAAAATTATCCTACTAATAACGGACTACATGAAACATGCATAATCTTCAGACGACATAACAATATTAAGGATGCTCTGTCATTGTGGTGGCAAATGATAGAAAAATATTCAAAACGTGACCAATTATCATTTGACTATGCAATATGGAAAAACAATATCAGTGTCTTGCCCTTTTATGAAAAAGGAACAGAACATCGTGAAAATGGAGATTTTTTATATCACTACGGAAAAAAACACAACCAAGATAAATTAAAATACCCTAATTTCAAAATATTCAAGAAGGTAAAAGGACCTGACGGTAAAAGAACAATTTATCTGCTTGGTATAAAATTATTCAGTTACAAAAAGAAGAATAAAAAATACAAAAAAATATATGCCAAACGTTTTAAGGGGTTAACCGAGGAAGAAATACGCTATTGTCTTGAAGTTCAATTCAAAAAGGCAACCGGTTATGAATTGAATCTTGATAATCCTCAAACTTTTAACGAAAAAATCCAATGGCTGAAGCTTTATTATCGTGACCCATTGATGACCAAATGTGCCGACAAAGTTGGTGTCAGAGATTATGTAAAAGAAAAAATCGGCGAAGAATATTTGGTGCCGATTATCGGAATATATAATTCCGCAGATGAAATAGACTTTGATGCATTACCGAATAAATTTGTTGCCAAAGTAAATTGGGGTAGCGGTCAAAATATTATCGTAACCGATAAGTCAAAATTAGACATCAAAGAAGCAAAACAAAAATTATCAAACTGGATGAAACCGGAAAACAATCATTACTATAGCTTTTTTGAGTGGGTATATAAAGATATCGAGCCTAAAATTATTGTTGAAGAGTTTTTACAACAATTTAATGGTGATTTGTATGATTATAAATTCTATTGCTTTAATAACCAAATAAAATTTATGCTAATTGTATCTGACAGATTCAATAACAAATGTTATGACTTTTACGATGCTGAATATAATAAATTGCCTTTTACATGGACATCTCATCCATCTCCAAATGGAATAAATAAACCTAATAATTTTGAAGAAATGATGCAGATAGCACAAAAGTTGTCCAAAGAATTTCCTTTTGTGCGCGTTGATTTTTTTGATACAGGAGAAAAATTATATATAGGCGAGTTGACATTTTATCCAGGAAACGGAACTGATGCATTTGAGCCTGTTACATGGGATTATAAATTTGGTGAAATGTTGAAACTACCAAATAAAACAACAAAATAATATAAATATACCAATGTAAAATTTATGGAAAATATCATATGAAACTTTTTTACAAAAAAAAGAACTCAAACGGCGAGCGAGAGGTTTATTTTTTCGGATTTAAAATTTATGAGTATATAGGCAAGTCTTTTATTAAAAATAATATGCCTACAATGAGATTGGATACGGTAAAATATAAAAACATAGCTAATGCCAAAAATGTAAAAAATCTCATCTTAGGTTCTTCTCATGCCATGAACGGTTTTGTCCCCAAACAAAATGACTACAATTTGGGCGGCTCAAGCCAAGATTTATATATATCGTACAATCTTTATAAATATATGTTGGCTAAAAAACACCCTAATTTAGAAAACATTATATTATTTTATTCGCCTTTTTCTCCCGGTTTTCAATTATGCAAAACCAATGAAGCATTTAAGTGTATACCCTATAAAATTTTTTATGATATAGACTATCAGGAAGAAGCTCCGAAATCATTAAAACACTTGGAAAGATGTCTTTCTCCCATATTAAAAAATACACCTGCTGAAACATCAGATGATTACAGAGGAAAATCTTGTTTTTATCAGGATAAAAATGAGATTTGTGATGTTGCATCAATAGCAAGACGTTGGCTAAAACACAACAGACGCAATTCATCACAACACGAATACATAAAACAATTTGTATGCGATACCGTAGCGAATAATCATAAATTATATGTCATAATTCCACCAATGCGTGCAGATTTAAGACTGTTATTGCCGAATAAAAACGTTTTGTTCAGCGAATTATTCAAACTGCAAAAACAACATCCGCAAATTTGCATAATTGATTACTACGATTCCGAATTATTCGAAATAATTGATTTTAAGGATTGTGATCACTTAAACGAACTAGGCGGTACAAAATTAAGTAATTTGATACATCAAAAAATAGATTAAACAGACAACATTTCAGCAATAAAAAAGGAATATTATCTATGAAAATATTCGAAAAGGTCTTAAAACCAAACGGAAAAATTCATATAAAATTTTTGGGAATAAAGACATTTAGCTACAAAAAATATAAGGACAACAATGAATATTATCGTTCTCTCGGAGTGAAAATCGGCAAAGACAGCAAATTTGTCGGACACCCCAATTTCGGCTCAGAGCCTTTTCTAATCGAAATCGGCGATAATTGTCTGATTTCTTATGATGTTTGTTTCTTAACTCATGACGGTAGTTTTTTACGAGCTTTGCAATATATAGACTATAAAGACACAAAAAATGTTATCGCCTTTAATGACATAAAAGTAGGCAACAACGTTTTTATAGGATGTCGCAGCATTATAATGTCCGGTGTTACAATTGGAGATAATGCCGTTGTCGGAGCCGGCTCTGTTGTAACCAAAAGTATTCCGGATGGCGAAGTTTGGGCCGGAAATCCGGCTAAGTTTATTAAAAAAACAGATGAATTGGCTCAAAAATTCATTAAAAACAGTCAAAACGACCACCTCCAAAATGTTGTGCTTCCTAAACTAAAAAAACACCAAAACTCTTCTTATTGACTATATTAATAGATTATAGTACAGTCCCCATAGTACAAAAAACGGATAAATCAAATGATCTACTATAATAGCATGGCAAATTTACAAAGATCAAAAACAAGCAAGCCATACCGACCAAAGCCGACTTTACAACACGTCTTTGTCTTTTTCGTTTGTGATACAAAGGTTTTGCTTCTTTAATTAAATCAGAAATATCTTGTATTTTTCATCACCTTTCTACCATTTATAACGACAGTATAAATGAAAAGGTTCATTTTTAGGTGGAAAAAAATTATCGATATCCCAAATAAAACCACTCATCACCAATATTTGCATTGTGATTCGGAATAATTATATATCCGTCAGCCTCAGCAACAATATTTTCACCATTATCATAACGAGCCAACACTTCGCCTTTTTTAATTTTGGTCAAATGCTGATAATTACGGCTTAATTTTCCCGCTGATGTTTTTACCACAAAAGAACTCATATTTATAACATTTTGTTCATTTCTTTTAGATCTTGGTAAATCAACGATGCCATAATGTGTCAAAACATTCAAAATTGAATTTAAAGCAACATCAACAGCCCTTGATGATTTGTGATAACCGCATTCAACAGTAATACCGGCCTTATTATTCAAATAAGCATATCTTTCAGTACAGCAATCGGCAATTGTTCCGTTTTTTGCATAAATTTCCGGCCATCCTGCAAGCGCATTTTTAACCGGCACTAAAGATAATAACTCTCTGTTTCTTGCAGTATTATAATCAATAAATGCAAATTCTGTATCTCCTTCACAATGTGTAGAATGCAAATCAAGCATAAAATCGCAATTATCAATTTCTTTAACAAGACAATTAGCTATTCTTTCTTCATTATTACTAGGATTTTGATGAAAACGAACCACTCGATTAAGGTTAACATCAACAAATCGAGTATCATTTCTATGTGCAGCTTCATTAACCACCGGAACAAAAGTGACACTACCCGATTTCATTTTCAACTTACCGGTTTCTAATTGTCTGATAATTTTGCGCTGAGCAATAGTTCCGGCAACTTCATTACCGTGAACCCCACCCAAAATAAGAATATGCAAACCATCTTTTCCTGACGAAAAATTATATTTATTAAACACGGCACGATCCTTTCATCATTCTGGCTATTACAACAAACTGATTTCTTTCATTATTATTTTCATTTTGATTATTCAAAACAAATTTAATGTTACCGCTCTTAGCATCATAACCGTTTCCGATATATCCTTTTGCCATCAAGCTATCTATCAAATCCAACCTGTTATACGGCACACTAATTCCTCTACCGTCTGACTGACGAGTATTGAGCAAATCATTATGCATCAAAGCAATTTTTCCATTATCCGAAGGATCGATTGTCGAAGCATACATATTAAAACCATTATTAAAATATGGCGGCATATTCCAACGATTATTTCGGTCAATAATCGAAAAAGCATCAGAACATCCCAAACTTGAAGCTAATTCTAAACGGCATTGTATCATTGTTTGATTAAGATGATTGCCACGATAATCCGGATGCACACAATCTGCTCCCATAGCAGCCACCAACGAAGTTCTGCCACCTTCAAAAAAGTCAACCGGGCTGTTAGGGATTTCGTCATTAAAACTTTCTCTATCATGGCATAAATGAATATATGACATACCAATAAGCTTCGAACCGGCAAATACCCCGATATAATGAATATTCTCATTATCAAAAATTTGATGATAATATTCTTTATCATGGCGGTGAATAAAACACTCTTCACCTTTTCCCAAATTACGGTAAATAGTTGCTGACAAATTGCCCATTTCTTCGGCATCATTTCTATTTAGGGGACGAATAATAAAGCTTGGCGCTCTTTCTTGACGAACACCATTTATTTTTTCAAGACGACCTTTCCATACCACTTGATTGTTAATCATATATTTTTGTAAATTATTCATTATCTTTCCTTAACTTAAACACAAAAAAAACGGGATTATTCATCCCGTTTTAGTAACCATGTACAAATGTTTTAAGCACACACTCAACTTCGACGGGAATTCACTTCCAGACGTTTCTTTGACTTGAGTTGTTTTGAAATGCTCAAAAACATTTTCTAATCCTTTTTGTTAAACACTGAACAGTAGGTTACACTAAACAACTATGCCGGTCAAGCACTTTTTTACATTTGACTTAACAAAATAAAATAAATACAATACCACCTATACATATAAACAAGGAAAAACAAAATGTTAAAAATCCGTCACGCTATTTTATCCGATTCCGAAAGTATCGCTATTATCAATGTAATCACCTGGAAAGATGCATACAAAGGTATTTTGCCCGACGATTTTTTAGCTAATCGCAATTTGAGTGACAAACGTATAGAATATATCAAAAATCTGATAGAAAACCAAGATGATATCTGCCTTGTTGCTGAGCTCGATAATAAAATAGTCGGATTTTGCATTGGCGGTCTTCCTCGCCAGTATAGCGATGTTTTTCAGTTTGAACTACGCGCATTTTACGTTTTGCCCGAATACCAAAGAACCGGTATCGGTAAAGCTATATTTGACAAATTCAAAGAAATTGTAGCCGGAAAACCATTTTATTTATATGCCTTATCCGCCAATCACAAAGCCCTCGATTTTTACACCAAAAACGGCGGAATGATATTGCCTGAATATACTCAGAAAATGCCCCACCCCGACCTTGACGCCGACGAAACATTACTGGCATACAATATTTAATATTGTTGATTGTCATCAACCGTTGCCATCAAAACTCTGACAAACTCGTCCGTAATCTTTTGTGTATCGTCTGCCTTTTGAGTTTTTATGATAAACTCCCACATATCTTCCAAAGCTTCTGTTTTAGACTTACAATTATCGTACCATACGGCCGGCAAACATTTTCTTTCCGATTCTTCACACATCATCTGGTAATAAAAATGCCTCATATTTTGCGGAAACGGCGGAGTAAAAAACAAATCATTACGTTTTCGCTCGGTTGTTTCAAAATCTTCCATGCGTCGATTCAACCTCTCATCAAGCGATACGTCTAAATAAATATATTTATCTGCCAACCCCAACTTTCCACTCTTCAAACAACTCGTATATTCATCAACCAATTCGGCATATATATCAAAAGCCCCTTCTTGCCATCTTTCCGCATAATTATGCGCCAAAGGCGAAGTAAAGTCCGTATCAGACAACACCACATCTGCCTTATCTAGATGTTCTTTTGCCCAATTATAGCGAGCCACATCAATATTTAGGAAAAACTTTTGCTTTTCGATTTTTTCTTCTTTATTTTCGGGCTTTTTAGGAAATTTGTTATTAACCCACTCATTATGCTCGGGCACAATAACAATATTGTACTTTTCTTTTAACGCTTTTATCAAGGTTGACTTTCCACTCGCCGGAAGCCCTGAAACAACAACAAACTTTCCCATTACCGCCTCACTTATTTCACATCATATATCCGAAAAATCTAAAAGTCCATCTGTTGTTGACAACTACTCTTTAATGCGCAAAATAAAAAACAAATAACGAAGAAAAGATATGATATACTATAACAGCAATGACATTCTAATCAGGAACCTGAACTCATTACTGATGAATAAATTGCACAAGGTTAGATACACCAAAAAACTATCTTTCACACTGCTGTGTTTCAATAATTAAATTTGAATAATCTATGTCTTGTGCTTTTGTTTCTGATAACCCCATCTTCTTTACAGTATCATGACGCGTTCTGGCAAGATATACTACATTATCCCACAAACGTTCACCGGCATATTTTACTTTTTCAAAAAATATTTTGTCCTTTTTATTTCGACAAACAAGATCTTTAACATCAGGTAAATCTTCGTTTTGGTTCAATGAATTTTTCAAAGCCCTGACAATTGCATTATTTGCCATACCAATAGCCGTAAAAGCATGCATATTCATATTTCTATCCGGCCTTATCCCAAAAGAATGAGGATTTATTGAATCAGAATCTGACCATACATTTGGTATCAAGAAAAAATTTCCTTTGCTTTGTTCAAAATAAGAAAAAGGCGTATTCAATTTATATTTATCGGGCATCTGACATACTGCCTGAAAATAATTATTATGGTTAACATTATAATCTTGGACACAGCAAAACGATAAAAACATTGATTTTGAAATTCCTAACGGACATGCCGGCGCCTGATTAACAACCAACAATTGACTTTGTATTTCTGCTCTTTCTTGTTTTGAATAGCCGATATTTTTCATCTTTTTTTGCATTAGCTCTTCCAATTTAAGCGCACTGTATGAACCATGACAATGAGCATAAATAACTAAAGAACGTATATTCTTTTTTGCAACATCAACTACGAGTTTTTTTCCATCATCATCGCAAATTCTATTTTTTATAAAGCAGTCATATAATTGTTCAACATAGCGTGGATTACATTCATCATCGGTAAGGCCGGATAATTCCGAGCCATTGTTAAAGCGCTTATGCTCATGAAAAAGCTGTTTTCTCGCTCTATACGGGTTAAAAATCAATTCAGACGAATTTTCATTTTTTTTAAAATCATACAAGGCCCCGCACACCGTTACCTTGCCTCGTAAATTTGATCTATCCATAAGCGATGTGAGGGGCGATAAATAATACTCATCCAATATCTCTTTCAAATGAGTACGTTCACCACCCAAACAAAGCAAACACGGCTTATTAACATCAACTGTCGAAATATCTTCAATACAATTAGACTTGTCAGATTTTTTACAAAAACTAACCGAACTTATATAGTCATTATTAACGCTCTCATTATTATTTATCATATAAGTAAATACCGCCATATAAAAACATACCAACAAGCCATTCATAATATACTTTAATTAAGGTCAAATGTCTAGACAAAATTTTACAAAAAAAATATATTCTTGTTGACATCACAACTTTAATATGCAAAAACAAACAAAAAAAATGGAGAAATCAGATGATATACTATAACAACAATGACATTATAATCAGAGATATGGTTGAAACAGACCCCAAAATCATCACTGATGAAGAAATCGCACAAGGCTGGGTTAATCAAAAAGAAGAAAAATACACCCAAAGACTAAAAGACGTGGCCGATGGCAAATGCGTTGCCTTGGTTGCCGAATACAAAGGTAATGTCGCCGGATACTTCAATGTCTACCCCAATTCTATGGGCGGTTCTTTCGGCGGCAAAGGTCTTCCTGAATTGGTCGATTTCGGCGTATTGATGAAATATCGCAATCACGGTATCGGTAACACCCTAATGCAAGTAGCCGAAGACTTGGCCAAAAAATATTCCGATACTGTTTATTTGGGTGTAGGCTTACACCGTGATTATGGCTCAGCTCAAAGAATGTACATCAAACGAGGTTTTATTCCCGACGGAACCGGACTTTGGTGGCAAGGCAAAAATTTGGAACCCTACGCCGATATGAAAAACGACGACGAAACCGCCATCTATATGTCTAAAAAACTGTAATAAAAATCCACCTTTTCAGGTGGATTTTTTTGTTGGCTGTCGCGAACTTCCAACTGTCAAACAATTCATTATTGATTACATTGTAACGCCTTATAGTCTGTCATCATTTTTTCAACAGTTTGAGACAGGTTTGTTTTAATAGTTTCAGCTGTTATGTAGGTATCAGAAAAAGAATCCTCAAACATTACTTGTACAGGTTTTCTGATTAACTCGTAACAAATAATATCAACTATTCGTTCTTTTATGTTTTGGGGAACAGCATATTTTTCAATTATTGGTTTTTCTATCAGCATATGAACAAATTCATGAAACATTATATTAAAAATAGAAGTTTCATCTTTAGGAAAACGAGACATCCGAAACAGCATTATTGCTGTATAATCATCTTTACGCCAATATCCTGAACCATAACCAAAAGTACACCAAATTTCAAACTTATCAGGCATTATAGCATTCCATGATGAGCACAGAGGTTGCAAATATTTATCCACGCTATCCATAAATTTTTGTTTTATATTATTCTCAAAAATACTTTCTATAGATTGTAGTTTTTTTATATCATAAACATCATTTAAAAACTGCTTTTTACATTTATCTATATATTGAGGTGTTAAATTTTCATTATCAAACATCTCTTTAATAAAATCGTGCAAAGGAATAAAATTTTCATAACCATATCCAAAATGTTTTAATTTCTTATGGTATGCCATATGGTTATAAATAATATGTTCCCAAGCTTCTTCAGATGACATTGGTCTAATTGTAATTTCCATAAGAAAAATCCTTTTATTTATTGGTGGCCTTGATCTATGTGTTTCAAAAACGCAGAAAGACTATTTAATTCTCTTTCAAACTCATAACGAGTGAATACAGTTTCACTTTTTAATGTTTTTCCGATAGAATGAATGATTGGATTTGTTACACTTTTCAACGCTTGCCTATACAAAGGATTTTGTGCTGCTGAAATATATAATTCGTCCACCAACATATCATATTCTGAACTATCTCGTTTTATGGGGTGGCCTTGCCAATAAATATATCCTGTTTCTTTCCAGTCGTAACAACTGGTTGCTTGAATATGATAGGCATCTGTTCCGTAGTAATTAAAAATCATCTGCTGAATAATGGGATCTTTGAATTTAATACATTGGAAAAATGCTTCAATACTCTTTAAGTGAAAATTTCTAAAAACAAATTCATAGGGATATAGGTTAGAAAGTAACTTGGATAAAGAATTTTTAATTTTATACCCAACATTTATCCACTTATTACACTCAGGGATATAATTACCTTCTTCATCATAAATAGGAAAACCATCACAATATTGAATATTTCCCTTATTAATTATGTCCTTAAATGTAAATTGAAACTCTTTCTTAAAATTTACATATTCATACAATTCTTTTTCTATTTTCTTACTTATCACATCAGACATGAGAAAAATCCCTCATTATTACATATTTCATATTTATAAACTATATTTTGTGTGACTCATACAATATTTACACTAAGCAATCAAGCGTTAATTTATCTCCACATAAAACAGATGTCTAGGGTTTTAGAAAGAAGATATAAAATGTATTAGTTTTCGCCAACTATCCGCTCCGAACCAAAATCTTGGTTCTCGTCCTTTAAGCCAATAAAAAAATCCACCATTTCAGGTGGATTTTTTTATTGGCTGCTTCGCCTGGACTGGGTACTCCCGCTAAAGCGGGTCCTCCTCGCGTCGTAAGCCTCAAACTTCGTATTTCGCCAAGCGTTTTGCTAAGCTCAACACTCGTTTTCGCCAACTATCCGCTCCGAACCAAAATCTTGGTTCTTGTCCTTTAAGCCAATAAAAAAATCCACCTTTTCAGGTGGATTTTTTTGTTGGCTGCTTCGCCTGGACTCGAACCAAGATTGACGGAGTCAGAATCCGCTGTCCTACCATTAGACGACGAAGCAATCATCATTATCGGCTTCGTTTTATAAATCAATTTTTTTTCAAATGCAAGCTATTTATCTTTGTTTCTTTTCAGCCTTTTTTCTCGTTCTTCTCTTTTTTTTGCGCGTTCCTCAGCTTTTTTTTCGGCTTTTAACTGAAAACGCGATTTTACCTCATTTTTTTCTCTTTCTTTTTCCTCTTTCATCTCGTGTTCCATTTTTTCTCTGGCCTTTTTTTGAAAGCGAGATTCATTTTCTTGTTTCTGCTTTAATATCTCTTCATGTTTTTTTTCTCTTCTTTCCGTATTTGCAATGGCTTTTTTCTTAAAACGCCTTGTTTCCTTTGCGCGTTCAATTGCTAATTCATCCCTTCTTTTTTGCAAACGGCTCTTTTCTACCGGCTCAGCTTCTTGAGTTTCTTCATCAACAGATTCACTTTCGCCGGCATCTTCCGTATCCTTATTTTCTTCAACAACTTCTTCAACCGGCTTTACATCTTCAACAGGCGTATCTTCTTCAACTGAAGTTTCCGTCATATCAACTTTTTTAACAATCGGAGCCTGAAGCAAAATGCTATTTTCTGTATAATCAACATTGATTTTTGCCCATACTGGAAAAACAGCAAAAACGAACAAAACAAGCCAAAAACTAAAATTATTTTTCATCTGACACACCAACATAGTTATAATTATTGGTTTAATTTATACTCAAATGTTTGACTAATCAATAGTTTTGTGTTATAAACTCAACGACAAATATAAATATATAAGGATAATTATGAAAAAAATCGTTGTTGCTGCAGCTGCGTTGGTAAAAGATAACAAACTTTTTATAGCTCAACGCCCTGCCTCCAAATTACCACCTTTGGTATGGGAATTCCCCGGAGGAAAACCCGAAGAAGGCGAAACGCTCCAAGAAGCCCTTCGCCGCGAACTTCAAGAAGAATTGCAAATAGATACCGTTATTGGTGATTTCATTATGCAAGTAACCCACAACTATGATTTTGCACAAGTCGAAATCAACTTATACTGGGCAAATATGGTCAATGAAAACGATACTATTGTCGATAATGAACACGCCCAAACAGCATGGATTACACTAGATGAAATCGATAACTATGAATTTGCACAGGCCGATATAGAATTAATTGAAAAATTGCGTGATATCGGTTTCTCCTTAAAACACTAACCTTAAAGCCATCTTTAATCAGATGGCTTTTTTATTGATAACAACCACTAAACTTTCTCATTTTACAATCCCAAAGCAATATTCCATACAAAAATATTGTTTTTATAAACGTTCGTATATCATACAAACTAAGCATAAAAAAAATAACCCACAATCATTGAATTATCTAATTTATCTTGCATTATACTTTTTGTTGAATTATAAGATTTGCTATATAAAATAAACGTTTGTTTTTATAGATTCTATAATGACACAATAAAGGATTCATAAATCATATGGGTAAATTCTTCTACAAAATAAAAAATGGCAACATTCGCGAATTTTATTTGTTCAACAAAAAAATATTCTCCTACGAGCAAAATAACAGCAAAAAAATAAAACTCGGAATTTCGTATAACCTGTTTGACGGAGAAGAATTGCTCGAAGCATCAATAAAATCAGTAAGAAAATCTGCTCATTATATCAGTGTTGTATACCAAATAGTTTCAAATTGTGGCGAAACAAGGAACAACGACATAGAAATAAAATTAGCCGATTTAAAAGAAAGAGGCCTGATTGACGAATATGTTTTATATAATACGAATTTAAATTTACATGCTTCCGAGAACGAAAGAAACAAGCGACAATTAGGATTGAAAATATCAAAAAAAGCCGGTTGCACCCATTATTTAAGTATGGATACCGATGAATTTTATTTTGAAGATGAAATCGAGAGAGCCAAAGACTTTATCGTCAGAAAAAAAATTGAATGCTCGGCTGTTTCAATTATTGAATACTTAAAAGACCCGACATATCAACTTGTAAGCAACTATATATTTTCTCCTGCAAATGAACATGCGCACGAGCTTTCCGGTCAATTTACTTTTTATGTCCCGTTCATTTGCAAAATAAACGTTCCAAAACGCGTAAAATCAAAAGGATATTTTCCCTGCGTTGTTGATCCGACCCGAAAAATGAATGGTCTTGGTAAATTTTTCTTGTTTCCGAAACACGAAATCGCAATGCATCATATGTCAACAATTCGTAAAGACTTAGAAAAGAAATTTCGTAATTCCACAATTACACAAGATGACGATCAAAAGATTGTCGACTATTTTTATCAAGTAAAAAAAGAAATACTCGCTTTTGATTTTGAAAAAAGCTCAAAAACACTCGAAAATCATGCCTTTATCGGCAACTATCTTGTAAAAAAGGTAACAAATACTTTTAATATCAAAGTATAAATAAAAGAGGAATATTCCATGATTGATGTTAATTTTGATAATTGTACAGGCTGTGGGGCTTGCAAAAATGTATGTCCGGTAAATGCAATCAAAATGATTCCCAATAATGAAGGATTTTTATATCCTGTAGTAGATGAAAATGCCTGTATCAATTGTACAAAATGTAATAAAGTTTGCCCAATACAAAAAGAAAATATCCCGACCGATGACAGAAAATTTTATGCTGTTTACAGCAAAAATGAGATTGAAAGAAGTAAAAGTTCAACCGGCGGTATGTGCGCAATAATTGCCAAACATATTATAGAGCAAGGCGGTTGGTTTTGCGGAGCATCGTTTTACAAAGGAAAATTAGCTCATCGCTTAACTAAAAGCTTTGATTTTTTTGACAAATATATGCGTGGGTCAAAATATTTTCAAAGTGATACTGAAAATATTTACAATGAAGTGGCCGATAAATTAAAAGAAGGCGATGTTGTTGCTTTTGTCGGTACACCTTGTCAAGTAAATGCTTTAAGAAAATTTTTATCAAAACCTTACGATAATTTGTATTTAATAGATTTAATTTGTCACGGCGTTCCATCACCTAAGGTTTTTGAAAAATTTATTGAGAGTAAACATCTTGAAAAAGATATAAAAAATGATGTATCGGTCAATTTCCGAAACAAAAAACTAGGATGGCATACTTTTACATTTGTAATAAGCGACGATAAAAATATTTTGTATAGTGAAGTAATGCATAATGATACATTCTATAAAGCATTTTTATCAGACATATGCTTAAGAAAAAGTTGTCATTCTTGTCCTTATGCCAGTACAAACAGAGTTTCGGATATCATGGTCGGTGATTTTTGGGGATGTCCGGAAAATATCGATGATAATAAGGGGATAAATTTAATTTCCATAAATAATAAAGGAACAATTTTGTTAGATAACATAAAAAAACATAATCCTTTATTTCTAAAAGAATATCCCAAAGATAAGGTTTTACAACCACAGCTTCGTAATCCTTCACCAAAGCATTTTGCCCGCGACAAATTCTTTGAATATTTGGATAAATTTAGTTTTGATGATACAATATCTCAAATATTTGATAAAAATAAAAAAGTTGCTTTACTCAATTTTCATTTTGAAAATAACAATTACGGCGCAATATTAACATCATACGCACTAAACAAGTACATCAATTCGCTGGGATTTGATGCATATAATATTGATTATACACCGGCTTGGGGTAAAAATAGTTATTCTTCATCAAATTTCCCTGAATTTAGAGCAAAAAATCTTCCTTTAACGTACAAATGCAACTCGATGAAAGATTTAATAAAACTAAATGACGATTTTGGCACATTTATTGTGGGCTCTGATCAAGTTTTTAATTACGAGTTTGTTTCTAAATATAAACACATATATTTCTTAGGTTTTGTTGATGATACAAATAAAAGTATCGCCTATTCGGCATCTTTCGGACAAGCC
The DNA here is from genome assembly GCA_045639065.1 of Alphaproteobacteria bacterium. Lineage (GTDB taxonomy): Bacteria > Pseudomonadota > Alphaproteobacteria > RF32 > CAG-239 > CAZU01. The sequence continues at coordinate 23,563 of JAZUCK010000001.1, read as the reverse complement.
AAATTTTCTGCTTCAAATGATGAAATTGACAATGTTGGTATGTTACTTTCAAAATTTAATCGAATAGGTGTCAGAGAAAAAAGTGGTGTAGATATCTGTCGAGATGTATTTAGAACCAAAGCAACTCATGTATTAGATCCTGTCTTCTTACTGACAAAAGACGAATGGAATAAAATTGCCGATACATCAGTAAAAAATACCAAAAATGTATACTATATTGTAAACGAAGAACTTAATAAAGAAGCCGAAAACTCACTTAGCAATTTTCAGAGTATTCGCCATAATTTAACTATTGAAGAATGGTTAGCTACTCTAAACAATGCATCGTTCGTCCTTACCGATTCATTCCATTGTATATGTTTTTGCTTAATATTTAACAAACAATTCATTTATATCGGAAAAGATAATGGTCGCCAAGAAAGAGTAAAATCTCTTTTTGAAATGTTTAATATTCCCCAATCATCATTTGTAATTTCTCAAAAAATTGACAATTCAATAATTAGAAATGCAGACAAAATCGATTATACAGATTTTGCCGAACGATTAAAAAAATGGTTAGACATTTCGCAAAACTTTTTAACGGAAGCTTTATCCTGTGAAAATGAAAAAATGTATAATCCGTACTATTTCATATTAAAGAAAATATCGTCATCAAGTTCAAGTATCCGAAAATTAAAACTTAAATATTATAAATACTACATATTATCTAAAATATGTTTCGGTAAAAAACGTAAAAAATACAAACAAAAAAGAAATGATATAAAACTTGAAATTAAAATGCTAAAAAGATAACAACAAAACCCTGACTCAAGGTCAGGGTTTTTAAATGGGGCGAACGAGTTTGTGAGCAAAAACATTTCAGTGAACTGTTTTTGCCACGAACTTTCAGACATTGTTAATTTGCAATAGCCGGAAACGGCGTCAGTTGCAAATGTTACATTGGCTTGCCCGAAGTGAAGTTAGGTTGTAGAAAAAACTACAACCTTACGTAACAAGACGGGCTCGAACCTGAGAGCCCGATTGTTCGCAAAAAAAAGCCCTGACTCAAGGTCAGGGTTTTTAAATGGGGCGAACGATCGGGCTCGAACCGACGACAACCGGTACCACAAACCGGGGCTCTACCAACTGAGCTACGTTCGCCATCAAATCACAGCTGTCTTTTTAACTATAATATAAAACAAAGTCAAGCAATTTTTACATCTTTTTTTTAATTTAGATATTAACTCTTTTTTTTCTTTTTAACGTTATACTTTAAGAAATATATATTTACTTAAGATGAGGATGCTATGAAATTATTACATAAAGCAGGTTTTTTCTTGTGTTTACTTTTATGCTTTACCTGTTTGTTTAACATTTCCGAAGCCCAATGTGCAAGAACCACATCATCAATTGTTATCGATGCCATAAACGGTGACGTTTTATACTCGCACAATGCTGACGAACAGCGCTATCCGGCATCGCTAACCAAACTTATGACTTTATATCTTACCTTCAATGCCTTAGAAAACGGCGACATCACATTAAACACTGAATTAACAGCCTCATACAAAGCCGCCAGCCAAGAACCTTCATACTTAGGACTTCTCAAAGGAAACAAAATATCGGTTAAAGATGCCGTAATGGCTTTGATTGTAAAATCAGCAAATGATTGCGCTATAGTTTTGGCTGAAGGAATTGGCGGTAATGTAAAAAACTTTGTTGAAACAATGAATAAAACAGCCAAAGAATTGGGAATGAAAAACACAATATTTAAAAATCCCAACGGCTTACATCACAAAGACCAAAAAACAACCGCTCGTGATATGGCAATCTTAGCCAGCGCAATTTATCATCACTACCCCGAATATTATGAAATGTTTTCAGCTAAGACATTCAAATTCAAAGATCTTACATTCAAAAATCACAATCATTTACTAAAACATTTCAAAGGTGCTGACGGTATGAAAACCGGTTATACCAGACGAGCAGGATACAATATCGTAACTTCAGCTCAATGGGATGATAAAAGAGTAATTGCCGTTACTATGGGACATCAAACAGGTAAAAAACGAGACTATAAAGTTGCCGATTTGATGAAAAACGGCCTAACAAAGCTTACCGGCAAAAAATCAACCCGACTATACGCAAAATTGGATATTCCCGAAACAGATGCTGCTGACAATAACAATAACTGGGGAATTCAAATCGGTTCCTTTTCAAACTACATAAAAGCACGCAACTATGCGTTAATGATACAAAACGATATTCACCTCCCTTATGCCAATAAAAGCCAAATAAATGTTGAAGTCTCACCTAATGGTGGAGCTGTTGTTTATCGTTCTCAATTAAAAGGCTTTGCAAAAAATGAGGCGGATAAAACATGTTATAGTTTGAAAAAAACAAATAAGTCATGTATAGTAATCGAAGTTACAGATAACAAACAATTTGCAATGGCGGAATAATGAGTATTTTATCATCAAAAGCACATATTATCGTAGTAGCCAACGAAAAAGGCGGAACCGGAAAATCAACTTTGTCAATGCACCTAGCAACAAAATTACTATATGAAAACTTTAAGGTTGCTGTAATTGATCTTGACGGACACCAAGGATCATTATCCAAATATATCGAAAACAGACGCAGATTCTGTACTAAGAACAAAATCAACCTGCCTTCTCCCGTGCACTACATCTTCGAACCCGTTGCCAAGGAAACCAACAAAAAAGAAATTGAGGATCTTATTGACGAGCTTTCAACACGATTCGACGCCATCATTATCGACACTCCCGGAAGCAGAAACTATCTGTTTGAACTCGCTCACAAATTTTTACATACTCTTATTACCCCAATCGGTGACAGTCTTGTAGATTTGTCGGCTATTGCTGATATAAATCCTGAAAACGGCGAAATTCTAAAAGCCGGTCACTATGCCGAATTTGTATGGGAAACCAAAAAGAAACTCGCAGCCAAAGAACTTCCTTATCTGAATTGGGTGGTTTGCAGTAACAAGACATCGACCTTACGTTCAAAAAACAAGGACTTTGTTTTTGCAAAGCTTGAAAGCCTCGCTAAGCTTTATGGCTTCAGATTTACCCCTGGTCTAAAAGACAGGGTTATCTATAAAGAATTGTTTTTGGACGGTTTAACAATACTTGATATGAACTCCCCCAAACTTCATCGTCGCATGAGTGTTTCTCACTTAGCAGCAAAAATGGAACTCAATTCTTTAGCCGAGTTCATTTTTCCTTAAAGTATGCTGATAACTTTGTTATAAATCTTGTTTTTAGCTCTATAAATGATAATTTATTGCTATATGTAAGTTTCATTTAAGGAGAAATCATGATTACAACCATAAAAACCACCCCATACACTGATCAAAAAATGGGAACGGCAGGCTTACGCAAAAAATCTAAAGTAGTGCTTCAAGAAAACTACATTGAAAACTTTGTTCAAAGTATTTTTAATGTAATCGGCAATTTATCGGAAAAAACATTTCTTGTCGGTGGCGACGGTCGTTTCTATAACGATATTGCGATTCAAAAAATTATTAAAATTGCTGCCGCAAATGGTGTCAAAAAACTTCTTATCGGTCAAAATGGATTTATTTCAACTCCGGCCGGTTCGGTAGTAATCAGAAAAAATAAACTGAACGGTGGCTTAATTTTGTCGGCATCACACAACCCTGGTGGTGAAAACGGTGATTTTGGCTTAAAATATTCTAACGAAACCGGCGGTCAAGTTCCAAGTTCGGTTACCGATGCAATTTATAAACAAACTACAAGCATTAGCGAATACAAAATTTGCCTTGGCGATGACGTAGATATTTCAAAACTCGGCTCTACCGAATATTGCGGTATGCAAATCGAAGTTATTGATCCGGTAAAAGACTATGTCGAAATGATGCAAAATATTTTTGACTTTACCGCTATCAAACAAATGTTTGCTAACGGATTCACCATGCGCTTTGACGCCATGAACGCCGTAACAGGACCCTATGCCATCGAAATATTCGAAAATATCTTAGGTGCTAAAAAAGGTTCTGTTGTCAATGCTATTCCCAAACAAGACTTTGGCGGACTTCACCCTGACCCGAATTTAGTTTATGCTAAGGAATTGGTTGATTTTATGTTCTCTGACAAAGCCGCTGACTTTGGTGCAGCCAATGACGGCGATGGCGATAGAAATATGATTTTAGGTAAAGGATTTTTTGTTACCCCAAATGACAGTCTGGCAATTCTTACCGACAATTACAAACAAATACCATACTATAAGTCAGGTATTTTTGGTGTAGCCAAATCAGCAGCCACTTCAACCGCAGTTGCCAGAGTAGCCAAAGAACACAATATCGGATATTATGAAGTTCCGACAGGTTGGAAATACTTTGTAAATCTTATGGATTCTAATCGCATTACCTTCTGTGGAGAAGAAAGTTTTGGTACCGGTTCATCACATATCAGAGAAAAAGACGGAATTTGGGCCGTATTATTCTGGCTCAACATTTTAGCCAACACCAATAAAACTGTTGAAGAAATAACTGTTGAACACTGGAAAAAATATGGTCGAAGCTATTACATTCGCTTTGACTTTGAAGGTGTTGACACAGCAGTTGCCGACAAATTGATGGCTGATTTAGAAAACAAATTGCCTTCTCTGACTGATAAAGAATTTGATGGTTTCAAGATAAAAGAAGCAAAGCCATTTGTTTATAATGATCCAGTTGACAACTCATCTACCAAAAACGGACTTGTAATATACTTTGAAGATGGTTCTCGAATTGTATATCGCCTTTCGGGTACCGGCTCATCAGGAGCAACCATAAGAGTATACTTAGAAAGATTTTCTAAAGATGATATCTTACAAAATCCTCTTGATATGGTTTCGCCTTTAGCTAAAATAGCATTAACCGTAGCAGAAATACCTCAAAGAACAGGAAAAACACAAGCTGATGTTGTTACTTAGATCTATAAAAATATTGGCTTTAACCATCATTCTTACATCAGCCTTTACAACTAAGGCTGATGCGGGTTTATATGGTTTTACCCACTATAATCCATACACCAAGGAAGAACGCATTTTGCAACTAAGTAAAGTTCCTCAAAAAATTGATAACTATCGTGCCAAAATGCGCGCAAATCTTCTAATGCTTATACAATATGCCAAACAACAAAATGCTGACTTTCAAGTAATTACCCACGAAGGTCAAGACCTTCTAACCAAAAGCCTATGGGAATACGATAGAGAAGGATATAACCGCGCCAGAATTCAAGAAAATGCTCAAGACGATTCGTTCCTTTTTCATAAAAACTTTGAAGAACAAGAACCTTCTCGCTACACACCGGAATATGATTACTTAAATATTGTTGATGCAGTTGCCGTAAATAATCTGTATTGCGGAAAAGGCCATGAAAATAAGGTTGCAAAAAATCACAATCTAAGTCTTATAACAATTGAACAATGTCCGGACAACGAAACCATGGAAATGGCTCGCATAAACTCATCTTTAGAAAAAAAAGCATCATACTTTTTTGTTGATATTAACAATGCCTTCAACAATATTGATGACCATATAAACATCAACGATTCAGCTCAAAATGTTTTCAAAGTTTCCGATGCTCAAAATATCTTGATTATAAATGACACATCTAAATTCAAAAGCAAAGAAGACTTTGTAAATACTTTATTACAAACCAACTATGACATTATTGTTATAAAGCCATTGTTTAATAATATATATCGTTATGACAATAAAGATTTACAAAAACTTCATTTCAAAAAGAATGGCTCTAAAAGACTGCTTATTGCCGAATTTAATGTATCCGAAGCCTTTCCTGATAATTATTATTGGCATAAAGACTGGAAAATAGGCTCACCCAAGTGGCTTATACGTAAATCCTTTGATAACAAAGATGGAATTATCACTCAATATTGGAATCCTGAGTGGAAGCAAATAATGTCCCGCCACTTTAAAGATATTTTAGGCGAAGGATTCGATGGTGTATTTTTCACAGGCATCGAAAATTATAAATATTTTGAACGTCAAACCCCGCTAGAGTAAAGAAAAATGACTGAAGCTGAAATTTTTGAATTAACACGAGATGCTATTTTTACTTTGTTAAAAATAGTATCCCCGATTGTATGTATTGCCTTGGCCGTCGGTCTTATTATCGGTATATTCCAAGCATTGACTCAAATTCAAGAAATGACATTGGCATTTGTACCTAAAATTCTTTGTGTATTTTTAGCTTTAGTGGTTTTGTTTCCGTTTATGTATAATCAAATGCAAACCCTATCAGATTCACTTTTTTCAAAAATTGCCGGTGGATAAAATTTAGATGACGGAATTATTTAACATATCAGTATATGCCTACCTTATGATATTTCTACGCATGGGTACTATTTTTATGCTGACACCCGGATTCTCGGCATCTTATGTCAATGTACAAATACGTCTGATTTTTGCTTTGGCTGTATCATTGGTGTCAATGCCTTTAATAACACCAATGCTTCCCGAAGAACCGAAAAATTTCAGTATTATGGTGCAGTATATATTAAATGAAATAAGCATTGGCATATTTTTAGGTATGATAATGCAATTTTTGTTCTTCGCTCTAAACTTAGCCGGTTCTATTGCTTCACAAGCTATCGGCTTTGCCAATGCTCAAATTTTTGATCCGACATTCCAAAATCAAACAATGCTCATCGAATCATTCTTAAGCATTATCGCCATAACACTTGTATTTATAATGGATATACATCACATAATGCTTGAAGCAATTATAGACAGCTATTATTTATTTGTTCCGGGACAACCTATCCCATGGAACGATTTTGCCTCACATATGACCGATACAATGACCAAATCATTTACTTTTGGATTTAAGCTAGGCTCACCGTTTATAGCTTTTACCATAATATTTTACACATCAATCGGTCTGGTATCGCGCTTGATGCCCCAATTAAATATTTTCTTTTTATCCTTACCCTTACAAATATATTTGGGAATTGGATTATTGTTTGTAACCGCCCCGATTATTGTATCCGTATTTTTAGGATACTTTGACGAAGGGCTTTATCTGTTCACTCATTAAATAAGGATGCTTTGACATGGTAGCCCCCGAAGAAGAAGACGAAGCGTCCAAAACCGAAGAACCTTCCGAACGAAAAATATCCAAAGCCAAAGAAGAAGGCGACGTTGCCATATCGCAAGATGCCAAAAGTTTTATTATGCTTGTCGGCACTCTTTTTGTTGTGTGGCTATTTATTCCCATAATGTTTGTATGGCTTAAAACTATAGGTTCATCTTTTATAGCTCGCTCAGCCTCAACCAATGTTGATGTTGCCGGTTTTATTATATTATTAAAACAAGCCTTCTTCGGATTTTTCAAAGTAATGGGAATTCCCTTCCTAATATTTATAATATTAGGTATATTTGCTTCCCTAAGCCAAACAGGATTTATCTATGCTCCCAAAAAACTCGAACCGAATTGGAATAAATTAAATATATTTGCAGCTATTCCCAAATTTATAAACAAGCAAAAAATCGTAGAAAGCATAAAAGGAATAATAAAAATAACAGTAGTAAGTATTTTAGCATACGTTGTACTACGCCCATATATTACCAAAAGCGAACTATTACCTACAATGGATACCTTTGCAATCTTAGTCTTTATCCACGACATAGTTATTTTGCTGTTATTTACCGTTACCATGGCTGTATTAGTTATTGCGGCAGGCGACTATTTTTGGCAAAAATATTCTCACTTGCTAAAACTTCGTATGACCAAACAAGAAGTCAAAGAAGAATATAAGCAAATGGAAGGTGATCCTTTAGTAAAATCAAAGATAAAACAAATACGTATGGATAGAGCTCGTCAACGCATGATGGAAAATGTCCCCAAGTCAGATGTTGTTATTGTCAACCCGACCCATTATGCTGTAGCATTAGAATATAAGATGGAAACAATGCCGGCACCAAAAGTAACGGCAAAAGGTGTGGATACTGTTGCCTTACGCATCAAAGCCGTGGCTGAAGACAACGATATTCCTATCGTAGAAAATCCGCCGCTTGCCCGTGCCTTGTTTGCATCAACCGAGCTTGATCAAGAAATACCTGTTGAACATTTCCACGCTGTAGCCGAGGTTATTAGATATGTTATGCAACTCAAACAACAATAGACCTGATAAAACTTTAGAAAAAGCATTACTCAAATTAGCCTTTTCTTTAATAATATTAACGCTTTGCTTGCTATGGTTTTTCTTAGACAGAGCCCATATTCTCTATTCAACAATTATAACATCGCTTACAACAATTTACTGCTTGACTACAGCTATAAAAACTTTATATGCGGGAGAAACAGCCATCAGCTACGGCGGATTTGCCAACGAAATAATCAAAAATGATTTTAAAATGCGTCGTATCGAAAACTCAAATTTTGAAACCATAATTGAAAATGCACCTGCAAAAGACTTTTTCAAAAACGAAAATGTACTTAAATTTTTAGAAAAATACTTAACTCAAGGCTCTTCAACAAAAGCAGCTTTCTATAGATTACAAACTGCAGTAAAAAACTTAAGTTCCGAAAAAGTGACCTTATCGCTTTTGCTAAAGCAAAACAGTAATTTAATATTTAATGACCTAGAATACTTTGAAATTTCGGTTCGTCCGATATACTTAAAAAAACCAAATATTTTTGATGGAGCTTTTTCTATAAAACGAATCAAGAAAGAAACTTATTTTTATTGGACCATAAATAATATCACAGCCAAACAAAATATGGATTATGTATTCAAAGAAGAAAGTACATCTTTACATAATTTCTTAGATTACCTTCCTATCGGCTTATACACTATAGACACCGATTATACCATAAATTATGTAAATCATAATATGGCTGATTTTTTGGGCTTAAAACCACATCAACTTATCGGAACTTCATTACGTAATTTCTTATCTTCGGATTCATCTGTTCCTACAAATAGAGATTTATGGAGCGGACAGCTCTTGTTTACTAAACATTCCGGTGAAACCGCCGAAACTTTTGTTTTTCAAAACTCATATAGAGAAAAAGAAAAAATAATGCTTCGCGGTGCAGTCATTCATCAGCTTCCAACCCCTGAAGAACTACAACAGCAAGTTAATAAATCCTTAGATGATATAAACTGGTTCTTTAATAATTCGCCCATTGGTATATTATTTATCAACCGTTCAGGCATTATAAAAAAGGCCAACCCTAAAGCTTCCGAACTGTTTAACCTTAATTCAGGTTCAATTGACTTATACGGAAAACTATCCGCAGAAGAAACCTCTATATTACAAAATGCCTTGGATAAAGCTACCAACACACACAAATCAATTACAACCGAGCTTAAAACCAACGATACGACTCTAAATTTGTATATAAATGAACTGCACCACCTACATCAAAATGATAAAACAAACGAGCATAAGTACATTATATATGCAATTGATGTTACAAAACAAAAAAGTTTAGAAGCTCAATTTACTCAGGCACAAAAAATGCAAGCAGTCGGACAACTTGCAGGTGGTGTAGCCCATGACTTTAACAATCTTTTGACCGCAATGATAGGCTTTACTGATTTATTGCTTCAAAGGCATGGTGTTGGCGATCCTTCATTCGCTGACCTTATTCAAATTAAGCAAAATGCAAACAGAGCAACTTCTTTAGTTCGTCAGTTATTGGCCTTTTCACGTAAACAACCTTTACTACCGAAACTTATTGATGTTCCTGATGCCTTTGCAGACCTCAGTCAAATGTTAAAAAGAATCTTGGGTGAAAAAATTAAGCTATCAATAAAACATGGTAGCGATTTAGGCTATATAAAAGTCGACCCGACACAATTTTCTCAAGTAATCATAAACTTAGCTGTTAATGCTAAAGATGCTATGTCAGGAACAGGTAACCTTACTATTTCAACTTCAACATATAAATTAGTTGAAAAATATACCTTTGGTGATGATGTCGTTATGCCTGGAGATTTTGTTGTTATCGATGTCGAAGATACCGGTTGCGGAATACCTAAAGAAATTATAGAAAGAATATTTGATCCGTTCTTCTCAACCAAAGAAAACATTGTAGGATCAGGTACCGGATTAGGTTTAGCCATGGTATATGGTATTGTACGCCAAACCGAAGGATTTATCAAAGTTTCCTCCGAGGTTGGCAAAGGAACAATTTTTTCAATTTATTTACCTCGCTTTGAAACCGGTCCCGAAGAAGAAAATACCAACATTGCGTCACCGGTTATAACTGACAAATCAGGACATACAATCCTAAAGGTTGAAGAAACATTCTCAACTCCGAATAATATCAATCAAAAGATAATTATGGGCTTAAATATCTCTAACACTATTGACAGAAGCAGTTCCGCAGTTGATAAAGGATCTCGCCCGGCACGAATTTTGTTTGTCGAAGATGAAGATTCCGTTAGAGCTTTTGCTGTTCGAGCACTAAAGAAAAAAGGATATGATGTAGTCGATTCAAATTCGGCTGAAAACGCTCTCGAAATAATAGAAAAAGACAGTGACTTTAACCTATTACTGACAGACATGGTGCTACCTGGAATGAGCGGAGCCCAGCTTACTAACATCGTCAAAGAAAAACTCCCGAATATAGATGTTATCTTGGCTTCTGGATATTCTGAAGATATTGCTCGTAAAGAAGTTGACAATACTCATGAATTCGAGTTTATTACTAAGCCATACAGCTTAGGTGACTTGACAGCAAAAGTTTTTGACATCTTAAATAAGGCTTAATCAACAAAAGGTAATCATGATAAATCAAAATATCAACATGACTCAGCTGGCTTTAGATTTTCCTCACCGACCAAGTCTCGGTCGAGAAGATTTCATGGTTGCCAAATGCAACCAAGAAGCAGTTGCAACCGTTGATTTATGGCCAAACTGGCCTTATTTTGCAATCTGTATTTACGGCCCGTCAGGATGCGGTAAAACACACCTGGCAAATGTTTTTGCACAAATGGTGGCATTACAAACAGCTCATCCTTATCGCATACCTTTCATCAAAGCCTCTCAAATCAATAAAGACACAGCTCATTCATTGTTTGAAACAAACCCGCAAATTGTTATTGAAGATTTGCATGAACTCAAAAATCAAGAAGCTTTATTTCACCTATATAACACCTATCGCGATTTAGGCGGAAATATCCTATTTACCTCCGATGTTGCTCCGGCCAGAATAAATTTCTCCTTACCTGATTTGCGTTCACGTATGAACATAGTACCATCGTTGGAAATAAAAGCTCCCGACGATGAACTACTGATGGCTCTGTTAGTAAAACTGTTTATGGATAGACAACTTACTCCATCTCAAGAATTGTTAAATTTTCTGCTAAAAAATATTCATCGCTCGTTTTCATATGTCAGAAAATTAGTTGAAGAAATTGATAATATATCCTTAGCAAAAAAACGTGCAATCAGTATCAATATCGCCAAAGAAGCCATAGCAACTCTCGACTCTAATTTGCAATTTGATTTATTTTAATTAAAAAAACCGAAGGATTATAAAATTCATCTCCTTCGGTTTTTCCCGTGAATAAAAACTTTTACAACACTATTTTCTTCTCAAGAATGACGGTATTTCCAAATTCACCTTATCATCAACATCATCAGAGAATGTCGGTGTTACCGGTTCTTGAACTCTTGTATCTTGCTTTTGTTTATTACGTTTAGCAATAGAACGATTAGTAAACCAATCTGTAAATCTAAGACGAGTTGGCTCACTATTTGAAGGGATAAATTCTTCCACTTCTTCCTCTCGTTTAGCAATTACCGGTGTTGGATTGTGATTAGGAAACAACTCCGGTTCTTTGTTTGGCATAACCAAAGCTGTTTTAGGAACAAACGGACTATCAACACTGTTAATTGCATCGGCAATTTGTTGGTTAGAAACAAGCTCTTTCTCTTCAACAACTTCTTCTGCTGTCTTATTTATAAGAGCCTTAAACAAAGATGTCGAATTAGGCAAATCGGCAATAACATCAGATTTTTCTACATTATCAAAATCATCAAACATATTTTCCTTAAATTGTGATGTCTCAACAGGCTCATTTAGGATAACAGGCTCATTATCAACAGCATCTTCTATTCTATCATCAACATCATCGCTGATATCTTCTGATATATGATTCAATACGCTTTCCAATGAGCTTTCTTGTTGTCTTTCTTCAATAACAGTTTCTTCTTCAACTTTTTGCTCAACAACCACAGGCTCAACACGTTTAGCAGGTTCAGCCACACGAGATCTTGCTTTATCATCAATACCTGTAGCAACGATTGAAACTCTGATTTTACCGTCTAATGAAGCATCAAAACTTGAACCAAAGATAATGTTAGCATCTTCATCAACCTCTTCTTTAATTCTGTTTACAGCATCATCAACTTCCATCAAAGTAATATCTTGGCTTGCCGTAATATTGATTAAAACACCCTTGGCTCCTTTCATTGAACAATCATCGAGCAACGGATTAGATAAGGCTTGTTCAGCCGCTCTGACAGCTCTATCCTCTCCTTCAGCTTCGCCTGTACCCATGATTGCTTTTCCTTTATCTTCCATAATTGCCTTAACATCGGCAAAATCAAGGTTGATAAGTCCCGGCATAATCATCAAATCGGTAATAGAACGAACACCATCATACAAAACATTATCAGCCATTATAAAAGCATCTGATAATTTTGTATTTTTATCGGCGATTCTAAATAAGTTTTGGTTTGGAATAACGATAATACTATCAACTTCTTTAGTAAAATTATTAAGAGCCGCCTCAGCTGTTTCCGAACGTTTTTTACCTTCAAATTGGAAAGGTTTTGTAACCACACCGACTGTTAATATACCCTTTTCTTTAGCAATTTTTGCCACAACCGGAGCTGCACCGGAGCCTGTACCGCCACCCATACCGGCAGTAATAAATACCATATTAGCGCCTTCTAATTCACGCTCGATTTCTTCAATAGCTTCTTCTGCAGCCAATTTACCGATTTCCGGTCTTGCGCCTGCACCCAAACCCTTGGTTGTTTCCAAACCAAGCTGAATACGTCTTTGTGTTTTAGAGTTCTCCAAAGCCTGAGCATCGGTATTAGCCACAATAAAATCAACCCCCTCAAGCTTTTGGGTTATCATATTGTTTACGGCATTACCTCCGCCACCTCCAACACCAATTACCGAAATTCTTGGTTTTAGTTGAAGCATACTTTTTTCAGGAACGGCCAATTTAATACTCATAGTATTTCTTACTCCTTGATAATTCTAAAATTTTTACCATTTACAAGAAGTATAAAACAAATACCTTAAGTTTTAGTTACCATAAATAAAATAAATGAAGAAAAAATTTAGCCCCACATAGCCTTAAGCCACATGGCTACATTATCCATAAGTCCGTTACCGGAGTTCATTGATTTTGTTATAATTTTTTTAGGCTTACGCTCGCTAAAATTGACATAAAATGACAACATACCGACACAAGTTGCAAAGCCTGCTGAATTAAGATTATCAGGCAAATTAAATATATTTTTTGGCTTACCTAAACGCACCTGTTTATCCAAAACCATAGCTGCTACATCTACAACACCAGGAAGTTGAGATGCACCACCGGTCAAAACAACTCTGTGTGAAGTATCATTGGCAAATCCGGCATCATTAAGCTTTCTTGACACAATTTCAAAAGTTTCTTCAATGCGCGGAGTAATAATATCAATAAGTTCGGAACGAGGAACCTGTTTAATACAACTATCGTCCTCTTCGCCTACAGGATAAACATTAACCGTATCAATAGTATCCTGCTGTGTTAAAAAAGCACATCCGTGTAGTGTTTTTAATCTTTCCGCATGAGAAAAAGATGTTGCTAAACCGCAAGCAATATCATTAGTAACATTACTTCCGCCAACAGGAATCGAAGCAAAATAAATCGGGTGTCCATCTCTAAAAGAAGCAATAGAGGTTGTACCGCCACCCATATCAACAATTGTTGCCCCCATATCCATTTCATCTTTTACAAGACAAGCCAATCCTGAAGCATAGGCATCAAAAACCTTAGCTGAAATATCTAAATGGGCATTTTCTACAACTGTATTCAAATTTCTAAATACTTGTTCGGGAACAATACCAAGTAAAATATCTATTGACAATTCTTCCGCAAATAAATTATGTGGATCCTTTAATAATTCACCATTATCCAAGTGATAACCATTATGAATACAGTGTAACAAATTATATTCACCGATATTAACTTTTGCTGTTCCTTTTTGATAAACTTTTTCCAAATCAGCATCAGTTATCGGACGATTCTTATTAAGTTGTATCGAAGCGCTTTTAGACATACTCTTAACTTTATCGCCGCCGATACTGATAATAACCTTATCAACATGCTCATTAGCCATTTGCTCTGCATCTTGAACGGCATTACCTACGGCAATTGTAGCTTCCCCAATATCGGTAATAACGCCTTTTTTAACACCTCTTGAGGCGTTGTATCCATAACCGATGACTGTAATTTTTTTATCTTTATTAACCTTGGCAATAATGCAACTAACCTTAGAAGATCCGATATCTAAGGCTGCTATTGTAGTTGTTTTTCCAAAAGCGTGTTGCAAAATATGCTCCTATAAATCTTTTTCTTTTTTGTTTTTGTTTAACTTAGTCTTTCTAAGTTTAACCACTACTTTACCTTCTGATCTTAAATCAATGATGGTTAATTTACGTTTAAGAATTCCTTTTGTTTTTTCTAATTTTATCAATTTTTTCCATGCTTCTTCATAGTTATCTTCCGGCAACTTAATTGTAACCCCGTTTTTTATATCATCTAAAATGATATTCCATCGTCTTTTTGATATATAATTAGCAACTTTTACTCTTTTTGCGAATTTAGCATCAATATTTCTTATAACTTTCAAAAAATCAATAAACTTTTCAGCGGCTTTTGGGCCAACGACTAACAAAACATCATCATTTGGGATATAATCTGCTTCAATTACATATCCATCCATATCCAAAGGATAAAATTTTTCATTTAACTGCCAAAGTGCCAAAACTTCTTTTTCTTTTATTTCTATTTTCAAAACATTAGGAAAAAAACTTCTTGAAACTTCAACATCTCTAATCCATGGCAAATTTTCTAAATTTTGCTTAATTTCAACAACATTTGCTTTTAATAAATTATCCCCGTGTCCAATATTAACCGTTTTTAATATATCATTTGCAGAAGTTCTGTTTCTTCCCGTAACCACAATATCATCAAGCAAGAAACTCTCTTTTCCGATATAATCCAAAACAATATCTTTGGTTTCGTTAATTTTTTTATTTACCAAATCATTTTTTAAGACAACGACGATAAAAGCAGAAAAAAAAGTAATAAACAAAACAAAAAAAACAGCCTTTGACCGTTGTAAACAATCGTTTACAGGTCTGATAGTTCTGTTTTTATCTTTTTCGTTGTTTGTCTTTTCGCTCATTTTACTTTTTGATACCTACTCTTTTGACTTCCCATTCTAAAACAATTGATGTTTCTTTTTTCACATTTTCAACAATCATATTACCAAGATCTTCAATATCCTGAGCTGTAGCGCTTCCGGTGTTAATCAAAAAGTTACAATGCTTATCCGAAACCTCTGCACCGTTTACCTTATATTCATTACTTTTTGTTTTTTTGATAAGTTCCCAAGCCTTTAATCCTTCCGGATTCTTAAATGTAGAACCGGCTGTTTTAGCGTTATGAGGCTGACTTTTCATTCGATAATTTTTATGTTCTTCAATTATACTTTTAGTAACCTCAGCATCTTGAGGAACAACTTTTAATGTCATTGATGTAACAATCCACTCTTCAGGAAAAAAGCTTTGACGATAGCTCAAATTAAAGTCATCAGCACCGACTTCTAACTCTTCTCCCTCTGCATTTACAACCGTTGCAGATACTAACACATCTTTTAATTCCTTACCAAAACAACCGGCATTTGTTCTTACTGCACCACCGAGTCCCCCCGGTATAGAAACCAAAAATTCTAACCCGCCGACATTATTTTCAATCATAATTTTTTTCAATTCGCCGTTTTTCATTCCGGCACCGCAAATAAGCTTATCATCAACTAATTTCCATGTTCTGAAAAATTTATTTTTCAAGCGGATTACAACACCTGGAATTCCGCCATCTCTAACCAACAAATTAGAACCACCGCCAATCACAAATACCGGTAAATTGTATGGCTTATTTTTCATAAAATGACATAAATCTTTACTGTCTTTAGGACAATACATAACTTCGGCCGGACCACCGACACCAAACCATGTATATTTATTTAATGGCTCATTCGATAAATATTCTCCTCTTACTTCCGGCAATATTTTCAATAATTGATTTTCCTTAGTCTTTTTTTTGAAAAAAGCCATTTTGTCCTCCTGTTATTTTACAAATTTTTCAACTTCATCAGCCAATCTTTTTGCCGCATCAACAATGGCTTGTTTTTTTATTTTATCAGACATTCTTATCAAAACATCCGGACTGGCAATAAATTTTGACAAATGCTCACTTAATAATTTTGCAGAAAAATCTTTCTGCTCAATCACTATTCCTCCACCGCTTTCGGTAAATTCTTTTGCGTTAAAATATTGATGATTATCCGCTGATGTTGGTAACGGAATCAAAACTGACGGGATACCGGCCACTGCAATTTCATACACTGATGACGCTCCGGAGCGTGAAACAATAATTGAAGCTTTCTCATATAATTCCGGCATATTGTCAAAAAATGATTTTACAATAACTTTTACAGACAACCCCTTATATTTTTCGGCTACCATATCCTCTTCACCCTTGCGACATTGTTGGTAAATCACTAATTTCTTTTGCTCAGCATCACTTAATAAACGGATAGCTTCAGGTATTGTTTCTGCAAAAACGCTAGCCCCCTGAGAACCTCCTATTACTACCAAATTTATATTTCCCTGTTCATCTGTCGGTTTATATTTTTTGTTATGTAATGCGACAATACTTTCACGAACGGGCATTCCGCATAAAACCGATTTTGCACTTGATGGTGTATTCTTTACATTACGAAAACTTTGTGCCACCAACGACGAAAATCTAGCTAAAATTCTGTTTGTTCGACTCATAACAGAGTTTTGTTCATGAATTACTAGAGGAACACCATGCAAAATTGATGCTATAGCAGTCGGAAAAGAGGCATAACCTCCAAAACCCACCACACAGACCGGATGTTTTTTAAATAATTCAACAAAAGCTTGAGTAACCCCAAATGATACTTTAATCAAACTTTTCACTTTAGTAACAACCGACTTTCCGACCACACTTCCCGACAAAATAGCTCTATTTTCAATCTCACCGAGCTTTCCTTTATAATTATTAAGCCCTCTCTCATCAGTAAACAAAACAACTTTATAGTTGCGTTTTAACAATTCACATGCCAATGCATCAGCCGGATAAATATGTCCGCCGGTTCCACCTGCAGTCAAAACAACCATTTTTTCATTATTATCCTTCATCATCTATATTCTCCGCATGAACATTCTTTCTTGTCAAAGCCAATAACATACCAACTCCTATCGAAGCTCCCAAAAGTGAAGAACCGCCATAAGAAATTAACGGCAAGGCCATTCCTTTTGTCGGACCCAACTGTATGGTAGAGGCCATATTAACTAAGGCTTGCAAACCAAAACTTATTGCCAAACCGCAAATTGACAAAACCAAAAACATATTATTTTCACGATAAGCCAATTTCATTGAACGAATAACAACAACGGCATAAGCAATTACAATCATCAAACAAACAAACATTCCAAACTCTTCGCCGGCGACCGGAAAAATAAAATCAGTATGTGCATCGGGAATATGCCATTTAACTACACCTTCGCCAACACCTACACCAAAAAAACCGCCATTTTCAAAAGCATCTAATGATCTTTTAACTTGTTCTTGCGGGCTGCCGCCAAAAATACCGCTGATTAAGCCATCAATTCTGACCTGAACATGAGGCAATGCAAAATAAGCACCAATAAACAACAATAGCGCTAACACCCCCAAAATAACAATCGTTTTCATCGGGATACCCGATAAAAACACTTGCGCCAACCATACCGTAACCACCACAATTGTCATACCATAATCAGGTTGTTTTAATAATAACAAACAAGTAATTCCTAATAAACCGATACTTGCCCAAAAACCCGGAAAATTTTTATATTTGCGCTGTATTTCAAACATCCAAGCAGTCAAAATAATGAACACCGGCTTCACAAATTCCGAGGGCTGTATTCTTGTGCCAAAATCCAACCAACGTTTTGCACCTTTAATTTCAACACCGAAAAACATTGTCAGCACCAATAAAAATATAGCGCCCACATATCCCAAAATTGCCAATCTTCTGGTCCATTTTAATCCCATCATTGAAAAGAATAAGATTGTACCTATAGCAACACACATAAAAAATGCCTGCTTATATACAAAGTGATATGAAGCCAAATTTTTCAGCTTAGCCACAGCCGGCGACGCAGACATACTCAAAACCACACCGCACAAAAGCAAAAAACTTATTGCAATAAGCAATATTTTATCAACTGTCCACCACCAGTTAGCTAACATATTAGAACTAGATCGTGAAAATGAAAATACCACCTTATCCAACTCCTTAAAAATTATCCTAATAAGCCAACAAAGCAATTGCAGCCAAAATCATAGCCACCAACCAAAATCGGTGAACAACCTTGTTTTCGACCCAACCTATTTGTTCAAAATGGTGGTGAATTGGAGCCATCTTAAAAAATCTTTTTTTAGTTAGCTTAAAATACCCCACTTGTATCATCACAGAAATTGATTCCATAACAAAAACACCACCGGCAATAGCCAACAATATTTCTTGTTTTAATATCACGGCAACAACACCTAAAAAAGCTCCCAAGGCTAAAGAACCTGTGTCGCCCATAAATACCTTAGCCGGTTTCAAATTAAATCTCAAAAATCCCAAACAAGCTCCCACTACTGCCGCACACATAACACCAACTTCTTGAGCACCCTCAATATGAGGCACCGTAGCATCAAGAGCCAAAACTCCACCGGCGACATAAGCCCCTATCATAAACAAAACAAAGACAATGCTTAATAATCCTCCGGCCAATCCATCCAAACCATCGCTCAAATTGACACCATTCGAAGCACCGGCAATCACAATCATTGCAAACGGAATATAAAGCCAACTCAAATTAAGCTTCCACGATATATAAGGAAAATCCAAATAATATCTGTTTTCCGGCGAGGTGTAATGACTGATAATCAAAATTGCTACTAATGCAGTAGTAAACTGTAACAACAATTTCATTTTAGCTGTCATAGCATTAGATGTTTGTTTGGTCACTTTAACATAATCATCGGCAAAACCAACTGCACCATATATAATAAGAACAGCGATTCCAACCCAAACAAAAGCATTACTTAAATTGCAAAACATCAGCATAGACAGCACCGATGCCCCCAAGATTAAGAATCCGCCCATCGTCGGAGTTCCTTTTTTGGTCAACAAATGAGATTGAGGACCATCTTCCCTTATCGGCTGACCTTTTTTCTGATGTTTACGTAAAAGTTCAATAAGTTTTCCGCCACAAACAAGCGAAATAATCAAAGCCATCAAAAATGCCAAGAATCCACGAAAATAAGAAGTTCTGATTAAACCATCCCAATTCAACCAATCAGCCAAATAAACCAGCATATCCATTCCTCATATAAAAAACATAAAGTTACTTATATTAAAACTACCACGCAATTCTAAACAAATACTAAAGATATTTAATAATATAAAAAAATATTGACAAATGCGATTGAAACAACTAATTCTAGCCTTCCTAAACTTAAGTCTAACTTTAACTATTATGTCTTAAACTATTATGTCTTATGAAACAAACTATCAGTTTATCAAATCAACGAGTTTTTTTTCAAAACCCTTTGTTTACAGGCGATTTTGATAAAAACAGATTTCACAATTCATTAGTAAATGAACTGATGAGCGAATTTGAAATTGTCGATGAAGAAGGAAATATCGACAAACGTGTACTACCAAAAGGTTCTCAAATTGAGGTAGGTTTTGTACAAATTTTACAAACCGACAACGGCTTGGGAATATTGATGTACATTATCTCACCTATCTTAAACGGATTGTATTTTTACCTTCAGGGCGAAAAAAATATATCACGCCCTACAGATCCGAACTCAGGTAAGGTAGTTTCAACAATTTATGGGGAACTGATAAAAAACCCGTATTTTGTATTACATTAAAAACCGAACCTCTTAAAAGCTGCTTGCTTTTAAGAGGTTTTTTTATTAGAATTGGTCAAACAAATTTAGGAGAAAATAATATGCAAACCGGCGCACGCTATCAGGCTGTTTTAGAAATTTTGACCGAAGTGTTTCAAGACAAAACTCCGGCAGACAAAATCATAAACGATTATTTGCGCCCCAAAAAATATATCGGCTCCAAAGACCGTCACTTTATTACCGACATGGTTTGGCATATTATCAGAAATCGTCAAAAACTTGAATTTGACGCCAAATCAAGCGACTCACGACGTATTTTGCTTTATGCCAACAAAGATAAACTCACCGAAATTTTTGACGGCTCAAAATACGGTATATCATCTCTGACCGATGACGAAAAAAATTGGTTGAGCAAAGAAAACGAAGAACCATACCCCGACTATGTCGAAGCCGAGTGTCCAAAATGGCTTTTTGAAAAAATCAAAAACATCGACTTTTGCAAAGCCTTAAATCAAACAGCGACCACCGACATCAGAGCGCATGGAATTTCTCGAGCAGAATTGCAACAAAAGCTTGAAGCAGAGGGAATCGAAACCACACTCGGAGCATATTCTCCGCACTGCTTAAAAATATCCAACCGCTTAGTCTTAAATAATTGCATGGCATGGCAAGACGGTTTGTTCGAAATCCAAGACGAAGCAAGCCAAATTGCAGCTCTTTTGGTTGACGCAAACCCTAATCACAAAATCATTGATTATTGTTGCGGCGCCGGTGGCAAATCTTTGGCGATAAGTAATGAACTCAACAATCAAGGCGAAATTTTAGCTTATGATATTGACCCGAAACGTTTGGAAAATATTAAACCACGCATGCAAAGGCTAAAGGTTAAAAACATCTCGCTTACCGATATTATCGCCGATTCGGATAAAGATTATGACCTTTTTGTTTTAGATGCCCCGTGTTCCGGAACCGGCACATGGCGACGTTCGCCTGATGCCAAATTTCGCCTAACCAAAGAAAAGCTCCACGGATTGACGCAAATTCAATCTGATTTGCTTAATATTGCCGCTCAAAAAACAGCTAAAAAAGGACGAATTATATATATAACCTGCTCCGTCTTAAAAGATGAAAATGAAGATATTATCGAAAAATTCTTAAACCAAAACGAAAACTTTACCCCGATAAACTTAAAAGAACTATGGGCAAAAAAAATAGAAGCGCCCTATCCTTGTGCAAGTGAAAAGTATTTAAGAATGTCGCCTCTTACGACTTCTACCGACGGCTTTTTCGTTTGTATTTTAGAACGCTTATACTAGCTTTGAGCATTCTTTTGATAAATATATGATATAATTTCGGCCACAGCGGCAAAAGCTTCGACCGGAATTTCCTCGTTTATGTCAACAGCCTTTAATATCTGTAACAAATCGGCATCTTGTCTTATTTCAATTCCGTTTTCTTCAGCTATTTTGATAATTTTTTGCGCAATTTCTCCGGCGCCTTTAGCCAAAACCACAGGCGCATTGTCTTTGTTTTGATCATATCCCAAAGCAACAGCATAATCTTTTTCTTTAGCTGTGGAAAAATTTGTATCGCCGTTGTTTTCATTGTCAGATATGCTATTATTCATAGCGAATAAGTGCTCCGCAAAAAATTGAAACTATTTTAATAATATTATCAAATTTAGCGGATGACAAGAGTTTTATTGGCATAAAACTTGCATATTCTTTCGAGTATGGAGATACTTGAAATGAAAAAAACGGGGAATAAAAACATGGATTTAAGAAATCTGACAGTTTTTAATATGGCGAAACAAAATATGGACTACCTTTCTTTAAAAGAAAAGGTAATTGCCGGTAATATTGCCAATGCTTCCACCCCGAACTATCTTGCCAAAGACGTTACCAAACCGTCATTCTTAGAAGCCCTAACAGAAAACAAACCTTTGTTAGAGCTAAACAAAACTAACCCAAAACATTTGGGCGAGTTAAACTCAGTAGCTAAAAAGAATCAAATAAAGAACATGGCTGTTGTATATACTCCAAAGCCGAGCGATTCTCTTACCATTGACGGTAACGGCGTAATTTTGGAAGACCAAATGAACGAGGCGTCCAAAGCTTCGTCCGAATACAAAAGGATGATTACGATTTACAATTCGTACAAAAAAATGCTCTCAACCGCCAACACTAAAATAAACGGATAAGGTAGGACAATATGGCCGGAGATTTAACATTAAGTGCAGATATTGCAGCTTCTGGTATGAAAGCCCAAGCCGAACGCTTGAAGGTTATCTCTCAAAATATGGCCAATGTCGATTCTGTATCTGCCGAACCGGGAGGCGAGCCATATCGTCGTCAGGTTGTCAGCTTTCAAAACTATGTTGACCAAGCAACCGGAGCTCAAAAAGTCCGCGTTGACAAGATTGTAAAAGATATGTCGCCTTTTGAAAAAAAATATGATCCTAATCATCCGGCCGCCGATGCTCAAGGTTATGTATCTTTGCCAAACGTAAATACTTTGGTTGAAATGATGGATATGAAGGAAGCTCAGCGAGTTTATGATGCCAACTTGAATATGTTAAAAACCGCTCGTGAAATGAACTCGAGTGTTTTAGATATATTAAAATAGCTTTTTATAGGGGAATAAAAAAGTGGTTAGCAATATTTCAAATGCCTTAAATGCGTATCAAACAGCATTAAATCGCATCAACAACACTCCGGCAACACCAAAAACCGAAACTATTGAACCAACACAAACATTCGGTTCGGTATTAAAAAATGTTGTAAGTGAAGCTGTAAATACTCAGAAACAAGCCGAAATAACCACTATCAACGGAATTTCCGGAAAGGCTGATATTCAAGATGTTGTTTTGGCAATTTCTAACGCCGAACAAGCCTTAGAAACCGTAGTTGCCATCCGCGACACCGCTATCAAAGCCTATAACTCAATTATGCAAATGAATATTTAATCGAGATTTTTTATATCACTTATAAAACCCCCGACTTTTCTTCAAATCGGGGGTTTTGTTATCAATAAACGTTTTTATTTACCGGCAGATTCGACTTGTCTTCTGACTTGTCTGATACTACCATATTTTTAAGATTAAGTAAATATGCTTTTAGACAAAAAAATAAAAATGTCATCGCCTAGGCGGAGCGATAGCGGAGTGCGGCAAACAAAAACTGTCATGCCTTGAGCGAGGAACGAGCGAGATTAGGCATCTTCCGCTTTTTATTTAATTAGTAGCTAACGCAAAGATGAGATTCCTTGACGCACGGACGCAAAAGCGCCGAGCGAGGAA